>JALHNQ010000010.1 GCA_022843405.1 Methylocystis sp. | reverse complement strand
CCCGACGGGGTGGAGATGGTGATGCCGGGCGACAATGTGACGATGGACGTGGTGCTGATCGTGCCGATCGCGATGGAGGAGAAGCTGCGCTTCGCCATCCGCGAAGGCGGCAGGACGGTCGGCGCCGGCGTCGTCGCCAGCATCATCGAGTAAAGCGAATCCGGGCCGCGGGCCAAGCGCTCGCTCTTGTGAACGAAGCCGCGCGCAAAGGCGCGCGGCGCATGAAGGCGGGCAGAAACGCTCGCGGTCCCAAAGGACAAGACAATGAACGGTCAAAACATCCGGATTCGCCTCAAGGCGTTCGATCACCGGATTCTCGACACGTCGACCAAGGAAATCGTTTCGACGGCCAAGCGCACGGGCGCTCAGGTCCGCGGTCCGATTCCGTTGCCGACGCGCATCGAGAAATTCACGGTGAACCGTTCGCCGCATATCGACAAGAAGTCGCGCGAGCAGTTCGAGATCAGGACGCATAAACGCGTTCTCGACATCGTCGATCCCACCCCGCAGACGGTGGATGCGTTGATGAAGCTCGATCTCGCCGCCGGCGTCGACGTCGAGATCAAGCTCTAAGGGAATTCAAGCGACGCTCCTTAAGATGTGAGCGCGCTTTGCGAAGGATTGGATCATGCGGTCGGGCGTCATCGCGCAAAAGGTCGGAATGACCCGCGTCTTCACGGAGGCGGGCGAGCATGTGCCGGTCACGGTCCTAAAGCTCGACGGCTGTCAGGTCGTCGCGCAGCGGACCATGGAAAAGAATGGCTATACCGCCGTTCAGCTCGGCATCGGCCGCGCCAAGGTGAAGAATGTCTCCAAGGCCGAACGTACGCGTTTCGCGGCGGCCAAGGTGGAGCCGAAGTTGAAGCTCGCCGAATTCCGCGTGAAGGAGGAAGAGCTGCTGCCGATCGGCGCCGAGATCACGGCGGATCATTTCGTCGTCGGCCAGTTTGTCGACGTGACGGGAACGTCGACCGGCAAGGGCTTCGCCGGTCCGATGAAGCGCTGGGGCTTCGGCGGCCTGCGCGCGTCGCACGGCGTCTCGATTTCGCATCGTTCGCATGGGTCGACCGGCGGCCGTCAGGACCCCGGCAAGACCTTCAAGAACAAGAAAATGGCCGGCCATATGGGCGTCGAGCGCGTCACCACGCAAAATCTGCGCGTCGTGCGGACGGACCCCGATCGCGGTCTGTTGCTCGTCGAAGGCGCGGTGCCGGGCACCGCCGGCGGCTGGATTTTCGTGCGCGACGCGGTGAAGCGCGCGTTGCCGAAGGATGCGCCGCAGCCGGGAAAATTCCGCCTTGGCGACCAGGCCGCGAATTCGGACGCCGCGCCGCAAGAAGAAAAGAAGGAGGACTGAGCCGTGAAGATCGACGTCACGTCGTTCGACGGCCAGGCGGCCGGTTCGATCGAACTCTCCGATGAGGTCTTCGGCCTTGAGCCGCGCAAGGACCTCATCTTCCGCATGATCCGCTGGCAGCTCGCCAAGCGGCGCGCCGGCACCCATGCGGTGAAGAACCGCGCCGACATCGCGCGCTCGGGCAAGAAGCTGCACAAGCAGAAGGGCACTGGCGGCGCCCGTCACGGCTCGGCGCGCGCGCCGCAGTTCCGCGGCGGCGGACGCTCCTTTGGACCGGTGGTGCGCAGCCATGCGCATGATCTGACCAAGAAGGTGCGCCAGCTCGCGCTGAAACATGCTCTGTCCGCCAAGGCGAAGGACGGCGGTATCATCGTCTGGGAGACGGCGGAGCTCGCCGAGCCCAAGACGAAGCTGCTCGCATCGAGTTTCGCCAAGACGGGCCTCGAGAACGCGATCATCATTGTCGGCGGCGCGCCGCAGAACAATTTCGTGCTCGCCGCACGCAATATCCCGAAAATCGACATTCTGCCCGTCGAAGGCGTCAATGTTTACGACATCCTCCGCCGCGAGAAGCTGGTGTTGACCCGCGCCGCGGTGGACGCGCTGGAGGCGCGACTGAAATGAGCAAGGACGTTCGCCATTACGACGTGATCGTATCGCCGGTCATCACCGAGAAGGCGACGCTCGCCTCGGAGAGCAATAAGGTGGTGTTCAAGGTCGTAAAGACCGCGACGAAGCCGCAGATCAAGGCGGCGGTCGAAGGTCTCTTCGACGTCAAGGTCGAAGCGGTCAATACGCTGGTGCGCAAGGGCAAGGTCAAGACCTTCCGCGGTCAGCGCGGCCAGCAGAGCGACGTCAAGAAAGCGGTCGTGACTCTCGCCGAGGGCCACAAGATCGACGTGACGACCGGACTGTAAGGAAGGCGTGGGGATAGAACTATGGCGCTGAAGACATTCAAGCCGGTCACGCCGAGCCTTCGCCAGCTCGTCATCGTCGACCGCAGCGAGCTCTACAAGGGCAAGCCGGTCAAGACGCTGACCGAGGGCAAGATCTCAAACGGCGGGCGCAACAACGCCGGCCGCGTCACCGTGCGTTTTCGCGGCGGCGGCCATAAGCAGGCCTATCGCCTCGTCGATTTCAAGCGGCGCAAGCTCGATGTGCCCGGCAAGGTCGAGCGGCTCGAATATGATCCCAATCGCACGGCCTTCATCGCGCTCATCCGCTACGCCGACAATGAGCTCGCCTATATTCTCGCGCCGCAGCGGCTCTCCGTCGGCGACGAAGTGATCGCCGGCAATCAGGTCGACGTGAAGCCCGGCAACGCCATGGCGATCGCCAATATTCCGGTCGGCGCGATCGTGCACAATGTCGAGATGAAGATCGGCAAGGGCGGCGCCATCGCCCGCTCGGCCGGAACCTATGCGCAGATCGTCGGCCGCGACCAGGGCTATGTGATCGTCCGGCTGAATTCGGGCGAGCAGCGTCTCGTGCACGGCCAGTGCTTCGCCACCATCGGCGCCGTGTCCAATCCCGATCATATGAACACCTCGATCGGCAAGGCCGGCCGTTCGCGCTGGCTCGGTCGTCGTCCGCACAACCGCGGCGTCACCATGAATCCGATCGACCATCCGCATGGCGGCGGCGAGGGCCGTACCTCGGGCGGCCGTCATCCGGTCACGCCCTGGGGCAAGCCAACCAAGGGCAAGAAGACCCGCACCAATAAATCCACCGACCGTTTCATTGTGTCCTCGCGGCACAATCGCAAGAAGAAGGGCTAACCCATGACGCGCTCGATCTGGAAGGGCCCGTTCGTCGACGGCTATCTTCTCAAGAAGGCCGAGACCTCGCGCGGCTCCGGCCGCTCCGAGGTGATCAAAATCTGGAGCCGCCGCTCCACCATCCTCCCGCAATTCGTGGGACTGACCTTCGGCGTGCACAACGGCCAGAAACATATTCCCGTGTCGGTGTCGGAAGACATGATCGGGCACAAATTCGGCGAATTCGCTCCCACCCGCACCTTCCACGGCCACGCGGCCGACAAGAAGGCGAAGAGGGGCTAAGAGAGGCTCACGATGTCGAAGGAAGCCAATCCGCGCCGGCTTGCGGATAACGAAGCGAAGGCGGTCGCGCGCATGCTGCGCGTGTCGCCGCAGAAGCTCAATCTGCTCGCGCAGTTGATCCGCGGCAAGAAGGTGGATCGCGCGCTCGCCGATCTGGAGTTCTCCAGAAAGCGGATCGCGCATGACGTGAAGAAGACGCTCGAAAGCGCCATCGCCAACGCCGAAAACAATCACTGTCTCGACGTCGACGATCTTATCGTCGCCCAGGCCTTTGTCGGCAAGGCGTTGGTGATGAAGCGTTTCCACGCCCGCGCCCGCGGCCGGGCGAGCCGGGTCGAGAAGCCCTTCGCCAATCTGACGATCATCGTGCGCGAAGTCGAAGCGCAAGCCAACGCCTAAAGGATAGAGACCATGGGTCAGAAGGTTAATCCGATCGGGCTGCGACTGGGCGTCAACCGCACCTGGGATTCGCGCTGGTTCGCCAACAAGGGCGAATACGCCAAGCTGCTGCACGAGGACATGGCGATCCGCGAGGCGGTGACGAAGACCTTAAAGCAGGCGGCGGTGTCGAAAATCGTCATCGAGCGCCCGCACAAGAAGTGCCGAGTGACGATTCATTCGGCGCGTCCCGGCGTCGTCATCGGCAAGAAGGGCGCGGACATCGACAAGATCCGCAAGCTCGTCGGCAAGCTTACCGGCAGCGAGGTCGTCATCAACATCGTCGAAGTGCGCAAGCCCGAGACCGAGGCCGCGCTCGTCGCTGAGTCGATCGCGCAGCAGCTCGAGCGCCGCGTCGCCTTCCGCCGCGCGATGAAGCGCGCCGTGCAGTCGGCCATGCGTCTCGGCGCGCAGGGCATTCGCATCAATTGCTCGGGCCGTCTCGGCGGCGCCGAAATCGCGCGTCTCGAATGGTATCGCGAAGGCCGCGTGCCGCTGCATACGCTGCGCGCCGACGTCGATTACGGCACGGCGACCGCGCATACCGCCTATGGCGCTTGCGGAATCAAAGTCTGGATCTTCAAGGGCGAAATCCTCGAGCACGATCCGATGGCGCAGGACAAAAAGGCCGCCGAACAAGCTGCCGGCGGCGGCGATCATCATGACCGCGATCGCGGCGGCGAACGCCGTCGTCGCGAGCCGCGCGAACCGCGCGACGCGGCGTAACGAACAAGATTAAAGAGCGCAATCATGCTGCAACCCAAACGCACCAAGTTCCGAAAGGCCTTCAAGGGCCGCATCCGGGGCGCCTCCAAGGCGGGCTATTCGCTCGACTTCGGTCAGTTCGGCCTCAAGGCGCTGGAGCCGGACCGCGTGACCGCGCGCCAGATCGAAGCCGCGCGCCGCGCCATGACGCGCCATATGAAGCGCGCCGGCAGGGTCTGGATCCGCATCTTCCCTGACGTGCCGGTGTCCAAGAAGCCGACCGAAGTGCGCATGGGTAAGGGCAAGGGCGCACCGGAATTCTGGGCGGTGCGCGTCGCGCCCGGCCGCATCATGTTCGAGATCGACGGCGTGCCGGCGCCTATCGCGCGGGAGGCCTTGACGCTTGCCGCCGCGAAGCTGCCGATTAAGACGCGCTTCATCGAACGCATCGCCGAATAAGGGGAACGTGATGAAATCCAAACAGCGCCTCTCCGACATCAAGGCGATGACCGAAGATCAGCTCAAAGACGAAGTGCTGAAGCTTAAGAAAGAGCAGTTCAATCTGCGCTTCCAGCGGGCGACCGGCCAGCTCGAGAACACCTCACGCGTGCGCGTCGTTCGTCGCGACATTGCCCGCACGAAAACCATCGCCGCGCATAAGCGCGCCGAAAAGCAGGGTTAAAGCGCCATGCCGAAGCGAATTCTCCAGGGCGTCGTCGTCAGCGACAAGCAGAACAAGACCGTGGTGGTGAAGGTCGAGCGCCGTTTCACCCATCCGCTGTTTCAGAAGACGGTGCGCCGCACGAAAAACTATCACGCCCATGACGAGAGTGGCGCGTTCAAGGTGGGCGACGCGGTGACGATCGAAGAGACCGCGCCGATTTCGAAATTGAAGCGTTGGCGCGTCGTCGAAGAGGCGGCCAAGGCGTAGTCGAACGTACAAACCTCCGGACGAAGTCGGCGCGAGTCGAAACCAGACCGGAACGAAAGGCGGGTAAGCCATGATTCAGATGCAGACCAATCTCGACGTCGCCGACAACTCCGGCGCGCGCCGCGTGATGTGCATCAAGGTGCTGGGCGGCTCCAAGCGCAAATACGCTGGGGTCGGCGACATCATCGTCGTGTCGATCAAGGAGGCGATCCCGCGCGGCCGCGTGAAGAAGGGCGACGTGCTCAAGGCGGTCGTCGTGCGCACCGCGAAGGACATCAAGCGTTCCGACGGCTCCGTGATTCGTTTCGACTCGAACGCCGCGGTGCTGATCAACAATCAGAAGGAGCCGATCGGCACCCGTATTTTCGGACCGGTGCCGCGCGAGCTGCGCGCCAAGAATCACATGAAGATCATCTCGCTCGCCCCGGAGGTTTTGTAATGGCCGCCAAGATCAAGAAGGGCGACAAGGTCGTCGTTCTCGCCGGCCGCGACAAGGGCAAGAAGGGCGAGGTGCTGCGCGTGATTCCTGACGAAGGCCGCGCCGTCGTCGACGGCGTCAACATTGTAAAGCGTCATCAGCGCCAGACCAAGGATCGCGAAGCCGGCATCATCAACAAGGCCGCGCCGATCGATTTGTCGAACCTCGCGCTCGCCGATCCCAAGGACGGCAAGGCGACGCGCGTCGGCTTCAAGATTCTCGACGACGGCCGCAAGGTCCGCGTCGCCAAGCGTTCCGGAGAATTGATCGATGGCTGAGGAAAAGAAGCCCAAGGCCGAAAAGCCCGCCAAGGCTCAAAAGCCCGCCGCCGAGGGCGCGGAGGCCAAAGAGCCGAAGAAGGCCGCCAAATCGGCCGAGAAGCCCGTCGCCAAGGAAAAGCCGGCGAAGGTCGCAGCTCTCGACCCCGGCTATACGCCGCGCATGAAGAAGCACTATGACGAGGTCGTGCGCGAGGCGCTCACCAAGCAGTTCGGCTACAAGAACGTGCTTGAAGTGCCCACGATCGAGAAAATCGTGCTCAACATGGGCGTCGGCGAATCCGTCAACGACAGCAAGAAGGCGGCGGCGGCCGCGGCGGATCTCGGCCTCATCGCCGGGCAGAAGCCGGTCGTCACCCGCGCCCGCAAGGCGATTTCGACCTTCAAGCTGCGCGAAAACATGCCGATCGGCGCGAAGGTGACTCTGCGCAAGACGCGCATGTACGAGTTCCTCGACCGGCTGATCACCGTCGCATTGCCGCGCGTGCGCGACTTCCGCGGATTGAATCCGAAGTCGTTCGACGGCCGCGGCAATTATGCGCTCGGCATCAAGGAGCACATCGTGTTCCCTGAAATCGACTACGACAAGGCCGAGTCGATCCTGGGCATGGACGTCATCGTCTGCACGACGGCCAAGACCGACGAAGAAGCATGCGCCTTGCTGAAGGCGTTCAATTTCCCGTTCCGGCAGTGAGGGCGTAACAGCTCCTCAAACGCGGATACCGAAAGGCAAAACTGGCAATGGCGAAGAAAAGCGCGATTGAGAACAACAAGCGGAAGCAAAGGCTCGTGAAGTCCTACGCGGGGCGGCGCGCGCGGCTGAAGGCGGTCGCCAAGGACAAGGCGCTGACCGTCGAAGAGCAGTTCGAGGCCCGACTCAAGCTTGCCGCGCTGCCGCGCAATTCGGCGTCCGTACGGGTGCGCAACCGCTGCGAAGTGTCTGGCCGTCCGCGCGCCTTTTATCGCAAGTTGAAAATGTCGCGCATCGCGCTGCGCGAACTCGGCTCCCGCGGCCTCGTGCCCGGCCTTGTGAAGTCGAGCTGGTAAGGAGACGAATAAATGGCGATCAACGATCCATTGGGCGATCTCCTCACCCGCATCCGCAATGCGCAGATGCGCCGCAAGGACAAGGTGTCCTCACCGGGCTCCAAGCTGCGCGCCCATGTGCTCGACGTGCTGAAGGAAGAGGGTTATATCCGCGGCTATAGCAGCGCCGACTTCGGCAATGGCCGCACCGAGTTCGAGATCGAGCTGAAATATTTCGATGGCGAGCCGGTGATCAAGCAGATCGAACGCGTGTCGCGTCCGGGCCGCCGAGTCTATGCGGCGGTCGGCGCGGTGCCGCGCGTCGCGAACGGCCTCGGCGTCACCATCGTGTCGACTCCGAAGGGCGTGATGGCCGATCACGCGGCGCGCGAAAACAATGTCGGCGGCGAGGTGCTGTGCAAGGTCTTCTAGACCTTGCGCCTCATCAAACAGGATTTGCAACAATGTCTCGTATCGGCAAGAAGCCTGTCATCGTTCCCGCCGGCGTCACCGCCAAGGTGGACGGTCAGCTCGTGCAGGTGAAGGGCGCGAAGGGCCAGCTGGAGTTCCTGGTTCCCGACGAGGTTTCCGTCGTCCAGCAGGACAACGCCCTCAAGGTCGACCCGCGCAATGAAACCAAGCGCGCGCGCGCGCTGTGGGGAACGGCGCGGGCGCGGATCAACAATATCGTCGTCGGCGTGACGGCGGGCTTTGAAAAGAAGCTCGAAATCACCGGCGTCGGCTATCGCGCCGCGGTGCAGGGCAAGACTCTGCAGCTCGCGCTTGGCTATTCGCATGACGTGAATTTTCCGATTCCGGCCGGCATCGCGATCGTGACGCCGAAGCCGACGGAAATCACCATCAGCGGCATGGACAAGCAGCAGGTCGGCCAGGTCGCCGCCGAAATTCGCGCCTTGCGCGGCCCCGAGCCCTATAAGGGCAAGGGCGTCAAATACGCCAATGAATTCATCTTCCGCAAGGAAGGCAAGAAGAAGTAAGGACCCGCCATGCCCAGGGATGTCAATGTCGAGCAGCGTCGCAAGGCGCGCGTGCGCCGGGCGATCCGTGAGCGCGCCTATGGGCGTCTGCGTCTGTCGGTGTTTCGCTCGTCGAAGCAGATTTACGCCCAGATCATCGACGACGAGAAGGGCGCGACGGTCGTCGCCGCCTCTTCGCTTGAGAAGGACAATCGCGAAGGTCTGAAGACCGGCGCGAATGTCGAGGCGGCGAAGGTCGTCGGCAAGCTGCTCGCCGAACGCGCCGTCGCCAAGGGCGTCAAACAGGTCGTGTTCGACCGCGGCGCTTACATGTATCACGGCCGCGTCAAGGCGCTGGCCGAAGGCGCCCGAGAGGGCGGCCTGGAATTTTAAATCCCTTCTCCCGCTCGCGGGAGCGGGACGAAACGAAGCGAGCGGCGCGGCGATGCGCTGCGTAAGTGACGGAAGAGAAAATGGCGCGTGATGGAGAAGGCGGTCGCGGTCGCGACCGGGATCGAGACGACCGCGACAGCGAATTTGTGGATCGGCTGGTCCATATCAATCGCGTCGCCAAGGTGGTGAAGGGCGGCCGGCGCTTCGGCTTCGCCGCGCTCGTCGTCGTCGGCGACCAGAAGGGTCGCGTCGGCTACGGACACGGCAAGGCGCGCGAAGTGCCTGAAGCGATCCGCAAGGCGACCGAAGCGGCGAAGCGCGCGTTGATCCGCGTGCCGCTGCGCGAAGGGCGCACGCTGCATCATGACGTGCAGGGCCGCCATGGCGCGGGCCGCGTCATTCTCCGCGCGGCGCCGGCGGGCACGGGCATCATCGCGGGCGGGCCGATGCGCGCCGTCTTCGAGACGCTCGGCATGCATGACGTGGTGGCGAAGAGCCAAGGCTCTTCCAACCCCTACAACATGATCCGCGCGACCTTCAACGCGCTCGGCCACGAGGATTCGCCGCGCTCGGTCGCGGCGCGCCGCTCGCTCAAAGTCTCGGTGCTGCAGTCGCGCCGTCAAGGCGTCGACGCCGACGCCGTCGACGCGTAAGGAGGCGACCCATGACCAAGAACAAGCAGCAGATCGTCGTCGAGCAGACCGGCAGCCCGATCGGCCGTCCCGAGCGCCAGCGTCGCACGCTTCTCGGCCTCGGCCTGACGCGCATCGGCCGTCGCCGCGCGCTGGAAGATACGCCGGCCGTGCGCGGCATGATCGCCAAGGTGGCGCATCTCGTCAAAATCGTCGACGGCGAAACGAGCGACGGGAAGTGAGGACGCGGCCATGAAACTCAACGAACTTTCCGACAATTCGGGCGCAAGCAAGAACCGCATGCGCGTCGGCCGCGGCATCGGCTCTGGCAAGGGCAAGACCGGCGGCCGCGGCGTCAAGGGTCAGAAGGCGCGCACCGGCGTCGCGATCAAGGGATTCGAGGGCGGCCAGATGCCGCTGCATCGCCGCCTGCCCAAGCGCGGATTCTACAATCCCTTCTCGGTCGACTACAACGAGGTCAATCTCGGGCGCATCCAGCAGGCGGTCGACGCCGGCAAGCTCGACGCCAATGCGCCGGTGACGCTCGACGCGCTGCTGGCGGCGGGCGTTGTCGCCAAGCCCCGCGACGGCGTCAAAATACTCGGCCAGGGCGAGTTGAAGGCCAAGCTCGCCTTCGAGGTCGCGGCGGCCTCGAAGTCGGCGGTCGCCGCGATCGAAGCGGCGGGCGGTTCGTTAAAGCTTCTCGCCGGCGAGTCGACGGCGCCATAGAGCAAAATGCGCGGCCGCTCTCGCATGAGCGGCCGCGCTGTTTTATATCAAGCGCTCCTTGCGGAGCCGGGCGAGCCTCGGCGAAGCGCTCGCCCTCCGCCCAACAAAATGCGTCGCATGCTTGGCGGCGCGACAGGGGAGTTCCTACATGGCATCGGCAGCCGAGCAGCTCGCGGCCAACGTCAATCTCTCCGCCTTCGGCAAATCCGAGGAGTTGAAGAAGCGCATCTGGTTCACGCTGGGCGCGCTGATCGTCTACCGCCTCGGCACTTACGTGCCGCTGCCCGGCATCGACCCCGAAGCCTTCGCGAAAAGCTTCTTCGGCCAGTCGAAGGGCATGCTGGAGCTTTTCAACATGTTCGCGGGCGGCGCGGTGCAGCGCCGCGCGATTTTCGCGCTCAATATCATGCCCTATATTTCGGCCTCGATCATCATCCAGCTGCTGACGTCGGTCATTCCGACGCTCGAAACGCTGAAGAAAGAGGGCGAGCAGGGGCGCAAAGTCCTCAATCAATATACGCGCTACCTGACCGTCGCGCTCGCGACCTTCCAGGCCTACGCCATGGCGATCGGGCTCGAGGGCCAGCCGGGCGTCGTCACCGATCCGGGCATTTTCTTCCGCATCACCACGGTCGTGACGCTCGTCGGCGGCACGATGTTCCTGATGTGGCTTGGCGAGCAGATCACCTCGCGCGGCATCGGCAACGGCTCCTCGCTGATCATCTTCGCCGGCATCGTCGCCGCTTTCCCGTCGGCGATCGTGTCGACTTTGGAGCTGGGGCGTCAGGGCGCGATCTCGACCGCGCTGATCATCGGCGTCATCGTCATGTCCTTCGGCGTCGTCGCCTTTATCGTCTTCATGGAGCGCGCGCAGCGGCGCCTGCTGATCACCTATCCCAAGCGCCAGCACGGCAATCGGGTCTATGAGGGACAGACGTCGTTCCTGCCGCTGAAGCTCAACACCTCCGGCGTCATTCCGCCGATCTTCGCCTCGTCGTTGCTGCTTTTGCCGACGACGGTCGCGAATTTCTATCAGTCGACCGGCAGCGAAAGCGTTTTCGCGACGATTTCCGCTTATTTCGGCCACGGCCGGCCGCTGTATATGCTCGCCTATGTCGGATTGATTGTCTTCTTCGCCTTCTTCTATACCGCGATCGTGTTCAATCCGGTCGAGACGGCGGACAATCTCAAGAAGCATGGCGGCTTCCTGCCTGGCATTCGCCCGGGCGAGCGCACCGCGAAATTCATCGACGACGTTCTGATGCGAATCACCGTGCTCGGCGCCGCCTATCTCGCCATTATCTGTCTCATCCCAGAAGCGCTGATCGCCTACGCCAACCTGCCATTCTATTTTGGCGGCACGTCGCTGCTGATCGTCGTTAGCGTGACGATGGATACGGTGTCGCAAATTCACGGCCACATGCAGGCGCAGCAATATGAGGGGCTGATCCGCAAAACCAAGCTTCGCGGCGGAAAGCGCGCGCGATGAGGCTGGTGCTGCTCGGTCCGCCGGGGGCCGGCAAGGGAACGCAGGCGATGCGTCTGGTCGAAAGGCACGGCGTGCCGCAGCTTTCGACCGGCGACATGCTGCGCGCCGCGGTCGCCGCGAAAACGCCGATCGGGCTCAAGGCCAAGGAGATCATGGACGCCGGCGCTCTAGTGCCGGACGCGGTGGTGATCGGACTGATCGACGAGCGCCTGGATTCGCCGGACTGCGCCAAGGGGTTCATCCTTGACGGCTTTCCGCGCACCGTGGCCCAGGCCGAGACGCTGCGCGAGCTTCTCGCTCGCAAGGGCATGGCGCTCGACGCCGTGCTTGAGCTTGTCGTCGACGAGGGCGCGCTGGTCGATCGGATGCGCAAGCGGGTGGACGAGACCGTCGCCGCTGGCGGCGCCGTGCGCGCCGACGACAATCCGGAGAGCTTCAAGACGCGGCTCGAGGCCTATCGCGTCCAGACCGCGCCCGTGTCGGCCCATTATGCCGGGCGCAGCCAACTGACCAGGATCGACGGCATGGCGCCGATCGACGAGGTGACGGCGGCGATCGATCGCGCGCTTGTCGGCGCGACGATCGACCGCGGCTAGATCACGCCGCCTTAGGGCGCGATCGCCGGAATGTGGTTTTCGTGATCGATCTCAAACGTAGGGAGCGCGCTCCGCGCGAAAAGTCGGGTTGCGCGTTTTCGAAGCACGCTCCAGTATTTTCATGAAGCCGCTTGACCCATTGGCCGTTCGCCCCTAAATAAACGCTCTTCACGTTGTCGAACAGGCGGCTCCGGCTCCCGGCTTGGGGGGCGGGGCCCGTTTTCGTATGAAAACGGTTCGCAGCCGTCCGCAAGGGCCGGGCTCCACCGGACGCGGGCGTCAACTTGGGAGCGACAGCTCCCCCTAATGGAGAGGCACAGTGGCCCGTATTGCAGGCGTCAATATACCGACCAACAAGCGCGTCGTTATCGCGCTCCAATATATCCACGGCATCGGCCCCAAGAAAGCGGCGGAGATTTGCGAGAAGGTGAGCATTCCGTCGGAGCGGCGCGTGGCGCAGCTCACCGACGCGGAAGTGCTGCAAATTCGCGAGACCATCGACCGCGATTACATGGTCGAGGGCGATCTGCGCCGCGAGGTGTCGATCAATATCAAGCGCCTGATGGACCTTGGCTGCTATCGCGGTTTGCGCCATCGCCGGCAATTGCCCGTGCGTGGCCAGCGCACACACACCAACGCCCGCACCCGCAAGGGCAAGGCGAAGCCGATCGCCGGCAAGAAGAAATAATTCCGGCGGTCGTAAGTCGGCATTCGGCATTCGGTTTTTTCCGACTGCCGAAGCCCGACTGCCGACTGCCCAGGTGGAGCCGCTGGAATTACGGCGGCGTCGATATCGAAAGGCAAACTGAACAATGGCCAAGGACACAACGCGCGTTCGTCGCCGCGAGCGCAAGAACATCGTTTCCGGCGTCGCGCATGTGAATTCGACGTTCAACAACACCATGATCACCATCACCGACGCGCAGGGCAACACAGTTTCCTGGTCGTCGGCAGGGGCGATGGGCTTCAAGGGTTCGCGCAAATCGACGCCCTACGCGGCGCAGATGGCCGCCGAAGACGCCGCCCGCAAGGCCGGCGAGCACGGCGTGCGCACGCTCGAAGTGGAAGTCTCCGGCCCGGGCTCGGGTCGCGAGTCGGCGTTGCGCGCGCTGCAGGCGGCGGGCTTCACCGTCACCTCGATCCGCGACGTGACGCCCATTCCGCATAACGGCTGCCGGCCGCGCAAGCGGCGCCGCGTCTGAGGTTATTTCAGATTGCCCGATTTGATTTCGCGCGGCGCGCGACACATGCCCCGACGCCGCGTTCAGGAGCTTCAAGGAAAGGCCTCCAAGTGAGCATCCAGAAGAACTGGCAGGAACTCATCAAGCCGAACAAGCTCGACGTCACCGCCGGAGACGATCCGAAGCGCGTGGCGACGGCCGTCGCCGAGCCGCTCGAGCGCGGCTTCGGCGTGACGCTCGGCAACGCCCTTCGCCGCATCCTGCTGTCGTCCTTGCAGGGCGCGGCGATCACGTCGATTCACATCGACGGGGTGCTGCATGAATTCTCGTCGATCCCCGGCGTGCGCGAGGACGTGACCGACATCGTCCTCAACATCAAGGACATCGCCATCAAATATCAGGGCGAGGGCGTGAAGCGCCTGACGCTCAAGAAGACCGGACCGGGAGTCGTCACCGCTGGCGACATCCAGACGTCGGGCGACGTCCAGATTCTGAACCCAGATCTCGTCATCTGCACGCTCGACGAGGGCGCTGAGATCCGCATCGAATTCACCATTGCGACCGGCAAGGGCTATGCGCCCGCCGACCGCAACCGCGCCGAAGACGCGCCAATCGGCCTCATTCCGATCGACAGCCTCTATTCGCCGGTGAAGAAGGTGAGCTATCGCGTCGAGAACACCCGCGAGGGCCAGGTTCTCGACTATGACAAGTTGACGCTGACGCTCGAAACCAACGGCGCCATGACTCCCGAAGACGCGCTCGCCTTTTCGGCGCGCATTCTGCAGGACCAGCTCAACGTCTTCGTCAATTTCGAAGAGCCGCGCCGCGAAGAGGCCGCCCCGTCGATCCCGCAGCTCGCCTTCAATCCGGCGCTGCTGAAGAAGGTCGACGAATTGGAGCTTTCGGTGCGTTCGGCGAACTGTCTGAAGAACGACAATATCGTCTATATCGGCGACCTCATCCAGAAGTCGGAAGCGGAAATGCTGCGCACGCCGAACTTCGGCCGCAAGTCATTGAACGAGATCAAGGAAGTGCTGGCGCAAATGGGCCTGCATCTCGGCATGGAAGTGCCCGGCTGGCCGCCGGAGAATATCGACGATCTCGCGAAGAGATTCGAGGAGCATTATTGACGGCAGTCGGTCTTCGGCAGTCGGCAGTTGGTTTTTCCCGACTGCCTATTGCCAATTTGCCGACTGCCGATAAACGACGGCCGTTCCTTGGCACGGCGGCCGCATAATCAACGGAGAGCCGCATGTATCACGGTCACAAGAAGCGCCGCTTCGGGCGCACGCATGAGCACCGCAAGGCGATGTTCGCCAATATGGCGCAGGCGCTCATCAAGCATGAGCAGATTGTCACGACGCTATACAAGGCGAAGGACCTTCGCCCCGTCGTCGAGAAGCTGGTGACGCTCGGCAAGCGCGGCGATCTCCATGCGCGCCGTCAGGCGATCGCGCAGATCAAGGACGTGAAGCTCGTCGGCAAGCTCTTCGACGTGCTGGGGCCTCGCTACAAAGACCGTAACGGCGGCTATACGCGCGTGTTGAAGGCGGGCTTCCGCTATGGCGACAACGCGCCGCTCGCTGTGATCGAATTCGTCGACCGCGACGTCGACGCCAAAGGCCAGGATTCCGGGCCAGCCAAAAGCGAGGAACAAGCGGCGTAACGATGATGATCCGGCCTGAGTCGCGATCCGATGTTTCGGGCGGGCCGACAATGCCGTTGCGATTCGAAGGGGCGGCGCTTCTGGCGGCCGCCTCTTTTGCGTATTGGCGGTTGGGTGCGAGCTGGGGCCGGTTCGCTCTGCTGTTCCTGATCCCCGATCTACCGCTTCTCGGCTATCTCGTCGGTCCGCGCGTCGGCGCCATCGGTTGCATCGGCGGCCGCGCTTCGTTCGCGCCACGCTGAGTCGATGCCTCCTTATCGCTGTCCCGATTCAGGCTATATTTGCGTTAGCGATTCATGGGAGCGGCCGATGCGCCTGTCTTTGCGTCAGATTTTTTTTGCGGCGCTCGTCTGCGCCGCTGGCATTGCGCCTTTTGTCGAGGGCGGGCAATTGCGCTGCGCGCAGGCGCAGCCTGCGCTGGAGCGCGTGGTTCCGACAAGCCGCGCCGACATTGCTCTGTCCTTCGCGCCCATCGTCAAAAAGGCGCAGCCGGCGGTCGTCAATGTCTTCGCTTCGCGCGTCGAGCGCATGCCGGCCAATCCGCTGTTCGAGGATCCGGTCTTCCAGCGCTTCTTTGGCGGGGGCGGCGGCATGCCCGGGCGCAACATGGCGCAGTCGCTGGGCTCCGGCGTGATCGTCGATCAGAGCGGCCTCGTCGTGACCAATAATCACGTCATCGAGGGCATGACCGACGTGAAAGTCGCGCTCGCCGACAAGCGCGAAATCCCCGCGAAGATTCTGCTGCGCGATCCGCGCACCGATCTCGCCGTGCTCAAACTGACTGAAGGCGCCAATTTTCCGATGATCGAGCTTGGCGATTCCGACGCGCTTGAAGTCGGCGATCTGACGCTTGCGATCGGCAATCCTTTCGGGGTCGGCCAGACGGTGACGCAGGGCATCATTTCGGCGCTGGCGCGCACCCATGTCGGCATTTCCGACTACGGATTCTTCATCCAGACCGACGCCGCGATCAATCCCGGCAACTCGGGCGGGCCGCTCGTCGATATGAACGGCCGCGTCGTCGGCATCAATTCGGCGATTTTCTCCAAATCCGGCGGATCGGTCGGCATCGGCTTCGCGATTCCCGCCAATATGGTGAAAAGCGTGATCGCCGCGGCGAAGGGCGGCGGCAAGCAGGTGAAGCGGGCCTGGATGGGCGCGAGCCTGCAAACGCTTTCGCAGGAAATCGCCGACGGTCTCGGGCTCGATCGTCCGACCGGCGCGCTCTTGGCCGACGTCGACCCGAAAGGGCCCTCCGCCGAAGCCGGCTTGAAGCGCGGCGACGTGATTGTATCGGTCGACGGACAGACGGCCGACGACCCTGAGTCGGTCGGCTATCGTCTGGCGACCAAGCCGCTCGGCGGCCAGGCGACGCTCGGCGTGCTGCGCGGCGGCAAGAAGATCGCGGCGCAAATCCGCCTCGCGCCGGCGCCCGAAACGCCGCCGCGCGACGCAGTGAAGATCAAGGGCGCGTCGCCCTTCGCGGGCGCGACGGTCGTCAATATTTCCCCTGCGGTCATCGAAGAAATGTCCGTCCAGGGAGCGGCCAATGGCGTCGTCGTTTCCGAGATCGACGATGGCACTGTCGCGCAACAGCTCAATCTGCAGCGCGGCGACGTCATTCTCGCGGTCAACGATCAAAAGATCGAGACGACGCGCGAATTGGAGAAGATCACGGCGGGACGCGCCTACTATTGGAAAATCACGCTGGCGCGAGGCGGCCAGGTGCTCACCACCGTGATCGGCGGCTGAGCGCGCATGAGCGGGCTCGCGATCCTGGTTACGACCGTCGATGACGAGGAACAGGCGCGCGCGCTGGCCCAGATGGCGCTCTCCGCCAGACTCGCCGCTTGCGTTCAGATCATGCCCATTCGAAGCTGCTACGTCTGGAAGGGCGAGATGCGCGAAGAGACGGAATTTTTGCTGCACATGAAAGCGCGTGGCGAGGACTATCGCGCGCTCGCCGAACTGGTCCGCCGCCAGCACAGCTATGAGACGCCGGAAATCCTGCGCGTCGACGTAGCCGAGGCGGACCCTGATTATCTTGCCTGGGCGATCGACGCCACGCGCCGATAGGCCAGCGTCTTCCAAATCGCCTAGTGCGGAATTACCTTCCTGCGCAATGGCGCGCTGCGCGCCGCGCCGCCAACCCGGATGTGCCGATGTCGACTCCCACGGACTATCTCATTGACCGCCGAAGGCTTCGCCGGAAGCTTGGCTGGTGGCGCCTTGCCGCTCTTGGCGCCTTGGGCGTCGCCGGACTTGTCGCAGTGTTTCGGCTCGGCGGCGCCGACTCAGCCGATAAGCTCACGCCGCATATCGCGCGTTTCGAGTTGCAGGGCATGATCCTCGGCGACGACGATACGATCGATCTGATCAAGAAGATCGGCGCGTCGAACCAGGCCAAGGCCTTGCTGCTGGAGATCGAAAGCCCCGGCGGAACGACGACCGGCTCTGAGCGACTTTATGATGAGTTGCGGCGGGTAGCCGAGAAGAAGCCGGTCGTCGCCGTGGTCGGCACGGTGGCTGCTTCCGGCGCCTATATCGCCGCGCTTGCAGCAGATACGATCGTCGCCCGGGGCAATTCGCTCGTCGGCTCGATCGGCGTGCTGTTCCAATATCCAAATGTCTCGAAGCTATTGAATAATTGGGGCGTCGAGGTCGAAACGATCAAATCGTCGCCGCTCAAGGCGGCGCCGAGCGGCTTCGAGCCGACGAGTCCGGCGGCTCGGGAGGCGGTGGCGAGCCTTGTCGCCGATTCCTATGCTTGGTTCAAAGGCCTCGTGCAGGAGCGGCGCAATCTCGACGACGCGCAGCTCGCGAAAATTTCCGACGGACGCATATTCACCGCGCGCCAGGGCGTGCCGCTCAAGCTCGTCGATCTCATCGGCGGTCAGCGCGAGGCCATCGACTGGCTTGTCGCCAACAAGGGCGTTGCGAAGGACCTGCCGGTCCGGGAATGGAAGAAGAAATCCAGCCTTGAGCGGCTTGGGCTGATTGAGGGCGCGGCCGGAATCGCGCGGGTCGCCGGATTGGCTTCGATCGCAGATTTTTTAGAAAAAACAATCGTGCTCGGACGAAGCGGCGAGCTTGACGGCCTATTGGCGATTTGGCAGCATTCGGCCGCGAACTGACTCGGGGGGCGTCGCGGACTAGCTTTTTCGACGCCAAGCTATTGGATCGGCTCATGATAAAGTCGGAACTCATTCAACGCATCGCGCGGCGAAACGGCCATCTCTACCAGCGCGATGTCGAGACGATCGTCAGCACGATTCTCGACGAGATCACCAGCGCGCTGGCGCGCGGCGATCGCGTCGAATTGCGGGGCTTTGGGGCTTTTTCGGTCAAGAAGCGCGATGCGCGCACCGGCCGCAATCCGCGCACCGGCGCGCAGGTCTCGGTTCAGGAAAAGAGCGTGCCTTTCTTCAAGACGGGCAAAGAGATGCGCGAGCGCCTCAATGAGAACTATCAGGGCTGAGACGATCTAAGGCGGCTGCGTCCTCTCGATCTCTGGACGCGCGGCAATGGCGTGCGGCGGCTGTAGGTTGCGGCTGCCCCGCGTGTCGCGCGGCGACCGGCAAGAGGAGATGTCATGAAGTCCATCCTGCGCGTCATCATTTTCGTGCCGCTGGCGCTCGTCATTCTGTTTTTCTCGATGGCCAATCGTGGATCGGTTCGCATCGGCCTCGATCCCTTCGCGCCCAATGATGGATCCGGTCCCTCTTTCGAGGCGCCGATCTTCCTCGTCGTTCTGGCGTCGATCGCCATTGGCGTGCTCGCCGGCGGAATCTCTTCCTGGCTTGGGCATCTGCCGGTGCGCCGCGCCGCCAAGGTCGCGCGCGCCGAGGCGCGCAAGACGCGCGTCGAAGTCGAAAAGCTGCGCCAGCAGGCGCTGGCCAGCCTGCCGGCCGACAAGCGGCTGAAGAGCAGTTGAGCGGCGTCTGCAGCAGTTTAGTGAAAATCCCGCGA
This sequence comes from Methylocystis sp., assembly GCA_022843405.1. Lineage (GTDB taxonomy): Bacteria > Pseudomonadota > Alphaproteobacteria > Rhizobiales > Beijerinckiaceae > Methylocystis. The sequence goes on along the minus strand of JALHNQ010000010.1, from coordinate 58,431 downwards.
TTTCGGCAGGATTCGAACGTCGCGCGGGTGACGGCTGCGCGGATGTTGAGGACGGATCAATTCGTCGGCGCGCGACAGGGCGATTTCGGGCCGATGCGCCTCTGACAGCCTGTTGAAATCGCCGCTGCGGTCGATGATCCGCTGCGCCATCAGATGCATGACATTCTCCGGGCTCTTCTGCGCCCTTCCTTCCACCAGCATGAGTCGTGACGCCATCGTCTCGCGGCGGTAGCGCTCGAAGAGCCGCGCCCAGATGACGATATTGAGGATGCCGGTTTCATCCTCGAGCGTGACGAAAATAGCGTTGCCCTGTCCAGGCCGCTGTCGCACCAGCACGACGCCCGCCGCGCGCGCAAAGGCGCCGTCGGCAAGCGCGTTTGCTTCCGCGCAGGTCCTGATGCGCTCGCGCGCAAAAATCGGCCGCAGCACCGCCATTGGATGCGCTTTCAACGACAGCCGCAGCGTTTGGTAATCGGCGGCGACATGTTCGCCAAGCGACATCTGCGGCAGCAGCGGATCTTCTTCCTTGGCGAGTTCGCGCGCGTCCGCGGCCGCAAAGAGCGGCAGGGGCTTCGCGTCCGGCAGACGCCGCACGGCCCAGAGCGCGTCGCGGCGGTCGCTCTGCAAGGAGCGAAAAGCGTCAGCGTCGGCGAGCGCGCGCATCGTCGCGGCGTTGAGCGCCGCGCGCCGCGCCAGATCTTCGACGCTGTCATAGGATTTGGTTCGCGCTTCGACGATGCGTCTTCCTTCGCTTTCATGCACGCCGTCCGCCTGTCGAAAGCCGAGACGCAGCGCCAAATCTCCGTTTTCCGCGTGCTCCAGCGTATTGTCCCATTCGCTGAAATTCACGTCGACAGCGCGCGCCTCCACGCCATGCTCGCGCGCGTCGCGCACAATCTGCGCCGGCGCGTAAAAGCCCATCGGCTGTGAATTGAGCAGCGCACAGGCGAAGATCGCCGGATAGTGGCATTTGATCCAGGAAGAGACATAGACGAGCTTGGCGAAGGACGCGGCGTGGCTCTCTGGAAAGCCATAAGAGCCGAAGCCCTTGATCTGTTCGAAACAGCTTTGCGCGAAGCCGCGGTCATAGCCGCGCGCCGCCATGCGCTCGACCATCATTGATTCGAATTGATGGATCGTGCCGACATTGCGGAAGGTCGCCATGGCGCGGCGCAGACGATTGGCTTCAACATCGGAGAATTTCGCCGCGACCATGGCGAGCTTCATCGCCTGCTCCTGAAAGAGCGGCACGCCCTTGGTCTTTTCGAGCACCTTGCGCAATTCGTCCGCCGGCCCATGCTCGGGCGCGGGCGAAGGATAGATCACCGGCTCGCTTCCGGAGCGGCGACGCAAATAGGGATGCACCATATTGCCCTGTATGGGTCCCGGCCGCACGATCGCCACCTGAATGACGAGATCGTAGAATTCACGCGGCTTCAGGCGCGGCAGCATGTTCATCTGCGCGCGGCTTTCGACCTGAAAGACGCCGATCGAGTCGCCTCTGCACAGCATGTCGTAGGTCGCTTTGTCGTCGGACGGGACGTCGGCGAGGCCGATGTCCCTTTCTTCATGGGCGCGCAAATAGTCGAAACATTTTCGAATGCAGGTGAGCATGCCGAGCGCCAGCACATCGACCTTCATCAGGCCGAGCGCGTCGATGTCGTCCTTGTCCCATTCGATGAAGGTGCGGTCGGGCATCGCGGCGTTGGCGATCGGCGTCAGCTCGTCGAGCCGCCCGCGCGCGAGAACGAAGCCGCCGACATGCTGCGAGAGATGGCGCGGAAAGCCAAGCAGCCGCTTGGCGAAATGAATGGCGCGGCGGATGATTGGATTTTCGGAATCAAGCCCGGTCTGGCGGATGTAGGCCAGCGGAATGTCGGAGCCCCAGCTGCCCCATTGCATGCCGGCGAGCGCGGCGGTCACATCCTCGGTCAGTCCGAAGACCTTGCCGACTTCGCGAATGGCGCTGCGCGGCCGGTAGCTGATGACGGTCGCGACGAGCCCGGCGCGTTCGCGGCCGTATTTGCCGTAAATATGCTGGATGATCTCTTCGCGCCGCTCATGCTCGAAATCGACGTCAATGTCGGGCGGCTCCTTGCGCTCCTGCGAGATGAATCTGGCGAAGAGCAGGTCGTTCTCCGCCGGATCGACGCAGGTGACGCCGAGCACGTAACAGACGGCGGAATTGGCGGCGGAGCCGCGACCCTGGCAGAGAATCCCCTTGTCTTCGGCGATCCGCACGATGTCGTGAATGGTAAGAAAATAGCGCGCATAGTCGAGTGTCTCGATGAGCGCCAGTTCTTCGCGCAGGAGCTTATCGACTTGCTCCGGCACGCCTTGCGGATAGCGCATCGCGGCGTGACGCCAGGTCAGTTCCTCGAGCCATTCCTGGGGGTTTCGCCCCGGCGGAATAGGCTCGTCCGGATATTCATATTTCAGCTGATCGAGCGAGAAATCGACGCGCGCCAGAAAACATTGCGTCTCTTCGATCGCCTCCGGCGCGTCGGTAAAGAGACGCGCCATTTCGTCGGGCGTCTTCAAATGGCGTTCGGCGTTGACCTCCAGCCGGCGCCCGGCTTGCGCGAGCGTCACGCCTTCGCGAATGCAGGTCATGACGTCTTGCAGATCGCGCTGGCCGGGATCGGCGTAAAGCGCGTCATTCGTCGCAAGCAGCGGCGTCCCCCCGCGCGCGGCGATCTCTTTCAGTTTCGCGAGACGGCGCCTGTCGTCGCCGCGCCGCGGCATGGTCGCGCCGAGCCAGACGTCGCCTTGCGCAAGATCGCGCAAAAGCGCGAGCGTCGACGGCAGGCGCGCCAGATTGCGCGACGGCATGACGATCAGCAGCAGATCGCGGGCGGCCCGCGCGAGATCGTCGACATAAAGATGGCATTCGCCTTTCCTGGCGCGAAGATTCCCTATCGTCAGCAGCCGCGTGAGCTTTGCCCAGCCGTTGCGATTTTGCGGATATACGATGATGTCCGGCGTCTCGTCGGCGAAGACGAGCCGCGCGCCGACGGCGAGCTTGAAGGATTGGGCGCGCTCTGCACCGAGCTGCGCGAGCGTCACCTCGTCGCCGGCCGGCGGATCGCTTAATTTTTCGCGCAGTTCCTTCAGCGCGGCATAGGCGCGCACGACCCCGGCGACGCTGTTGCGGTCGGCGATGCCAATTCCGCTATGGCCGAGCAGCAGCGCCGTCAGCGCCATGTCTGACGGATGCGACGCGCCGCGCAGGAAGGAGAAATTCGTCGCCGCGACGAGTTCGGCGAAAGGCGAGCTCATGCGAAGAGCCCATGCAGGAACCAGCGCGGCGCGGCGGTTTCGCTTTCATAGAGCCCTTCGCGAAACACCCAGAAGCGACGGCCGTCGCGATCTTCGAGGCGGTAATAGTCGCGTGTTCGCGGGCGCGCGCCGGCGGCGTTGCGCCACCATTCCGGCGCGATGCGCTCCGGCCCTTCGGCGCGGGCGATCAAATGGCGCACGCGGCGCCATTTGAAATGCATCGGCGGACCGTCCGGCGTCTCCGCCATGGTTTCGATGGGCTGCGGCGGATCGAACAGAAACAGCGGCCGCAAGGGCGGCTCGCCCGGCTCAGGCTTCGGCCAGGAACTGGGCGGGGAAGAAGGAGACGCGGCGGCGTCGACATAGGCGGCGGCGCGCATGGGATCATGCGTGTCACGCGCCGCAAAGCGCAGCACGCATTCGCGGCCGAAACGCGCCGCGAGACGATCGACGAGATCGGCGAAATCGCCATCTTGCGCGTCCTGCCGTTCGAAGCCGATCTGGCTTTGCGCCAGAGTTTCGGCGTTGAGGACGCAAAAGCGGATGACGTCGAAGCCATATCCCGGATCGAGCGGATCGGCGAGCGAGTCGGCCTTCAGGCGAAAGAGCCGCAGCAGCGCCTCGACATTGCGCGAGGGCGCGCCGGTTTCGAAGCGTAGGGACGCGACGGCGCCGTCGGTGCGAAAGAAGCGCGCTTCGAACGCGCGGCCGCCTTCGCCGCGCTTTTCGAGAATGCCCGTCGCTTCCACGATCAATGGGCGCAGAACGTTTTCTATCGCGGAGAGATCGAGAAAAGGTTCGGCGAAGCGCCGCTCGACCATGCATTCCGGCAGGGACCGCAAGGGCGTGATGCGCGCGTCTTCGCGTCCCAGAATGCGCGTCAGCCGCCGCATCGTTTCATCGCCGAAACGCGCCGTCAGCGCGGCCGAAGAACGATCGGCGAGATCGCCCAATGTCGTGAGGCCGGCGCGCGTCAGCGCGACGCTCGTCTCTCTTGGCGCTTCGAGCGCGGCGATGGAGAGCGGCCGGGCAAAAACTTCCTCTTCGCCCGGAGGCGCGACGGCCGTCTCGCCAAAACGCGCCAGGGCGCGCGCGGCGTCCGGCGTTCCGGCGACAGCGGCGCGTCCCGAGAAAGTGAGGCGCGCCATCGCTCGTAAGACGTAAGCGCGCATCGCCGCGTCGCCGCCGAAAAGATGCGCGCAGCCGGTCGCGTCGAGCATGAGGCCGCAAGGCGGATCGAGCGCCACGAGCGGCGTGAACTGTTCGCAAAAGGCGGCAAGCCGCAGCATCAGCCGCTCGTCCGCCGCCGCGTCGGCCTGCGCGACGGCGAGATGGGGCGCGCGCGCTTTGGCGTCGGCGAGCGTCATGCCCGGCGTCAAGCCGAGCGCGATCGCCTTTCGATCGAGCGCGTCGATGCGCAACGCGCTGCGCTCTTTTTTGACGAGGACGAGCGGCGAATCATCCGAATTTGCGTCCGGCTGTCTGCGGCGCGACTTCGTCAGGCGCTCCGCCGACAGAAAGGGAAGCCACAGGGCGAGATAGCGACGGTGCGTCGAAAGTTCTGTCCTTGAAGGCGCCACGGTCACGGTTCCACTCCACACGCCACGCATGCCCCGCCGCGCCGCCGCGCTGGCGCAGCAGAAAAATCGCAAAGGCCGCAGACCCCGGCGCATTCGCCGCGCGCGGGCGGGAGGGGAGCGCCCGCACAAGCCAGCGGCTTGCGGCGGCGCTTGGCGCGGGGGCGGCGCCTGCGCGGACGATGAAGATCGGCGCGCCGGCGGCGGCGGCGGCCAGAGCGAGGCGACGGCTCGCGGTGAGGTCATAGGCGCGCGCTGCGCCGAAGAGTTCGATCAGCGTCGCGCCCACAGTTGCGCAGCGTCCGGCCTCCGCGCCCGCCTGCAGCGCCTCCTTGGCGTCGCGCACGCGAATGAAGGCGACGGCGGCGGGGTCGATGTCGATGTCGGCGAGGCCCGGCGGATAGGGCGCGCCCGCTTCGGTGCTCAGCGCCTCCTGCCGGACCCAGAGCAGCGGCTTCTGCTTTCCCGCCATTGCGCGTCTGGCGAGCGCCAAAGCGAAGCCCGTCGCCGCCGGGGCGTCGGCGGCGGTCCCGGCATAGGCCTCATGCAGCGCGGCGCGGAGAATCCCGCCGCCGAGCCGCCGATCGAGGGCGGGCGCGCCGAGCGCGATCGTCTCGGAAGCTGCGGCCGGATGGGCGCAAGCCAGGCTTTTCCGCAGCGACGCCAGCGGATGGGTCATCTCATGTGTTCCTGTTATGTTCCTATAATGACTCCTGGTGTGGGAGAGTCAAGCGACGGGGTTAGGGGGCTCAGTTTGAATTTATGATGCGAAACTGACCAGGTGCGACGCGGATAAAAAGTTCCGTCGTATTCCCAGGATTGCCAACCCGATGCTTGTTAAAGAACACTTTGTAAGTGGCGTCTGCCCACCCAGGACAGGCGAGCTTTGCTGTCGTAGCTGTGAATGGCTCGCGCAGTTTCCCAGAGCGGACGGCGGCGTAAATTTCAGAGGCAAAGGCTTTCATTGGCTCGCCCTCATGCTGAGGAGCGCCGAGGGCGCGTCTTGAAGCGCGAGGGCGAGGTCCCAAGGATGGCGCATAATTTGGTTTCCTCGTCCTTCGAGACGCGTGCTGCGCACGCTCTTCAGGATGAGGAAACCTTCATCCAATCGCCACGGAAGAACAAGCAGGGCGCCAGCCGGCGCTGGCTAAATTTTCTAATGTCACTTCGTCTTCAAATATTCGACGATGGCCATGGCGCCGGCGACGTCGTTCGACCAGTCGAGCTTCAACGTCTTGCCGTCCTCGACCACATCCTTGTCGTGCCCCTTGTTGGAGAGCGCCAGAAAGGAGGTCGTGTCGAAACGATAGCCCTCGCGCGAGAGCGTCTGCGCCGGCTCCCAGGAGAAGCCGACGAGCTTCTTGTCGTAGTCGAGCCGGCCTTTCACGAAAACCGCCGGGCGCTCGCGCGGAACGAGAAGATGATACAGCGTCGGCACTGAGCCATTGTGCAGATAGGGCGCCTGCGCCCAGACGCCGCCGAGCGGAAGCGCATTATAGCCTTCACGCTTATTGGGATCGGCCATGGAGAGGTCGGCGCGGTTCTCGAGCGACACGCCGTCGAATTTCGCGCAGGGCGCGATGCGATCGCCCGAGGGCGGCATCTCGATGACTTTTGTCGGCGGACAAATCTTTGCGAAGCTGTCGCGGACGTTTTTCGCGATCGTTTCGCTGACGGCGCGCGCCCGGCTGAGATCGGCGCCCAGATCATAGACCTTGCCGTTATGCGGCCGATGACATGGGGCGCAATTCTCTTCAAAGAGCGCCGCGCCTTTCTTTGCGAGCGTGAGATCGACGGGAAAGGGATAGGCCGGCGCCGGCAGATCGCGCAGCAAGTCTTCGCTGAAGGCGGCGATGCGAATGTCGACGTCGGGTCCGGACTCCAGCGTCAATTGCGCGGCGAGGCCACTAAAGATCGGAATCGGAATGTCGCCGGTCCATTGGGCGCCGCCGTCGACAAGCTGCGTATGATCCGCAGACCAGCGCGGCCGGCGCTTACGCTGCTCCCAAACCGCCATGATATCGGCGATTCCTGGCGTCGGCGGCAGATATGTCTTCGGGTCGGGAATTTCGCCGCGCGCTTCGGCGGCGACATAGGCCATCGACGCGCCGACGCCGGCCGCATCGACCATGCCGCCGAGGCCTTGCGTCATTTGCTCCTCGAAGCCTCGGTAGTTCTTGGAGATGAGATCGAGCAGCGAGAAAAATTCGAGTCCGGCGCGGGCAAGATATTTTCCGACGATCGCGGCGGCGTCCTGCTTGAAGAGTTCGATCTGCCGCGCCTCATAGGCGGCGTCGAACCGGCGGCCGGCGAATGTGTAGTTCCTGTAAAAGAAATTCTTGTCTTGAGCATGGATTTTGTCGAGCGTCGAGACAATCTCCTGCGTCGCGCGTTCGACCTTTTCCTCAAGCGTTGCGGCCCCTTCGGTGATCTTCTTGATCGTGTTGATCACTCTGACGCGATATTGAATGAGGTTGAACTGCGCGTTCACGCCGCCGTCGAGATAGCGAAGACTGCCGTCGTCGAGCCGCACGCGGCCGATGTGGCACGCGCCGCAACTCATCGCGGCGTAATCGACGCCGCCGTTTGGATCCTCGCGCGCCAAGCCCGTCCAACCGAAGCCGCGCGCGATCGGATAGGTTGGGTCGCGCTCGTCGACGAAGAGGCCGGCGACATCGAGAAAATTATTCGCGCTTCCCCATTCTTCCGGCGCGAGCTTCGGCAAGAGCTTCAGGATGATGAAGGGCGCGCCGTCCGTCCGGCTAAACGGAAAATCCGCAAACCACCGGTAGGCGATCGGCTTCCGGCTGATATAGGCGTCGAGCGCGTTCAGACGCTTTGCCTGTTCCGCGCGCCAATCGCCGTTGGAGAGCGTCGTCTGCGCCAAAGCCGGCGCGTCCAAACAGGCGCGCATCGCCAGCGCCATGCATGCGGCAAATGAAACGCGCGAGAAGGCGCGCATCAGAGACGCCGCCACGGCCATATTGGAAATTCGGTCGGATGTTTCGGCATGGGCGTCGTTTCAGCGCTTCTAGGCATGTTTCACAATTTCGCGACCTTCTAGGGGCCATAGAGGAAGAGGCTGCGGAAAATACGCGCTTTCGAGCGGATTGCCGAGACGGGTCTGCTTGATTTTCTTGACGATCGCCGCTGTCTTCAAGCTGTCGGGCGACAGCGGCGGCGCAAGAAATGATGGGATGTCGTCTTGCCTGGCGAGTGGCGATATAGGCAAGCGCGCTGTTCCCCGGGAAACGCCCGGCGGATCGTTAAGGTTCCGGCGAGCGACGTCAATGTGCAATGCGAAAATCCGGCGCATCCCGCGCCATGCGCCGTGATCGACGCGGCGGCGCGCGCTTTAGACGCGCCTCTTTCGGACATGAAACGGGGTCTCGCCGGTTGCGCCTGCCCTTCACGCTATTATGGTGACGCTGAAAGATCGCGAGGCGCGCCGCGCGGTTCTCGCGTCAAGCGATGCCGCAACTTATATATGTCATCGAACGGTCGTGAAATGCGGGCTTCGATGCGCGTCAGACAATGTGCTCGATGATCCTCGCCGAGACGGATGCAGATATCGCTCCCATAAATTCGCGTCGCTTCGGCGTCGAGGCGCGCGCGCAACCCAGCGCCGAGCTTGTTCACGACGCTTGCGCCGGCCGCGTGCGCATGCGCCACATGAGCTTGCGCGGCCGCGCGCCGCTGGCGCGGGCCGTCGAGGAGCGACTTCGCCATCTTCCCGGCGTGCGCCGGGTGCGGGCAAGCGAATTGACCGGTTCGACGCTCGTCGAATTTCAGCCGCCGATGACGACCGCGCGGCTGATGCAGGCGCTTGAAGCGGCGATCGCCGACGCGCCCGCGCGCAACGCGGACGATTCGCGTACTCCGGAACGCGCCGCTCATGCCGAGACGATCGCGACGCTCGCGGCGCGATTGAAAACGGACGTCGCTCGAGGGCTATCGACAGAGGAAGCGGCCGCAAGATTGGAGAAATGGGGGCGCAACGAGCTGCGCCGCGAGGAGCCGCGCTCGGCGGCGAGCATTTTCGCCGAGCAGATGTCCAGCCTGCCTGTCGCTTTGCTCGCCGCATCGGCGGTGGTGTCGCTGGCGACCGGCGGAATCGCCGATGCGGTGATGATCGCCGCCGTGGTGTTCGTCAACGCCGGCATCGCCACGGCCACCGAGCGCCAGGCGGATCGCGCGATTTTGGGCCTTGCCGGCGAGGAGCCGTCGGACGCCGCCGTCATCCGAGACGGCGCGCGCCTGAGGATCGACTCGCGCGATCTCGCGCCGGGCGACCTCTTGCTGATCGAACGCGGCGCGTTCGTTGCGGCCGACGCGCGCCTGATCGCCAGCGACGATCTGACTGTGAATGAATCGCCGCTCACCGGCGAGGCTCAACCGGCGCCTAAAGACAAGGATGTGGTTTTGTCGCTGGAAACGGGAATTTCGGATCGTCGCAACATGGTGTTTCGCGGAACGGCGGCGACCGGCGGATCGGGCATGGCGATCGTCACCGCGATCGGGGCGCAGACGGAGATCGGCCGCGTGCAACGATTGCTCGGCGCGCTGCGGCCGCCGCCGACTCCAATCCAACGCGAACTGGGCGACGTCGAGCGCGAGCTCGTCGTCGTCAACGGTCTGATTTGCGTGAGCGTCTTCGCTCTTGGCCTTTTGCGCGGCCATGGGCTCATTCCCACTTTGCGCAGCGCGATTTCGCTTGCCGTGGCCGCAATTCCTGAAGGACTGCCCGCAGTCGCAACCACCACGCTCGCTCTTGGCGTGCAGGACATGCGCAAGCGCAAGGTGCTGGTGCGCAAGATCGACGCCGTCGAGACCCTCGGGGCGATCGAAACGATCGGACTTGATAAGACCGGCACGCTGACTGAAAATCGCATGGCGACCGTCCGCGTTCACGTCGACGACGGTGCGTTCGATCTGCAGGATGGACATCTGCTGCGCGACGGCGCCGATGCGACTGTCGATGCGATCGCCATTGCGCGGCGCCTGTTCGAAGCGGCGACGCTGTGCAGTGAAGCCGTCGTGAAGCCCGCGGCGAAAGGCTGGGAGATCGACGGCACGCCGACGGAAACCGCGCTGATCGAAGCGGGCGTGGCGATGGGAGTCGATCCAATCGCGCTGCGCCGCTCCGCGCCTCTGGCGACAAGCGTGGCGCGCGGCGAAGGCCGCAAGCGCATGAGCACGCTTCACGAAGCGGCCGACGGCGCGCGCATTCTTTGTGTCAAAGGCGATCCTGCCGAGGTGCTCGCACGCTGCGCCGCGCGCGGGACCGCCAATGGCGTCGCGCCGCTCGACGATGCGGTGCGCACGGCCATTTTCAAGGCCAATGAGCGCATGGCCGGCGACGCGCTGCGCGTCCTCGGCGTCGCAGTAGGCGAAGCCGGCGGCGATCCCCGCGACGAACGACAGCTAACTTGGCTCGGCCTCGCCGGCATGGCGAATCCTATTCGGGCCAGCGTCGCGCCGGCGCTCAAACAGCTGCATCGCGCCGGCGTGCGCACGGTCATGATCACCGGCGATCAGAGCGCGACCGCTTTCGCGATCGCGCGACGGCTTGATCTTAATGACGGCGGCGAACTGCGCGTGCTCGAAGCCGGCCAGATGGCGAAAATGCAGCCAGAGACTCTCGAAGCGCTGGCGCGACAGCCGCATGTGTTCGCGCGCGTCAGCCCCGTCGACAAACTCAACATCGTCAAGGCGCTGCAAGGGCATGGCCATATTGTCGCGATGACCGGCGACGGCGTCAACGACGGGCCCGCCTTGCGGGCCGCGAATGTCGGCATCGCGATGGGCGGAGAAGGCGCCGACGTCGCCCGTCAGGTCGCCGACATCGTGCTCGCGACGGACGACATGAACGGCATTGTCGAGGCGATCAGGCTCGGCCGCGCCACTTACGCGAATATCCGCAAGGTGCTTCGTTATCTCGTCTCGACCAACGCGTCAGAGACCATTGCCATGTTCGGCGCCGCGCTGGTCGGCGGTGAGCCGCTGACGCCGATGCAGTTGCTTTGGCTCAATCTCGCGACCGACGCGCTGCCGGCGATTGCGCTTGGAATCGAGCCGCCGGAGCCCGATGTGCTCGACAGGCCGCCCCATGATCCGAAAGCGCCGATTCTCGCCGCTTCCGACTTCCGGCGGATTCTTCGAGAAGGCTCGGTGATGGGCGTCGCCGCGCTCTTGGGCTATTTCAGTCTCGGCGGCGCCGCCGGCGGGGCGCGCGCCAGCACCGTCGCCTTTCACGGCATTACGTGCGGCCAGTTGCTCCATAGCCTCGCCTGCCGATCCGAGCGACGGGGATTGAGCTTTGAGCTCGGCAGGTCGCCGAATGCGATGCTTTACGGCGGCGTCGGCGCCACCCTGCTGTTGCAGCTTGGCGTGCAGCTCTTTCCATTGTCCCGGCGCCTTCTCGGCCTCTCGCCGCTTGGCCCCGGCGATCTCTTGCGAATCGGCGCAATCGCTTTGGGCAGTTCGCTCGCCAACGATGTCGTCGGCAGAATTGCGGATCGCGAGGAATCGCCGCCGCGCGCTAATGGAGAAAGCCATGTCTCCTGACATGATCTTCACGTCGGAGTCGGTGACGCCGGGGCATCCCGACAAGCTCTGCGATCAGATCAGCGACGCGGCCATTGACGCATTGCTGCGCGAAGACGAGCGCGCGCGCGCGACGGTGGAGTGCGCCCTGGCGACGGGCGTTGTCTTTCTCGCCGCGCGCTACGCCGCCGATGCGCTCGTCGATTTGCCGGCGCTCGCGCGCATGGTGATGCAAGACGCCGGCTATGCCGCCGGGAGCTTTGATGCGCGCAATTGCTCGATTCTCACGAGCTTCGTCGAATTGCCGCTCGACGCGCGCGAGCCGCCGCTCGCGGCCCTCGCCGATGACGAGGCGATCGGCAGGCGCGTCGCGCATGAGCAAGCCAATGTTTTCGGCTACGCCTGCCGCGATACGCCCGAATTCATGCCGGCGCCGATCGTTCTCGCGCATAGGATCGCGCGCGCGCTTGACGCCGCGCGCCGCGACGGATTTGCGTCACTGTCGCCCGACGCCAAGACGCAAGTGTCGGTCGAATTTTGTGGCGGTCGCCCGACGCGCATTCACGGCGTGTCGCTCACGGTCGCCTTTGACGGCGCGGCGCTGGATGGCGACAGGTTCGAACGATTGCGCGCGATCGCGCTCGATGCGCTATCGGTCGGCGAGATGGCGCCCGACGCTCGGACCAGCGTTCATGTCAACGCCGGGGAGCCGTTCGACATCGGCGGGCCGGCGCGTCACGCGGGCCTGACCGGGCGCAAGAACGGCATCGACACCTATGGCGAGATTGCGCGCCAGAGCGGCTCGGCGCTTTCAGGCAAGGATCCTTCGCGCATCGAACGCGCCGGCGCTTACGCCGCTCGGCATGCGGCCAAAAACATCGTCGCGGCGGGCCTCGCCGAGCGCTGCGAGGTTCATTTGGCTTACGCGGCGGGGCAGGCGGAACCGCTCAGTCTCTCGGTCGAGACCTTCGGCTCCGGCCGTCTCGCCGACGACAAGCTCGCCAGAAGGCTCGCAGAGCTTCTTGACTTCCGTCCGGCTGCGATCGTCCGCCGCTTTGGCTTGCGCACGGCCCCGCAAACAGCCGGCGCGAAGGGCTTTTATCTGCCGCTCGCGACCTATGGACATTTCGGCCGCGCCGATCTCAATCTCCCGTGGGAAGCGATCGACGTCGCTGAGGCGCTAAAGAGCTAGGCCTACTCGCTATTATCGGCATCGCCGTCGAGCGACCATAGGCCGCCGAGCCGGCTGGCGTACCAAAGCAAAGTGACCGCCGGCGGCAAGAAGCGCTCTCTTGACATTTGCCAGAGCGCCGCAGCGAACAGCGCCAACGCTGCGACGATTTTCGGATCGATGGAGACTTGCGGCGCCTCACGCGGCGCCACAGGCGCTTCGCCGACGACAAAAAGCTGCGCCTCCTGCGCGGCGACGCCGATGCGCGCCAAAGGACCGCTGTGCTGAATGAGAACGCTGCCCGTCATCGGCGCCACCTCGACGGCGCGAACGCCGGCGATCGCCGAAAGGGCCTTGGCGACCGAAGCGAAGTAAGCGTCGTCGCCGCGACGGTCGGCGATTCGCAGTCGCGCGCGGCCCGGCATGGCGTGGGCGACCTGCGCCAAGGGCGGAGATATTTGGGGCATTTATGCGCTCTCGCCCGCGGCGCGCGACGCCGAGGCTTCGGCCGTCGCCGCGCCGGTCTCGGATTTAGAGGCCGCGTCGGACTTTGCTTCGTGCTTCGCTTTCGCCTGAGCGGCGGCCATCGCCGCGGCGAAAATATCGGCGGCCGCCTCGGTCTTCGCTTCGGCAAAGAGATCCTCGGCGGCTTCGGCGAGTTCGGCGCCTTGCACGCGCGCTTCATGATAGGCCATCATCGCCGCCTTCAGCGCCGCTTTGGCGACCGGACGCACGCGCCGCGTTTCCTGACGGGTGAGCAGCAAAACCGCAGCGGCCCCTGTCAGAACGCCCAATGCAAATCCAAAGGGTTTCATCGCTTCGACTCCGGTCCGATCCGCTTTGCGCCGTCGGGGCGAAGCGGCGACGGCCAAGAATTCTATCAAGACATCCTATCATGCAGCAATCGACGCAAATCGCGAAAAGAGCGTGAGGACGCCGTCACATAACTGTAACATAGCGCGTTCCTATGAGCGGCGGCTGCACGACGCCTAAATCTGCCGGGACGCCGCTCGACTCTCAAGAGCATCATGAGACGCCATGACCGCAATGTCCCGTATCCCGACGCCAGACCGCCTGCCTCCAGCGGAGATGAGCGGCCAGACCGTCGGACGCTATCTTGTAACGTCGGTCCCCATCGCCGGCTGGCAGGAGAGCGCCGGCGAGACGCGGGCGCGATTGATCGGGCGACGCTTCGACGACGCCTCGCATGTTTTCGCGCTTGCCGAGGATGGTCGTCTCACCGGCGTCGTCGCCATACGCGATCTGCTTGGCGCGCCGGAGACGACCCAGCTGCATGACATCGCACGAACGGCCGAGGCCTATAGCGTTTCCATTGACACGGATCGCGAAGCTGCGGCCAGCGTCGCGATTCATGCAGGTCTGTCAATATTGGCCGTCTGTGATGCGGAAGGCAGGTTTCTCGGCGCCGTGCCGGCGCGCGCGCTGATGACGATCTTGCGCGACGAGCATCTCGAGGATCTGCATCATATGGCGGGCATCCTCGGCAAGTCAGAGGCCGCAAAAGACGCCCTGACGGCCGCGCCGCATCGTCGCGCGCTCTATCGATTGCCCTGGTTGCTGGTCGGCATGGCGGGTAGCGCCGCGGCGACTGCGATGATGTCGCGCTTTGAGTCCGCGCTCAGCGCGCATATCGCGGTCGCCTTCTTTATCCCGGCGATCATCTATCTTGCTGATTCGGTTGGCACGCAATCTGAAGTCGTGGTCGTTCGCGGGCTCTCCCTGACCGATTCCGCCCTGCTGCCGCTGTTTGCGGGCGAACTCGGCACCGGCGCGCTGCTCGGCGCGATGCTTGGCTTTCTCGCCTTTCCGGTCGTCTGGTTCTTTTTTTCGAGCGTCGGGCTTGCCGCGACCGTCGGGATTTCGTTGGCGGTCGCGAGCACCATCGCCACGGCCTTCGGCTTTCTGATGCCCTGGCTGTTTGCGCGGCTTGGCTTTGACGCCGCGCTCGGCTCAGGCCCGGTCGCCACCGTGGTGCAGGACACTTTTTCGCTTCTGACCTATTTCGTCGTCGCGTCCTTTCTTGTGTTCTGAGCCGCGCATTAAGAGACTTCGAAGAATTCAGCGGTCGGTCGCGCGTCTGAAGGCGGCGACGCCGCAAGGTTCCAGAATCGGCTCGCCGAGCAACAGCGTTTCTTCGCCGATGAGCGCCGAGACATCCGTCGCCTCGGCGCCATAGTTGAAAATGTAGCGCATCGCGCCATTGTCGCGGATGCGGATATTTTCGGCGAGATCGAGCGTCGCTATTTCAGCAGCGCGAAAAACCCGACGCAGGACGCTCGCCAGCAGTTTTTCATCGGGCCAGCCTGAGAGATAGAAGACGTTGCCGCATCGCGCGAGCGCCGTCTCGTCGTCGTCCGATGCGAGTTCGCGCCGAACGCTCTCTCCGAGCAGCAAAAATTCGCGCCACCGCACGAAGGCGCCCCCGCCGGATATCTTAATCGATGCGCCGGGACGAAGGCTCTCGACCCGTCTGACGCGAATGTCGATGAGGCGTCGCAGCGCTCCCGGCGGCAGATCGGCCGGAATCTGGAAGTCGGCGGTCTTCGATCCAGCGCGGGGGCCGAGCAGGAGTGTCGCGCCGCTTTCCGCCAGCGCCTCCGCAAATTCTAGAGATGGCGCAAACAGCGCGGGCGCGACGATCAGCCGGCGCGCGGCGACGGCCGCGGCGGTCGGCGCAATGACGTCGACGGAAAGACCGGCGCGCCGCAGACCTCGGTAAATTGACAGGATGAGGTCGAAATAGGCGAAGTCCTGGCCTTGCGGTTCGATGCGCCACGCCCAGGCGCTCTCATAGTCGAAGATCAGCGCGACAGGCGCGCGCGCCGTTTCGACCCGCGCGTCAAGCATGGCGAGTTCCTGCGAAATGCGCGCGACGGCGTCGTAGCCCTCGTTTGGCATGGCGTTGGGCAGCAACAGCGCTTCGTGCATTTGTTCCTGCGCGAAGGGCGCCTGGCGCCAGCGAAAATAGCTCACGACCTCGGCCCCCGCGGCGAAGGCCTCGAAGGTCCAGAGGCGCACCGCGCCTTCGGCGGGCGCGGGATTCCACGGCGCCCAATTCACCGGCCCCGGCTGCTGTTCCATCACCTGCCATCTACCGCGGCCGCAGGCGCGATAGAGATCGTGATGAAAGGCCTGAAAGTCGGGATCGCCGACCCGCATGTAGCGCAGCTTGAAGGCGTCGTCATGCGACGAGCGTTCGAGAAAGCCGAGCGGGTAGCTGTCCCAGGCGGCGACATCGAGATCGTCGCCGAGCGCATAATGATCAAAGTCGACGAATGAGCCCATGAAGTTGTGAAGGATCGTCGCGCTCGGCGCATGGCGTCTGATGATCTGAATCTGGCGTCGATTGAAGGCGATGACCTGATCCGACGAGAAACGCTGGAAATCCATCAGATGCGATGGATTGGCTTCGGTGACGGTCATATTCGGAAGTTCGATCTCATCGAAGCTACGAAGTTCCATCGACCAGAACACATTGCCCCAGGCCTGGTTCAGCGTTTCGATGCGGCGATATTTCGTCTCGCACCAGCGGCGAAACGCTCGCAGCGCCGCCGGCGAATAGCTCAGCACGGTGTCGTGGCAGCCATATTCATTGTCGGTCTGCCACGCGGCGATGGCGGGATGCGCGCCGAAACTTTCCGCCAAACGCTCGACGATGCGGTCGCATTCCTGAGCATAGCCTTCATGGCTGAAACAATAATGCCGGCGCGAACCGAATTTGCGCGGCCGCCCATTGGCGTCGAGCGCGGCCATATCCGGCATCTTGTCGACAAGCCATTTCGGCGGCGTCGCGGTGGGCGTTCCCAGCACGATTTTGAGGCCGGCGCGATCGAGCGCATCGATCGCTTGGCCGAGCCAGGCGAAATCATAGACGCCGTCGCAGGGCTCCAGCCGCGACCAGGCGAATTCGCCGATACGCACGAAGGAAAGACCAATCTCCTTCATCATGGCCGCGTCGTCGCGCCAGCGTGACTTTGGCCAATGTTCGGGATAGTAGCAAACGCCCAGGCGTTGACGTGTCATGCGCAGACGAACATTTGATTTCCTTGTCGCGCGTTCGATGCGGCGTCGCTTTGACGGTTTGATGACAACGGGACTGTGGTGGAATGGAATCGATCGAGCGCGATCTGATCGCCGCCTTCCGCCAGAGCTTCCAGCGCGCGCCGCGCCTGTTTCGGGCGCCTGGCCGCATCAACCTGATTGGCGAACATACCGACTATAATGACGGCTTCGTCATGCCCGCGGCGCTCGACCTTTCAATCTGGGCCGCGATCGCCCCGCGCTCCGACCGCCGCCTGCGCCTGCGCTCGCTGATCATGGACGAGATCGTCGAATTCGATCTCGACGATCCGGCGGCGCGGCCGCGAGGCGACTGGAGCGACTATATCCGTGGCGTCGCGATTTTTCTTGAGCAGGCCGGCTACAGGCTGAGCGGCGCCGATCTCGTCTTTAACGGCAATCTCCCGATCGGCGCCGGACTCTCGGCCTCAGCGGCGTTCGAAGTCTCGGCGGGCTTTGCCCTCCTGTCGATCTCCGGCGCTAAGATCGACAGAGTCGAACTCGCCAAGATTTGCCAGCGCGCCGAGAATCAATTCGTCGGCGTGCGCTGCGGCATTATGGACCAATATATATCCTGCTGCGCCGTCACAGGGAGCGCGCTACTGCTTGACTGCCGCAGTCTGACCGCGCGGAAAGTTTCGATCGATCCGAAAGCGCGTCTTGTCCTTTGCGACACCATGGTGCGCCACCGGCTCGCAGCCGATGAATATAACGCGCGTCGCACGGACTGCGAGCGCGCGGTCGCGGCGCTGTCGAGTCGGATCGCCAGCATATCGGCGTTGCGTGACGTGACCTTCGATCAATTGATGCGCTACGCCGATTCGATGTCCGAGCTTGTGTTTCGCCGCGCGCGCCATGTCGTTGGCGAGATCGATCGAACGCTGCGCGCCGCCGCGGCGCTCGATGCGGGAGACCTCGAGGAATGCGGCCGTCTGATGAATCTTTCGCATGACAGCCTGCGCGACGACTATCAAGTGAGCTGCGCCGAACTCGACCTGATGGTCGAAATCGCGCGCGGCGTTCCGGGAGTCTATGGCGCGCGGATGATGGGCGGCGGTTTTGGCGGCTGCACGATCAATCTCGTCGACGGAACGCGCACCGAAGCATTCGCGCAGACAATGGCGGAGAGATATCGAACCGCGATGGGCGTGAGCCCGCCGATCCTTACCTGCGTCCCCGGTCCCGGCGCGGGCCCGGCCGGTCTGATGGGAGCGGCGCATGTCGCTGCTCGATAGCGCCTCGCATCGCCGGCTCAATCAGCTCACCGGCGAGTGGGTTCTGGTGTCGCCGCATCGCACGAGCCGGCCCTGGCAAGGACAGGTCGAGAAAGTGCGCCACGCGGATCGACCCCGATACGATCCGACCTGCTATCTTTGTCCCGGCAATGAACGGGCCAATGGCGAACGGAATCAGCCCTATAAGGGCGTTTTCGCCTTCGACAACGACTTCGCCGCGCTCACGTCTCAAGCGTCAGCGCAGAATGTCGTTCATGACGGACTGCTTGTCGCGCTAAGCGAACCCGGCCGATGCCGCGTGCTGTGCTTTTCAGAGCGCCACGATCTGACCTTGTCGCGCATGAGCGTTGCGGAGATTGATCCTGTCATCGAGGCGTGGCGCGAGGAAACCATGCGTCTCGGCGCCCTCGATATGATCAATTACGTTCAGATTTTCGAAAATCGCGGCGCGGCGATGGGCGCGAGCAATCCGCATCCGCATTGCCAGATTTGGGCGACGCACAGCATTCCCAATGAAGCCGTCAAGGAATCGATACGGCAAAGCGCCTATCTGGAACGGAACGGCTCCTGTCTGCTGTGCGACTATTTGGCGCTCGAACTCAGGCGCGCCGAGCGGATCGTTTGCCGCAACGATCATTTCGTTGCGCTGGTTCCGTTCTGGGCGATCTGGCCGTTCGAAACCATGGTGCTGCCGACACGGCATATCGGCGCTTTTGACGAGCTTGCCGCCGAGGAGGCCAGCGCGTTCGCCGACATCCTTCGTCGCCTGACCATTCGCTACGACAATCTGTTTGAGACCGATTTTCCCTATTCGATGGGGTTTCACCAGCGTCCCACCGACGGCGCGCCCCACGCCGGCTGGCATTTTCATGCGCATTTCTATCCGCCGCTCTTGCGATCGGCGAGCGTGCGCAAATTCATGGTGGGGTTCGAAATGCTCGGCGAACCCCAGCGCGACATCACGCCGGAAGCGGCGGCGGCGCGTCTTCGCGAGGTTTCCGAAATCCATTATCTCGATCGGACTGTCTAGGGGGCCGCCAGCTTCGACAGCGCGACGAGCTTTGCCTTGATCAGAGGCGATTAGACCCCGCGCTGGCGCCCGCACTTGATATCGGTCGCGCTCGCGACAGGTATCGGGCTGGCCGCGCTATTGAACGGGAGCGGTCAGGCGTTAACAGCAAAGAGTCGATCGATGAGAAAGCTGATTTTTATTCTCGCGGCCTTCATTGGCTTCGCCGCGCTCGATGCAGCGGCCGCGCGCGCCGCCATGGACAGGCAGCGCTCGGCCTGTGAGCGCGATTCCCACAAATTCTGCGCGGCGGAAGAGCCCAATGCGATCGCGGTCGAAAAATGCTTGCGGGCGCATGTGGGCCAACTTTCGAAGGCATGCAAGCGCCAGTTCATGGAGAAGGGCCGCTGATCCGGCGCCTTGTCGGTGACGGGCGTGAAAGGCCGTTCGCCATGCGGCGGCGACGCGCTGACGATCAACTTTATTGCAGCGCGTTCTCGGCCTGATTACAGTGCCCGGCGATGATTACGCTTATACGACGCGCCGGCGTGCTCGGCGCATGGCTCGCCATCGGCGTTCTGGCCGTGTTTGGCTGCGCCGGACCCGCGCGCGCCGAGTCCTGCGGATCGTCGGCGTCAGGCTTCAGCCAATGGCTTGAGGACATTAAGCGGGAGGCTCGCGCAAATGGCCTTTCCCAGCGCACGCTCGACGCCGCTCTGGCGGACATATCCTATGATCATGCGGTGATCGGCCGCGATCGGGGGCAGCGGATTTTTCATCTGAGCTTCGAGAAATTCTCGAGCCGTCTGGTGACGCCCAGCCGTTTAAGCAAGGGCCGGGCGCTGATGCAGCGCCACGCCGCGCTGTTGCGGCAGATCGAAGCGCGCTATGGCGTGCCGGGCCCGGTGCTGGTGGCGATCTGGGGGTTGGAAACCGGCTATGGCGCCGACAATGGGCGCTTTAAGACAATGCAGGCGGTCGCGACTCTCGCCTATGACTGCCGGCGCTCCGCGCAGTTCAGGGAGGAATTGAACGAGGCGCTGAAAATCGTCGAGCGCGGCGACATGTCGCCCGCCCAGATGCGCGGCGACTGGGCCGGCGAAATCGGTCAAACGCAGTTCATGCCGTCGTCCTATCTCAAATATGGCGTCGATTTCGACGGCGACGGCAGGCGCGATCTCATTAGATCAACGGCGGACGCGCTCGCCTCGACGGCGAATTTCCTTAAGGGCAAAGGCTGGCGCACAGGAGAGGGCTGGGCTGAAGGAGAGCCGAATTTCGCGGTCTTCCTCGAGTGGAACAAGGCGCGCGTCTACGCGAAGACAATCGCGTTGTTGGCGACGAAGCTCGATGGCGGACAATAGCGCCGCATGCAGCAGACTGTCGCTTCCAAATCCAAGTCGTGGAACATCGTGAGCGTATTGAGCGTTACGCGAGCCGCACGGAACGCCAATGTGAAAGCGGCGCCGCCAGTTGCTTGAAAATCGCGCCTAGAGCCGACCGTCAATGACGGCAGCAGTGGCGTCTTGACTGAGGGATCGGCAAGGATGGCGGGAACGGAAATTATCGGTCTCGTGCTGCAAGGCGGCGGCGCCCTTGGCGCCTATCAGGCGGGAGCGTTCGAAGAGTTGAACGCCGGAGGATATTCTCCTTACTGGTATGCGGGAATTTCGATCGGCGCGATCAATGCCGCGATCATATGCGGCAACCCGCCGGACAGACGCGTTGCTCGACTGCGCGAATTCTGGGAGAGGATTACGAGCGGCGCATCCATGTACTTCGGCGCGCCTGAGATCATGAGCGCCGTATCCGCCGACGTGGGCGCCAGTACGGCCGCCCTATTTGGCGCGCCAGGGTTTTTTGCTCCCCGGCTGCCGCCGGAGGCGCCGCTCTGGCCGTATCCGCCGACGTCGCTCAGCTTGTACGATACGCAGCCCTTGCGGGATACGCTTTCGGAACTTGTCGATTTTGATCTCATTAACGCCAAGCGGAATCGTCTTAGCGTCGGCGCGGTCAATGTGCGGACCGGCAACTTTCAATATTTCGACAATATGACCGAGAAGATCAGCCTGGATCACATCCTTGCCAGCGGCGCGCTTCCCCCTGGCTTTCCGCCAGTCGAGATCAAGGGCGAGCTTTATTGGGATGGCGGCCTCGTCTCCAATACGCCGCTTCAGTACATATTGGACAATTGTGATCCCAAAACCAATTTATGCCTGTTTCAGGTCGATTTATTCAGCGCGCGCGGGCCGGCGCCTGAGACGCTCTTCGATGTCCTTCACCGGGAAAAGGAAATTCGCTATTCGAGCCGGACCCGGTTCAATACCGATCTCCTCAAACGCGCGCATGATCTTCGCGTGACAGTGAACCGGCTTTCGAAAAAAATTCGACCAGAGCTCCTTCAGGATCCTGACTGGCTGGCGCTGAGCGACTTCGGCGATCTTGCGGGCGTCACGATCGTGCAGCTCATTCATCGTCGCGCAGCCTACGAGACCGGCGCCAAAGACTATGACTTTTCAAGACTCTCGATGGACGATCATTGGAAGGCCGGCGCCGCCGACGCCGTTGCGACATTGACCAACCCCAAATGGGTTTCCAGGAGTCGCCCGGACGAAGACGTTGTCATATTCGATTGCACCAAAGAGCTGTACCAAGCGGACAAGAAGAGAGGGCGCTCATGAAAATCGACGATGTACGCAATACTGCCTTCGCGATGCCGCTCACGAGTCCCGCCTATCCGCGGGGACCGTACCGGTTCTTCAATCGCGAATATCTTGTGATCACTTATCGCACCGATCGCGAAGCTTTGGAGCGGGTCGTGCCCGAACCTTTGGAAGTTCGGGACGACCTGGTCAAATATGAGTTTATCCGCATGCCGGATTCGACGGGGTTTGGCGACTATTGCGAGTCAGGTCAGGCGATCCCCGTCTATTTCAACGGCAATCCCGGCCAATATACGCATGCCATGTATCTCAATGACGGGCCGCCGATCTATGGCGGTCGGGAATTATGGGGATTCCCAAAGAAGTTCGCCAATCCCTCTCTGGCCGTGGAACGCGACGCCCTCGTGGGGGTTCTTGATTATGGCTCAGTTCGGGTCGCGCGCGGCGTCATGGGATATAAGCACAGCGCTCTCGATAGCGCCGACATACTCCGCGCGCTCAAGCTTCCCAATTATCTGCTGAAAATTATTCCGCATGTCGACGGCTCTCCCCGCATTCTCGAACTCGTTGATTATCGCCTTGAGGACATTACCGTGAAAAGCGCCTACACGGGGCCGGCGTCCCTTGAACTGAACACACATGCGCTGGCGCCGGTCGCCGCATTGCCGATACGCGAGATTGTTTCAGCGACGCATATTCTCGCCGACCTCACGCTCGGACTTGGCAGAGTGGTTTATGATTATCTCGCCTAAGGGAACATTCTGATGGAACTGAACGGCAAGGTCGCATTGATTACGGGCGCCGCGAGCGGCATCGGCCATGGCGTTGCGCAACGCTTTGCGAACGCTGGCGGCAGGGTGTGCATCGCCGATCTGAACATTGACGCTGCAAAATCGGCGGCGGAGCAAATCGGCGGCGACGACGTCGCCATTGCGGTTGCAATGGACGTCACCAATGAAGAGCAAGTGCGTTCTGGGGTTGACGCGGCCGCTAAAGCCTTTGGAACGATCGACATACTCGTTTCCAATGCGGGCATTCAGATCGTTCATCCGATTGAGGAGTTTCCCTTCGAAGAATGGAAAAAGCTCCTGTCGATACATCTTGACGGCGCCTTTCTGACAACCAAGTCATGCGTGAAATACATGTATCCTCAGAAATCGGGCGCGCTCATCTATATGGGCTCGGTGCATAGCCATGAGGCGTCGCCGCTGAAATCCGCCTATGTCGCCGCCAAACACGGAATTCTTGGTCTGGCCAGAGTGATGGCGAAGGAAGGCGCGAAACATAACGTGCGCGCCAACACGATTTGCCCCGGCTTCGTGAGGACGCCGCTGGTCGAAAAGCAAATTCCCCAGCAGGCGCATGATCTCGGCATTACCGAACAGCGAGTCGTCGAGGACGTGATGCTGGGCGAGACCGTCGACAAGCAATTCACCATGATCTCGGACGTGGCCGAAGTTGCGTTGATGCTCGCCTCTTTTCAGACGAATGCGCTCACCGGAGAATCCATCGTCGTCAGTCACGGCTGGTTTATGAATTAGAGCGCTTTACACTGTTGCTGAATGGAATCGATTCCAATTTGGTTTGGATTGAGATTCAAGACGCTGGCGGCATGGCGGCCAGCATCTGATGGCTCGACCTCTTTCGATCCCCGACGGAGCCTTGGCTCAAAATTGACTTGGGCGTTCAAGCCGACGCCGCCTATGCTAACGGGGGTAAGCTGCGCCCTGTTTTCTCCCGGTCAGAAAAAAGGCCTCTATCGCGCCCTTTCCCTTGATCTTCAGGCCGTCACGCGGCGCCAAAATGAAGTCCTTGCCCAGATGCTCATAGGTCGACCGTGAAACTTGAATGCGGCCTGGCAGGCTGTTCGACTCGAGCCGGCTCGCGATGTTCACCGCATCGCCCCATATATCGTAAACGAACTTGTGCGCGCCGATCACGCCCGCGACGACATCGCCGGAGTTTATGCCCATCCTGATTTCGAGCGGCGCAGGCAATGTCTCGTTGAGAATCTCCAGGGTTTCAGCCATTGCCAGCGCCATGTCCGCGACGGCGTGCGCGTGATCGTCCCGCCTGCCGAACAGCCCGCAGGCGACCATGTAGGCGTCGCCAATCGTCTTGATCTTCTCGACGCCAAACTTGAGCGCGAGCCTGTCGAAGGCCGAAAAAACGCGTCCCAACACGCCGACAATTTCAGGAGCCGGCAGTCTGGAAGAAAGCTCGGTGAAGCCGACGAAATCCGCAAACAGAATGGAGACGTTGCTGATATGATCGGCGATGACCGTTTCGCCGTTCTTCAGGCGCGCGATAATCGGCGCCGGAAGAATATTGAGGAGAAGCTGCTCGGAGCGCGCTTTTTCGATGCGCAACGCCTCGAGCGCCTCGCGTTCCCGATCTCGCAGATGCTTTTTCTCCAATGACGATCCGATGCGCGCGCGAAGAAGCACCGGATCGAAGGGTTTCGCGAGATAATCCTCGGCGCCCGCTTCGATGCATCTGACGATCGAGTCGATCTCGTTCAGGGCCGATATCATGATGACTGGAATGTCTCTCAAGGCGTCATCAGACTTGAGGACCGAAAGAACATCGAGGCCGCTGATATCCGGCATCAGCAGATCGAGCAAAATGAGATCAAAGGGCGCCTCCCTCACCATTTCCAGCGAGCGAGACCCACTCTCAGCCAGCGCGACTGAGTGGCCCTGTCGTTCCAGACGGCGCTTCAGGAGTTCGCGATTGGATGCGTTGTCGTCGACCACGAGGATGCGGCTCGGCAGTACGGCGACACTGTCGGCTTCGCCTTCTGAGATCGGCTGGACGGAGGCGACGAAGCGATGTGCGACCATGGCGGAGACGGGTTCCGCGCCAACCCCGGCGTTCGTCGCCTCGTTTTCGGGGAACGAAAAACTCACCAAGCCGTCGATACGCTCAAGGAAGCGGGACGCCTCCTCTAGAAGTCGATTGAGGTCCGAGACCAGCGCCCGCGCGTCGTCGACGCCCGCTGCGTCTTCGCGCAGCATCTCGCCAAATCCCTTGATGGCGTTGATGGGCGTGCGCAGATCGTGCCGCAAGAGACGACGATAGTCCTCGGAATCTTGGCTTGGCCCACGCGCCGACGCGCGGGACCGACTGACGAGGGACGCGATGTAATCAATCAGCGAACGGCTGGCGGCGTGAATTTTCTCGAGGTCGTCACGAAATTCTCCGTGGCCGCTCCGCTCGGCCTCGTCCAGCAAAATTTCGGCATAGCCCGCGATCGCCTCGGCAGGCGCGCTCAGCTCCTGCTGTAGATAAGCAAGCAGCGCGCGATCGCTTCTATCGGCCGGCGGCTGGAAGCCATGCGATGTCATTTTATGTTTCCAGAAATCCGAAGCGCGCCGGCGTCCGCCGTCCAAGATGCGTCAGTCGTGTTTGTCATGAGCTCTTACAACCGATGGGACCGCCAGAGTTCGCTCGGCGTGACGGCCTGATCAGACGATGCTAAGCGCCGGATTCAATCAGGGCCGTGATCTTGCCCAGAAGACGCGTGATCTCCACAGGTTTGGTGTCATAGTCGTCGCAGCCCGCTTCGATCGCCTTCTCCCGGTCCCCTGCCATCGCATGGGCTGTGAGGGCGATCACCGGAATCTTGCGCGTCGCTTCGTTTTCTCTAACCCGGCGGGCCGCCTCCCATCCATCGATGACCGGCAGGCTCATGTCCATCAGGATGAGATCGGGCGCCTCGGAGGCGGCCATCTCGACACCCTGTTGGCCGTCCGTGGCGATGACGACTTCATAGCCATTTCGCCTGAGACGCCGCGACAGCATATCCCGGTTCATCTCATTATCTTCGACAAGCAAAATCTTCACCACCAGCCCATTCTCCAATGTCAATGCACTTGGGCAGCGTCCGCCACGCTGGGATTGAGGCATTGACGCATAATCGTCACCAGTTCTTCAAGATAGTCGTGGTCCTTTGTGATGATGTCAGCCCTGAATTCTCTCAATTTGCAAATATCCTCGTCGCTGAGATCCTTCGCTGTGACGATGATGACCGGCAAATGGTCATAGGCGCGGCGCTTACGCAATTCACTCAAGAAACCGAATCCATCGAGATTTGGCATCATCAGGTCGAGAAGGATAAGATCCGGAACCGGATTTTCAGCGATCCAGTCGAGCCCATCCTGACCGTTGATCGCGGTTTCGGCCTTGTAGCCGGCGCCCGAAACGCAGCGGCGAAGAAGCTCGCGCGTCGCGGGGTCATCCTCAATGATCAGAACCGTATTTTCGCTCGAGGCCCCGCAATAGTGCGTTATCAGGGCGGTCAGGCGCTGACGGTCGATCGGCTTTGTCAAAAACTCCGCCGCCCCGAGCGGAATCGCCAGGGCGCGCTCGCTGAGAATCGTCACCATGATGACGGGAATGTTTCGCAGTTCTTCATCCTCCTTGAGCTGCCTGAGCACGCCCCAGCCATCGAGCTGCGGCATCATCACATCGAGCGTTATGGCCTGTGGCCTGTGCTGTCTCGCGAGAGACATCGCCTCCAGCCCGTGACGCGCGGCGATGACGCGATAGCCCTTGCTCTCCAAAGTTCGTGTGAGCAGGTCGCGCGCCATAGCGTCGTCATCGACGACCAGTATCGTCGGGAGCGGCCGGGACGAAGTCGCCTCGGCCCGATCCTTCGTCTCGACCGGCTCTTGCCGGTCCGGAAGCCTGATCGTGAAGGTCGAGCCGACGCCCGGCGCGCTTTCAACCGAAACATCGCCGCCGAGCGCCGCGCAGAAATGCTTGGTGATCGCGAGCCCAAGCCCCGTCCCGCCAAAGCGCTTCGTGGTCGAGGCGTCAGCCTGGGTGAAGGCTTCGAACAGGCGGGCAAGCTGCTCCTCCGTCATGCCGAGCCCCGAGTCCGACACGTGGAATACCACGGAAGCGTCGGCGTCCCGCTCAACGGTCAGGGTGACTTTTCCGTGGCTCGTGAATTTGTTTGCATTGCTCATGAGATTGAGCAGGCACTGCTTGACCTTCGTTTCGTCGGATAGAAAGCCGCCCACATCGTCCGCGCAGCAGAGTTCTAGCGCATTGCCGTTCTTGTCGGCCAGAGGCTGAACGATCGAAATAACCTCGTTCACGAGCGGCCGGATCTCCACCCGCTCGATGAAGACCTCCATCTTTCCGGCTTCGATTTTGGAAAGATCGAGAATATCGTTGATCAGGCCAAGCAGGTGTCGGCCCGCGCTCTCGATCCTCTTCAGGTCCTCGATCGGCTCTGGGTCGCCGTTGTCGAGCGCGTTCTCCTGAAGCATTTCGCTATAACCGATGATGGCGTTGAGCGGCGTGCGCAGCTCATGGCTCATATTGGCTAGAAAGGCGCTCTTTGTCTTGCTGGCTTCCTCGGCCGCCATGCGCGCGATCGACAATTCCTCGTTCGCGAGCTGAAGTTCGCGCGTGCGGGCCCGTATCTTGTCCTCCATGGAGTCGTAAAGTTCGCGGAGTTCCCCGGTCATGGAGCGGATCGCCGTCAGCAGAAGCCCCGTTTCGTCGCGGCTATCGATCTCGAAATTTGCGTCGAGGTCCCCCGCGGCGACCCTCTCGGCCACGCCGACAGCGGTCTTGATAGGCCTGGTGATCGTGCGCGCGACGCCCATCGCCAGAGCGATAATCGGCGGAATCATAAAAAACAGCAGCCAGAGCGTTGCCTCTTTTTGCGCACGGGTGAGCGCAAAGGCCTCCGCCGTGCTCTGCTGCACGACCATGCCCCAGCGAAAGGACGGAACATAAGTCCACGAGGCGACAACGGGTCTGTGCTCGAGATCATCGAAAAGACCCGAGCCATGGACGCCGGCGAGCGCCCTGGCGAGCGCTGGAAAAGCGCCGCCATTGAGCGGCGCCCTGATGCTGAAAGCCTTGGAAGCGTCGTGCCGCAGCGGGTTGACCACGACCAATTGGCCCTGATCGAATTGCGCCGCGACCAGCACCTCTCCCGTCTCGCCGAGACCGGTATAGTCGTTGATGAGGCTGTAAATCTCCTGGTTATCGAGCTGGAAGACGACGACCGCGATCACGACGCCATTGTCGAGGACAGGCCCCGCTATATAGGCGGCAGGCTCTTTTTGCCCCGGGTAGATTTGAAACGCCGAGATTTCGGCTTGCAGCAATGTGCGCGCCCGATCGATCGTGTCCGAAAGCTCCGTTTCCTTGAGCGGTCCGCCGAGCGAATTTGCGTTGAACGGCGCCATGTCCGATTGGGCGAAAAGCGTGACGCCTTCGGAAGAGACAATCGCGCAGCCGACGTAGTTGAACGTGTCGGAGAGACGCTTGAGAGTCGGGCCGTGTTTCGCGATCGCCTGGCGATAGGCTTCCGATTCTCTCCCACTCGTCCTTATGGCTTCGGAAAATTCTCGGGCGGCTTCGCCAATCGACGCGCTGTGCATCAAGGACTCGACGCTTCGGATTTTTTCAAGCGTCAGAGCCTCCAGCTGCTCCACTTTCTTCTTGGCGACAACCTGCAGCGACGTCTGAATCGCCTGTTCGAGCGACTCGCGCGAAATGTCATAAGTTCGCCAGGCAAGGAGGCCGCAGGAGACGATATTGATCGCAAGGAACCAGAAGATGATCTTGGCGCCGATGGAGCGCCGGAGAAAATCGAGCCTGGGAAGCTTCATCGATCAGTCCGCCTCTACCGGATTCGCCCATCTGCCGCCCCATCCGGTATACAAGGCGGTCAGAAATTCCTCCCACGCGGCTTTCGTGCGAGTCGGCGGATAGGGCACGGGACGGATCGGGCGATCGATCGTCCAGACAAGCTCGATCACGCCATCGGTTCGAATCTTGCCTACAGAAAAAGACCGCCAAGTATGCTGGGTGTATGGATCGACCGACACCAGACCTTCGGGCGCGTCGAGGGTTTCGGTCAGCATGGTGCGCTTAACCCTCTGGACGTCGATGGACTGCGCCTCCTCAACCGCCTTTGCCCATAAAATGACGCTGAAGTATGAGGTCGCAATAACGTCGCCCGTCACACGGTCGGCGCCATATCTTTGACGAAAGGCGCGAATGAACCGTTCGTTTTCCGGCTTTTTGATTGCCTCGAAATAACTCCAGGCGCTGTAATGGCCTTGAAGGCTGGCGATCGGCAGGCTGCGAAGCTCCTCCTCGCCGATGCTGACGGAGACAACCGGCAACTTGTTAGCGGAAAGCCCAGCGTCGGACAGCGCCTGATAGAACGCCTTGTTGGAATCGCCCACGACTGAACTGATAATAACGTCCGGCTGCGCCAGCTTGATTTTTTGGACCGCTCGAGAAACATTGGCGCTTCCGAAGAAAATATAGTCTTCGCCCACAAGCTCCGCGCCAAGCGCGCGAATCGTGTCCTTCATAATTTCGTTGATGCTGTGCGGCCAAACATAATCTGAGCCGATCAAATAGAATTTTTTGCCAATGTGATCGAGGCTCCATTTGATGGCTGGAATGACCTGCTGATTGGGCGCCGCGCCCGTGTAGATAATATTGGGGGACTGTTCGAGTCCCTCATAAGCCATGGGATAGACCATGAGCTGACCGTATTTCTCGATAATGGGCGCGACCGTCTTACGGCTCGCGGAAGTCCAGCATCCAAAGATCACGGATACGTTTTCCTGGGTGATCAGGCGCTCGGCCTCTTTCGCGAAGGTCGGCCAATCGGATTTGCCGTCGGCGATGATCGGCTGAATCCTGCGTCCCAGTAATCCGCCTCTCGCATTGATTTCCTCAATCGCGAGCAGCTCCGCGTCGACCATTGAATTTTCGCTGATCGCCATCGGCCCGGAGCGCGAATGCAGAATTCCGACCTTTATCGGCGCGTTTTCCGCCCTGATAAGGAACATCGTCGCGGGGAATGCTACGGCGGCGACGAGAGCGACCGCGATAAGGCCTTTCCACACGCTGCGAGGAGCTTTGAAGGCCATTGGCCGTATCCTGGTTCCGGGTTTGTTATGATCGAAGCGGAATGTCATTTTATTTGTGATGTCTTCCGGTAAGTTCAGCGTACACAATTTTTCGGGCTGACGGGCCCCATGGCGTGGTCCGGATCGGATGTTAGGTCATGACCGGCCGCTCCTGCAATGCGAGCGTAGCCGACGGAGCTGATTCGCCGCCGGTTGTTTCTATCCGGACCTTCGCCATATCAGCGACGAAGAAGTAGTCGAAGCCCCCGATCGATGCGCTCGCAACGAAAGTGGCGCGTGAAGGGGACGAGTTGACCAGCCGGACGGAGCGCATCGATGTATGTTGTCGTCGACATCGGCGGGACGAAAACGCGAGTCGCCGGCTCGTCCGATCTTGCCGAACTTACCGAGGCCGTGATCCTCAAAACGCCGAGCGAATATGGTGACGGGCTAGAGCTTTTGCGCGCTGCGGCTTTGAAGGCGGCGGCCGGCGACCGAATTCATGCTGTAGCGATCGGCGTGCCTGGCGTGCTGTCGCGCGACAAGCGCGTCCTCGTCAATGCCCCCAACCTGCCAATTTGGAATGGCGCGACATTGGCCGAAGACGTTGAGGCCAGTCTCGGCGCGCCGGTCTTACTGGAGAACGACACGGCGCTTGTGGGGTTAGGGGAGGCGACCGCCGGCGCTGGGCAAGGTTCCGCCATCCTCGCATATGTCACCATCTCCACTGGCGTGAACGGTGCGCGCATCGTCGACGGGAGAATTGACCGTGCGACCTATGGCTTCGAAATCGGCGAGCAATATATCGACGCCGGCGCGCTCAATTTCGAAGAGCTTGTCTCGGGACGCGCCGTCGCGAACCGCTTTGGCGTCGAACCCCGCGCGCTCGGAAAGGA
Organism: Methylocystis sp.; assembly: GCA_022843405.1. Classification (GTDB taxonomy): domain Bacteria; phylum Pseudomonadota; class Alphaproteobacteria; order Rhizobiales; family Beijerinckiaceae; genus Methylocystis. The sequence continues at coordinate 28,077 of JALHNQ010000010.1, read as the reverse complement.
TCATCCAATATGGGATGAGCTCGCCAATATTACTGCGCGCGCGCTGCACAACGCCATCGCCCATTGGTCGCCAGACCGAATCGTAATGGGTGGCTCGATGATGCGCGAGATCGGCATCTCAATTGAACAGACCGCGACCTATCTACGGGCGCTACCGCGAAAGAACCCCGCGCTTCCCGACATCGTCCACGCGGCGCTCGGCGACTACGGTGGGTTGTGGGGCGCGCTCGCGCGACTCCGTCAAGGAGCCTAAGGCGCATCCTGCGGCGCCAGTGTTTCCGGCGGTTGACGTGGTTGCGCCTCGGCCGATTGGCGCGACGCGTCCAGAGTCAGATGCAGAACGCGCCGGAAAAAGCGGTCACCGCTCTTTGGTCCGCCAATATGGATAAACGCCGTCGTCGTGAGTTCCTTTTCGAGCGCGGCGAAAAGAAGCTGGCGGGCGTGGGACGAGAGAGAGTCGAGCGCCTCATCGACGATGACGAAGCGCGGCTTGTGAAGCAGGATTCTGGTAAAAGCCAGTTCCTGCTGCTCAATATCAGTCAGCTCCTGTTCCCATCGCGCGACGCGATCGAGCCAGGGAACGAAATGTCCAAGATCAAGCCGCGTCAGGGCGGCCACATAGGCTTCGTCTGGAAAGCTCGTTGGCGGCAAAGGATAAGAAAGCGAGCTTCGCAGAGAAAGGTCTGGAAGGTAAGCGCGCATGGGAACGAAGAGAACGCGCTCAGCAGGCGGCGTGCGGACCTTGCCGCTTCCAGCCGCCCACAAACCGGCGATCGTTTGAAACAAGCGAGTTTTGCCCGATTTGCGTTCGCCGACGATCAGCACGTGTTCCCCGGGCGCAATTTCGACGTGGGATTCACTCAAGGTCGTGTGGCCGGCATAGGAGAGGATCCGCAGATCGTCGAGAACGAGCAGATCATTTCCTGTTTCTTCGAAAGCAATGCGGCGCGCATCTGGAACGGCTTTGTCGAGTTCAAGCAGCGCCTCGCGAAAACCCGCCACGCGATGCAGGGTCGCGCGCCAATCTGCGATGACGCCGGCATTGTCGACAAACCAGCGAAGCGATTGCTGCACCTGCGAAAAGCCGCCGGCCGCCATCAGCAAGCCGCCAAATGTGAGATTTCCGGCGAAATAGGCGGGCGTGGCGACGATGATCGGCGCGACGATGGTGAACCAGCCGTATCCGGCGGTGACCCAGGTCAGATTGGTCGTCGCTGTCACGAGCCGACGCAACACCGTCAGCAGGCGGTCAAACTCCTGATGCAGACCGTTTTCCTCGATGGCTTCGCCGCGGCAGACGGCGATCGCCTCGACATGCTCATTGACATGCATCAACGCAAAGCGCAGGTCGGATTCGCGCCCGTAACGCTCGGCGCCGAGTTCGACGAGCGGCCGGCCGACGCGCCAGCTGCCGAAGGAAGCGATGCTGGCATAGAGCAGCGCGCTCCATACCATGTAGCCTGGAATGATCATCCTTGTTCCGAAAATGTCGAAGGTCACGCCCGCGGATAAGGCCCACAGCACGCCGATGAAGCTTATGAGCAGCAATGTCGCCTGTAGCAGGCCGACGCCGAGATCCGTCGACAGCTCGGCGAGATGTTGCGCGTCGGCATGTATGCGCTGATCGGGATTGACGCCGATTTCGCCCATGCCGGCGATGCGGAAGCTGCGATGCGGCGTTAGCCACTGATCGAATAAGTCTCGCGTCAACGACTCCCGCAGTTTCAGCTTAGTCAGGTTCGCGAGCCAAGTCTGCGTGACGTTGAGGATGAGCAGCGCGCCGGCGATGATCGCGAAGACGATGAGCTGATCGCCGAAGCCGGCGAGATCCTTGCGGGCGAGCGCGTCATAAAAGGGCTTGTTCCAGGCATTGAGCCGAATCTGCCCATAGGCCGTTGCGGCGATGATGACCGCAAGACCGGCGCCAAGCCAGATCAGCGCGGACCGCTGGCGGGACCCTCTCACTGCGTCGAGCGTCAATCTCAGGTGCGACGAGAGGCTTTCGGCCGCAATCCTTCGCGCTTGTGACGGCTGGGTTTTCGTATTCGCCATCTTAGGATTGATCGCCCCAATTCTCGTCGCCGACCGCAACGGCTTTGACATTTGCGGTCTAGAAATCTGCCAATGGTAGTTTCAGCTTAGAACGGATTATTGCGCCGAAGCGAGGGTCATGTTCTGCTGCGGCGCACTGCCAAACTGCGGGACGACGCCTTGAGCCGTATCGATTGCCTGTTGCGCGCGATGACGCTGGAAGAAAAGCTTGGCCAGCTCAACCTCGTGACGGCCGGCCAAGCGGTCACTGGTCCCGTCGTCTGCGGCGATACGACCAAAGACATATGCGCTGGTCGAGTGGGCGGCGTTTTCAACCTCTGGGGACTAGACGCGCTGGCGTGCGCGCAGCGCAGCGCGGTTGAAGAGACCCGGCTAGGCGTGCCGCTGCTCTTCGGACTCGACGTGCTGCACGGACACCGAACGATTTTTCCCATTCCGCTTGCGGAAACCGGCGCCTTCGATTCTCGATTATGGGAGCGCACCGCCCGCGCCGCGGCGTTGGAGGCGGCGAGCGAGGGAATCCATCTCACCTTCGCGCCGATGCTCGATGTGTCCCGCGACCCGCGTTGGGGCCGCATCGCCGAAGGTCCTGGCGAGGATCCGTTGGTGGGAGAAAAATTCGCGCAGGCGAAGGTAAGAGGCTTTCAGGGCGACGACTTCTCGCGATTTTATCCCCTCGCGGCGACCGCCAAGCATTTTTGCGCCGGCGGCGCCGCGACGGCAGGGCGCGACTATGCCGCTGTGGACGTCTCCGAACGCGCGCTGCATGAAGTCTATCTACCGCCGTTTCGCGCCGCCCTGGAGGCCGGCTGCGCGGCGGTCATGACGGCGTTCAACAATGTGAATGGCGCGCCCATGGCTGCGCAACGCCGACTGTTGAATGGATATCTGCGGCGCCGGCTCAAATTCGACGGCGTCATCATGAGCGATTACACGGCGATCGCTGAACTAGTGGAGCACGGCGTCGCCGCCGATTCGGTCGAGGCGGCGGCGATCGCGCTCAAGGCGGGCGTAGACATGGATATGGTCAGCGGCGTCTATCTCGCGCATCTGCCGGAAGCGCTCGATCGCTGCCTCGTCGATATGCGCGATATCGACGCCGCTGTCGCACGCGTGCTGCAGTTGAAGGATCGCCTGGGGCTTTTCGACGACCCCTATCGTGTCGTCCGGTTGGACGCCGGCGCCAAGGAAACTCATCGCAGGCTTGCGCTGGAAGCGGCCCGGCGGTCTGCGACTCTCCTAACCAATCGCGGTCTTCTGCCGCTTTCCGCCAACGTGCGCCGCATCGCCATTATCGGACCTCTCGCTGATGCGGGCGCGGATATGCTCGGTCCCTGGTCCGCGGCAGGCGGCGCCGAGAATTGCGTCACGACCTTCGCAGGACTGCGCCGCGCTCTACCGAACTGCGAGATAGCGCATCACAGCGGCGTCGCGATCGAGGGCGACGACGAGAGCGGCATCGCACCCGCCTGCGCTCTGGTGAAAGGCGCTGACGCCGTCGTGCTCTGTCTGGGCGAGTCAGCGGGCATGAGCGGCGAGGCCGCCTGCCGCGCCGCGCTCGGCCTGCCTGGAAAGCAGCGCCAGCTTGCGGAGCGCGTTATGAGCGCCGGCGCGCCGACGGTCGCGCTACTGTTCTGCGGGCGGCCGCTGGCTGTCCCCTGGCTTTTCGAACGTGCGCAGGCGGTCGTCGCCGCATGGTTTCTCGGCGATAGGGCAGGCGAGGCGATCGCCGACATTCTGACGGGCCGCTTCAATCCTAGCGCCCGGCTCGCCGTCACCTGGCCGCAAGAGGTCGGACAAGTTCCGATTTTCTATTCGGCGCGATCGACTGGCCGGCCTTTCGACGCCGCCAATCCTTACACGAGTAGATATCTCGACTGTTCGAACGATCCACAGTTTCCCTTCGGCCACGGCCTTTCCTTTTCGCGCACGACCTTATCGAATTTGCGCGTCGACTGCGCCGAACTGAACACAAGCCAACCGGCGAAAGTCAGAGTCGACGTGCGCAGCGAGAGCGACATCGCGACCGAGGAAACGATATTTCTCTTTGCGCGCGACAGGATTGCGAGCGTGGCGCGCCCGCTGATCGAGCTGAAGGATTGGACGAAAGTCGCTCTACAACCGCGAGAAACCGCGACGGTCGACTTCGCTCTGAGCGCGGAGGCGTTCCAGTTTCCCGGGGAGGATATGGAGCCTGTCGTCGAGCCGGGCGATGTCGATATTTTTGCTGGACTCAGCGCCGATCCGGACAGGCTACTCTCCGCGCGTCTGCGCATTGTCTGCGCTTAACGCAGCGAGAAAACGTCATGCCCGACGACTGGTGGCGAGCGGCGACGATCTATCAAATCTATCCACGCTCCTTTCAAGATACGAATGGCGACGGCGTCGGCGATCTCGATGGCGTGCGTCAACGGCTCGACTATCTCGTCTGGCTGGGGATAGACGCGATCTGGCTTTCGCCTTTCTATCCCTCTCCGATGCATGACTTTGGCTATGACGTTTCGGACTATTGCGACGTCGATCCGCTATTCGGATCCCTGGATGATTTTGACGCGCTGGTCTCGGCGGCGCATGCGAAGGGCCTGAAAATCATCATCGACTTCGTGCCCAACCACACTTCCAATGAACATCCCTGGTTTCTCGCGAGCAGAAGCGGTCGCGATAATCCCTTGCGCGACTGGTATCTCTGGCGCGACGCCGCGCCCGATGGCGGACCGCCCAACAATTGGTTCAGCCACTTCGGAGGAAGCGCTTGGAGCTTGGACGAGGGAACGCGGCAATATTATCTGCATTCATTCTTGCCTGAGCAGCCCGATCTCAACTGGCGCAATCCGCAAGTGCGCGCCGCGATGCACGATGTGCTGCGCTTCTGGCTGCGGCGCGGCGTCGACGGTTTTCGCGTCGACGTCATCTCGCATATTGTTAAGGACGCCGCCTTCCGGGACAATCCGGCCAATCCGAATTTCGCCGGCGAGGGGCCGGATATTGCGCGGCTTGCGCAGACCTATTCGTCCGATCAGCCTGAGGTTCACGACGTGATCGCGGAGATTCGGCGAGTCGTCGATGAGTTTCCCGACCGGGTGCTGATCGGCGAAATCTATCTGCCGATCGAGAGGCTGGTCGCCTATTACGGGAAAGAGCTTGGCGGCGTACACTTGCCGTTCAATTTTCAGTTGCTCGACGCGCGCTGGGACGCTGCGTCGATCGCCAACATTATCGAAAAGTATGAAGCGGCTTTGCCGCGGGGCGCCTGGCCGAATTGGGTGCTCAGCAATCACGACAGGCCGCGCATCGCGGCGCGCGTTGGCGCCGCACAAGCGCGGCTCGCGACGATGCTACTCTTGACGCTGCACGGTACGCCGACGCTCTATTATGGCGATGAGATCGGAATCGGCCACGTCGATATTGCGCCGGAACGCGCGCAGGACCCCTGGAGCATGCGAGAGCCCGATCTTGGCGTCGGCCGCGATCCGTCGCGAACGCCGATGCAATGGGACGCCAGCGCCTTCGCAGGATTCTCGACGCGCGAGCCCTGGCTTCCGCTCACGCCTGATTTTGCGACGCGAAACGTTGCGACAATGCGTGAGGACGACACGTCTATTCTCCGCCTCACCAGCAAGCTGCTTCATTACAGACGCGCGCACCCCGCGCTCGGCATAGGTTCTCAGCGGCTGCTTCACGCGAGCGATCATGTTCTTGCCTATGAGCGGCTTCACGGCGCCGACCAGATTTTGGTCGCGCTGAATTTTTGTCATGACACCCGAAGTTTTTCGCTGCCAAATGGTCTTTCCGGCGCGATCGCGCTGTCGACACATAGCGGGCGAAGCGGTGACCGTGTCCACGCCAAGCTCGAGCTTCGTGGCAATGAAGGCGTTGTGATCAAGATTGGATAGCTGAAACACGTCGGCCTCTCGTGAGCGCGCGCGCAAGATGCCGACCCGAAATCAGTCATCATCGCCAAAAAAGCGCTGCGTGCGGCGAGGACGTCACTACGCAACTCAAAGAAAGACCATGATGCGGTTGAGGTAGGCATGGCGGCGGCGCTCATGCTGTGTCGCAACGAAAGGAGTCCGACCGGATGGGCGCAACGTCCTCACCGTGGCGCATCAGTCCGTCACAGTCCGCGCACAGGGTTAACGGCTGCGTCGAGCGCGCCCAATCAACCTGTCGATGCGAGCTCAACGCCACCTATGACTTCGCTTATCGATTCAATCACCACAGGCCGCACGACGCGCTTGGCGGAAAAAACCTTAGCAAAGTATGCCCAAGCTCTCAGCCAAGGTAAGCCGTCTCATATGGGCTGAGCCTGGAGCGAGCATTGACCGCCGCCAGATGAGCGCTATTATCTGCCCTGATGCGTTTTTGAATATCGTTGGGGAGGACTCTAATGGCGCGCTCATCGGACAGCCCACAGAGCAAAGGCCGAGGCAAAAAGGCGCTCGGCGTGATGGGCGTATCCTTGTCACTCGCGGGCGCCGCCTGCGTGGACAGCTCTCCTGCTGACGCCGCAGCGACGCCGGAAACGAGCAGGACGCGCACAATCGACCTCCGCGAACAGGAAGTGTTCGATGTGGGGCTGAATTCATTCCGCCTTTTCGATCGCGAAGAAGTCCCGGCCGTGAAGACCGAGCAGGTCGCATGGTGGTGGGGATGCCGCGGCTGTAGGGGCTGCGGGTGCCGCGGGTGCGGCTGCAGGGGCTGTCGCGGCTGCGGCTGCCGTGGTTGCTGGTGACGCGCCGACGCACATTTAATGGCTGAGCGGTGGGTTAGGCCTCGGGCTGCGCCGCAGGCCGAGGCGGTCGCGTGGTGCGGAAGTGCTTCACCACGTCGCCCGTGCGCCTTGTCTCCGATTCCTGATCGAGCGAATCTTGTCGCGGCTGGGCGCGACAAGACGGGGGAGCGCGCGACAACCAAATGACAGTTGAAGCATCCGGATCGCTTTCGCGGAAGCAGGTTCCAGAAGCGCCGTTTGGCGACGCCCTTCGATTCTCGCCCAATTTTTCTGTCTATGTGCTGCCGCCTGACGCTGTCTGCCTTTATTCCGAGGACAGAAAGTTTTTTCTGCATGGCGCGCTCTACTGCGCGCTGGCGGAGCGGATCGGCGCGGGAGAGGACGCCCACGCCATACGTGATGCGCTCTCCGCAGAGTTTCCGGTCGACGCCATAGACGAGGCGTTCAAGCGCCTGCTTGATCGCCGTTTCGTCATCCCGGCGGCCGCATCCGATGGGATCGCGGCGGCCTATTGGGCCAGTCTCGGCCTGCCGCCCGACGTCGCCGAAAAAAATCTGCAAAAGGTCTCCGTTCGGATCGAATCCCTCGGGATAGGCGGCGCGGGCGCGCTGGCGGAGGCGCTGGACGTTTTCGGCGTCAAGGTCGTGAAGCGCGGCGGCGATCTGATCGTCGCCCTAGTCGGCGATTATCTCGAAAGCCAGCTCGCGGAGTTCAACCGCCGGCGGCTCGAGGAAAAGCAGGAGTGGCTGCTGGTTCAGCCGTCCGGCGTTTTCCCGCTGGTCGGCCCGATCTTCAGCCCTGGCAAGAGCGCCTGCTGGAGATGCCTCACCGATCGGATGAACTGGAACCGACAGGTCAAGGCGTTCCTCGGCCGCAAGGAGGCGCGCTGCGTCGCCGTCTCGCCGCTCGGCGCCCATCCGCTCGGGCTGAGCGGCGCTGGCCTCGCCGCCGCGGAGATCGCCAAGGCGATCGCCAGCGGCTTCCGCACCGATCTGCACCAGCATATCGTGAGCCTGGATCTGATGGGCTCGACCGTCGCACGGCATTATGTGCCGGCTCGGCCGCAATGCCCAAGCTGCGGCGACCCCGAGCTGCGCGATCCCGCGCGAACGCCCACGCCCATCCCGCTGCATGCCGGCAGCGCGAGCGTCGTGACGAGCGGGGGCTATCGATCAGTCGCGCCGGGCGACACCCTTGCCCGCAATCGCAAGCATGTCAGCCCGCTGACCGGCGTCGTATCGCATCTTGATCGGATCAAGAGCCAACAGCCGCTCGACGCGAGCTTTGTCGCCAGACACAATTTTTCGCCGCGCCCCGAAACGGTCGACGCCCTTCAGGCCGGGCTGAGCGGCGACAGCTATGGCAAGGGCAGCGTCGCCGAACAGGGCGAGGCAAGCGCGCTGATGGAGGCGATCGAGCGCTACTGCGGGATTTTCCAGGGCGACGAGATCAGGACCGTCCGGCGATATACGGATTTCCCGGCGGGCGAGGCGATCCTGCCTAACGACATTTTGCACTATAGCGACGCGCAATATGAGCAGGGCGCAAAAAGCGGCGGCTGCGGCGAGGGCGCGCAGCGCTTCGATCCCGCCGCGGAGACGGAATGGTCGCCCGTGTGGTCGCTGCGCGACGAGGGCTTCAAATACGTTCCCACCGGGCTTCTGTATTTCTTCCACGAGTCCGGCTGCGCGAATGAGATCAGCGCTGATTCGAACGGTTGCGCGGCGGGCAATACGATCGAGGAAGCGATTATCCAAGGCTTCCTCGAACTCGTTGAGCGTGATGCATATGCAATCTGGTGGTACAACCGGTTGCGTTGTCCGGAGATCGATCTCGACAAGCTCGGCGACAGCTATGTGAACGACCTCCGCGCCGTCTTCGCCAGGATGGGCCGCGACGTCTGGGCGCTGGACGTAACGAGCGATCTCGGCATTCCGGTCGTCGTCGCCGTCGCCCATTGGACCGAGGACGGCCGGGAATATATCGAAGTCGCGGCGGGCGCCCATTTCGATCCACGAATCGCGACGCTACGCGCCATGACCGAGCTCAACCAGTTTCTTGCCATCGAGAGCCTCGGCGGCCGCCCTGCGCCCGGGCCAGACGACGATTACGGAAGCGACCCTTTGCCCTTGCGCAAGCACGCCTATTTGCGGCCGCAGGGCAAAGCGTCGTTCGGGCGGTCGCGGTTCAAGAACTTTGCCCAGCTCGACGGCCGTGACCAGGTTCTGGCCTGCGTCAAGCTCGCCGCGCGGGCTGGATATGATTTCCTCGTCCTCGATCAGACGCGCCCCGACATTGACGTGCCGGTGGTCCGAGTGATCGTTCCGGGGCTGCGGCATTTCTATCGCCGCTTTGGTCCCGGCCGCCTCTATGACGTTCCCGTCGCGTTAGGTCTGCGCAAGCGGCCGGTACGGGAAGCCGATCTCAATCCATTGTTTCCCCGCACCTGACTTGCTTAGCGATTCGTCCCCACCGCCGGCGCGGCTCTTCGCTCGACTTAATCCTGGCATCACGCTCGAGCCCAACGCTGCGGGCGGCCTCTCAGCCATTTTCGACGGTCGAACCGTGGCGTTCGGAAAGTTCGGCGCCGACGTCACAGCGCGCGCCGCCGACTTCGAGACCGGCGTTGCGTTCGATGGGGATGCGGACGCGGAGATAAGCGAACTCGTTCGAAGGCTGGCGCTTTACGGTCTCGTCGAATATCGGCTGGCTCGCGCGCCGGGCGATCCCGATCTCATCGTCATCGAGCCGCAGATGCGCGACTATGCGCCACGGATGGTCGAGATCGACGAGGATCGCGCGCTGACGTTGTCACGCTTCGCCTATATGCGACGGCGCGGCGCAGACCTGGTGCTCGAATCCCCGCGCGCGAGTGCGCTTTTCCGACTGTGCGACCCAAGCGTCACAGCAATGATCGCACATCTGTCGGCGGCGCGTAATGTGAGAGAGCTTCGTGAATCGGCGGACTTTCCGGGCGTCGAGCTGCTGGCGCTGCTCCTCGACGGCCAGATTCTATTCGCGCCCGGTCGCGACGCCGACCAAGGGCTGCGCGCGGCCGAAGGCGACGGCGATCTCGTTCTATGGGACTTCCACGATCTGCTGTTCCATACCCGCAGCACCAACGGACGGCACGCCAATCCCACCGGCGGGCTCTACGCCCACGCGCATCTCGCAGCGCCGCCGCCTGCGATACGGCCGAGTTGGCCAGGGCCGGCGATCGACCTGACGACGCTTGATACGGCGCCGCCCTCGGCCTTTGCCTCACTGTTGAGACGGCGGCGCTCGACGCGCGCCTTCGATGAGCGGCGCCCGATCACGCTGGCGGAGGTCGCGCGGCTCCTCGGCGGCGCCGCGCGAATTATATCGCGGGAGCGATCGCCCGACGAAGACGAGGAAGGGCCGGAGTTGGAGGTCGCCCCTCGTCCCTATCCGTCCGGCGGCGCGAGCTACGAATTGGAGCTCTATCTCGCCGTCGACAGATGTGAGGGTTTGGCGCGCGGCTTTTATCATTACGACGCCAACCGCCACGCTCTTGTTCTGATCGAGACGAGTGAACATTGGCTTGCCGCGATGCTGGAGGACGCGCAATTCGCCATGGGCGCGCCGGGGGTCCCGCAAGTCCTCGTCACAATGGCGGCGCGTTTTAGCCGCGTGTCATGGAAATACAGCGGCTTCGCCTATGCGCTTGTTCTAAAACATGTCGGCGTGCTGATGCAGACGCTCTATCTGATGGCGACCGAGATGGAGATCGGCGCCTGCGCGATTGGCGTCGGCGATATCGACCTCTTCGCCAAAATGACGGGCCTCGCGTTTCACGTCGAAGGGTCGGTCGGCCAGATCGTGATCGGACGTGGCGTCCAAAGCGATTCAACGCCGGTCGCCGATTGACGGCGCTTCGCCAGCGCGACTGACAGATCGGTGATCGGGGATCGTCCAATGACTGGCGCGGCAAGACGCGCTGCGGAGAAGAAGCGCTTCGACGTCATCAGTGTTGAAGCGTTCGACCATCTATTGAACGACACGGTCATTTACACTCAAAAGTTCAAACGCGCCGCTCGCCGTCTAAGCTTTGCTCTTCTGCACATCTGGTAGCGGCTCCGTCGCGCCATCGCGTGTGACCGCACAGGAGAAAACTTTTCTAACATACAGAAATATAATATAAAACATCGTTCATGGTAGCGGAGGAGCGCTACCGTCGATCCCCCCGACTGAATTCCTTGGCGTTTTCACTTTCGATGCTATTGTCATCGTTAAGGTGCCGGAGCCAAACACCTAGCTCATCCTATTCATGACGTGTCGCGGGAGAGGTTGGCGGGCGTAGCGTGAGAGGCTGATAGGGAATAAGCTTTGGTCGTCTACGCCAATCTTGTCCGCCAAATCCGCGCGCCACGCCCGCCATGCTTGACGATGCGTCCGTCGCCTTCTCCTTTCCCGCCGTCACCCGCAAGAAATCACCGGCGCCTTCGGTGGCGCGGTCGGATCAATTCGGAAGGCGGCGTCATGCCTCTGTCGCTGGCCGAGCGCCGGCTCGGGATCGCCGAACGGCTCGTGCGCCGCATTCCCGACTGCCCGCAATCCGTCGCACATCGCGCTCAGCTTCGCCGACATGATCCACGCCCGCATTTTCGCAATTGCCCGCGGCTACGAGGACGCCGACGATCTCGACTCGCAGTGCTTCGATCAGGCTTTCAAACTCGCCTGCGGACGCTGACCTGCATGGGGTAGGATCTGTGCTCGCAACCGACGCTGTTGCGCCTCGAGAACACGCGGGGGCTGCGCAACGTGATCCGTTTCACTTTTGCGTTCGTCGATCAATGGATGGCGTCCTACGAAAAGCCGCCGTCTTCGGTGATGCTCGACATCGATGACACCTGCGACGTCGCGCATGCCCACCTGCCGGGAACAAAGCCGCTATCGAAAAAGGTCGACGAGATTGCCGGCGCCGTTCGAACCAAGCGCGCGATCGGCGACAAAGAAGTCGTGCTGCGCCAGATTTTGACCAGGCGGCGGACGAACCCATCCGCAAGAACGATGGTTCGACGCATGAGCCTGCCCGTGAGCCGCGCTAAATCTTGTGTTCGAACAGCGGCGGCGATCAAAGCATTCGAGGAGCAGGCGGCCCATGCGCTAATGCGCGCCCAGGAGGCGCCGACGCCTGAGGGAGGATTTGGGCCGCGCTGAGCTGTGGGCTGAGCGCGCAGAGACAATGCTGCGCTTGGCCGAGACTCAAGTCGAGTGGATGTCCGCCGTCATAGAGCATGCTCAAAAGGAGCTCGAAGCGCTGCGATTGCAACTCGACCGCAGGACTGTAGAGTTAGCCGGATCGAAACGGCGCGTGGTGGACCAGAGACTGCTGTTGAGCGAATCGTGAATTTGATTCGGGCGCAGCTTCCCGCCAAGTTGAGCGTTCCGCCAGGCTCCATTGAGCATCTCAAAAACTTCCAATGGATTGGTTGATCCTGTGGCGGCTTGAAGCGGCCGAAGCAAAGAGGGATCACGTCAGCGATCCCAATAGTCGCTTTGAGCGGCGACGTTACACTTGCGATACCTCGAACAAGGGGTATGCTAGATGAGCGGCCAAGAGCGATCCGGCGCTCACGAAAAAATCCGATTTTCTCAGCTTTCGATGTTCAACAGGTCGCCGAGGCCAAGCGTCATGGCGATTCTCAAAGGCTATGCCGATGACAGCCGTCCGGGCGACCGGATTTGGGCGATTGGCGGCTATATCGGAAACGATCTCAAGTGGGAGTGTTTCGACGACAAATGGCCAAAGCTCTTGGCCAAGCACGGCGTCCCCTATCTCCATATGAAGGAATTTGGACGCCCGAACGGGCCATACGCCAAGTGGCATCCGCTCAAAGAGCATAATGCGGAATTGGCCGCGTTTTTCAGCGATGTAACGGACCTGATTTCCGAATGCTGGCTAACCGGTTTCTGGTCGATTGTCAGGCTGGCTGACCTTGATCGGTTCAATTCAGAGACGGGCGCCAATCTCGAACCCTATCCGTTAGCGGCATACGGTTGCCTATTGATGATCACGAAGGAGTATGGCGATCTGACATCGGAAGTGTTTTTTGATCGCGTCGAGAAAGTGCATTCGAAGCTTGAAAAAGCGACATCCTATGGAGAATCAGACCGCTATTACGGCAAGGCGCTCGAAAACGTTGGCCTATTCCCACTCCAAAAAGGCATCACGGCCAGCCAGCTTGCGCCGCTGCAAATCGCTGACTTTTTTACTTGGGAACTGCAACGCAATCATCTGAATGCCGACGACTGGCATTCGATGCAAAGCCGACCCATGGATGAAGACGAACGTTGGCTCACCTTTGAGAAGTGGGCGGCTGAAACCGGCCTACGGCCGCCTCGCAAGTCTCTCGGCGCTTTGATGGAAAAGGCGGCTCCGGTGAGCGGCATCATCTGGGATTACGACCAGATTTGCTCGGCGCATCGTCTTCGACAAGGTGTTTGGGAGGTTCCTTAATGACGGCCGTCACTTTCTTGAACGCCTTGTCGAAATCTTCTTTCTGCTCGGAAGCCTCGACTTCTTTCGCCATATCAAGAAAGCGCTTGTGGCGCTCAGCGTCGGTCAGTTTCGATTGTTTTGCGGGCATGGACATCAACCTATCACAGACCGGAGGGAGCAGCCATGAAGAGTGAAAGCATTGTCGCGCTAGCAGTGATTGTGGCCGCTCTCATCATTGGCATCACGATCGTCACTTCTCAATTTGTGATCAAGTACCAGATCGCGGCTTTTACAGGGGCTGATGGCAATCCGTTCGTCTGGCGTCTCAATGCGCGCACTGGCGCAATTCAGAGCTGCGGATTTTCCAAGGACGATGATTCTATCGCCAAGCCGAAATTTGTCATCCGATGCTACGGAGAATCGTCACCATGAGCCACTCGTCTAATCATCCAGAAAACCAACGTTCTTGCGAAGCACTGCAAGCTCATCAGGAATTTCATTCGGCAGCAGCCCGTGCAAGGGCGCGAGACACTGAGCTAGAAAGGCGAGGGATTTTGCCGACAAAGGAATTTCCAGTGTTGTTCCGCCCGGCCGGGAAAAACGGATTCGGGCTGTTTCTCTACCTTGAGGAAGGGCTAGACCTTCAAACGTTAGATCGTCTGGCAAAACATAGCGACAGGGCCGGGCTAATAAGACGCGCTCTTGCTCAGCCATGAGGGTCATTCCTTCCCTTTATGCGGAGGCTTCGCTTTGAGTTGTTTCATAGGTCAATCTCTTGCCTTTGAAGCCTTTGAGGGCGATTTCCGCGCGCGCGGTATCATCAATGCCGAGCTTCTGCCGATTATTCTGCCGGAAATCGAACTCCGCGAGATAGCGATGCAGATGGCGCTTGTCGACGTGCTGATAGACGCCGATGAGCCCACGCTTGAAGATCGAAAAGAAGCCTTCAAGGGTGTTGGTGTGGGCTTCGCCCCTGACGTATTCGCGCTTGGAGTGGTCGACAGCTTCATGCTGCCCGACCGGCACGAAATTCCGGTAGTGCATGGCCATATCGGTCATGAGGCGGCTTCTGCGGTCGAGATGTTCCCAGAGATGCGGCCGGACGCCACGATGGTCGAGGATAATCGAGCGAATTGGCCCGGAGCGATCGATAAGGCTGAAAACGACGGTATGGGGCTTTTTGCGCTCTGGTCCGCGCTTGGTCTTCTGGGAGTTGGTCAGCGCGGTTTCATCCGCCTCGACGATCTTGCCGAGCCCGCCGATGGGAGTGGACGAACCTGGGTCCATGGCGTGCCGGATGCGATGGGTCAGAAACCATGCGGTTTTCATGCTGCAATTGAGCATCCGCTGAATTTGGCGGGTCGAAATGCCTTTCTTGCTGGCGCACATCAAATGAATGACTTGCAACCACAGATGCAGCGGCAGGTGGGACGATTCGAAGATGGTCCCCATGCGGACGGTGAAGGGCTTGCCGCACTCGTTGCACTTGATGAGGCCCTTGCGGGTAGTCTTGCCCTGCATCCGCCGCAGCCGAGTTTCGTCGGCATTCTGGCAATGCGGGCAGACCGGCCCGTTCGGCCACAGATGCGCTTCGACATAAGCGAAAGCGGCGTCTTCGTGCTGGAAGTGCGGAGCGTTGAGAACCGAGGAAGCCATGTCGGATGACCCTAATTCGAGGTTGGGGCGGTCTTCATCCGCGCCAGTAGACCCGGAAGTTCTGCAAGGAGCGCTTCCGTCGCCCCAAGACTCAGGGAGAGCGTCATTTGCTCGCCTGTTGGAGCGCGCATCTGCAGAAGAGCATTCTCAGAAAAAGCGTCGATTGTTGCCGCGACCTCTGACACGGGATGAGCGACAATTGCTTGGACCGAGCCGGATTTGGCCTGTGCGCGTTGTAGAAATTGCGCAGCCCATGCGTCGCATTTGGCCTTTAGACCAATCATCTCGGGCTCAGAAAGGTAAAGACGCGTGAGTTCGCCATTCTCAGCCTTTCGAACGAGCAGGAACCCGTCTTCGGTTTCGGTGAGGCTGAGGCCGAGCGGAAATTCGATCATGCCTTGAATACTAAATCATGAGCCGAGTATGTCAAGTGTAACGTCGCCCTTTGAGCGGCTCACATCCTAATGCCTCTCGCCTTGCCGGGAGATTGCGTCGCAATTCCTCTGCGACAATTCGTGCCAAGGAATTGGCGCCCCTACCGTTCCGTAGGCCTTCAAAAAAACGGCGATTCCAGCGTCAACCGTCGCGTCGACCGACGCCTCAGCCTTCGGTTCGAGACCGAGCGCCGTGTGGAGCGGCAGATCGCCTCGGACGAGGCTCAAAAAATGGTTCGCCGCTATGGTCGCATCGGAGAAAGTCAGAAAGCCGCGGGCTTTGGCCTCTTCGAGCAACGCCGCGACGCGCATGAGTTCGTTTTTCGGCCCGCTTTCAAAAAAGAGCCTGCAGAGTTGCGGAAAGCGCATGCGCTCACTGGATATCGCCTGAAAGAACGCCATCGACTCCGGCGTCATATACACCTCGACAAATTGGCGGGCGAAGCTTCGAAGCGTCTCGACAAGGCCGATGTCGAGATCCGGCATCTGCAGCCTGCTGGTTTTCAGGCGGCATTCCGCTTCGATCAAATGGGCGAACAAAGCCTCCTTGCTCGGAAAATAAGCGTAAAGCGTCGCCTTCGACACACACGCAGCCCGCGCAATCGCATCCATGCTCGTCTCGGCGAATCCCTGCTCAAGGAATAATTTCCGGGCGGCCGCGATCACGGAACATTCCTTCGGTCCCGCAACATGCGCTTCCGCCGATTTCGCCGTCGACGGGCATTCCGTGGATGGACGCTTCATCGCGGGCTCCCCTGTTTCAGTCGTCAGGCGCGCAGCGCCGCCGACTTCCTTCGCTGTCAAGCCTTTGCCTCCTCTAGCATACACGCATGTGAGCCTCCGCATACCAGGTCGAGCCAGACCCCATAAATTGCGCGTGTCTTGAATGGTGTTGCGTCGCCTTGCTGCGAATGCATCCAAACTAAACTGCTCGGTTCAGTTTAACGTTGACACCTATCTCATGGCAAGGATAAAACTGAACTGTTCAGTTTAGTCCGGGTGAGAAATGGAATGGACGGCACAAATATCACGGCCATTGTTCGGCCCGCTCGCGCGGGATCGCCGTCCTATTCGCCCAGAGTCGCCGACCGCGCCAAACAACGCGTCGAGCCTTCGGCGCCCAGGGACATCGGGCAGATCAAAGGCGTGGGCCGCGATTCTAGGACTTCTACAGGCGGCGGTTCTTTCCGGTTGCGCCGTCGGCCCCGACTTTGTCGCGCCCGAGGCGCCCCTGGGCGCGGGCTATGCGGTGGGCAAGCCTGCTAACATCACCCAATCGGCTCCCATCGCGGGCGGCGGCGCGCAAAGGCTGGTGTCAGGCCGCGACATTCCGGGCGAATGGTGGCGATTGTTCCGCTCGAAGCAGATTTCGGCGCTGGTGGCCGAGGCGGTGACCAACCATCCCAACATCGCGGCTGCCGAAGCGGCGCTTCGCCAGGCGCGAGAAACCACGGAAGCCGATGCGGCGTCTTTCCTTCCGTCGGCCACTCTGAGCCAAAGCGTGGCGCGCACGCAAATGACGACGGCGCAATTCGGCGGCTTCTCGCAAAGCTCCTCGTCGAGCGGACCAACGGCGCTGCTCTATACGCTCCATAATTCGAATGTCGCCGTATCGTTTACGCCCGACGTCTTCGGCAAGACGATGCGCACGGTTGAGAGCGATTTCGCCGCGGCCGAGTATCAGCGATTCCAGCTTGAGGCGACCTATCTGGCGCTGGCCGCCAATGTCGTGACCGCTGCGATCGCCGATTCATCCTACGCCTCGCAGATCAAGGTCACGCGCGATCTCATCGCCGCCTATCAGAAGCAACTCGACATATTGCAGAAGCGCTTTGAGCTCGGCGCCGTGAGCGCGGCCGACGTGGTGTCGGAAAAGGCGCTCGTCGCTCAGGCGCAAGCGACGCTGCCGCCGCTCGAAAAAGCGCGCGCGCAGACGCGCAATCAGCTCATGGCCTATCTCGGCCGCTTTCCCAATGACGATAAGGGCGAAGCGATCGACATTGAGCATCTGCATCTACCGCGGGATCTGCCGCTCAGCCTGCCGTCCAATCTGGTGCGCCAGCGTCCCGACGTTCTTTCAGCGGAAGCGCAATTGCATCAGGCGAGCGCCAATGTCGGCGTCGCCACGGCCAATATGCTGCCGCAGATCACGCTGACGGGCAGCGGCGGCAGTCAGGCGTCGAATTTCGCGCAATTGTTTTTGCCGCAGACCTCGGTCTACAATCTTGCGGCGCAGCTCTCCGGCCAGGCGTTCGACGCCGGCAAATTATTCCATCAGCGCGAGGCGAAGCTGGCCGCGCTGGAACAGGCGGAAGCGCAATATCGCGCGACCGTGATCAGCGCCTTCCAAAATGTCGCCAACGCCTTGCAGGCGATCAAGCATGACGCCGAGACGCTGCGTGCGCAGGTGGCGGCGGAAAAGGCCGCCGCCGAAAGCCTGGATATTTCGCAAGCCCAATATTTGGCCGGCTCGACGACCTATCCGACGGTGCTCAACGCCGCGCAGACCCTGCTCAGCGCCCGTCTTAATCGCGTCCAGGCGCAGGCGGCGCGCTTCTCCGATACCGCGGCGCTGATGCAGGCGCTCGGCGGCGGTTGGTGGAATCGCCTCGACGAGACGCCGGCGTCGCTTCCCAAACCCACCGACCTTGTTTCAACCCTGCCGATCGCAGCGGCGATACGCGCCGAGGCTGAGGAACACTCCCGTGCCCGTTAACACGCTTTTGCAAGACCGTCTCGGATCGATGTTCAAGCCCATGATGATCATGCTGGCGATCGTCGCCCTCGTGTTCGCAGGCCTTTACGGCTTCGTCAGCTTCCGCTCGATGATGATCGGGCGGTTCCTCGCCTCCATGGCCAATCCGCCGCAGACCGTGTCGGTGACGACGGCCGCCTATCGGGAATGGCGCCCGAAGTTTTCCGCCATCGGCACATTCCGCGCCGTCAATGGCGCGGACCTCGCGCTCGAAACCTCCGGCATCGTGGAGAAGATCCACTTCCAGTCGGGCCAGGACGTCAAGGCGGGGCAAATACTCATCGAGCTGCGCAAGGATACGGATAACGCCCAGCTCGAAGCCTTGAAAGCCACGGCGGAGCTCAACGCCATCAACCTGCGCCGCGACCAGTCGCAGCTCAAAATCCGCGCCGCGAGTCAGGCGACTGTGGATACGGACATCGCCAATCTGCGAAGCGCCAACGCCCAGGTCGTGCAGCAGGAGGCGGTGATCGCGCAAAAGACCCTGCTCGCGCCTTTTGCCGGAAGGCTCGGCATCCGTCAGATCGATCTTGGCCAATATATCGGCGCCGGAACGGTGATCGTGACTTTGCAGGCGCTCGATCCGATCTTTCTCGACTTTGTCCTGCCCCAGCAGGACTTGAATGGCGTCACGGTCGGACAGACGATCGCCGCGACCGTCGACGCCTTTCCCGGCCAGAGCTTTACCGGCAAGATCGACGCTATCAGCTCCAAGGTGGATCTCGCGAGTCGCAACGTGCAGATTCGCGCAAGCCTCGCCAATGCCGAACGCAAGCTGCGGCCCGGCATGTTCGCTTCGGTGGAAATCGCGACCGGCAAGCCCCAGCGCCTCATCACGTTGCCGCAAACGGCGATCGTCTATGCGCCTTTCGGCAATTCGGTGTTCCTTGCGCAAAAAAGCGAGGAGAGCGCCGACAAGAAGGCGCCGCAAGGCTCCGGCCTCGTCGCGCATCAGGCCTTCGTTAGGCTCGGCGAGTCGCGCGGGGACGAAGTCTCGGTGCTCGAAGGCGTGCCCGAAGGCGCCACGGTCGTCACGGCCGGTCAGGTCAAGCTGCGCAACGGCGCGCCGCTCGCCATTTCGCAAGAGCCGCCGCCGCCTGTCGACGCCGACCCCAAGCCCGCGGATCAGTGAACGGAGATTTCGCAAGATGCGTTTCACTGACATTTTCGTGCGCCGCCCGGTGCTCGCCAGCGTGGTGAGCCTGCTGATCCTCGTTCTTGGCCTCAGATCGCTGGCGACGTTGCCCGTGCTGCAATATCCGCGCACGCAGAACGCCGTCGTCACGGTGACGACGGCCTATTTCGGCGCCGATCCGGCGACTGTCGCCGGTTTTGTCACGACACCGCTCGAAAACGCCGTCGCGCAGGCGAATGGCATCGACTATCTCACCTCGACGAGTCAGATCGGCGTGAGCACGATCACCGCCAATCTGCGGCTGAACTATGATTCCGGCAAGGCGCTGACCGAGATCAGCACCAAGATCGATTCGGTGCTCAACCAATTGCCGCAGGCCGTGCAGCGTCCCGTCATCACCGTCAAGATCGGCCAAACGACCGACGCCATGTATATTGGCTTCAACAGCGACATCCTCACGCCGAGCCAGGTAACCGACTATCTCATCCGTGTCGTGCAGCCGCGTCTGCAATCGGTGCCGGGCGTGCAGACGGCGGAGCTCATCGGCGGCAAGACATTCGCGCTTAGAGCCTGGCTCGATCCGGTGAAGCTCGCCGCCTATGGACTCACCGCCAGCGAAGTGGCGGCGTCTCTCCAAGGCAACGACTATATCGCCGGCCTCGGCTCGACCAAGGGCCAATGGGTTCAGGTCAATCTCTCGGCGGCGACCTCGCTCCATTCGCTCGAGGAGTTTCGCAACCTCGTCGTCAAGCAGGTGAACGGCGCCAATGTGAAGCTGCGCGACGTCGCCAATGTCACGCTTGGCGCGGACGACTATGAATCCTCGGTGTCGTTCGACGGCAAGCAGGCGGTCTATATCGGCATTCTAGTGGCGCCGAACGCGAATTTGCTCGATGTCGTCAAAGGCGTCAAAGACGCCTATCCCGACATTGTCAAAGCGCTGCCCCAAGGCTTGAACAGCGAGATCGTCTATGACACGACGAATTTCGTGAACAGCTCCATCGATGAGGTGATTCACACGCTGATCGAAGCGGTCCTGATCGTCACCGCCGTCGTCTTTGTGTTTTTGGGATCATGGCGCTCGGTGCTGATCCCAATCATGGCGATCCCGCTTTCGCTCATCGGCGCGCTGACGTTTCTCCTCGCGTTCGGCTTCTCGATCAATCTGCTGACGCTGCTTGCGCTGGTGCTGGCGATCGGGCTCGTGGTCGACGACGCGATCATCGTCGTCGAAAACGTCAACCGGCATCTCGGCGAAGGCCTGACTCCTGTCGACGCCGCGCTGCTGGCGGCGCGGGAACTCGCCGGGCCGATCATCGCCATGACGATCGTGCTGATCGCCGTCTATGTGCCGATCGGCTTCCAGGGCGGCCTCACCGGCGCGCTCTTCGTCGAATTCGCTTTTACGCTGGCGGCCGCGGTCACCGTGTCCGGCATTGTCGCGCTCACTTTGTCGCCGGTGAGCTGCGCTTTGGCGCTCAAGCCTCCGAACCGAGGCAAGGAGACCTTTGAGTCTCGCATCATCGGCTTCATCGACGCGCGGATGGACGCGGTCCGTGACCGGTATCACCGCCTGCTGGACTCCTCGCTCAATTACGTCCCGGTGACGCTCGTCTTCGGTGGACTGGTGCTTGCGAGCATCTATTGGCTCTACGCCAACGCCAAGAGCGAACTCGCGCCCAACGAGGATCAGGGCATTATTCTGGCGCAAGCGACTCCGGCGCCGAATGCGACCCTCCAGCAAAAGTTGTACTACGCCGATCAGGCGTATAAAATCATCGCCAAGCACCCAGAGACGGACAGCGTGTTTCAGATCAATTCGCCGGCGGCGAATCTGACTGGCGTCGTGCTCAAGCCTGCGGATGAGCGCAAAGTCGGGGCGGAGGACTTGCAGCATATGCTCCAGCAGGAGCTGAGCGCCGTTCCGGGCGTGCGCTTCGTCGCCTTCCAGCCGCCGCCGCTTCCGGGCTCGATGGGCTTGCCGATTCAATTCGTCTTCCAGAGCACCGACCCTTTCGAGAAGATGGATGGCGTCTCCCGCGAATTCCTGTCGAAAGCTCTGGCGACGGGAAAGTTCATGTTCCTCGACACCGATCTCAAAATTGATCAGCCGCAGTTGTCGCTAGTTATCGACCGCGAAAAGACGGCGCAACTCGGGCTGAGAATGATCGATGTCGGCGGCGCGCTCACGACCGCGCTGAGCGGCGGCTATACGCAATATTTCGGACTGGCCGGCCGTTCGTACAAGGTCATTCCGCAGGTCGCCCAGCGGTTTCGGCTGAATCCGGATCAGATCCTGAATTATTACATCAAGACGGCGAACGGCTCTCTGGCGCCGCTTTCGACCGTCGCCAAGCTCGAGACCGCGATCGTTCCCGAGTCGCTCAATCATTTCCAGCAAATCAATTCGGTGACGATTTCGGGCGTGGCCGCGCCCGGCGTCATCGCCGGCGAGGCGCTCGACGCGCTGAAAGAGATCGCGCGCACGGTATTGCCCTCGACCTATACGATCGACTATGCCGGCCCCTCGCGGCAATTCGTGCAGGAGTCGAGCGGCTTCGCCGTCACCTTCGGCTTCGCGCTGATCATCATCTTTTTGGCGCTCGCCGCTCAGTTCGAGAGCTTTCGCGATCCGCTGATCATCCTCGTCTCCGTTCCAATGTCGATCGCCGGCGCGCTGGCGTTCATCCTGCTCGGCTTCGGCGGCGCGAGCATCAATATTTACACGCAGGTGGGCCTTGTGACGCTGATGGGCCTGATCAGCAAGCACGGCATTCTGATCGTGGAGTTTGCGAACGAATTGCAGCACGCCGGCATGTCGAAACGGGAAGCGATCCTGCAGGCCACGTCTATCCGCCTGCGTCCGATCCTCATGACGACCGCGGCTATGGTGCTTGGCGTCTTGCCGCTCATCATGGCGACGGGCGCGGGCGCAGCCTCACGCTTCAACATGGGATTGGTGATCGCCTCGGGTCTTTCCATCGGCACGCTTTTCACGCTTTTTGTCTTGCCCGCAGTCTATTTCGTGCTGGCGACGGACCACTTCCTGGCCAGGGAACGGGGCCATGCACAATTTGGTGTCGCTAGCGAAGCCGTAAGTACATTGGGAGATCGTTCTTAGGCGGTTAGTTCCGGCATTTTGTGGAGCGGGTTAAGTTTGAATCGCTCTGACTGGGACGTCCAGCATTCACAGATGAACTCATAAGGCGAGAGACCTTTGAGGGTCTTGAGCCGCCAGCCGAATACGTAAGCGTCGACGAACTCGGCGAGATGCCGCCGCAACTGGCCGTGATCGTCATAGTGATATCGCTTGACTGTTAATAAGCGAGGGGTCTGGCCGCCGATCGGCGTGGGGTCACACTATTAATGCACTGATTTCCTGGCGAGCATTCGACAGGAGCGGGTCAAGTTTCGAGTCCGAATTACACCTCAAATGTTGGAAAGAGGCGAGACAAGACGCCGATGCAGATTTGGGCCAGCCACACGGGGGATCTTATACTGCACGCCAGCTCGGGCGAAATCATGCTCGATAAAGGCTGTGCGCGGAGCATTCGGAACTGTCCGGAAGTCATACGACTTCGTTGGAATTGCACAGTCTGTTCAAGTGCTGCTCACGACTTTTCTAAATCGCAGAAGACAGATCAGGAGCGTCACCATTCCGATGGCGACAAGGGCTGCAAGTTGCGGCCAGACGATTTCAAACCCCGCGCCGCGATACAGCGTCGCCTGCGCGAAGCTCACGAATTGCGTATTGGGCGTGAAACGCATGATGTTTTGCAGCCATATCGGCATTGTCTCTAAAGGCGTCACGCCGCCAGACAAGAGATAGAGAATCACGATGACCGGCACAGAGAGCAATCCGAACTGACCCATGGTGTTGACATAAGTAGCTATGAGAATGCCGAGCGCCGTGACCGAGAATTCAAACAGGATCGCCCCAAAAATGAAAAGCCCGATCGAGCCAGTGATAGGAACATGCAACACCCCTTGCACAACGAGAAAAAGGGAGAGAACCGCTGCACATATGATGACGAACCCATTGGCGATGATTTTTGAAAGCATGATTTCGATAGGCGTAACGGGCATCACCAATAGATGCTCGATCGTTCCGTGCTCGCGTTCCCGGATCAGGGCCGCCCCGGTCAGAATGATCGAGAGAATCGAAATATTGTTGATGATCTGCATGACCGCCGTGAACCACACGGAACGATAGTTTGGATTGAATTTCGCGCGGGTCACGAGATTGATGGGTTGATGGACGGCGCCTGAGTCACGATTTACGAAACTCGCTACTTCCCGAGAAATGATGCTTTGCAAATAGACATTGCCATTGCCTGCCAGCGTCGGCGCCGTGCCATCGACATTGACCTGAATAGTGGGGCCTTTGTCGGCGAGCACATCAGCTTCGAAATTCGGCGGAAATTCGATGACGAAAACGAAGCGGCCGGAATCCATCGCTCCATCGACATCCCGAGCGTCGATCACGACAGCAGGCCTAAAATGCGGCTCCAGCAAAGCGCCGGCGATACGCCTCGAAAGTTCCGAATGATCGTCATCGACGATCGCTACGCTCGCGTGCTCAACCTCGAAACTTATCCCGGTCGAAATGGAATAAATGGCGAAGGTGAACACATATACGATCAAAGCCAAAAGGACAGGATCGGCCCATAGACTGCGGAACTCTTTAATGACGAGATACCATGCCTTTGGCAGGGCAAGTCGCATCTCAGCTCTCCTGCTTATGAAGGCCCAGGGTCGCCGCGCCGACAAAGGCGAGCGTAAAGACCCCCAGCGCAATCAGATCCGGCCATAGCTGCGTGAAGCCCAATTCTTTCGTAAAAGTCCCGATGCTGATCTGATGGTACCATGCAGCCGGGAAGGTGAGGCCCAACGCGCGCCCCGATCCGGACAGCGATGACACCGGCACCAGAAGACCGGAGAAATTGACGGCTGGAATGATCGAGATGACGGCGGTAATGAAAATCGCGGCGACTTGCGTTCGGATAAAGGACGAGACGAGCAAACCAAACCCCGTGGTGGCAAACACGTAAAGAAAAGTGCCTATGGCGAGAGTCGCCGCGGAACCTCTGACCGGCACGCCAAAAATCGTAATCGCCGAAAGCACGAGCATCGCGAAACTCAACAAAGAAATCGCGACATATGGCAACTGTTTGCCGAGCAAGAACTCCAATCGTCGGACCGGCGTCGAACGGAAATTGGCGATCGATCCAGTTTCCTTTTCCCGCACCACGCTAACCGCCGTCATCATGGCCGGGACGAGCGCGAGCATCAGCATAATCACGCCGGGAATAATAGCGTAGACGCTCTTGAACGATTGATTATAGCGGAATCGCGTCTCCATATTAACGAGCGCCGGGGGAGGCGCCGCGCTGTCGTGTCGCGTGCTCTGGTCGGCCAGATATTTGTGCGTAATTCCCTCGACATATCCGCGGATTGTCTCGGCGCGAAACGGCATCGCGCCATCGATCCATACGGCCACCTCCGGCGTCTTGCCGCTGATCAGATCCCTACCGAAATTGGGAGGGATTTCGACGGCGAGCTTGATCTCGCCGCTCACGAGCCGTCGTTCCAAATCCGCTGTCGAATTGATATCGCTCTCTTGCACAAAATAGCGCGACCCGGAAAAGCTCTCGAGAAACTCCCGGCTTTCCAACGCGCGGTCTTGATCAAAGACGGCATAGGGCAGATTCTCGACGTCGAAGGAAATTCCATATCCGAATGTGATCATCAAGATCAGCGGGCTGAACAAAGCGAAGGCGAGACGTAGAGGATCGCGTAGGATCTCCAGCGATTCGCGATATGTATTGGCCCACAGGCGGCCGAGGTCGAATCCGAAAAAGCGCGCTCGATTCGCCTCTTTTGTGTTTGACGACGACGCGAGAGCATCCGTGAGAGGCGCCGCAGCAACTTCGCTGCCCGCATCTTCGAGATATGCGACGAAGGCGTCTTCCAGCGTGGATTTTCCCTTCTCCGCAACAAGACGAGCAGGTGCGCCAATGGCGAGCACCTTTCCGGCATGCATCAAGGAAATGCGGTCGCAACGTTCCGCTTCATTCATGAAATGAGTCGAGATGAAAATTGTCACGCCGTCATTGCGCGACAATTCGATGAGCGAGAGCCAGAAGCTATCACGCGCGACAGGATCGACGCCGGAGGTCGGCTCGTCGAGGATCAGCACTTCTGGTTCGTGAATGATTGCGACAGCGAGTTGCAGTCTCTGCCGCATGCCGAGCGAAAGATCTTCCGGGGCGCTATCGGCGACCTCGGCTAATTCGAAACGTTTCAACATCTCGGCAACTCGCTCGGCGCCGCGCTCCTTCGGTAGCGAAAAGAGCCGGGCGTGCAACTCGAGGTTTTGCCGCACGGTTAGTTCGCCATAAAGCGAGAAGGATTGCGACATATAACCAACGCGCCGACGGGTTTCCATGTCGCCTGCATCAAGTTTCTTGCCGAACAGCCGTGCAGACCCGGCGGTAGCCGGTAACAGCCCCGTTAGCATTTTCATCGTTGTCGATTTGCCGCAGCCGTTCGACCCGAGAAAGCCGAATATTTCACCTCGTGCAATGCGAAAGCTGACGCGATCGACGGCGATGAAATCGCCGAACGCCTTGGTCAAATTATCGGCCTCGATCGAGAACTCGCGATTGGCGGTTTGGAGCGGCGGCACGCTGACGGTTTTATGCGCTGCGCGCTTCTCGGGAGGGAGAAGCGCGATGAAGGCTGCGTCCAAAGTGTCTTTTCTGGCGCTGGCCATGATCTGTCCGGGCGCGCCCCTTGTGAGAATTTTGCCATCGTCCATCGCCGCGAGCCAGTCGAACCGCTCGGCTTCCTCCATGTAGGCGGTGGCGACGATCACGCTCATTTTGGGACGCCGCGCGCGAAGCCGATCAATCAGCTCCCAAAATTGTCGCCGCGACAAAGGATCGACGCCGGTAGTGGGCTCGTCGAGGATCAGAAGATCCGGGTCATGGATGAGCGCGCAGCATAAGGAGAGCTTTTGCTTCATCCCGCCAGAGAGTTGTCCTGCTGGCCGATCGGGAAAAGGGTCTAGTCCGGTCGCGCCCAATAATTCGGCGATGTGGCGGACGCGCTCCTCTTTGCTTTGGCCGAACAAGCGACCGAAGAAGTCCAGGTTTTCGTACACGGATAATGTCGGATAGAGATTGCGGCCGAGGCCCTGCGGCATGTATGCGATGCGGGCGTAACTCGCCGCTCGATGCGACGGCGCGCGCATGTCGCCGCCGCGCGCATGAATTTCGCCCTCCTGCATTCGGCGCACGCCGGAAATAAGCGCGAGAAGCGTGGACTTGCCGACGCCGTCGGGCCCGATCAAACCCGCCATGCAACCGCCAGGAATGATCAGCGTCACATTGTCGAGCGCAAATAATTTCCCGTAGCGGTGCGTTACAGCGCGAATTTCCGCCGCCGCGTCCGTCATTGCGGCAGTTTCGCTGCGAGATTGGTTGGCCATGGACGCTTGGCGTCGACGCGCACATAGGCGATCCCGCGCACGCCCGCTTTGACTTGCTCTTCGTATTTCCGCAACAGGTTCGGCGCAATGCTCAACTTCACGCGAAACATTAGTTTTTCTCGTTCTTCCGCAGTTTCAACCGTCTTGGGCGTGAACTGCGCCTCGCTGGCGACGAAGGAAACCTTGGCCGGGACGACATATTGCGGGATCGGATCGAGTATGAGCCTAGCGTCGTCATTCAGTTTCAAATGCCCGGCAACCGAGGCAGGAAAGAACACGGTCATATAGACGTCGGCCAGATCGACGAGAGTCAGAACGCGCGAACCGGCGCCGAGTACTTCGCCCGCCTGCGCCAATTTGTATTGAACTCGCCCGCGACGAGGCGCTTTTAATATCATGTCGTCGAGCGTCGCATTAATTTTGGCCACATCCGCCTTGGCGGCGTCGATGGCCGCGACGGCGTCGTTGAGATTCGCTTGGGCAGCGTCGAGAGCCGCTTGGGCGCTCGTCATAATTGAGCGCCGTTGATCAAGCAGCTCGGCCGTTGCAAAGCCCTTGCTTCGCAGGGTCACCACGCGATCGAGCTGCTGCTTGGCGAGTTTGACTTCGCTCTGTCGCTGGGCGATGAGCGCCTCTGCGGAAATTCTCGCTTGCTCTGCGCGTCTAACCTGCGCCTTGGCGCCTCGCAATTGCGCCTCAAGATCGACGACATCCATTTTCGCGACAATCTCGCCTGCATCGACCATCTGCCCTTCTTCGGCAAGAACCTGCGAGATGCGCCCTGGGAGTTTGGTCGCTATGTCTATTCGCTGGGCTTCCAGCCTGCCGTTGGCGAGCGCAAAGCCATCGGGCGTTTTATCCCCACGCAATTTGCGGACGAAGGCGTCGAAGGCTTCATTCGCCATAGCGCTCGAGGCAGGCGCGCCAAAGTAGGTCTGGAAAACAGAGCCGCTTGGCAATGTGGCGATCAAGACGGCCATCGATAGAAGCGCCGAGGTGGCTCGCATAGGTCCTGTGCCTCAATTAATTTCGTCGCCGCGTCACGATCGAACCCACATTGGCGATCATGCCATGTGGCCAGAAGCGGCGTCCATCAATTCGCACGATGGCTTCCAATTTCAAATGCTTCAATCGACTCCCATTCGGACGCCGTGAAACCGACGGCCGGGAACGAATTCACGATGTTTTCATTTGGTCCAGGAATTGCCCAACATGCGCCCCATAGGCCTCTGACGCGTCAGCTCGCGGCATTTGGGGCACGACCGACGACCCGCATCCTGTTCCGAGAAGACGAGCATCGTGCCCGGCCCGCGGAGATAAGCCGGAAAGGAGGGAATGGCTTGGATTACCTTTTCGGT
>JALHNQ010000009.1 GCA_022843405.1 Methylocystis sp. | reverse complement strand
ACCGTCGACGCCCTCTGGGACAGGATCGGCGCCTTGCTGCTGGAGTTCTCGCCAACCGAATGCGCAAACTTCTTCGCCGCCGCTGGATACGAACCGATTTAAGACGAATCCGCTCTAAAGCCCATTATCGAACCTGAATGTAGGTCTGGAAATGGCGCTTGGCGGAATTCAAATCGACCCGCTACCGCTGTTCGGCGTCTCAACGCTTCGCACGGCCGTCTAAGCCCCCCAATCGCCGGAGCGCGCGCGGCGCTATTCGCTCTCGACCGGGAGCTTCGAGGCGAGCAATTTGTCGACGCGGCGACCGTCGAGATCGACGACCTCGAAGCGCCAGCCGAGCTTGTCGACGGTTTCGCCAAGCGTCGGAAATCGGAGCAGCCCGTCGAGCACGAGGCCGGCGACGGTCTCAAAACTCCTGTTCTCGGGCAGCGTCACGTGCAGGAGTTCCGCCATTTCATCGACCGGCATCCAGCCGGCGAGCAGCCAGCTGCCGTCTTCGCGCCTGACCGCCTCCGGCTCGTCATCGCCTTCGTTGGACCGGAAGGCGCCGGCGATCGCGTCGAGAATGTCGGCCGGCGTCACCACGCCTTCGAAATGGCCGTATTCATCGTGAACCAGCGCCATCGGCGTCTCGGCTTCGCGCAGCACGTTCAGCGCGTCGAGCGCGTCGATCGAATCGGGCACGACCGGCGCCGTCCGCACATGGGCTTCGAGATCGAGCGGTTCGCCCCTCAGCGCCGGCCCCAGCAGTTCGCGAATGAGCAACACGCCGATCATGTCGTCCATGTCGCCGCGGCTGACCGGCAGGCGCGCATGCGTCGTCTCGACAAGCTTCTGGCGCAAGACATCGTCCGGTTCGCTGAGATCAAGCCAATCCACCTCGGTGCGCGGCGTCATCAAGGCCCGGGCGGCGCGATCGCCAAGGCGCAGAACGCCCGCGATCATCTGCTGTTCGTGGGCTTCGATCGAGCCCGCCGAATGCGCCTCGGCGACGAGCGTTCTGATCTCCTCATCGGTCACTCCGGCCTGCAGCTCATTCGACTGGCCGATGAGCAGCAGCACCAGCCGCGTCGACGCATCCAGCAGCCAAACGACCGGCGCGCCGAGCGTCGAAACCAACGCCATCGGCGCGGCCATCCGGCAGGCGATGGCTTCCGCATGGCGCAGGGCGACGCTCTTGGGGAGCAATTCGCCGATCACCACCGACAGATAGGTGATGAAGCCGATGACGCCGCCATAGCCGATCCAATCCGCCGCCGATCCCGACAGGCCCAGCGCGCGCAATTCCTGAGAGAGTTTCTGACCGAGCGCCGCGCCGGAAAAGGCGCCGGCGAGGATGCCGACGAGGGTAATCCCGATCTGCACCGTGGAGAGGAAACGTCCAGGATTTTCAGCAAGCGCCAGAGCCGCGGCGGCGCCGCGACGACCGTCGGCGGCCATGGTCTTCAGGCGAATTTTGCGCGACGAAACGATCGCCAGCTCCGACAACGAGAAAATCCCGTTGATGACAATCAACACAAGCGCGACGGCAAGCTCAAACATGGGTCCTGATAGGGCTTTCTGCGGCGGCTCTCAAGCAAATCGCGTCGGCAAGCAGGGCGATCGGGTGAAGGGCTTCCTCATCCTGAGGAGCGCGCGCAGCGCGCGTCTCGAAGGACGGGGAAGCCCGGCTTCGCGTATGTTTTCCTCACCCTCGTCCTTCGAGACGCCGCCTGCGGCGGCTCCTCAGGATGAGGGTGAGGAAAACAATCCTTCACCCGATTCCCCTGCGTCGGCAAGCTGTCGGCGGTCGTGGTCGATAGCGAAGCCATTTGTCTCATGGGCGTCGATCTTACTGGAGAGGACGGCCTCGAGCGTGCGGAAAAAGGCGAAAAGCCGCAGATTCGACCCAACGGACGGCGGCCCTCAGTCGCGCGCCGCGATTTCGATCTTCTTGATCACCCGCTCCGGCTCGGGCCGCGCCAGATCGATGGACAGCAGCCC
The DNA here is from genome assembly GCA_022843405.1 of Methylocystis sp. Classification (GTDB taxonomy): domain Bacteria; phylum Pseudomonadota; class Alphaproteobacteria; order Rhizobiales; family Beijerinckiaceae; genus Methylocystis. The sequence goes on along the minus strand of JALHNQ010000009.1, from coordinate 81,039 downwards.
GTTGACGAGATCGGCGCCCAGCACCTGCATGCCTTCGGCCAGGAGAAAGGCGCGCTGAAACTGCCTTGCGGCGATGCCGCGATGCAGAAAATGCCGCTCCCGCTCCTCGGTCTGGCGCCCGCGGATGACGAGCTGGTTCTCTTCGAGCGAGACGTCGAGATGGTCGCGGGTGAAGCCGGCGACGGCGAGCGTGATCCGAAGCCGCTCCGGCGCCTCGTCGCTGCGCGGAAGGCGCTCGATATTATAGGGCGGGTAGCCGTCCGAGGCGGTGCGGGCGACCCGGTCGAGCGCCCGTTCGATTTCATCGAATCCGAGCATGAACGGCGAATTGAGCGGCGGACGCGACATTTCACTGAAGCCCTGTTGGCGCCTCTTTCGCCGGAGCCCGCGAAGCGCTCCGGCTACAGCTATATGGCCGAGCGCGCCGCGGCGTTCAAGCGCGGCCGATGCGCCCGAGGTTGACGCGGAAACGCCGAGCGCCCATCTGCGAGCCAGCTTCCTCGAACGAGCGGCGACCCATGAAAGAGGCGTGGCCTATTCTTCTCGGCATCCTTCTCGCCGGAGGCTTTGGATCGCCGGCCGCCGCCGAGACGCCGCCGATCGTCGCGCCGGAGGGCGAGCGCTTCGCGCTGACGCCGGCCGAGGGCGGTTATGTCCGGCTGAACAAGGAGACCGGCGCGGTCTCCTATTGTTCGGTCAAGGATGGCGTCACCGTGTGTCGGCTCGGCGCCGAGGAGCGCGCCGCGCTCGAGGCGGAGATCGACCGGCTGCGCAAGGAGAACGCCGCACTCAAAGCCCGCGCCGAAGCCGGGCCCGCCCCGCCGGCGGCAAGGCCGAACGCGGCGCCCACCGAAGAGGAGTTCGAGCGCGCGCTCTCCTTTACCGAGCGGTTTTTGCGCCGCATAATGCGCCTCTTCCGCGAAGAGGCGCCGCCCGGAGGCGCGCTGTGAGGGCCAGCTCGGTGAAGGTCGGCTCCGCGGAGGCCATGAGGATGCGCCCGGCGTGAGTGATCAGGGACCTTTCGCCAATTGGCCGCATCTCGACAAGCCGCGCCGGCCAGAGCGGCCAGAGGCCGAGCGCGCCGCGCCGCTGCTGCCGGGCTCCGATGAAATTTCACAGGAAACCAGAGAGATGGCGTCGAACAATACGCTTGAACATTTCCTCGGCGGCTCGCCGCTCAATACTTTCGTGCGGCTGTTCGTCATTTCGCTCGTCGTCGGCGCCCTGCTGATGTGGCTTGAGTTGCGTCCGATCGACATTTTGCATGGCGTGCAGGCGTTCTTCGACCGCATCTATCAGCTGGGCTTCGGCGCCGTGAGGGAGCTTGTCAGCTATGTGCTCGCCGGCGCCGTCTTCGTCGTGCCGGCGTGGCTCATCCTGCGGCTGATGAGTATGACCGGCGCGAAGCGGTGAAGCGGCGATGAAACTGACTGTAGAGACCGAACAGGAAGCGGACGGCCGCTGGATCGCGGAAATCATGGAAATACCGGGCGTGCTGACCTATGCAGCCACCCGCGACGAGGCGCTCGCTCAGGCGGAGGCGCTCGCCTTGCGCGTGATCGCCGACCGCATTGAACATGGCGAACGCCCAGCCGAGCCGATTCAGATCACTTTCGCGGCCGCATGACGCCATGGCCGAGCGTAAAGGCGAAGCGTGTTCGTGCGGCGCTGGAAAGGAAAGGCTGGACCGAAAAGCGGTCAGCCGGCTCTCACCGGACCTATGGGAAGGTTGGATTTCCTGATTTCATATTTGCTTTTCACGACGGCGAAGAAATCGGACCGCGAATGTTGGCGAGGATCGCCAAGCGAACGGGACTGAATCCGGAAGACCTATAATCTCCTCCCCCGGCCGATACTCGAGGTCTGATCCGAATCGTCGATGAGCTGGCCAATTCCGTCGCGTCGCGGCAGCAGCGGCGGGGACGGCGGCGGCGCATAGGCCTCGGGTCCGGCGAGCGATCCAAGCCCGTCCCGCGCCCCGACTCCGGGTCCCTCGAAAGCGGCGAGCGGCGGCTTGCCGGTCGTGTCATTGTCGGTCTCTTCCTCGGCGCCGGGCGCCGGCGCGCGACCCTGCGCGACGAGCGGCGAGGACTCCGGCGGCGGCAGAGTCTCCTGCGGCTCGGGCTTGCAGATGCTGCGCCCGGAGCGGCCGTGCATCGCCAGATCGACGTGCATATGGTTGTAGTGGAAGGCGTTGGAGCCGGGCGCCAGCACCGTCGAGAAATGGCCGCATGCGCCGCGATGCACGTCCATCAGAAAGGCGCGGGTCTGCGCGTCGCCGTGGCCCCAGTCGCGGACAAGCGTGATCTCGCGGCCGTCGGCGAGCGTGAAGCCGCCGATGTCGAGCGCATTGCCGAAGGCGTGTTCGGAAAGCTGCGCCCCGCGCTGATTGTTCATGCCGCGGCAGGCGTAAGAGCCCATCGAATTGATCTGGACGATTTGCTGCCCGAACCGCGCCTGGGCGGCGGGCTGCACGGTGTCGGCGAGCCAGGCGTCGAGTTCCGCGACCATTGAACAGTCGAGCGTCGCGGTCGCGTTGAAGGCGACGGCGCCGCCCTGAAGCGCCGCCACCTTGAAAGGTTTGGTGAGACCGCAGATGCCCGGCCCGTCGACCTCTGGCGCAAGCGCGATGTATTCGGTCGGGGCGACCCGTCTCTCCGCGAGACAGGCGTTTTCAGCCTGCGTGCGCCAGGCCGGCCGCTGCGGTTTCTGGCCGATCGAGCAGGCGGACAGCGTCGCCGCGGCGAGCGCCAGCATAAGCAGCGGTTGACGGACGCGGCGGAACATGCCGCGAGACTTGGCGCCGGGCCGTTAAAGCGGGGTCGAAAATCTTGGTTAATGGTCAGATATTTGCCGGCTGTGGCGCGGGATTCGCACGCCTGCGGAATCATCGCGCCCGGCGATACGCCAGGCGCGATCAGCGCGCAAATCTGCTCAAGCGCCGCTTCCAGTTTTCGCCGGCCTTGAGTTCGGTCTTCCAGACCCACTTCTTCTGAATCGTCCTCCTCGACCGGGATGACCGATCTGGAACGACTGCCGCCGGTTCGCGCTCTTTCGCTCGCTGCACGGGGGGAGCGGGCGCGACCGCGACTGTCCGCGGCTTCGCCTTCTTGGGTTCAGCACGAACGGCTTCTGCGACTTTGGCGGGCCGCCGCACACGACGCGCCTTGGTTGATTCGGCGCTTGCCGGAGGAGCGCTTATGGCCTCGTCTTGCAGCAGATTCGGGAGCACTCGCCCCTGACGGCCCGGCGGAATTAGGGGAAGCTCAACCGCCTTGCCGCCGAAAACCGCGTCAGCTGCGTCTAGAGCCGCCAAATATGAAGGGTCGCGTTCGATCTCATGGTAAGCCGAAGCGCTCGGCTCCTTCGGCGACGGGTTCCCATCGGCATTTTCGGTCTCTTCGATCTTCCACGGATTGGCGGTCCGGGATTTGGAAGACCGACCTTTATAGGCCGTTATGAACGGGCGAGTGGGCTGGCGCATTGAAGCAGGAAATCTTTCGGTCGACGCAGGCGGCAGGGAAGGTCGCTCGAAAGACCTACTTCTGCGCAAGCGTCCTATAGTGGTCAGAACGCGTCCCGGATGCGACGCTACGGCCAAGCGTCTCGGACGACGGACGTTCCCTACCTATAACGGATAAGTCGCAACAAGTCATCGGAGCGGCACCCTAAATGAACGCTCCCGGCGCAAATCGGACGTCACCGATTTGCGCCTCTCATTGTTCAGGGCGGCGCTTGCTCGGTTGGCGCTCCTCTACGCTTCGCCCAAGCCGCTCTATGCGCCTTTGCTCTCGCCAGGCTTGCGGCCGCGCATGAAGGATTCGAACTCCTCCCGGTCACGGGCGCGGCGCAGCTGGTCGATATGTTCTGCGAAGTCGCGCTCAGCTTCGGCGAGCTTGCGGCGCTCTTCCTCGAGACGCGCAAGTTCGCCTTCGCGCCATTCGTCGAAGGCGACATTGCCGGTCGAGCGCATGAAGGACGGACCACGCCAAGCGGCCGAACCCTCCCGGGCGACGCCGCTCACGGCTTCTTTCACCCGCGCGCCCTGCTCCTGCGCGAAGGCGAAGAAATCGCCCTCGAAGCCCTGGCTGCGCTGCCAAAGCTTCCACAGCAGGATCGCGAGTCCGAGCGGCCAGAAGATGAAAAACGCAAGGATCACCGCGGCGATCTCATAGGGCTTCCAGGACATGCGCCCGCAATGGCCCCAGGGCGATCCGCCCTCTCGGGATGACGACATGTGAGAATGACGATGGCAGCTCATGATGGGCTCCAGTTTGGTCAACGGCCGCCCGCCGCAAAGCGGGGCCGACAGCAATGTAATATGCATTAACATTGGCGCAAGGGCAACACGGCCGCGGCTGGACTAAGCGGCCAAATATTCGCTGGAGGGATAATTGGAATTAGAAGACCCATATTAATGGTAGCCATTAATATGGGCCTGATGGTTCAGCCATATTGATGTGAAACGATAATAGGCGGGTGAGATTTTTTTTGCGCCGCCGGCCCGCTCAGTGCTGAACGCCAGCGTCAAAGACCCAGTCGTTGCATGAAAAGGCGGCGGCCGGTCAGGCCGCCTTGCCGTTCAGATCGTCCGCGAACACATCATCGTCCGCAAATCCCGCATCGTCTTCGCGCGCCGCGTCCGAATCGATCTCGATGTCGATTTCGAGCAGCGACATGTCCACCTTGCGGTGCATCTTCACCATCACCTTGTCGGGGTCGACCGTGATGTGCTTGGAGATCGCGGCGAGGACTTCCTTGTGCAGGATGCCGATAAGATTGGACGCGCGCGCCGATTTGCGTTCATGCGCGAGCAGAATCTGCAGGCGCTCGCGCGCAACCGGCGCGGTGGCGCCGCGGCGCCCGAACAATCCGAAAATATTCATGCCGCCCTCCGACCAAAGAGCCGGACGAAAAGTCCTCTCTTGTCTGTGGGAATGTTCACCGGAAGCTCTTCGCCGCACAGCCGCTTCGCCGCATCCGTATAGGCGCGCGCCGCCGCGCTCATCGCGTTGTGAAGAATGATCGGCGCGCCGACGTTCGAGGCGCGCAGCACCTCTTCGCTTTCGGGCACGATTCCAAGCAGCGGTATCGAGAGAATTTCGAGCACGTCGTCGACGCTGAGCATCTCGCCGCGGCTGGCGCGCCCCGCGTCATAGCGCGTCAGCAAGAGATGTTTCTCGACCCGTTCGCCCTTTTCGGCGCGCTCCGTCTTGGCGTCGAGGAGACCGATGATGCGGTCGGAATCGCGCACCGACGAGACTTCCGGATTGGCGACGACGACCGCTACGTCGGCGAAGCGCATCGCGAGAGTCGCGCCGCGTTCGATGCCGGCGGGACTGTCGCAGACGATCCAGTCGAACTTTTCGCGCAATTCGCCGATGACGCGCTGCACGCCTTCTTCGGTCAAGGCGTCCTTGTCGCGCGTCTGCGAGGCAGGAAGGAGATAGAGATTGCTCAGCCGCTTGTCGCGGATCAGCGCCTGATGCAGCTTGGCGTCGCCCTGGGCGACGTTAATGAGATCGAAGACCACGCGCCGCTCGGCGCCCATGACGAGATCGAGGTTGCGCAAGCCGACGTCGAAGTCGACGACCGCGACCTTGTGACCCTGCTGCGCCAGCGCGGCGCCGAGCGCTGCGGTCGACGTTGTCTTTCCGACGCCTCCCTTGCCGGAGGTGACCACCAAAGTTTTGGACATTGTCTCGTCCTCTATTAATCGAGCCGTGCGATCTTGACCGTCTCGTTTTCGAGCCAGGCCTGAATGGATTGGCTTTGCACATTCGCCGAGATTTCCTCGGCGGTGAGATATACGCCGCAAACCGAAAGCAACTCGGCTTCGAGCCTGCGGCAGAAGATTCGCGCGCGCTTCTCGCCATAGGCGCCGGCCATGGCGCGGCCGCGCAGCGTTCCGTAAATATGCACGGAGCCGCCCGCCATGATTTCCGCGCCCGAAGCGACCGAGCCGATGACCGTCACGTCGCCTTCTGGGTGATAGATCGACTGACCGGAGCGCACCGGCTCCAGCAAGATGAGCGGCCCGGAACTCGGCGTCGCCGACGCGACGCCGCCAGGCGCGCCGCTGACGCCGAGCGCATTCGCAATGTCCTTGAAAGCCGATTCTTCGCTTGGGGTCAGCGTTCCGGAGCTTGCGTCCTTGGCGGGCAGCGCGTCGGTTTCCGCCGGCGGTTGAGGGGTGGCGCGGCCGCCGGCCAGAATCGGCGGCAGTTCGTCAGTCGCCCATGAAGGGTCGACGCCCGAGAGACCCATGATGCGTATGCCGCGTCGGGCGATATTTTCGAGGAGTTCGCCCAGCTGCGCCTGTTCCAGCGTCAGTTTCGCGACGTCGATGACGATCGACTTCCGGCTGAAGAAGGCGGGAGACTGCGCAAGCAGCCCGTCCAATTGCTCGAACCAGCCTTCGAGCGGCTGTTCCGGTTCGAGAGTCAGAACGGGAAAGGACCGTCCCTTGAAGCGAATGTGTCTTGAAGACGCCTGCGGCACGACAGCCTCACGCAATTAAGATTTGCTTCATTTGAGGGCGTTAACGTTAACGAATGATTAAAGCAGCCGCGTTATTCGGCGATGATTGCGGCTTATTAAGAGATTATGCCGGCGCGGCTTTGGCCCGCGCCGCGGCGCGCTCCATCACCCCTTGCGCGGCGCTATCGAGCAAAAGCGCCGGATCGGCGCTTTCGACCGGATCGAAATGACCGGAGATGGTGAGCATCGCGACGCCATGCGCGAGCGACCAGATTTGCAGCGCCGCGTAACGCGCGCCCTGGGCCGGCGCGCCCGCCTGCTGCAGCCAGGCGACGACGGCGCGCCAAAGGATTTCGAGGGCATGATCGGCGGCGCCGCCCGCGCCCGGATCGGCGAGCGTCTGCGCCTGTCCGAACATTGCGGCGTAAAGTCCGGGCTCGTCGCGCGCAAATTTGAGATAGGCGGCGCACATTGCCCGCATCGCGCTTTTCGCGTCGGGCCGGCCTTCGTCCCATGCCGTTTCAATTCGCGCGCCAAAGGTCTCGAAGCCGCGGCGCGCCAGTTCGCTGATCAACGCGTCGCGCCCGCTGAAATGACGATAGGGCGCGGCGGGCGAAACGCCGGCGCGGCGCGCGGCCTCGGTGAGCGTCAGCGCCGCCGGCCCGCCCTCGGTGAGAATCTCCAAAGCAGCGTCGATCAGCGCCTGCTTGAGCGATCCGTGGTGGTAGCCGCGCTTGTTTTGCATCTCTCACCGCGGCGCGGGGCCGACGCCGTCGCGCGTGCCGGAAGGCTAGATCACGCTGCATTTGGGCGGAATCGCCCAAATGCAGATAACGTGATCGATTCCAAAATCATAGAGCGCGCTCTACGCGAAAAACCGGTTCCCACTTTTTCGTGAGCCGCGCTCTAGCCCGCGAGCTTGGCGACGAGCGCGTCCGAGACCTCGAAATTGGCGTAGACGTTCTGAACGTCGTCATTGTCTTCGAGCAAGCCGACGAGCTTGAGGACTTTCTCGCCCGAATCGTCGTCAACCTTAATCGTGTTCTGCGGACGCCAGGCGAGCGCCGCCTTGCGCGGCTCGCCGAATTTCTCTTCAAGCGCCTTGGCGACGTCGCGCAGCGATTCGACGGAGGTGATCACCTCATGCGTCTCGTCGGTCGTCGAGACATCGTCGGCGCCGGCGTCGATCGCCGCCTCCATCATCGCGTCTTCCGTCGCGGCTTTCTTGTCGAATTCGATAAGGCCGACCCGGTCGAACATGAAGGACACGGCGCCGGTCTCGGCGAGCGCGCCCCCTGCCTTGGTGAAATAGGAGCGCACCTCGCCTGCCGTGCGGTTGCGATTGTCGGTCAGGGCCTCGATGATCACGGCGACGCCGCCGGGGGCATAGCCCTCGTAGCGCACTTCGTCATAATTCTCGGCGTCGGCGCCCGATGCCTTCTTGATCGCCCGCTCGATATTGTCCTTTGGCATATTCTCGGCCCGGGCGGCGAGAACGGCGGCGCGCAGCCGCGCATTCATGTTCGGGTCGGGCAGGCCCATCTTGGCGGCGACGGTGATTTCGCGGGCAAGCTTTGAAAAAAGCTTGGAGCGGATCGCGTCCTGCTTGCCCTTCTTGTGCATGATATTTTTGAATTGACTATGCCCGGCCATGCGCGCTCGCCTTGCTCCTTGACAAATCTTCGCCTTTCGGCGTCCGGCGGGTCATATACGCCGCAGCGAAACGGAAATAAAGAAACACGCCGGGGAGCGGATGCAAGGAGAGAATGATTGACCGCGAGCGACGAAGAGCGAAATCCTCGGCGCGATCCCGATGGGCGGGCTCCGACCGGAGTCCCAGCGCCCCACATCCCGGATCTGGCCGCGGCCAAGCGACTGCAAGCGATCCTTTCCAGTCCCTCCTATCGCAAGGCCGACGAGGACATTGATTTTCTTGCCTCCGCCAACGCGCGCGGCCCGCGCCTGGAGCTCGAATATCTCAAGGCCGAACTGCTGCTGCGCCGTCATGGCGTCACCGATACGATCGTCGTCTTCGGCTCGACCCGCATCGTCGAACCCGGTTTGGCTGAACGCCGGCACGCCGAAGCGCAGGCGCTGGCAAGCGCCGATCCCGATGACGCGGCCCTCGCCAGCAAGCTCGCGGCGGCGAAACGGGCCTGCGAAAATTCGCGCTATTATGAAATCGCGCGCGAATTCGGCGCGCTCGTCGGCGCGGCCCGCGCGAGCGGGGATCAGCCGCGCCTCGCCATCGTCACCGGCGGCGGACCGGGCATCATGGAGGCGGCGAATCGCGGCGCTTTCGAAGCCGGCGCCGAGACGGTGGGGCTCAACATCACCCTGCCGCATGAACAGCTCCCCAACACCTATGTCACGCCGTCGCTTTGCTTGCGGTTCCGCTATTTCGCGCTGCGCAAGCTGCATTTCATGCTGCGCGCGCGGGCTTTGGTCGCCTTCCCCGGAGGCTTCGGCACGTTCGACGAATTGTTCGAGACGCTCACCCTCGTGCAGACTGGCAAGGTCAAGCCGATCCCGATCATTCTCGTCGGCGAAGCCTATTGGCGGCGCGCCTTCGACATCGATTTCCTGCTCGACGAAGGCGTGATCGATCCGCCAGACCGTCATCTTTTCCGCTACGCCGAAACCGCTCCAGCCATCTGGAACGAGATTCGGAGCTGGGGCCGGCGAAACGAGGATTTGCTATTTGAATGAAGGCCTTAGCCGGAGTCTGCGACTGCCCGTCATTGTAAAGCCCATGCCGCGCCTTATCTGACCTAACGCGGCGCGATGCGGCCGTTTTTTTGAAAGGGAGATGAGCATGAGTTGGCTTAAAGCGATCGCCGGCGGCGTGATCGGCGCTGAAGCCCTGACCCTTGTGAAGGAATATGTGGAGAAGCAAGGCGGCCTCGACGGCGTCGTGAAGAATTTTGAGAATTCCGGACTGGGCAAGCAGGTCCACTCCTGGATTGGCCTGGGGCCCAATGAAAAGATCAGCGAGATAGACATTAGCAAGGCGATCAACGCCGACAAGCTGAAGGAAATCGCCAAGAACGCCGGAATCGACCTCGAAAAGGCGAAGGAGCTTCTCGCCAAATATTTGCCGGAGGCCATCGACAAGGCGACGCCGGAAGGCAAATTGCCGCCGCCTGACAAAGAGGCCTAAGCCCCCATCGGGGATGGTTTGGGCTGCCGGCGACGCCTGGATAACGCTGCGTTTAGGCGGAATCGCCTAAACGCAATTTATGTGAGCGATTCAAGAAGCTTAGAGCGTGCTTGCGCGAGGAGCCGGGATCCGATTTTTCGTGAGAGCCGCGCTCGAGCCGCCGGCCCAGCCGGCTCGCCCACGCTCTTGCTTAAGGCGCCTTGATTTTGTAATGGCGTCGCACGCCCTTTTTTGCAGCGCCCGCAGCTTGGGCGAGCATCGCCCGAAGCCGCGCCGCCGCCAAAGCCGCGCCTTGTTAAGACCCCCGGGCAATTCGAATAGGACCATTGATGAGCAAGCGCGCGCTGGTGACTGGCGTTACAGGACAGGACGGGGCCTATCTCTCGCAATTCTTGCTCGATAAGGGCTATGAGGTGCATGGCGTGGTGCGACGCTCGTCGCATCGGGGCGTCGAAGACCATCGCCTGCGCTGGCTCGGCATCAGCGGCAAACTGAGTTTGCACGACGCCGATCTCGCCGATCTCTCCAGCCTGCTGCGCACCGTGCAGGCCATCCAGCCCGATGAAATATACAATCTCGCGGCGCAGTCCTACGTCGCCTCCTCCTGGCGCCAGCCGGTGCTCACCGCCAACGTCACCGGCGTGGGCGTGACCAATGTGCTCGAAGCGATGCGGCTCGGGGCGTCGAAGGCGCGGTTTTATCAGGCGTCGTCCTCGGAAATGTACGGGCTCATTCAGGAGCCCATGCAAAGCGAGAAGACGCCCTTCTATCCGCGCAGCCCTTATGCCGTAGCGAAGCTTTACGGCCATTGGATCACGGTGAATTACCGCGAGAGCTTCGGCCTTCACGCCTCTTCCGGGATTCTGTTCAATCATGAGAGCCCGCTGCGCGGCGTCGAATTCGTCACCCGCAAGGTGACGCGCGGCGTCGCAGCGATTAAACTCGGCCTCGCCAAGGAATTGCGTCTGGGCAACATCGACGCCAAGCGGGATTGGGGGCACGCCAAGGATTACGTGCGCGCCATGTGGCTGATGCTGCAGCAGGAGACGCCGGACGACTATGTTGTCGCGACAGGCGTCACCACCACGGTGCGGGACATGTGCCGCATCGCCTTCGATCACGCGGGCCTCGACATGGAAAAATTCGTCGTCATCGACCCCGAGTTCTATCGTCCGGCGGAGGTCGACGTCCTGCTCGGCGATTCCAGCAAGGCGCAGCGGGTTCTCGGGTGGAAGCCGGAGATCGATCTTCGCGAAATGATCTGCGAGATGGTTGACGCCGATCTCGATCGGCTGCAGCGCGAGATGGCCTAACCTTAAAACAAAGGGCGCGCGATGGCCGCCTTCGAGCGCATTTTGGTGACGGGCGGCGCCGGATTCGTCGGCGGCCATCTTTGCGCCGCGCTGGCTGATGCCTATCCGCAGGCGGCGCGGGCGATGTTGTTGCGCCCCGGCGAATGTGGCGGCCACGAGAGTTTCGCGTCGGCCGTCGCCGATCTTGTCGACGAAGCCGCGATCGATGCGCTGGTTGCGCGCCTGCGCCCCGACCTCATCGTTCATCTCGCAGGTCAGGCGTCGATCGGCCAGGCGCTGCACGCGGCTGAATTGACTTGGCGGGTGAATTTTCACGGCTCCTTCGCGCTCGGCGCTGCGGTCGCCCGACACTGTCCCTCGGCGACGTTTCTCTTCGCCTCGACGGCGGCCGCCTATGGCGCGAGTTTTCGCGAAGGCGTTTTGAACGAGGATGCGCCGCTGCGGCCGGTCGACGTCTATAGCCGCTCGAAGGCTTGCGCGGAGAGCGCGCTTGCGGATCTGCTCGCGTCCAATGGGCGGCTCATTGTTGCGCGACCGGTCAATCATTCTGGACCCGGCCAGCGCAATCGCAATTTTGCGCTCGCCTCCTTCGCCGCGCAGATCGCCGCGATCGAGTCGGGCCGCGCCGCGCCGCTGATCAAAGTCGGCGATCTGTCAAAGGCGCGCGATTTTCTCGACGTGCGCGACGTGATCGACGCCTATATGCGGCTGATCGAAAAAGCGCCTGACCTGCCCGCGCCGGTCTCGATCTTCAACGTCGCTTCCGGGACGGCGCATCGCTTGGAAGCGCTGCTCGAGCGCCTCCGCGGACAGTCCAAGGCGCAATTTGAAATCGAGGTGGATCCGGCGCTGCTGCGTCCCGGCGGCAGCGATCTCGCCAGCGTCGCCTGCGACGCGACAAAGCTCACTGACGCGACCGGCTGGCGTCCGCGTCACGATATCGACGACATGCTGTTGGCGCTGCTCACTGACGCCCGCGCCGCCGAGGCGCAATCCGACCAGGCTTCGTCATGAGCAAGGGGCCATGAGCGAGCGGCGGGACGAAGACCGCGACCAGGATCGCGAACGCATGCGCCTGCTCGAATTTCAGCTCGATTATCTGCGCGCCGAACTCCTGCATCTGACCCATGAGCGCTATCGGCTCATCTATTCGGTCTCCGGCCACATCTACCGCTTTCTTCGACCCATTGAAGCGTTCATCGCCGACGCCGCGAATGCGTTTGCCTCGCGGTTTCGCCGACCGTCGCCGCAGGCGGCGCAGTCAACGCCTGTTTCCGGCGCTCCGGCCGCGCGAAGCGCGCCGCAGCCGGCGCGCCGGCTGCTCGTTGACGTGACCGGAACGATCAAGCGCGACGCCGGCACGGGCATTCAGCGCGTCGTCAAGGAAGTGACGCGCGGACTCTATAGCGGCGACAGCTTCGACATCCCGGCCATGGCCGTTCGCTGCACAGGCGGGCGCCTGCTGACCGCCAACGGCTTCGTCGCCGAGCTTGTGGGCGGCGACGCCTTGCCCGATTCAGAGATCGCCGTCGCAACCGGCGACCGCTTTCTGATGCTTTCCGACAGCTGGAACGCATTCGACGAACTCGCGCCGATCTTTGAAAAGATTCGCGATGAGGGCGGCGAAGTCGTCACCTGCATCTTCGATCTCATTCCCGAGCTTTATCCGCACGCCTGCCATGAAGTGACGGTGCCCCGCTATCGCGCCTGGCTGCGCAAGGCGCTGCTCGAAAGTGACGGCTTTTTGGCGATTTCGCGAACCGTCGCCGACGAACTCGCCGACTATGTCGCTGCGCAAGGCCTGCCATATCGTCCCGGACTCAAGATCGGCTGGTTCCACTGCGGCTCCGATCTTTCGCTGCGCGCCGACGCCGCGCCGCGTGACACGGTCAAGGCGGCGGTCGCCGGCGATGCGCCGGCGTTTCTTGCTGTCGGCACGATCGAGCCGCGCAAAGGCCAACGCGTCGCGGTCCGCGCTTTTGAGGACCTTTGGGCGAATGGGCGCGACATTCGGCTGATCGTCGTCGGGCGACGCGGCTGGTTTGAGGAAGCGATCGTCAGCGAAATTCTCGCGCATCGCGAATTCGGCCGTCGGCTCTTCTGGTTCGACGACGCTGACGACGACGAGCTTTCCTATCTCTACGACCATGCGGTGGCGCTGATTTTCCCATCCTATGCGGAAGGCTTCGGTCTGCCGATCGTCGAAGCGGCGCGGCGCGGTCGCCCGTCGATCTGCAGCGACATTCCGGTGTTTCGCGAGGTCGGAAGGTCGGGCGCGCTCTATTTTCGGGTAAATGACGCAACCGCGCTGGCGGAAACCATCGCCGATTTTCTTGACGGCCGGCGCGCCTGCGACACGGATCAGGTCTTACGCGTCGCCTGGCGCGATGCGGCGCGTCGCATCGTCGAGGTCATTGCGCGCGAGGAATGGAGCCGGCGGCTGGCGTAACAGAGGGCTTCGCATCGCAACATCAGGAGCGCCCATTTTCGCGCTCCGCCAAAGCGTGCTAGAGAGGCGCCAATTGGTCGTGCGGCCCGGCCAGCGCATTCTCGGCGCGCTGGGTCGCACGGCTTTTCGCTTCAATGCGGGCAGGGCTCTCGCCTTCCCAGCGACAAGGGAAACGCTCTCCATGCCGATCAATATTCCCTATCTCAACGAGCGGACGCCGCAGACGGTGCTCAAGATGATCAATCTTGAAGCGTCGCAACTGTCGCTGCCTGATTCGCGCGAATTGATGTTGGGCGCCTTCGGCGTCTATGGCGTGCTCCAGGTGATCGCGCAGGCGTTCAATCATTCGCTGCTCGGAAGCCTAATCTATGGGCTGCTGAGCACGGCCTTTCTTTACGGCGCGACCCTGGGACTGCTGCGCGTTCTCAAGGAGGACGCAAAGTTTCAGCGCACGGCGACGGCGCTTGCGATCATGGGCGTCATTGGGGCGCTCGCCTATATTATCCTGCACCTCATCTTCGCCATCGCCCTGCCAGAACCGCTGCCGACCGAAAAGCTGCTGCGTTTTCTGCTCTTTCCGATCATCGTCTGGCTGGCGTTCATGTACGCCTTCCTGTTCCGCCACGTGTCGCTGCGCCCGGTGCCGGCCTTCGTGACAGCGGCGCTGTTCGTCCTCGTCGTCGAAGTGATCCTGTCGTCGGTCTGCAGATAGTCGCGCCGAACATTCCAGCCGCCGCCTCGCCGCGCCTCTATGAATGGGTTTCGCCTGATCGACGGGCCGGCGCCGCGGTGCTAAACACTCCGCCTGCGGCGCGAAGGCGCCAGATTGTCTTTCCTAAATCGGATCATCGCCTCTCATGACTTCATCATTTGACGTGCTGGGCATCGGCAACGCCATCGTCGACACGATCGCCCGCGCCGGGGACAATGATCTCCTTCAGGCGGGGCTGCGCAAAGGCTCGATGACGCTTGTCGACGAAGCGCGCGCCGCCGAGCTTTACGCGGCGATGGGCCCGACGACGGTCGTTTCCGGCGGCTCGGCAGCCAACACCATGGCGGGTCTCGCCAGCCTCGGGCGCACCGCCGGATTCGCCGGCAAGGTGAAGGACGACGACGCAGGCCGCGAATTCGCGCATGACATCCGCAAGGCGGGCGTCGCCTTTGACACGCCCTTCGCGGCCGACGGCGCCGCGACCGCGCGTTGCTTGATTTTCGTGACGCCGGACGGCCAGCGCACGATGAACACTTTTCTCGGCGCCTGTCAGGCGCTTGCGCCGGCCGACATCGACGAAGACGCCGTCGCCGGCGCGAAAGTTCTCTACATGGAGGGCTATCTCTGGGACCCGCCGGGCGCCAAGGAAGCTTTCCTGAAGGCGGCGAAAATCTCGCGCGCCAACGGGCGCAAAGTGGCGCTCACCCTTTCCGACAGTTTCTGCGTCGATCGCTATCGCGGCGAGTTTCTCTCGCTCATTCGCGAGCGCGTCGTCGACATCGTTTTCGCCAATGAGAGCGAATTGCACGCGCTTTATGAAACCGGCGATTTCGATACGGCGCTCGCCGCGCTGCGCGGCGAAGAGGGTCTGCTCGGCGTCGTCACCCGCTCGGAAAAGGGCTGCGTCGTCGCCAATGGCGCGAGCGCCGTCGCGGCGCCGGCCTTTCCGGTCGAGGAGGTCGTCGACACTACCGGCGCCGGCGATCTCTTCGCCGCCGGGTTTCTCGCCGGCTATACGCAGGGCTTGCCGCATGAGCGCAGCGCGATGCTCGGCGCGCTCGCCGCGGCGGAGATCATTTCGCATGTCGGCGCGCGGCCGCAGAAGGATTTGCTGCAGCTCGCCCGCGACAATGGCGTGCTGGGATAAGCTTCAGGCGTCCTCGATCGGAGGAGCCCAATTAGGCTGTTCAATAAGCGGGAGGAACGAAAGATGCGACTTGTCTCAAAAACACTGATGGCCGCCGCCGCCGCCGTTAGCCTCACGCTCGCTGTCGACGCGCGCGCGGAAGCGCCGATGACGACGAGCGTGACCGGCCTGCAGTATAAGGACACGAAGGTCGGCGCGGGCGCGACCCCCAAGATCGGCCAGACGGCGGTCATGCATTACACCGGCTGGCTCTACAATAATGGCGAGAAGGGCAAGAAATTCGATTCCTCGCATGATCGCGGCCAGCCGTTCGAATTCCGGCTCGGCCAGGGCCAGGTGATCAAGGGCTGGGACGAAGGCGTCGAGGGCATGAAGGTCGGCGGCAAGCGCACGCTGGTGATTCCGCCCGACCTCGGCTATGGCGCGCGCGGCGCCGGCGGCGTCATCCCGCCCAACGCCTGGCTGATCTTCGACGTGGAGCTCGTTGGGGTGAAGTGAATTGGCGGACTGCGCTATTTCAGTAGCCAGAGGGCGAGCAACAGCAGCGCGCTGAGCGCGAGCAGGAACCAGCGGTCGGATCGGCGGCGCATTTCCGCGAGCGCGTCGAGCGAGCGGTCGGACAATTCGACGCCTTCCTCCGCCATCTTCGATACGCGCTGGATCGCCGTTTCGGCTTCCAGCAGCGTCTGCGGCAAGCGCGTCGCGAGCTTCACCAGCTCCGCGACGCTCCTACTCGCGTCCTCGACCTTCGCCTTGACGCCGAGATTTTCCTCGATCCAGGAGCGCACCACGGGATCGCATGTCTTCCATATGTCGAGCTTGGGATCGAAGGCGCGGGCGACGCCCTCGGCGACGACCATGGTCTTTTGTAACAGCACCAACTCGGTGCGGGTGCGCATGTCGAACAGCGCCGTCACTTCAAAGAGCAGGGTCAAGAGACGCGCCATCGAAATATCGGCGGCGTTGATCATGTGCATCGGTTCGCCGATCGCGCGCAGCGCCTGCGCGAATTCTTCGATGGAGTGCGTCGCGGGGACATAGCCCGCCTCGAAATGAACTTCTGCGACCCGCTTATAGTCGCGAATGATGAAGCCGTAGAGAATTTCGGCGAGGAACCGGCGCTCCTTGAGGCCCAGCCGGCCCATGATGCCGAAGTCTATGGCGACGAGGCGGCCCTTCTTGTCGACGAAGAGATTGCCCTGATGCATGTCGGCGTGAAAGAAGCCGTCGCGCATCGCATGGCGCAGGAAAGATTGCAGCACGTTGCGGCCGATGGCCTTCAGGTCGTGGCCCTCTGCCGCGACCCGCTCGATGTCCGATAAGGGAACGCCCTCGATCCACTCAAGCGTCAGCACTTCGCGGTCAGTGCGGCTCCAGTCGACGGCCGGCACGTGCATCTCGGGATCGGCGGCGACATTATCGGCGAATTCCGAGGCCGCCGCGGCTTCGAGACGAAAGTCGGTTTCAAGCCTCACCGTGCGCGCCAGCGTATCGACGACCTCGATCATCCGCAGCCGGCGCGCTTCGGAGGAATAGCGCTCGGCCAATCGCGCGATCCGATACATGTCGCGCAGATCCACCGCGAACTGGCCTTCGATTCCCGGCCGCAGGACTTTCACCGCGACCTTGCGCAGGCCGTCTTCGTATCGCGCCTCGGCGACATGAACCTGGGCGACGGAGGCAGCGGCGACCGGCTCGCCGAAGGAGACGAAGATTTCGTCGATTCTTCTGCCCAGCGCCTTTTCGACGATGGCGACGGCCTTGTCGCGGCCGAAGGGCTCCATCCGGTCCTGCAGCGCGGTGAGCGCATCGGCGATTTCGCCGCCGACGATGTCCGGCCGCGTCGCCAGAAACTGGCCGAGCTTCACATAGGATGGACCGATCTGCGCCAGCGCGCGCACCAGCGCCTTGCCGGCGCCGTCCCGCTTGCCGCCGGCGAAGAGATTGGCGACGCGCACCAGCGGCGCCGCCGCCGGCGGCAGAAGCGTGGGGTCGAGAAGCGCGAAGACGCCCTCGCGCGCCATGATGTAGCCGGCGCGCGCCAGACGATAGAAATGACCGACGCCAAGAATCACGAATGCCGCCGCGCTTTAGAGGTCAGCTTTTCCAGCCGGAATGAATCGCCACCACGCCGCCGGTCAGCCGCTCATAGCCGGTGCGGCGAAAGCCCGCTCTGCGGATCATGCGTTCGAATTCCTCGGCGCTGGGAAATTTGCGGATCGATTCGACAAGATAGCGGTAGGGCTCGGCGTCTCCGGCGACGAATTTGCCGATGGTCGGAATAACGTTGAACGAATAGGCTTCATAAAGCTTGTCGAGTCCGGGGACGGCGACTTGCGAAAATTCTAAGCACAGGAAACGGCCGCCGGGCTTCAGCACGCGATAGGCTTCGGCAAGAGCGACATCGATGCGCGGCACGTTGCGGATGCCGAAAGCGATCGTGTAGCTGTCGAAATGCGCGTCGGGAAAGGGGAGCGATTCGGCGTTGGCCTGCACGAATTCAACGCCGGAAAGCCCGCGCTCGCGCGCCCGATCCTTGCCGACGTCGAGCATCTCGCCATTAATGTCGAGCACGACGATTTCAGCGTCATGCGCCGCGCCGGCAGCGATGCGAAAGGCGATGTCGCCCGTGCCGCCGGCCACGTCGAGATGGCGAAACCCCTTGCGCCCGCGCGCATTGACCTTGGCGACCAATGTGTCTTTCCACAGCCGGTGCATGCCGCCCGACATGAGGTCGTTCATGATGTCGTAGCGACGCGCGACCTTATGAAAGACGTCGTCGACGAGGCCCTGTTTCTCGCTCAAGGGGACTTCGGAATAGCCGAAATGGGTCGAGCCCTCTCGCTCGGAACTTCGATCAATCATCAGGCGCTCGGGTGACGAGGAAGGAAGGGGACGGTATAGCCTGTCGCCGCGCCGGTGGCTACGCCCGCGCCGCTCCGGCGCGCCGGCTCTTGTGACGGGATGAACCCGAGTTATGCCCGAACTGCCCGAAGTCGAAACGGTACGGCGGGGACTGGCCCCGGCGCTCGTCGGCGCGACGATCGCGCGCGTCGAGCTTCGCCGCCATGATCTGCGCTTTCCCTTTCCTCAACGCTTCGCCGCGCGTCTTCAGGGCAGGCGCGTTCTCGACCTTCGCAGGCGCGCCAAATATCTCATCGCCGACCTCGACGATGCGCATTCGCTGATTATGCATCTCGGCATGAGCGGGTCCTTCCGCATCGATGATGACACGCCCGGCGTTTTTCAGCACAAACGCGACAAGAGCGCCGCGCATGATCATGTCGTCTTCCATCTCGATCACGGGAAGCGCGTCGTTTACAACGATCCGCGCCGCTTCGGCTGTATGCTGCTCATTCCCACGCATGCGATCGACGAGGAAGAACGCTTTCGCGGCCTCGGCGTCGAACCCTTGGGCGACGCGCTCGACGCCGCTTTCCTTGCAGGCGCCTTTCAGGGACGCGCGGCGCCGGTCAAGGCGCTGCTCCTCGATCAGCGCCTGATCGCCGGGCTTGGCAATATTTATGTCTGCGAGGCCCTACATCGCGCCCATATCTCGCCGCTGCGCGCCACGGGCTTGCTCGTCACGGCAAGCGGCAGGCCCACAGCCGCGCTGGCGCGGCTGCCGCAGGCGATCAAGGATGTCTTAAAGGACGCGCTGGAGGCGGGCGGCTCATCCCTGCGCGACCATCGCCAGATCGACGGCTCGCTCGGCTATTTCCAGCATAGTTTCCGGGTCTACGACCGCGAAGGCGCCGCCTGCCCGACGCCGAGCTGCAAAGGAACGATCGCGCGCGTCGTCCAGTCCGGCCGTTCGACATTCTATTGTCCCCGTTGCCAGAAATGACGCCCTTGCGAGGCTGGCCGCGGCGGGCTTAATAACGCCCATGTCCCAAAATGCAGTCGCGCCAGAGCCGACGCTTGCCGTCGCCGGCCTTTCCAAGAATTACGACAATCGCCGAGTTGTCGGCCCGCTCGAATTCTCGCTCGAGGCCGGCTCCGTTACCGGTCTGCTCGGCGGCAATGGCGCCGGAAAGACCACGACGATCGGCATGGTGATGGGGTTGATCGAACCGACGCAAGGCTCGATCCATGTCTTCGGCTGCGACATGTCGCGCGAGCGCTATCGCGCGCTCGGCCGGATGAATTTCGAGAGCCCCTATGTCGACCTGCCGCATCGCCTCACCGTGCGGCAGAATTTGCGCATCTTCGGCATGCTCTATGACGTCGAGAATGTTGACGCGAAAATCGAGCAGCTTGCGACGGATCTCGCGCTTGGCGATTTTCTCGACCGCCAGACCGGACGCTTGTCCGCGGGCCAGAAGACGCGCGTCGCCATCGCCAAATCGTTGATCAACGACCCGCAGCTCCTGCTGCTCGACGAGCCGACCGCGTCGCTCGACCCGGACACGGCCGACTGGGTGCGGGCGCGACTTGAAGCCCATCGGCGCACGCATAATTGCGCAATCCTGCTCGCCTCGCACAATATGAATGAGGTCGAGCGCCTCTGCGACCGCGTGCTGATGCTGAAGGACGGAATCCTCGTCGACGATGGTTCGCCCGCCAATCTCCTGGCGCGCTACGGACGCGACACGCTCGAAGAAGTGTTTCTCGACGTCGCCCGCGGCCGAGTCGACGGAGATGCGGCATGAGTTTCTCCTTCAAGCGCGTCGGCGCGATGGTGTTGCGCTATTCTTATCTTCTGCGCGCCTCCCGCACGAGGGTGCTCGACATCATCTACTGGCCGACCGTTCAGCTTCTCACTTGGGGATTTTTGCAGACCTATCTTGTGCGCGCCGGCGCGCTCGCAGCGCCGGGCGGCGCGGCGCAGGCCGCCGGCACGCTGATCGGCGCCATTCTTCTATGGGACATTCTGCTGCGCGGCCAACAAGGCTTCTGCTTCTCCTTCATCGAGGAAATGTGGTCGCGCAATCTGCCGAACATCTTGATGAGTCCATTGCGGCCGGCGGAGTTCGTCAGCGCGCTGGTCGCGATGAGCCTTATTCGATTGATGGTCGGCGTGCTTCCCGTCACGATTTTTGCGATCCTGTTTTTCGGTTTCAATCTGTGGGCGCTGGGGATCGCCTTCGCCGCCTTCTTCGTCGTGCTGATGCTCTTTGCCTGGAGCATCGGGCTTTTTGTCTCCGGCATTCTGCTGCGCTATGGGCTTGGCGCGGAAAATCTCGTCTGGTCGCTGATGTTTTTCGTGCAGCCGCTCGGCGCCGTCTATTATCCGGTGACGACGCTGCCGACATGGCTGCAGCCGGTCTCGTGGATGCTGCCGCCGACCTATGTGTTCGAAGGTCTGCGCGCCGTATTGATCGAACATGTCATTCGCTGGGACCTGCTGGCGCAGGGGCTCGCGATCGACGTCGTTCTGTTCGCGGCCGCGTCCGCCGCGTTTGGCATGTTGTTGCAGAGCGCTCGGCGCGCCGGAACGCTGCTGCAGACGGGAGAGTGACGATGGCCGCGACCCGCGCCGATACCGCGCTCCATGCACGAGGTCTCTTCGAGAGCCGCGCCAAGGCGCGCGAGGCGATCGAAGCCGGCCTTGTCAGCGTCGACGGCCGCGTCGTCAGGAAACCCTCCGAGCCGATCGCCGCCGACGCGAATATTGAGGCGCGCGCCGCTTACCCCTGGGTGTCGCGCGGCGGCGTGAAGCTTGCGCATGCGCTCAATCATTTCGGCGTCGATCCTCAAGGACGCTTCTGTCTCGATGTCGGCGCCTCGACGGGCGGCTTCACCGAGGTTCTGTTGACGTGCGGCGCGCGCCATGTCGCCGCCGTCGACGTTGGTCACGGGCAATTGCATGAAAGGCTGCGCGCCGATCGGCGCGTGACGTCGCTGGAAGGGCGGGACGCGCGCGCGCTGAGCGCGGCGCATCTTGCCGAGGCGCCGAGCCTGATCGTCATCGACGCGAGTTTTATTTCGCTCACAGCGCTTCTGCCGCATGTCCTGTCGCTCGCCGCGCCGCGCGCCGATCTCGTCGCGCTGATCAAGCCGCAGTTCGAGGCCGGCCGCGCGGCGGCGAAGAAGGGCGTGGTGCGCGACGAGAAGATTCACGCGCAGGTCTGCGCGCGCATAGAACGCGAAATCGAAGCTTTGCGCTGGCGCGTTTGCGGCGTCATTCCTTCGCCGATCGAAGGCGGAGACGGCAATCGCGAATTCTTGATTCATGGCGCCAATGTTTGAAAGCCGCGCCAAACCCCTGGCCCCTCATCTCACTTCTCCCCGCAAGCGGGGAGAAGAGGCGGCAAGCGCTCCACAATACGTTTGTCGCTTCGCGCGCCGCAGAATTGTGCGCTACGTGTCCGTTCCCTCTCCCCGCTTGCGGGGAGAGGTAAGGTGAGGGGCTTGGGTGATTAGCCCGCAGCGTCTCGTCATCGAACGGCTCGGCCATCGCGGCGAGGGCGTCGCGTTGCTGCATGAAAAGCGCGTCTTCGTTCCCTACGCGCTTCCCGGCGAGACCGTGACCGCGGAAGTGGACGGCGATCATGCGCGACTCGTCGACATCGTCGAAGCCTCCCCGCAGCGCATCGCGCCGATCTGTCCGCACTTTGAAGATTGCGGCGGCTGCGCGGTGCAGGCGCTGCGCGCCGACGCCTATGCCGAGTGGAAGCGCGGCCTTGTCGATACGGCGCTTCTTAACGCCGGACTGCAGCTAGAGGTCACGCCTCTAATTGACGCGCATGGCGCCGGCCGCCGCCGCGTGACTTTTCACGCGCGATTCGAATCCGGAAAAGCGCACGTAGGCTTCATGGCGGCGCGTTCGCATCGAATCGTCGAGATCGACTGCTGCCCCTTGCTCGCGCCAGAGCTTGACGGGGCATTGGCCGCCGCGCGCGCGATCGCCGCAGTTCTCGCGCCGCTCGGCAAGCCGCTCGACATCGCCATCACGGCGACGCTTGGCGGTTTGGATGTGGAGCTGCGCGGCGCCGGCCCGCTTGATAAGGCTGAAATCGACGCGCTGATCTCCACCGCCGAGGCGCATGATCTGGCGCGCCTGACCAATCACGGCAGGCTCGTCGCTTTGCGTCATGCGCCACAAATCGCAATCGGCGTTGCGACGCTGACGCTTCCCGCCGGCGCCTTCCTGCAGGCGACGCAGGCCGGCGAAGATGAGCTCGCGGCGCGTGTCCTGAAGGCGACGTGGAACGCGCAAAGCGTCGCCGATCTTTTCTGCGGCGTCGGCGCCTTCGCGCTTCGGCTGGCGCAACGCGCCAAGGTCAGCGCCTATGATTCGGACGGTTCGGCGATCGCGGCCATGCGCGCCGCCGCACAGGCGGCGCAGGGCCTGCTCCCGCTCGAAGCGATCGAACGCGATCTCTTCGCCCGGCCGCTGAACACCAAGGAACTCAGCGGCTTCGACGCTATCGTCTTCGATCCGCCGCGGGCCGGCGCCGCCGCCCAAGCGGCCGAAATCGGGCGCTCGGATGTTCCAATCGTCGTCGCCGTGTCCTGCAATGCTCAAAGTTTCGCCCGCGACGCCGCAATTTTGCTCAAAGGCGGCTACGTCATTCGCGAGATCGCGCCTCTCGATCAGTTCCGCTATGCGGCGCATGTCGAGATCGTGGCGGTTCTTGAGAGGGAGAGCCGGCGCAAATCCGCAAAACGCCGTCTGCTTGGATGAAATCATCGGCGCCGGCGTCACGCTCCTGTGCCGAGAATGTCACAGGAGAGTCAAGAAGCGACATTGAGACGCAGCGGTCGTGCTCTGCGGAGTTGCCGGTCCGCCAAATCAGGCATAGGATTTGCGATGTAGTCCAGCGTAGCCGGAAGTTAAATAATTTCCGTGATCTGGAAGGAGACCGTCATGATGAATGCGCTTATCGCCGCGACATTGTGCAGTATCGTCCTCGCTAGTGCACCTGTCGCCATGCGCGCCTATGTCTACGCCCGCCGCAAAGACGACCGCCGCCGTCCTTATCGCTAAGGACAGCGCGACAAAAAGGGCGCATCCTACTGACTGTGACAGCCGATCGGTCTGACGCGCCTCTTTTCCTCTCTCGTCTCGCGGCCATTGTCGGCGAGGCGGCCGTCGTAACGGATGCGACGGCGATGTCGCCCTATCTCGGCGAGCCCCGCGACCTCTATCATGGCCGCGCGCTCTGTGTGCTAAAGCCGCGAACCGCGCGCGAAGTCGGCGACATTCTTTCGCTATGCAATGAATCCGGCGCGCCCGTAGCCCCTCAAGGCGGCAATACCGGACTTGTCGGCGGCCAGACCCCCGACGCGAGCGGTGCATCGGTGGTGCTCTCGCTTGAAAGGCTCAACCAAATCCGCGCCGTCGACGCGGACGCCGACGCGATGACCGTCGAGGCGGGCGTGACGCTGGCGCAGGCGCAGGACGCCGCGCAGGCCGCCGACCGCTTCTTCCCGCTGTCGCTGGCCTCGGAAGGCAGCTGCACCATCGGCGGCAATCTCGCGACCAACGCCGGCGGCGTTCATGTCATCGCCTATGGCTCGATGCGCGACCTTGCGCTCGGCGTCGAAGTCGCGCTCGCCGACGGCCGGCTGCTATCGACGCTCGGCGCGCTGCGCAAGGACAACACCGGCTACGATCTGACTCGGCTCTTCATCGGCTCTGAAGGAACGCTAGGCGTCATCACCGCCGCGACGCTCAAGCTTTTCCCGCGTCCGCGCTCGCGCGCCGTCGCGTTTTTGGGGCTGCGCGATCCGGCGCAAGCGCTGAAACTCTTGAACTTCGTCAAAGGCCGCGCCGGACCGACGCTCAACGCATTTGAGGTCGCGTCGCGATCGGGACTGGCGCTCGTGCTGCGTCACATTCCCGGAACGCGCGATCCACTGGCGCAGCCGCACGACTGGTATGCGCTCGTCGAACTCGCCGCTTTCGCTGATGGCGAAGCTGAGCGCGCCGGCGCCGAAATTCTCGCCGCCGCCCTCGACGCGGATTTGGCGCAGGACGCGACGCTGGCGCAATCATTGGATCAGGCGGGCGCGCTGTGGAAGCTGCGCGAAAGCATGTCGGAAGCGCAAAAGCGCGAGGGCGGCTCAATCAAGCACGATGTGGCCGTTCCGGTGAGCGAAATTCCGCATTTCATTGAAGAAGCTGGGCGAAGGCTGCGCGAGGCTTTCCCGCAGGCGCGGCCCATTCCCTTCGGCCATATGGGCGACGGCAACATCCACTATAACGTCTCGCAGCCCGTCGGCGCCGACAAAGCGGAATTCCTGGCGCGTTGGGCGGAGATCAACGCCATCGTGCATGGCGTCGTGCGCGAACTCGGCGGCTCGATTTCCGCCGAACATGGAATCGGCCGGCTGAAGCGCGATCTGTTGCGCGAGACGAAAGACCCTGCCGCGCTCGACGCCATGCGCGCGATCAAGGCGGCGCTTGATCCAAACGGCATCCTCAATCCGGGCGTCTTGCTTTAGTTTCCGCCGCGCGGGCAGACGATCTTCACCGTCATCCCTTCCCGGTAGAGGAAATATTCGACGCAGGACTGGCCGTTCACGTCGACCGGCCGCTTGCCGACATCGGCGGCGCGCAGGAAATCCGCAATCGACGTATGACCCTTGTCGTCCCAGTCCATTTCCGCCCAGGCGTAGCCTTGCTTCCAGGCGGTAATCGCGCGCGCAAAAAGAAAGAACGCCGGAATCGCCAGGATCGCGGCGATGGTCGTCATGACGAGTCGTCTGCCGAAGGGCGCCGACATTTCACCCTTTCTTCAACAGCTTCACCTCGGTGAGCGCCCATTCGGCGGTTTTTTCGCGACAGGCGGCGCCTTGAAGGCTCTCCTGCGTTTCGTTCACCGCGATATCGGCATGGAAGGCGCGGCAGATCATGCCTTCCAGCGGATAGGGCTGGCCGATCGGCGTGAAGGAGCCCTTGGCGCCGGTCTCCGGATTGTCCCAATTGACGCTCATGCCGCTTCCCTGCGGATCGAGCGCCGTGCTCATCGCGGCAATGGCGCGGCGATGATCTTCGGGATCGAGCGCACGAGACAATTTCGGCGGAGATTTCGGGATCGCGCCGGTCACGTCCGTCGTCGCGCGCGCGCTGCCCAACATGTCCGAAGGCTCCGCAGCCATCGGCACGGCGATGGAGCAGCCGGAAAGAGCGCCGGCCGTCCCGGTCAGGACGATAAGGCAGGCGCCGCGCGACATTTGAGCAATGACGCAAGCGGCGGTATGTCTGACGCGCTGGAACTGCAAACGGCCACCTTCGAACCGCCGATCTTTGTCTCGGCTTGATAAGGGATACTCGCTTGAACGCGTTAACGCCCGGTGACTTTGTCGACGCCGCCGAGCCTTTCGCATTGTTCGCGCAATGGTTCGAGGATGCGAAACGCAAAGAGCCGAACGACCCCGAGGCGATGGTCCTGGCGACGGCGGACGCCGGCGGCCTTCCCGACGCGCGCATGGTGCTCTTGAAAGAATGGACGCCCGACGGTTTCGTATTCTACACCAATGCGGAGAGCGCCAAGGGGCGCCAGCTCGAGGCCAATATGCAGGCGGCGGGGCTATTTCACTGGAAGTCGCTTCGCCGTCAGGTGCGGCTGCGCGGACCCGTCGGCCCTGTCAGCGACGCCGAGGCGGATGACTATTTCGCCAGCCGCCTGCGCGACTCCCGCATCGGCGCCTGGGCGAGCCAACAGTCGCGGCCGCTGGAGAGCCGCTTCGCGCTCGAAAAATCGGTGGCCGCCTTCGCCGCTAAATATGTGATCGGCGCCATTCCGAGGCCGCCTTATTGGCGGGGCTTCCGGATTGCGCCCATTGCAATGGAATTCTGGTCCGATCGGCCGTTCCGGCTTCATGACCGCGTCCGCTTTTTCCGGGCGGCGCCTGGCGAACCTTGGCGAAAGGAGCGGCTCTACCCATGACGGCGCAATCAAAGCGCGCGGCGGCGGCGCTCGCCGCGGTGGCGGCCGCGACGCTCTTAGCGAGCGAAGCAGCTGCTCAAGACCCTTTCGATTTCCTCTTCGGCGGTTTCGACGGTCCTCGGCACCATCGGGCGCCAGAGCCTAGACGGTCCGATCGCCCGCCGCCGCGCAAGCGGGACGCCGCCGGGCAGGGGCAGGGGCAGACGAAGCCGCAAACCCCCGGCGCGCCGGGAGCGCCGGGCGCGACGCCGGCAGCGGGTCCCAGCGGGCCCGAGCGTCCGCCGCCGCCTTACGAGCCGCAGATTACCCGGCTCTCGGAAGTCCTCGGCGCATTGTCCTTTTTGCGCGACCTCTGCGGCGCCGGCGATGGCGACGAATGGCGCGTGAAAATGGCCGCCCTGCTCGACGCCGACGCGCCGAGCGGATCGCGTCGCCAGAGGCTGATGGCCTCGTTCAACCGCGGATTCCATGGCTACGAGCTGACCTATCGCGCCTGCACGCCCAACGCCAAAGCCGTGATTTCCCGCTATCTGGCGGAAGCCTCGCGGCTCACCCGCGACATCACCTATCGTTACGGAAATCCTTAAACGCCCTTGGCGAAATTAACCTTCCGGCGAGCGTCGCCTCGCGCGGCGCGAGCGGCTTCTCTAGAGTGGCCCAATGAACCAATCGAACGTCGTCTCGCTGAGCGACTTGGGCGGTGAGCAGCATCGAGCCGCCCTCGCCTATGTCACCGAGGCTTTCGCCGAGGCCATACTTGCGGGGATCGAAAGCGATTCCTTCGCACATGCCGCACTGTCCGCGGCGTTGCGCGAATTGGTGGCGACCTATGGCGAGGAAGCCATCGCCGCCTTCGCCGAAACCCTGCCGGCGCGGCTGCGGAGCGGGGAATTCACCACCGGCCTGAGACATTAGAGCGCGGCTCGCGAAAAAAAACGGGAACCGGCTTTTCACGTAGAGCGCGCTCTAAATTTTTGGAATCGATCAATTTATCTGCATTTGGGCGATTCCGCTCAAATAATGCAGCGTGATCTAGGGTCCGGACCCATAAATTACTTGGGCAGAGGAGCGTCGGGTGTAACCTTCTTCAGATTACGAACGGGACCCTCCTTCCTGGCGGGTTTGGCGGAGACAGAGGCATTCGCCCC
This sequence comes from Methylocystis sp., assembly GCA_022843405.1. Classification (GTDB taxonomy): domain Bacteria; phylum Pseudomonadota; class Alphaproteobacteria; order Rhizobiales; family Beijerinckiaceae; genus Methylocystis. Next base: position 53,789 of record JALHNQ010000009.1, on the reverse strand, counting down.
TTCTTTTTCCTGACAATAGCCGTCTTTACATGTTTGGGTGCCGGAGCAAATTTTATCATTTTCGCAAGAGACCCATGCAGATGCACTTGTTGATATTAAGCTTAGGACGAGCGCGCCAATGACAGTTGCTTTCATGCTTCCCCCACCCAAACAGGAGTTGTCCCTAACACCATGGGCTAAGCGCATGATGTTTCCGTATTGGAGATTTCCGCTGGCTGAATGGAAGCCTGCGCCCAATTCTGGTTTCCCGCAAGGACGCGTTCTTTGCAGCAGCGCTTATGGGTCCAAGCCCTAGGCCGCAAAGCCTTTGGACGGACCGCCCAAAGACCGATAAATTGATCGATCTCAAAAATTTGCCGCGCGGTTCCAGTTCTGTGCGGTCATTCGCCGCCGCCGGCAAAAGCGGACTGACTTTTGCACGCCAAAGCTATAGAACGCCCGACGCCGCTCGCTTGGACGCTGGGCGGGTTTGCACGGCGACTCCCTCGCCTTAAATCCGAAAAGACATGCCCCGCACGCTTCTGTGTCTCGCGCGCCACGGCGAGACCAACTGGAATATCGAAAGGCGCTTTCAAGGCCAATTCGACATCGCGCTGAACGCCCGCGGACGCGCGCAGGCGGCGGCGCTGGCGAAGGAGCTCGCGGGCGCGCATTTCGACAGAGTCTATTCGAGCGACCTACGCCGCGCGCTCGCCACAGCGACGCCGATCGCCGGCGTGCGCGGCCTCGACGTCGCCAAGACACCGGCCCTGCGCGAGAAGGACGATGGCGTCTGGCAGGGACACACCCATGCCGAAGTGCAGGCGACGCACGCCGACATCTACATGAATTATCTCACGCGCAAGCCGGACTTCGCGGCGCCGCAAGGCGAGACTCTCGAACATTTCGCCGAGCGGGTGCGCAAGGCTCTGACCCAAATTGCGAAGGAGAGCGCCGGCAAGACCGTGCTTGTCGTTGCGCATGCGGGCGTTCTCGACATCGCCTGGCGCCTCGCCGCCGGCAAGCGACTCGATGAAAAACGCGAACATCCGGTGCTCAACGCGACGCCGAATTGGATCGCCTATGAAGACGGAAAATGGTCGCTCGTCGATTGGGCGTCGCCGGAGGGGCGCGCGGAAGTCGCCGCGCCATGGGACGGGCGCGCGCTGCCGCGTCGCGAAGCCGCCCGCGCGCTGATCGTCGATCACGAGAATGACGTCCTGCTGATGCGCTACGCCGGGGGGCTGACGCCGCATTTTCTCGCGCTCGGACACCATCATTTCTGGGCGACGCCAGGCGGCGCCATCAGGGAAGGCGAAAGCTTCGAGTCGGCGCTGCGTCGAGAAGTCTATGAAGAAACGGGTCTGACCGTCCTCGATCCCGGACCGGTCGTCGCAACGCGCGAATTCCCGATGGAGATCGGCGACGACTGGCGTCTAGCGATCGAGCGCTACTATCTCATCCGCACCGAGCGCTTCGCGCCCAAGCCGCGCGACCTCACCGAGGAAGAAAAAATCCATGTGCTCGGCTGGCGCTGGTGGAGCGCCGACGAGATCGCCGTCTCGCATGAGCTGATTTTCCCCGAAGGGCTTGAGGCGCTGCTGCGCAAAGTCGGCAAGTGAAGGAGGCTCGCCGAGGCGAGCCTCACGCTCACTTCGTCATGAAGACGTCCCTGCGCGGGAATTTCTCGAACACCGATGGGTCCTGGCCGAAATTCGTCGCGAGAATGTCGGTCGGATTGCCGGCGATCCATTGCGAGAGGTCGATCGTCTGATAATGGGCGTTGTTGAAGACGATGAGCACGCGCACCGTATCGGTCCCGACATTTTCGAGCGAATGACCCATGCCCTGTGGGATATAGCCGACGTCGCCTTTCGACAGCGTCTCCTGGCGCCAGCGCCCCTTTGATCCAAACAGCGTGACACAAAGCTGACCGCTCAGCACATATTGCCATTCGGAAGCGTTCGGGTGCCAATGCAGTTCGCGAAGCGCGCCCGGCTCCATTTCGAGAACGACGCCGGTCATCGTCGTTGAAATCGGGAATTGCGATCCGTCGACGCGCCATTCGATTCCGCCCGAAAACGTCTCGAAGGGCTTCTGCGAGAGAAGGCTGTATTTGTGGGTGAGCGGCGGCGGCTTCCATCCCTGCAGCGGTCGGGTGGGGGTCTCCGGCGGCATGTTTCCCCTGGCGAAATAAACTTCCTGCTTGGGGAAGTTGTCGAAGGTCGACGCCGGAACGCCGAAATTTTTCGCCAGCAGCTCCTTAGGCGCATGGCCGATCCAGTCGCTGATGCTGAAAGTGCCGAATTCGGAGAAATAGCCATTGTCGAAGACGAGAATGAAGTGACACAGGTCTTTTCCCAGCGTCTCGATGACATGGCCATGGCCGCGGGGGAAATACCAAAGATCGCCCGGCTCGAAGTCGTTGGTCTCGGAGCAGCCCGCCGGATCGATGACGGTGGTGCGCACCCGCCCCTCGGTGACGAAACCCCATTCGGCCGCCGTCGCGTGCCAATGCAATTCGCGCATGACGCCCTGTTCCATGCGCATCGAGACGCCGGCGATATCCTTGGAGATCGGCAATTGGGCGACGGTCGCCTCCTTGCCGTAGCTCGCGCCGTCGACGCGCCCCGCCGATTTTTCGAGCTCGAATTTGAACGTCGGCAGCTCGGCGCCAGAGGTCACCGGATCGGGAACGTTGTTGTGAAAACTCGGATGTCCGCCTTCCGAGCTGATCGGGATCGTTAGTTGGAACATTTATAAGCCCCGCTTCTAGACCTGGATCGAAAAGGATCGCGCCAGCGTATGACAAACGCAACTCGTTGATTTACATAGTAACTGCCAAGCTTCGGCGCCGCGCCGGCGCTCGGCGCGCTCGATCAATGTAAGCGATTCGGCCCCGCCTGAAATTTAGCGCCCGAGAATTTACATGGGTGACAAAGGAACGCCCTAAGGCGAAAACCTCTCGCGGAGCACATCCTGTCCGGCCGTCGCCGGCGCCGCCAAGGAGAACAATGTGACGCCAGCGACGACCGCCGAAACGCCTGTTCCGCAGCGCGGCGATATGCGCCGGTCGGTGCATGTGCCCGAAGGCGGCAAATTTCTTCGGCGGCTCTTCGTCTTTATTGGTCCGGGCTATCTCGTCGCCACCGGCTATATGGACCCCGGCAATTGGGCGACGGCGCTGGCCGGCGGCTCGAAATTCGGCACCGCTCTACTGTTCGTCGCGGTGCTGTCCAGCCTGATGGCGATCGTGCTGCAATCGCTTGCGGCGCGGCTCGGCGTCGGCGCGGAGCTGGACCTCGCGCAGGCCTGTCGGAAACATTATCCCTTTCCGGCCGCGGTCGGGCTCTGGCTTCTCGCCGAGGTCGGCATCTTCGCCACCGATCTCGCCGAAGTGATCGGCACGGCCATCGGCCTGCAATTGCTGTTCGGCCTGCCGCTCGCGGTTGGCATTCTCATCACCGTGCTCGACACTTTTTTGGTGCTCGCGCTGGAGCGCGTCGGATTCCGCAAGATCGAGCTTTTTGTCGTGGCGATGCTGGCGCTGATCACAATGTCCTTCACCGCTCAGCTTATCATGGCGCATCCCGATTTCGCCCAGGTCGCGCAAGGGCTCATCCCGACGCGCCAGTTTTTCACCGATCCCGAAATGCTCTACATCGGCCTCGGCATTCTCGGCGCCACGGTGATGCCGCATAATCTCTTTCTGCACTCCTTCGTCGTGCAGACGCGGAACGTCGCCGAGCCGCTCGAAAAAAAGCGCGAGGCGATCCGCTTCGCGGTGATCGACAGCACGCTGGCGCTGTTTCTCGCATTGTTCATCAACGGCGCGATATTGGTTCTCGCGGCGGCGGTCTTTCACGCGAGCGGACACACGGAAGTCGCCGAGCTTGGCGAAGCCTACCGGCTGATCGCGCCGCTGCTCGGACAGCCGATCGCGGCGACGCTTTTTGCGGTGGCGCTCATCGCCTGCGGATTGAACTCCACGGTGACCGCCACCCTCACCGGCCAGATCGTGATGGAAGGATTCGTGCGGCTGCGGATGAAGCCGGCGATGCGGCGCCTCATCACCCGCTGCATCGCCATCGCGCCGGCGATCGGCGTGACGCTTTACGCCGGCGAATCGGCGACGGCGCAACTGCTCGTCTTAAGCCAGGTGGCGCTGAGCGTGACGCTGCCTTTCGCCGTGGTGCCGCTCGTCGCCTTCACGGCGCAGCGCAGCGTCATGGGTGAACTCGTTGCGCCTCGGCGCACGACCGCGCTCGCGGCGATCATCGCGACGGCGATCATCGTGCTCAACGTCAAGCTTCTCTGGGACGCCGCGGTCGGCTGAGCGCGCCGCTCCCGTGACAGACCGCGCCATTGCCAAGGCGACGCATCTGGCTTAACTCGGCGCAGCTTTTGGCCGGAGTTGCGACAGAAATGAAACTGCCCAATCAATTCTACCGTCCGCTCGCCGTCGGCGCTCCGGCGCCTCTGCGGGAGCCGCCCGTCAAGGTCGAGCGGATGATTCATTTCGTGCCGCCGCATCTCGAAAAATTCCGCGCCAAGGTCCCCGAACTCGTCAAGCAGGTCGACGTGGTTCTCGGCAATCTCGAAGACGCGATCCCGGCCGACGCCAAACAGGCCGCCCGCGCCGGCTTCATCGAAATGGCCAAGGCGACCGACTTCGGCTCGACCGGCCTGTGGACGCGCATGAATGCGCTCAATAGCCCCTGGGCGCTCGACGACATGATCGAAATCGTCGGCGCGGTCGGCAACAAGCTCGACGTCGTCATGCTGCCCAAGGTCGAGGGGTCATGGGACATCGCCTATCTCGACCAGCTTCTGGCGCAGCTCGAAGCGCGCCACGGCGTGAAAAAGCCGATCCTCATCCACGCCATTCTGGAGACCGCGGAGGGCGTCAAGAATGTCGACGCCATCGCCGCCGCTTCGCCGCGCATGCACGGCATTTCGCTCGGGCCCGCCGATCTTGCCGCCTCCCGCGCTATGAAGACCACACGAGTCGGCGGCGGCCATCCGGACTATAAGGTGATCGCCGACGCCGAGCCGGGACAGGGATTGCGCGCCTCCTACCAGCAAGACCTTTGGCACTATACGATCGCCAAGATGGTCGACGCCTGCGCCTCCGCCGGCATCAAGGCGTTCTACGGTCCGTTCGGCGATTTCTCCGACGCCCCGGCATGCGAGGCGCAGTTCCGCAACGCCTTTTTGCTTGGCTGCGCGGGCGCCTGGTCGCTGCATCCGTCGCAAATCGCCATCGCCAAGAAGGTCTTCTCACCCGATCCGCAGGAAGTCGCCTTCGCCAAGCGAGTGCTCGAAGCCATGCCCGACGGCACCGGCGCCGTGATGATCGACGGCCGCATGCAGGACGACGCCACCTGGAAGCAATGCAAGGTCGTCGTCGATCTCGCCAGACAGGTCGCCGCCAAGGATGCCGACTTCGCCAGGATTTACGGATTCTGACCCGCCCGGCGGCTGCGCGACGCAATTGACGAGCGTGCGGCGCCTGCGCTAGTACAGAGCAAGTAAACAGCGTGTTAAGGGCGCTTTCGAATGCCGCGCGAGAATATCGCCAAATTCGCCATCGGCCAGGTGGTCAAGCATCGCCGCTATCCGTTTCGCGGCGTGATCTATGACGTCGATCCGGTGTTCGCCAACACCGAAGAATGGTGGCTGTCGATTCCCGAAGAGCTGCGCCCGCGCAAGGATCAGCCTTTCTATCATCTCTTCGCCGAGAACGCCGAAACCGAATATGTCGCTTATGTGTCGGAGCAAAATCTTCTGCCCGACGACAGCAACAGGCCGGTCCGCCACCCGCAGGTTGACGAAACCTTCGAGCGCGACGACGACGGCGTCTATCGCATGCGGGCGCCCAAACGCCACTGACGCACTCCTGCAAAAACAACGCGCCGTGGGCAGTGCGAGAAAAACGCGCATACTTCGGGATTGACGATTGCGCGAATCGCCCACATCTTGGAGCGAGGTCAACTTCATCGCGGGAGAGACCGGCGCTTGCGCCGGCGCCGAAGGCGAAACCGCCCCGGAAACGCTCAGGCCAAAGGACCGCGACGAAGCATAACTCTGGAAAGCGGCGCGGCGCGCAAGCGTTTCGCCCACCGAAGGGCGTAACCTGACGCTTTTAGCGCAGGGAAATCTCTCAGGTCACCGGACAGAGGGGGCGCACGGCAAAGCTCGACTTTGCTGCGCCAGCCTATTCCGCCGGAGTTGATGGTGACCGAACTCGACGTTGCGACCCCTGCGCCACCAGCTTTGGCGAAACTCCCGCTCGATGCGTTGCATCGACGGCTCGGCGCGCGCATGGCGCCTTTCGCCGGCTATGACATGCCGCTGCAATATGAAGCCGGCATCGTCGCGGAAACGCTTCATACGCGGCGCGCCGCAAGCCTCTTTGATGTTTCGCACATGGGCCAAGCGATCCTCGGCGGCGCGGGCGCCGCACGAGCGCTCGAAAGTCTGACGCCGGCGGATCTGATCTCGCTTGCGCGGGAACGCACGCGCTACACCCAGCTCCTCAACGAGACTGGCGGCATTCTCGACGATCTTCTGGTCACGCGACTGCCGGGCGTCGAAGAGCGGCTGCTGCTTGTCGTCAACGCCGCGCGCAAGCAAGCCGATTTCGCGCTTATCACGGCCGCGTTGCCCCAGTTCGACTTTAATCCTTTGGACCGCGCGTTGCTCGCCCTTCAGGGCCCGCGCGCGGCCGCGGTCCTCGGCGCACTCCTCCCCGGCGCCGAGGACCTTGCTTTCATGGGGTGGCGCGCCTTTGATTTTGGCGGCGCGCCGCTCTTTGTATCGCGCAGCGGCTATACCGGCGAAGACGGGTTCGAACTGTCGCTGCGCGCCGATCATGCCGAAGATCTTGCGCGTCTTTTGCTCGCGCATGAGGACGTTGCGCCGGCGGGGCTCGGCGCGCGCGACGCCTTGCGGCTGGAGGCGGGCCTGCCGCTCTATGCTCACGATCTCGACGAAACGACCGATCCGGTCGAAGCCGGACTTAGCTGGTCGATCGGCAAGCGTAGACGCGCGGAGGGCGGATTCCCCGGCTTCGAGCGCATTCACAGCGCGCTTGAGCAGGCGCCTGCACGCAAGCGCGTCGGTCTGCTCCCGCGGTCGAAGGCGCCGCTACGCGAAGGCGCCGAGCTTTACGCATCCACAGATGTCGTCGGACATGTGACGTCGGGCGGCTTTTCGCCGACGCTGCAATGCCCGATCGCCATGGGCTATGTCGCCAGCAAACACGCAAATGTCGGCGCGACGCTCTCGGCGACGCTGCGCGACAAACGCATCGAGGTCGACGTGGCGGCTCTGCCCTTCGTCGCGCATCGCTATTTCAAGACGCCGGTTGGAAAGGACGCGAGATGAGCGATCGTCGCTACTCCAAGGACCATGAATATGTCGCGCTCGACGGCAACGTCGCGACATTGGGCATATCGGATTATGCGCAGTCGCAACTCGGCGACATCGTCTTCATCGAATTGCCCGACGTCGGCAGGAAGGTCGCGAAAGGCAAGGAGATTGCGGTGATCGAAAGCGTGAAGGCGGCGAGCGAAGTCTATTCGCCGGTCGGCGGCGAAGTCGTCGAAGTCAATCCGCAACTCGGCGAAACCCCGGCGCTCGTCAATGAGGATCCGCTCGGACGCGGCTGGCTCGTCAAGCTGCGAGTCAGCGATCCCGGCGAATGCGATTCGCTCATGGACGAGCCCGCCTATTCGGAATTTCTGAAGACGCTTTAAGCGCAAGGAAAAAGACGATGCGCTATCATCCGCTGTCCGAGGCCGATCGAAGCGCGATGCTCGCGACGATCGGCGTTCCCGCGATCGAGGCGCTCTACGCCGATGCGCCGGCCGAGACGCTGCTCAAAACGCCGCTCGATCTGCCGAAAGGCAAATCGGAACTCGACGTCGAGCGCTTCTTCTCTCGTCTTGCCGCGCGCAATCTTCCCGCTTCGCGCGCGCCCTTCTTCGTCGGCGCCGGGGCCTATAAGCATCACATTCCCGCAAGCGTCGATCATCTCATTCAACGCTCGGAATTTTTGACGAGCTATACGCCCTATCAGCCCGAAATCTCCCAGGGCACGCTGCAATATCTCTTCGAGTTCCAGACCCAGGTCGCATTGCTGACCGGCATGGAGGTCGCCAACGCCTCGATGTATGACGGCTCCACCGCGACTGCAGAGGCCGTGCTGATGGCGCATCGCTTAACCAAGCGGCGCAAGGCGCTGCTCTCGGGCGGTCTGCATCCCCATTACGCCGAAGTCGTGCGCACCATCTCGCGCCTCGCCGAAGACGAGGTCGAGACGATGGCGCCGGATATTCGTGCCGTCGAAAATGTCATCGCAGAAATTGACGACACCTTATCCTGCGTCGTCGTGCAAACGCCCGACGTCTTCGGCAATTTGCGCGATCTGACGAAGATCGCCGAAGCCTGCCATAAGAACGGGGCGCTGCTCGTCGCCGTCTTCACCGAAGCCGTGTCGCTCGGCCTCGTCAAATCCCCGGGCGCGATGGGCGCCGACATCGTCGTCGGCGAAGGACAGTCGATCGGCAATACGCTGAATTTCGGCGGACCCTATGTTGGTCTGTTCGCCACGCGGCACGAATTCCTTCGGCAGACGCCTGGCCGGCTCGCCGGCGAAAGCGTCGACGCCGACGGCAGGCGCTCCTATGTGCTGACGCTGTCGACGCGCGAGCAGCACATCCGCCGCGACAAGGCGACCTCAAACATCTGCACCAATTCCGGCCTCTGCGCGCTCGCCTTCACCATTCATCTGACCTTGCTCGGCGAAGTGGGACTGACGCGGCTCGCGCGCGTCAATCACGCCAATGCGGTTCTGCTGGCGCAGATGCTGGCCGACGTTCCAAGGGTCGAAGTTCTCAACGAGACCTTCTTCAACGAGTTCACGCTGCGCGTCGAAGGCGACGCCGCCACGCTTGTCGAGAAAATGGCGGCGCGGGGCGTGCTCGCAGGCGTTCCCGTTTCGCGGCTCTTGCCGGGAGCCCGCCTCGACGATCTCCTCATCGTCGCCAGCACCGAAGTCAATACGGATGAAGATCGCGCCGCTTTCGTCGCGGCGCTCAAGGAGTCGCTCTGATGCTCGACAGACCCGCTGTCGTCGAACCGATCGATGACGACAAAATTCCCGCGACCTTCACCGGCAATCGCGGGCTCGATCAGGAAGAGCCGCTGCTCTTCGAGATCGGCCGCCTTGACGCGACCGGCGTCGATATCGAAGCTCCCGCGCCGGTCGTCCCACGGCTCGGGGCGCTGGAGCGTAGCGCGCCGATCGGTCTTCCGGGCTTAACCGAACCCGAGACGATGCGCCACTATGTGCGTCTGTCGCGCAAGAATTATTCGATCGACGCCGGACTCTATCCGCTCGGCTCCTGCACGATGAAGCATAATCCGCGCAGCAACGAAAAGATCGCGCGCTACGAAGGCTTCGCGGATGTGCATCCGTTGCAGCCGCAATCGACGGCGCAAGGCGCGCTGGAGCTGATGCAGACGCTCGCCGATTGGCTGATGACGCTCACCAATATGCAGGCGGTGGCGCTGTCGCCGAAGGCCGGGGCGCATGGCGAACTCTGCGGGATGATGGCGATCAAATCCGCCATCGCCGCCAAAGGCGAAGGCGCGACGCGCAATGTCGTGCTGATCCCGCAGTCCGCGCATGGCACCAATCCGGCGACGGCGGCGCTGCTCGGCTTTTCGGTGCGCGTCGTGCCGGCGGCGCCGGACGGAACGGTGCGCGCCGAGGCCGTTAGGGACGCGCTCGGTCCCGACGTCGCCGCGATCATGCTGACCAATCCCAACACCTGCGGGCTGTTCGAACGCGAGATCGTCGAGATCGCCGAGGCGGTGCACGCGGCCGGCGGTTACTTCTACTGCGACGGCGCCAATTTCAACGCGATCGCCGGCGTCCTGCGGCCGGGCGACTTCGGCATCGACGCGATGCATATCAATCTGCACAAGACCTTCTCGACGCCGCATGGCGGCGGCGGACCTGGCGCGGGGCCGGTGGTTCTCTCGGAACGTCTCGCGGCCTTCGCGCCGGTTCCCTTCATCCGCCGCGACGGCGAGTCTTTGCAGCTCATCGAAGACGCCGATGGCGCTGAGAGCTTCGGCCGTCTCACCGCCTTCCACGGCCAGATGGGCATGTTCGTGCGGGCGCTCGCCTATATGCTGGCCCATGGCGGCGATGGGCTCGCACAAGCGTCGAAAGACGCCGTGCTCGCGGCGAATTATGTCCGTGCGTCGCTGCGCGACGTGATGACTCAGCCATTCGGCGATCGCATTTGCATGCATGAAGTTCTGTTCGACGACGCCTGGCTGCGCGGAACCGGCGTGACGACGCTCGACTTCGCCAAGGCGATGATCGACGAAGGCTACCATCCGATGACGATCTATTTTCCGCTCGTCGCCCATGGCGCCATGCTCATCGAGCCGACGGAATCGGAATCGAAAGCCTCGCTCGATCTCTTCATCGCGACTCTGCGCGATCTTGCGCTAAGCGCCAAGGCCGGAGACATGACGCGCTTCACCCAGGCCCCGCGGCTCGCGCCGCGCCGGCGGGTCGACGAAACGCTCGCGGCGAGAAAGCCGGTGTTGCGTTGGACGCCGTGCGCCGCCGCCTGACGGTTACTGCGCCTGCGCGATCGGCGGCGCGGTGCGCGGCGGCAGAATCGGCAGGACGACCTCGGGCTGGTGCCCGGTCAGCGAATCGAGGAACGCGACGATTTTGTCGGTCTCGTCGGCGCTGAGCGCGACGCCGAGCTGGCTTTCGCCCATCACCGCCACGGCCTTCTTCAGATCGAAGGTCGCGCCAGTGTGGAAATAGGGCGCGGTCAGTTCGACATTGCGCAGCGAGGGAACCTTGAAGGCGTATTTGTCGGCGATCGCCTTGGTGACCGCATAGCGGCCCCAGTCGTCCGGCGGCAGATAGTCGGGCGCCGGCTGTTTGACGACGCCAAAACGCGCATACATGGCGCCGCCGATGTTGACGCCGTTGTGGCAGGTCGCGCAGCCCTTTTCGATGAAGAGCTTCAGCCCCTCCTTCTGCGCGTCGGCGAGCGCCTGATCGTCGCCTTTGAGCCAGCGGTCGAAGGGCGAATCCGGCGTGATCAACGTCGCCTCGAAGAGCGCGATGGCGCGGCCGATATTGTCATAGGCGACCGGATCGCTCTGTTCGGGAAAGGCCTGTTTGAAGGCCGAGACATAGCCCGGGATCGCCTTGAATTGCTCGACCGCGCGTTGTTTCGCCGCCGCATGCTCGGTCGGATTGATCGGCATCGGGCCGCCGCGCGTTTTCAGCATCGCCTTGGGATTGGCCATCACCGAATTGACCACCTGGTCGGCAAGATCGGCGGCGCGCCCATCCCAATATTGCGACTTGTTGAAAATCGCATTCATCACGGTGAGCACTTCGCGGCCGGCGAGCTGCCCGTTATGGCCGCCCGAAAGCGCGCCGCCGTCGACCCCGCCCATGCTGAGATTGTGGCAGTCGGCGCAGCTCACGTCGCGGATTTCGGACAGCCGCGGCTCGAAAAAGAGCATCTTGCCGAGCGCGAGTTTTTGCGGCGTCGCGGTCTCGCCGGGAATTGCGGGCGGCGCCGACGGAATCGGCTCGAACAATTCCTTCGCCCGATCCCTTAAGGGGACATCGGCCAGCGCCAGGCCGCTGACACAAAGCGCGACAAGAGAGGCGATCAGCTTAAGACGCATGCGGCGGTCACCTGGATGGAAGCGGGCGTGTGAGATTGAAGCTTATAGCACGGCTACAACCGCGCGCGGCTAGAGGTGGCGAAAGGCGGCGAAGCGTCACATGTCACTGGCTCGCCCAGAGGATGCGCGCCATCCAGCTCACCTCGTCGCGGGAAATCGTGCGGTCGGGAAAAGCGGGATTGACCGAGCGCAGTTCGATGGTTCGCGCCGTCTCGCGCTTCAGCTCCTTGGCCATGATCTCGCCCGATGTGGTCTTGACGACCACCCGGTCGCCGCGTCGCACCGGCGCGGCGGGCGAGACGATCACCACATCGCCGTCGCGATAGAGCGGCGCCATGGAGTCGCCGGTGATCTCCAGCGCATAGGAATGTTCGTCGGCCCCGGCGAGCACGTCGATCTCGTCCCAGCCGGCCCCGGTGGCGAAGCCGGCGTCATCGAAGAAGCCGCCGACGCCGGCCTGGGCGAGGCCGATCAGCGGCCGCGTATGCCGCAACCGGCCGGCGGCGCTGTTCGCCGTCACCAGCGACATGAATTCCTCGAGCCCGGCGCCGGTCGCGGCCAGCACCTTGGCGATCGATTCGGTCGACGGCCAGCGCTGGCGCCCGCTCGTTGTCTCGCGCTTGGAGCGGTTGAAGGTGGTCGGATCGAGGCCGGCCTTGCGGGCGAGGCCCGACGGCGTCAGCCCATATCGCTCGCCGAGCGCGTCGATCGCCGCCCAAATCTGGGCATGGGTGAGGATATCGGACATGGACCGGCCACGAATCGGAAGAATTTCCTAATTGGTAGGAATATATCTATTAACCATGCCGCACAATAGGAAATCCTCGCGCCGGCTTGGCGGGAGCGCCGCGCGCGTCGCCAGGGCCTCGACGCTCGCCGGCAATTTCACCCATGTTGGCTCGATCGCCAATCTCATCGTCGTCGAGCGGGCGGCGAGCGCTTGGCGTGAGAATAGGCTTCTGGACCTGTTTCAAGGTCGGCGCGCCGCTGACGCTGGCGACGATCGCGCTGGGGCTGTGGAGGCTGTGAGTGTCGGCTCGATCAGAACGCCGTTCATATCTCTCGGAAGGGAATTGACTTAAATCTCTTTAGTGGCCTTCGATTCGAAGCTGAGCTTCCCAGTCTTCTCTTTGGGCGTGCCTTTCATAATGCTTTTCAATTTGTGTGATGGTTTCGGCAACGCGTGGATGCGACTCTTGTATCCGCTTTGCTAGGTCTCGATACTTTTCTGCGAGCACACGCTCCTGTTCGCCACCGTCGGTCATTCCGCAGCTTGTTATGCCACGATTGTTTAAGACGCCCGTGGCGAACCCTTCTCGAATTCGACTTGAGTCGGCTTCGTCCAGAAAATCTCGAACGGGCGCGCATGGCCAGCTTCCATCTGCGTCGCTGGGGCAACGCGAAAGCCATTGCCCGATTATCGTTTCCGCGACTTCAAGACGGTCATTTTCACGCGCCCCACTTCGAACGTGATCAATCCATTTTCTGAATGCAGCTTCGTCGACAACACCATTGTCCTTTGCGCCCGGCGTTACGCGACCGTCATGCAATACATGATACGCCAATTCCGCTGCCGTCGTATTTGCCTCTTCCTCATCATCTCCCCCATTCCTTCGTCTATAAACGAGACAAACCAATTCAACGAATAGCGCAGGATCATCTGCAATTTCGTCATACAGAAATTTGGCTCCGTGTTCCCCATGCTCAACGGCCGGAAAAAAGGCAAACTGCAAGAGCGCCAGTCGCCGGCGAGGTATGTCTTGCGACATTGCTGCTTGATTTAACGCCTCCCCAATGTGCCATCCATCTGGAAGCGGTCCATCATCTTCTTCACCCGAACGGATTTTTTCGAGGATCGTAACAAGCGTTTCTGCTTCGACATCTTTATAATCAAGCGACATAGCCTGAAATGCTGTGCGGGGGCGTTTTGCCGCTAACAGTTTTGTTAGAACATACTTCAAATCGTTGGAGTCGCCGTGAACGTAGTTGGGGTGCACTCCCTTCCAATATAACTCGCCTATTGCCTCAGCTGCTTGCTCGACAATTGCCCATGTATCGCGGTCAAACGGGGCGTTGGCCAACAGCGGCGCGATTTTTTCTGCTCCGCCGATGCTTTCGGCAGGATCAGCGATGATCTCGTTCAAGAGATCGGTTCGATTTTCGACGGATAAAGCGGAAAGGAAACCGCTGACTAAGGGAACATGTGACTTCGCGGCTCCTTTAACGAACTGCTCCGCGAGCCAAGGAGCAATGCTGTCGTTCGAAGTGTTGCTCTTAGCGAATTGATGCCCGACTAGCCTTTGGTCCTGACTCGCCTCAGCTAGATCGGCGATTCCCCTGAGACAGCGGTTTTCCAGTATTTCTTGAATTGCAGCAGCGCGAAGCTGCTCGCGCGTTCGGTCTTCAGCTTGGAAGTCCTCCGCGCGCCCGTCTGGCAGCGGCGTCCACGGATTCTCGAACAGCCACCGATGCTTCTTGATGAGATCGACTGGACTGAGCGCATCGAAATACGGACGCAGCGTGTCCGCAGCCGTCCGCGATTTTTTGTCTCCGTCTCGATTAAATGAATTATGCCAGTTGAGGTATCGACGAACACTGTCGCGGACAATTTCACGACCGTCGTCGTCAAGACTCTTGGACTCATCGACAAGCCGCAATATTTCGGCAAGGAACTCACCACCGAAGCGATCCAAGGAACCGACTAGCTGAGCAATACGACTGGGGTTTTGGCGCGCCTGCGTGATGAGTCTGCGTCCAATTTTTTCTTGCGCCCTTCCAAGGTCGCCGTCATTCGGACGGTCGCGTGTCCCGGAGTCATCATCCCGCCAATTCGGCTTTGCGTTCGCGACGGCATAGCATCGTTCAGAAACCATTGAATACATTAGATTCCAGGCGACATCATTGTGCGTCCGAATCAGTCGATCCAGCACCGCGATTCGCTGATCAACCGTGGCGGCGGTTTGTGGCCACCAAACGCGAAAAAGCGAATGTAAAGTGTTAGTCGGCGAGTTTCCCCAGTTTCCCTTGATCTGCGTCGAACTCAGTCGCGCCAAAATATCGGCCACGCGCGCGAGCCGAGCCGGCGACCACGCGAGTAGCTCCAATGCCCACAGCAGATGGGCATGCCAGCAGCGACCACCAAATAATCCGCTGTCAGCTGTTTCGGTCAGTAGAGCGCGGACTGGAGCAGATGGGAGTTCGAGGTTTGCCTCCACCGCTCGCAAGAATTCGTCAGGCGATGCTTCTGCTAACTCTCGCAGGACGCCGCTAAGTGAAAGCCAGCGTTGTTCGTCGGCGTTGTTGAGCAGCAAGCGGACAAGCCCGTCTATTCCGGCTTTGATAGCTCCGGCTTGCGGATCTGCTGTGCGTTCGGCGTAGACGCTGAGCTTTGCAAGTGAGTCTACAATGGAGCTGATCACCAGACCCGATTCCTCACGAACCTTTCCATACACAGCGGCCATCCATCGCTTTTCGTCTTCCAGCTCCAATGCAGGATCAGGTTTAACCAGAATATTCTCCGCAACAGAAAGGAGACGCGTTAGCTCTTCCCGCGTGATTTCCGGCCCGAGAAGGTGAAGGAGTTCGATCGGAGCCTTTGCCTTCCACACGGACCCGATCTGGAGAATTGGTGGATCGTCGTGTCGCGCGAGTTGTCGGAGGTCTGCTTCTATTTCGGAGTAGGCTCGGCCTGAAACCGCCTCGATACATGAGCGATCTCCTCCTTTGTCACTGCTCCAAGCGCCGACGAGCGTAACCGTGACAAGCGATTTCCGGAACGTCTCGTTCAGCCACGTCGGCCGCCGGATGAGCGGGTTCTTCGCGCGCAAGCGTCTATAAACAGACCACGAGCGACCTACCGCTCGAACCATTCGCGCCGCATCTGCTTGTTCCTCTCCGAGCGTTATTAGGCTTTTCTCAAAGTGCTCCGCTCGGGGGCGTTCTAGTACAATGCGCTCCTCCTGCGCCGCACGAGCGGCGGTCCCGAGCAGTTGTGCAGGGCGGTCGCCAGCGCTCAGCGGCACGACAAGCGCGAACCCCTCCTTAGGGGACCGTCGAGCGGCAATATCGGGACTGAGCGCGACTCCGATTCGCAAGTTCGGGTTGGCGTCCACAAACCGCCATCCCTCATCAGAGGTTACGCAACAGGCACGGTCGGCATAGCCCAGTTCCAGCAACATAGAACATGTAAAAGCGACCGCTTCTTCGCTGCTGTCCGCCTCAATGCCAATCAACGGCGGCGATTTTGCCAAAACGTCGCCGAGGCCGCTTTTTGCCTGTTCGCGTCCCGTTTCGAGCGCGGTGCTTGTCAATTGAATTTGCGTTTGTGTGCGCCAATTTTCCCAGTACCTCGCGACAGACTCAATCCCAACCCCGCTGAGCCCTATTTGTTCGCCAAACCAAAGCGCAACGGCCGGCGCATTTTCCAGCCAAATCTCCAGATCATCAGCGTCAAGTGCTATAACTTGCTTCCAGTTCTTTTGATCTGAAGCCTCCTTGACCCATGCGGCCTTTCCGCGCCATCGCCTAGGCGAAACAAATACGAATACGCCCATTGCAGCGGTCTCTGGGTTGATCTCCAATGAGCGCTTAGCGAAATCCCCTCTCGCTTTTTTGAAAACGTCACCTGAGCACCCGAGTTCCCAATACGATCGGCCGTCCGGCACCCAAGCATTTCCTTTAGCGACCTCGATCAATCCATCCCAGCCGGGCAATCCAACAGATTCGCCGCCGGGCATCGCTAATGCAGTCGTTGTCGAGGTAGCGGCAATCAGTCGGCGTACAAGAACCGGTAGCATGCCCTGTGCGTCACGTGTGTCAGCCCAGTTTTCGAGTTGGGTTGCGGTAATCTTCATGAGGCGCGTTTGTTCAACATCACAAATTTGCTGATGAGCATTCGCAATTATAAATCGATTCGGAAGCCGTATCCATCAAGTTACAATTGCGTTCGCCGCCTGTCCTCTAGCTATGAACACGCAATCATATTCACTCCTGCTTTCGCAGCGCGCGCTACCCCTCCTCCCCGCTCTCCTCCGCCGCGCGGCCCGAGATGCGCTGGCGCGCATGTTCGCGCCTGATCTTGCGGTTGCGCTCGGCCTGCCGCACGCGCGCCTTCTCATTGGACGGCTGCAGCAGTTTGCGGAATTCGTCGCGCTTTTCATGGATCGAGGCGATGACATAGCCCATCGGCACGCCGATATCGACGAGCACGGTTTCGGCGAGTTGCAGACTTGCTTCGACCGTTTCGGGAATGGCGTCCGTCGCGCCAAATTTGTAAAGCTCGGTCGCGTGATGCGCGTCGCGGGCGCGCGCGACGATCGTCAGATCGCCGCGAATCTCATGCGCGAGACGAACGATCTCACCGGCCGCATGGGCGTTTTCGATCGTCACCACCAGCGCGCGCGCCTGCTCCAGCCCGCAGCGCATCAGGAAATCGCGCCGCGTGGCGTTGCCCCAGTAGATTTCGACGCCGTCCTCCCGCGCCTCGGTGACGAGCGACACGACGCTTTCGATCGCGACGAAGGGGATGTCATGGCGCTTCAGCATTTCGCCGACGAGCCCGCCGATCCTGCCATAGCCGACGATGACGACGCGGTTCTCCCCGATCTCGGCTGAGGGCGCGAGTTCGGCGTAAAGCTGTTCGTCCTCCGCTTCCGTCGTCGGCGGCGAGAGCGCCGCGCCGAGGCGCCCGAGCCATGGAATGGCGAAAATGCTGATGGTGACGACGATCATCGCGTCGGCGCCATTGTGGCCTGGCAGCACGCCGACCGCCATCGCCGAGGTCAGCAGGGCGAAGGCGAATTCGCCGCCCGGCGCCAGCAGCAGCGCCGCTTCCGTGGCGGGCCGCCAGTCGATGTCGAAGAGGCGCGCCAGAGCGAAGGTGATCGCGCCCTTAACGGCGATCAGCCCCACAGCGTAAACGAAAATCGGCAAAGGGTCGGCGGCGACCGCGCCGATATCGAGGCCGGCGCCGACCGAAACGAAGAAGAGGCCGAGCAGCAGGCCTTTGAACGGTTCGATCGTCACCTCGACCTCGCGCCGGAATTCCGTCTCGGCGAGGAGCAGGCCGGCGATGAAGGCCCCGAGGCCCATCGAGAATCCGGCGGCCGCGGAGAGCGCCGCCTCGCCGATGACGACCAGCAGGCAGGCGGCCATAAAGAGTTCGGTCAATTGCACGGCCGCCACCATGCGAAACAGCGGCCGCAGCAGCAGCCGTCCGATGAAAATCAGCGCGCCCATGGCGACGAAGGCGCGTCCGAACGCCCAGGCCGCCTGTTCGGCGGTGAAGCCGCCGGTCTTGGCCTCGGCGAGCGCCGAAACCAGAAACAGCGCCGGCGCCACGGCGAGGTCCTGCAGCAGCAACACCGAGAAGGCGACGCGCCCGGAGGTCTTGTTCAAGCGCCGCGCCTCGGCGAGCACCGGCAGGACCACCGCCGTCGACGACATGGCGAGCGCCAGACCCATCAGCAGCGCCGGTCCAAGCTGGACGTGGAAGTAATAATAGCCCACCGCCGCGAGCACGCCGGCGCAGAGCACGACCTGCGCCAGGCCCAGTCCGAAGACGAGCCGTCGCATGCGCGCAAGACGCTCCCAGGACAGTTCCAGCCCGATCATGAACAGCAGGAACACCAGCCCGAATTCGGCAAGATCGGAAAGGCCTTCGCCATTGGCGATGGTGACATCGCTTGCCCATTCATGGTCCTGCGCGAATCGGCCGAGGCCGAACGGCCCCAGCGCCGCGCCGGCGAAGAGAAAGCCCAGCACCGGCGAAAGCTTGATGCGATGAAACAGCGGGACGACGACGCCCGCCGTGGCGAGAAAGACCAGCGCCTCGCGATAGGATTCAAGATGGAAGGAGTTCGTCATGCCGCCTCGTCGTCCGCGCGTGTCCGCGCGGATGTTAAATGGATCACACGGCGATTGGGCGATAAAGACAGCAAGAGTCGCGCCGCCGGGCGAGCTTGGGGGCCTCGCCCACAGGCGCAACCCTGGCGCTGCGCACAAAATCAATCCGATTGACGACGGAACTCTATCTGATGCGATAGCCACTCGGCGAAACGAACCGAGCCGGCGTCAGACATTTTGATAAAAGCGATTGGAACATGACATGCGGGACGATCGTTGCGACGCCTATTCCTCGGCGCCGCCCGAGTCCTGCGCTTTTGCGCCCCCCGCTCTGCGCCAGGTCTCGCCCTTGCAGATCACGCCCCAAAGACAACCCTTCAGCGTCAACTCATTGGCGGATTTCAGAGTGATGACGCCGTCATAGACGTTGCCGTCTTTGGTGTTGTACAGCTTGCCGCGCCATTCCCTGGCGCCGCTCTTTGACGCGCCGCGCAGGATGACCGTGCCGACCGCGTGCTGTTCCTCGGCGTTTCGAACCGAAACCAGCTTGGCGCAGAGCAGACCGCCGCAGTCGTAGAAGCTGAACTGCTGACCGGCTTCGGGCCGCAGCCAGATTCCATAGGGCTCGCCGCCGCCGGCGTGAGCGGCGGAGGCCCCCGCGATCGTAAGAAGCGCGACGGCGAAGCCTCGCCGCCAGGGAAGATCGAAGACGCCACGCCTCTTCATTCGATCGCTCCATTGTGTTGACGCGTCAATGTTAGAGGCTGGCGCCGCTGATTGTCGAATCATCAGACCCGGGCGGCATTCGAAACGACGCGTCAGCTCGGCTGACCGGGCGGCGAGAGCCCGAGAAGTCGCTCATAGACTTGCAGCGTCGCGCGCTGCATCTCCTCCACCGAGAAGCGCTCCTGCACATATTTGCGCGCCCGCAGCGCCATTTCGTCGCGCGCCGAGGCTTTCATGGTCAGCGCCTCGGCGATCGCGTTGGCCAGGGCGACCGGATCGCCCGGCGGCGTCCGCCAACCCGTCGCGAGCTGGCGCGAGGTCTGCGGCGGCGCCAGAACGATTTCCGGCGCGGCGCCGATGTCGGAGATGATCGCCGGCGCGCCCATCGCCTGCGCCTCGACCGCGATCCGCCCGAAAGCCTCCGGCTCGGTCGCCGGCGCGACGATGACGGCGGCGGCGAGATAGGCGGCGGGCATGTCCTCACAATAGCCGACGTGGCGAACGACGCCGCGCAGCCCGGCGCGCTCGATCTGCGCCTCGATGGCGCGGCGAAAGGACTCGCTATGCGGGTCGCCGACAAAGACGACGCGCAGATCGGGAAAGCCTTCCTTGATCAGGCGCTTGGCCGCCTCAATCAGAACTGGATGGCCCTTGCGCGCCGAAAGCCGCGAGGGCAGCAGCACGACCCGGTCATAGGGCGCCATGCCCCATGCCGCCCGCAAGCGCTCGACGCGGCGCTGGTCGACGGCGGTCGGCGAAAAGGCGCGCAGATCCGCGCCGCGAGGAACGACGACGATGCGCGAGGCGCATTCCGGATGCAGGTCCCGAATGCGCTGCGCGGCAAATTCCGAAATCGCGATCACGGCGTCGCCTGCCGCCATGATGGCGTTGTAGCGCAGCTTGATCGCCGACGCCCCGCCATAGGCGCTGTGATAGGTCGTCACTAGCTTCGCGCCGGTCTGTCGCGCGGCGTAATAGGCCACCCAGGCGGGCGCGCGCGAACGCGCATGAACGATGTCGACGCCCTCGTCGCGGATGATCCGGGCCAGCTGCACGGAATTCAGCGCCATCGCGAAGGGATTTTTCGTCGCCGCCGGAAAAGGCGCCCAGACGCCGCCCTTGGACTGCAATTCGCTGACCATGCGTCCGCCGCGCGACGCGACGAGGCAGCGTGCGCCCACCCGGCTCAGCGCCTCGGCGACGTCCACCGCGGCGCGCTCCGCCCCGCCCGACTGGAGGTCGGGCACGATCTGCAGGATCGTTCGGCCGGCCAGCGGTTGCTCGGCGGAGACGATCGGGGCGAGCGGTTGCGACATCGCTAGGCTAATGCGGGCCCCGGACAGAATCGTCCGGCCCTCGCATTCTGTTGCGAGATTCTTTACCAACTATGAGCAGAACGCTTAATTTCAATGATGACGCCTCCTTAGATAGCAATCGGACCCGCTTGCCGGACGCTCTCGACTTCCTCGACATTGAAAATCCCGCCGGCGGCGCCTGGCGCATCGCCCGGCGCTTGCGTCCCGCCGCCTCCGAAGACGCGACAGCTCCCGGCCTCGTCTGGCTCGGCGGCTTCGCCTCCGATATGGAGGGAGCCAAGGCGAGCTTTCTCGACGAATGGGCGCGCGCGCGTGGGCGCGCATATGTGCGCTTCGACTATTCCGGCCATGGCCGCTCGGCGGGGCGTTTCGAGGACGGTTGCATCGGCGACTGGCTGGAGCAGAGCCTCGCCGTCTTCGAGCGCTCGACCCATGGGCCGCAGATCGTGCTGGGCAGTTCGATGGGCGGCTGGCTCGCGCTGCTTCTGGCGCGCCGGCTCGCCGCAAAAGGCGAGAGCGCGCGGCTCGCGGGGCTCATTCTCCTCGCCCCGGCGGTCGATTTCACCGAGGCGCTGATGTGGGAAGGCTTCGACGAAGCCACCCGCCGCGAACTGATGGAAAAGGGCGTTTTGCCCGCCAAGGAGCCGGATCACGGGCCGGTCACAAGGCGGCTGATCGAAGAGGGACGCGATCATCTGATGCTCGGCGGCCTGATCCGCGCTTATGCCCGCGTGCATATTCTGCAGGGCATGCGCGATGAAACCGTGCCCTGGCGCCATGCGCTGACGATCGTCGAACATCTGAACGCCGACCCCGTGACGCTGACCTTCATCGCCGACGGCGACCACCGGCTGTCGCGGACCGAAGACCTCGCGCAGCTCGCCGCCGCCGTCGAGACGATGAGCGCGCCGCCGCCGGGCGAGCCGCCGCCTACGCTTTTCGATTGAAGGCCGCGCGTCGCCTTTGGCGACTGGCGCAAGCTCTCCTGACCTACTTCCGTCAGAACAAGGCGGCGATTGTCGATTAGGGAGCTCGATATCGATCAGGGCGCCGTATCGCTTCGTCACTCGCCAGGTCAGCTCTCCATACGCGGCCCGTCATTGTCGCCAAAGTTCTATGGGGGAGTTAACAGTGTAGCCGTTGAGACTCGATTCTACTATGACGATGTGATTGCCCGAGTCGGCGCTTGTGAACAAATACACGAATTTATTTTGTAGCACTCCCGGTGAATCCAGCGTGCAGGTAGAGGGGTCGCTGCATGTAAGGGACCTGATGAACCCGGTTCCGTTAACGGTTATGTTCCCTTGGCAGGTTGTCGGGTTCCAATTGGAGATAGCTGAAACTGTTCCGGTAGGCATTTGCCCAAAGGCGGGCTTGGTTGTATCGCCAGATGGGCTAGCCGAATTCGGCGGAGTGGCAGAAAATTTGGTGAACATTGTAAAAGTCCCACCCGACGAGGTCGAGGGAAATACAGGGAATGAGACAATGTGCGAAACGGCATGGATAACCGGCGCCGGCACGCCACCGGTAAAATATACAGTTCCGCCGCCTTTACCAGAATATGATCCTGACGGAATTGTGCAGGCGGCAAATGCTACTGTTGTGCCAATAATGAAATATGCACAAATGACCAAAAATCGTGAAGTTATATTAAACATGTACTTCTCCTGAAGTTTAGAAATCCCGTAGGATTTCAAATTCTATAAATACGAACTCTTGTCTTAATTGAAATCTTCCGCAGTGTGGGGTCCCCGTCAAGAAAAAAGTGATTTTTTTCCTTCACAAACCCCGGTCTAATTGTCGCAACCACATCTGGACCGATGAATTATCGCGAGTAGCGACGGACGTTAACGATCTCCGACGCAAGAAATTGCCGACCCGGCGGAGGATGGCCCGAAGACCTCGCGCAACTCGCCGCCGCCGTCGAGACGATGAGCGCGCCCCCGCCGACTCTTTTCGATTGAAGGCCGGCGCTGCGTGATGGCGCCGCCGCACGGCGCTTGACACCTCCGCCGGCCGCATCGATGTTGCCGAACGAAATGTTCGGCATATCGAACGCTTGGGAAGATCTCTTGTCCATCGTGTCAGAAACGCGGCCCACTTCCGGCGAGGGCTTCGCCCCGAAAACCGTTGTTTTTGAGCCCGACCGCCCGCTTCTGACCGATGGGGGCGGCCGCATCGCGCCGCTCGCCATCGCCTATGAGACCTATGGCGCGCTCAACGCCGCGCGCAGCAACGCGATTCTGCTCTGCCACGCGCTCACCGGCGACCAATATGCGGCGGGCGTTCATCCCGTCACCGGCAAGGCCGGCTGGTGGGAGGCGATGGTCGGTCCCGGCAAGCCTTTCGACACCGATCGCTATTTCCTCATCTGCTCCAATGTCGTCGGCGGCTGCATGGGCACGACCGGGCCATCGTCGATCAGTCCCGCGACCGGCAAGCCCTATGGGCTCGACTTTCCCGTCGTCACCATCCGCGACATGGTGCGAGCGCAGGCGATGCTCATCGATCATTTTGGGATCGAGACGCTGTTTTGCGTCGCCGGCGGCTCGATGGGCGGCATGCAGGTGCTGCAATGGGCCGCGAGCTACCCGAAGCGGGTGTTTTCGGCCATGCCGATCGCGACCGCCGCCAAACATTCGGCGCAGAACATCGCCCTTCACGAAGTCGGCCGGCAGGCGGTCATGGCCGATCCCGATTGGCGCTCGGGACGCTATCAGGAACAGGGCGTGCGGCCCGAGAAGGGTCTCGCGGTGGCGCGCATGTCGGCGCATATCACCTATCTCTCGGAAGCGGCCTTGCAGCGCAAGTTCGGCCGCAAGCTGCAGGACCGCAGCGCGCCGACCTTCTCCTTCGACGCCGATTTTCAGGTCGAGAATTATCTGCGCTATCAGGGCCTCGCCTTCGTCGAGCGCTTCGACGCCAATTCCTATCTCTTCGTTACCCGCGCCTGCGACTATTTCGATCTCGCCGCCGATTATGGCGGGTCATTGGCCATGGCGTTCAAGGATATCAAGACGCGTTTTTGCGTCGTCTCCTTCACGTCGGACTGGCTTTATCCGACCTCGGATTCGCGTGCCATCGTTCATGCGCTCAACGCTGGCGGCGCCTCGGTGTCCTTCGTCGAGATCGAATCCGACAAGGGACACGACGCCTTCTTGCTGCATGAGCCGATGTTTATCGCGACGACGCGCGGCTTTCTCGACTCGGCCGCGGCGGCGCGCGGCCTTGCGGCGCACGGAAACTCGAAATGAACTTCACGCCAGCGGAGGAGCCTGCGCCGCCGCGCGATCAACCGCGCCTCGATCTCGCCGTCATCGCTGAGATGGTCGCGCCCGGCGCGCGCGTTCTTGACGTCGGCTGCGGCGACGGCTCCTTGCTGCAGCTTCTCGCCCAAAAAAAGGGCGTGGACGGCCGCGGCGTCGAACTCTCGCAGCGCGGCGTCAATGAATGCGTCGCCAAGGGACTGTCCGTCATTCAGGGCGACGCCGACACCGACCTTTCCGATTATCCCGATGACGGCTTCGATTATGTGATTCTCTCGCAGACGCTTCAGGCGACCAGGCGTCCGCGCGCGGCGCTGACCAATATGCTGCGCATCGGACGTCGCGCCATCGTTTCATTTCCAAATTTCGGCTATTGGCGGGTGCGCGCCCAACTCAGCCTGACCGGCCGAATGCCGGTGACCGGCCATCTACTCTATCATTGGCACGACACGCCCAACATCCATCTTTGCACCATTCGCGACTTCGTCGAACTTGTCGACGAGCTCGGCGCTCATATCGAGCGCGGCGCCGCGTTGGACCGCGCCGGCGCGCCGATTCGCTTCAACGCCCCCTGGTGGGTCTGGAATCTTTTCGGCGAACAGGCGGTGTTTCTTTTGGAGCGCGGCGGCAAACGGACCTGACTCATGCGACGGTTTGTCCCGCGTCACCGCCTTTCGCCGTGTGACGGTTCGCGTTAGCCTTCCTGTTGGCGGCATTATCGAATATGCGCAGGAGGGAGCGGCGGCGCCTCCGCTTCATTGTCGCGTCATTCATTGAATGACGCGCATGAGTTGCTGCGCTTCGAAAAGGATGCGCGAGCTTGACGATCGATACCAGCCGCGCGGCGCAACGCTATGACGCCGTCCGGCGAAAGGGACGGGCCGGTTCACGTGCGTCTTTGCCGGCGGGCCCCGACGAACTACGCAAAGCGCCGCTCTTCGCGGATGTCGACGAAGCGACGCTGTCGCGGCTCTCAGCCGACGCCAGGATCGAATCGCTCCAAGACGGCGATACGCTTTTTCATCAGGGCGCCGGCGTCACGGACGTCTCATTCGTCATGAGCGGCTATGTGAAGCTGATGCGCATGGCGCCTTCCGGACGCCAAACGCTCATCGGCATTCGTTCGGACGGCGAAATGATCGGCGAAGCCCCCGCCGGCGGCGACGAGATCCACGCGGTTTCGGCGGAAGCGGTCGGCGCCGCAAAGGCGCTCAAACTCCCCGCGCCGCGCTTCGCGCGGCAGATCAAGGAATCGCCCTCGCTCTGCGCCGCGGTGCTTCGGGACTCCAAGGAGAGAATCGCGCGTCTCGTCGGCGAGATTGAGTCGCTCAAGAGCCAGAACGCCGATCAGCGCCTTGCCCATTTTCTGCTCGCCCTTTGCCCGCCGGACGAGGACCGCTGCCGCTTCCGCCTGCCTTATGACAAGCGCCTCATCGCTGCGCGTCTTGGCGTCAAGCAGGAAACGCTGTCGCGGGCCTTCGCCAAGCTGCGCGTCCACGGCGTGCGCACCGAGACGCGGAATGTGCATGTCGAGAGCGTTGCGCATCTCGCGGAGCAATGCGGCCGACCGGGCGCGCGCGCCCGTTTGGCTTTTCAAGCGTCGTAACATTGAAAGGCGGCGCGTCGCCGCCCGGCGCGCGTCCCGCCGAAGCAAATTTGAGCGTTCGCATCGATCACACGACAGACTTTTGAGATCGATCGCATTATGCGCCTTTGCGCCGGGCCCCAACGCTGGATGGCCGAGCGGTCCGTTCCCCATCGAACTTTTTTAGGCCGACGCATTCACGCTCGCGCAAATGGCGGATAGACTTGTCGCCGTCGACTGAACGCCTGCGCCGCATATTCGGCGGAGGCGCGTCGTCAATTGCGTAGATCTATTTATCGGAGGATTCGCCATGATCGCACACAAGACGGTTGCATTGGCCTTCTTATCCGCCCTCGCGCCGGCCGCAGCTCAAGCGGGAGCGAGCAGCGGCTCGAACGCGCTGGCGCTTTCGGCGATCGTCGGCGACTTATCGCCTCAAACAAGCGCCGCCGACAAGAAGCTTCTCGCGGCCTATTTCGCCGGACGCGCTGAAGCGCCGCACGCCAAGGGCCAGCGCATCGCGGTCAAGGCCGACGCCATCGACTGCCGCGCCGGCAATGTCGACATCACGTCCCGCGCCTGCGAACTGACCTTCGGCGCCAAGAAGATCGACTTGAGCGGCCGCAAGGCGAATGAACTCTACGCGACCTTGATCGAGAATGGCGTCGTGGCGGAAGGCGCGGCAGGCTCTTCGCATGCATCGATCACGGCGCTCGACTGCATTGTCGACGCCGATGAAGTTGCGGAAAAGGCTGGCGGCGGCGCGCGCTGCGCCTTTTCGCCTTAGAGCGCGCTCTAAACTTTTTGAATCGATCAATTTATCTGCATTTGGGCGATTCCGCCCAAATGCAGCGTGATCTGAGAGGCGGACGCCCTTGTCTTTGGCGCGGCTTTGGTCGAGAAAGCGATCTCAGCGACTGGAGGTCAAAATGGCTGCGCCGGGCGTCACGGTCTTTGTTTGCGTGTCCTGCCGCGATGGCGAGGACACGGAGGTCCGTCCGGGCGCGCTGCTGTTGGAAGCGCTGCGCGCGCGATTAAACGAGCGCAGCCTCGATATCGCGGTCGAGCCCGTCGAATGCCTCGCGGTGTGCAAGCGCCCGGCGACGATCGCCTTCGCTGGCGCCGGCAAATGGACCTATGTGATCGGCGATCTCGACGGCGCCGCGCATGTCGACGAATTGATCGACTCGGCGCAAAGCTTCGCGGCGACCGACAATGGCGTCGTCGCCTGGAAGGACCGGCCGGCGTGCTTCAAGAAGGGCGTGGTGTCGCGCGTCCCGCCGGTTTCTTAATCGCTATTTCGACGCGCGCGCCCGCTCGATCGCCTCGTCGATGAGCGCGCGGGCCTCCGCAGCGTCGCCCCAACCGACGACCTTCGTCCATTTGCCGGGCTCGAGATCCTTATAGTGGACGAAGAAATGTTCGATCCGACGCCAGGTCATCTCCTGGAGGTCGGTGTAATTCTCCACGTCGACGTAACGTTGCGTCAGCCGCGCGGACGGCACGGCGACGATTTTCTCGTCGCCGCCGGCTTCGTCGGTCATGCGCAGCACGCCGATCGGCCGGACCGCGATGACCGCGCCCGGCGCCACGGGTCGCGTATTGGCGACCAGAACGTCGCAGGGATCGCCGTCGTCGGACAGCGTGTGCGGAATGAAACCGTAATTGCCTGGATAGCGCATCGCCGTATAGAGGAAGCGATCGACGAAGAGCGTGCCCGAAGCCTTGTCGAGCTCATATTTGATCGGCTCGCCGCCAAGCGGCACTTCGATGACGACATTGACTTCGTGAGGCGGGTTCACGCCGATCGGTATGGCGTCGAGACGCATTCAAGGCTCCCATAAGATCGACGGCGCGGCGAGGAGGATTCGCCGGCCGATCTCTTCGATTGTCGTTAGGGCGACAGCGATGCGCGCCGCGCGGCGGCGTCTTTGGCGCAAGATTGCCGCGCCTTTGTCGTTCAGCGCACCGGCGCCGAAACGAAACCGAAGGCGACACGCGTTAGCATGTCCGAGCCGAATCGTTCCTCGGCGCGGCGCACTGTCTGTCCGCCGAGGCTGCGATAGAAGGAGAGCGCCTTGTCATTGTCGGCGAGCGCCCAAACGATGGTCGAGAGATAGCCGTGCTCGGCGAGTTCGCGGCGCGTGGCGTTGAACAGCCGCCTCCCGAAACCCAAGCCTTGCTGCTCCGGCGTCAGATAGATTTCGAAGATTTCGCCGGAATAGGGCATCGACGGCACGCGGTTTCGGCCATAGGTCGAATAGCCGACGATGTCGTCGTCAAAGTCGAGCACAAGCAGGCCGGTGCCGCGCACGATCGCCGAATGCCACCAATTGGGGCCCCGGCGCGCGATCATCCGTTCCAGCTCCGCGCCAGGAATAACGCCGCGATAGGCGGAGCGCCACGAAGCGTCATGAACGCGCGTGATCTGCTCTGCGTCTCCGGGACGCGCATGACGGATGGAGAATGCGGTTTTGACCATGCTTCGAATGTTAGGTCTCCTACATTCGTTTCGGCAAGTGCCATAAGCGGTTCGGCCGCAAAAATTATCTTCTGGCCGGGCGGCGCGCGCTTTTGGCTCGGTCGCCGGTCCACGATAGGAAAAAGCGGCGACTCGGCGCTTGCGGCGAAGGCGCTTCTTGCGTTATTCTAATCGACGATTGCGGCCAAGCGCCGCTGGAACGGGAAGAGATCGTTGCCCTACGCAACCGCCTCCGCGAATTTTGCTGCGACGCCTTTACGCGCGCGCGCATTCGCTTGCCCGCTTTCCCTTCCGCTTTTTGGCCTGCTGCTTCTTAGTCGCCCCTGAGCGCCCGACGGGCTCGCGCCCAGGCCTTCAGGGGACATGTCATGCAGTCACGACAAGAGCCCCCGAGGGGGCAAAGCAGGATTCCAAATCAATGAGCCATTCGTCACAGCCCGGCGCCGTCGCAGATAACGACGGGCGCGTCCTGATTTTTGACACCACCCTGCGCGACGGCGAGCAATCGCCCGGCGCCTCCATGACTCTCGAAGAGAAACTCGAGGTCGCAGATCTGCTTGACCATCTGGGCGTCGATATTATCGAGGCCGGCTTTCCGATCGCCAGTCCCGGCGATTTCGAGAGCGTCAGCGAAGTGGCGCGGCGGGTGAAGAACGCGGCCGTCGCCGGACTGGCGCGCGCGTCGGAAAAGGACATCGACCGTTGCGCCGAAGCGCTGCGGGAAGCGAAGCGTCCGCGCATCCACACCTTCATCTCCACCTCGCCCGTACATATGAAATACAAGCTCCAGCTGGAGCCGGAACGCGTATTGGAGATGGTCTCCGCCTCGGTGAGTCGCGCGCGCAATCATGTCGCCGACGTGGAGTGGTCGGCGGAGGACGGCACCCGCACGGAACTCGATTTTCTCTGCCGCTGCGTGGAAGCCGCGATCAAGGCCGGCGCGACGACGATCAATATTCCAGACACTGTCGGCTACATCACGCCGGCGGAATATGAGCAGCTGTTCCGCACCGTGCGCGAACGCGTGCCGAATTCCGACAAGGCGATCTTCTCGGTGCATTGCCACGACGATCTGGGACTGGCCGTGGCCAATTCGCTCGCCGGTGTGCGCGGCGGCGCGCGGCAGGTGGAATGCACCATCAACGGCATCGGCGAGCGGGCGGGCAACGCCGCGCTCGAAGAAATCGTGATGTCGATGAAGACGCGCGGCGACGCGCTGCCGTTTTACACGCATATCGACGCCAAACTGCTGACGCGCGCGTCGAAGCTCGTCTCGGCGGTTACGTCCTTTCCGGTGCAGTACAACAAGGCGATCGTCGGGCGGAACGCTTTCGCGCATGAGAGCGGCATCCATCAGGACGGCATGCTCAAGAATGCGCATACATACGAGATCATGACGCCCGAAAGCGTCGGCGTCTCCAAGACGTCGCTCGTGATGGGTAAGCATTCGGGCCGTCACGCCTTCCGCGAGAAGCTGAAGGAGCTCGGCTATGATCTCGGCGAGAACGCGTTGGAGGACGCGTTCAACCGCTTTAAGGATTTGGCCGACCGCAAGAAATTCGTCTATGACGAAGATCTGGCCGCGCTCGTCGACGACGAGATCGTCAACGCCCATGATCACATCAAGGTCGAGGCGCTGATGGTGATGGCCGGCACCCATGGCCCGCAGTCGGCGGCTCTCACGCTAGACGTCGGCGGCGAGAAGTTGACGCATCAGGCGACCGGCAACGGCCCTGTCGACGCCATCTTCAACGCCATCAAGGCGCTCGCCCCGCATGACGCGACCCTCGAACTCTTCCAGGTCCATGCCGTTACCGAGGGCACCGACGCGCAGGCCGAGGTCTCGGTTCGTTTGTGCGAAAACGGCAAGTCGGTGACGGGCCGTGGCGCCGATCCCGATACGCTCGTCGCCTCGGCGCGCGCCTATGTGTCCGCGCTCAACCGGCTGATCGCCAAGCGCGCGCGCACCAAGCCGGAAGCGATGCAGGCGATCTAGCGTCCTCGGCGCTAAAGGCTCCCGCCGGTCTTGCCGGCGGGAGCCTTCGCATCGCCGCGGCCGATCTGGAACCGGCTCATTCGTCGCGACACCGAAAGGACTTGGAGAAGGGCCAATGGGCGAAGTTGAACATCGACCCGCCGCCGCGTCCGTCTTCGTCGACGAGCGCGCGGATGGACCGGGAGTTGTCAGTTTTTCCGAAAGCGATCCCGCCGCGCCCTTTTATCGCTTGCTGATGCAACTGCGCGCGCCGGTGGCGATGCGAGACATGATGATCGCGCCGGTGCGCGCCTGTTACAGGGGCGAGGGCCTAACGATCGACCCCTCAGAGTTTCCGCCCAGCGGGGCGCAGCTTTATCCGCAAGTGACGGTATCGACTCTTGCCGTTCCTTCGGACGCCGGTCCGATCCGCTGTGAATGTTTCACGCCGCCCGGCGAAGGGCCGAGGCCGATGATGCTTTATGTCCATGGCGGCGGCTTTGTCGTCGGACGATCGGAAGATACGGCGTATGTCACCAGCCGCATCGCCGCCGAAAACAATATCATTGTCGTCAGCGTCAACTATCGCTGGGCGCCCGAGTGGCCATTTCCCGCCGGCCTCGACGATTGCATGGCGGTTCTACTGTGGATGCGCGATAAAGGCAGCGAAATCGGCGGCGACGCGTCGCGCATTGTGGTCTGCGGAGATTCCGCTGGCGGCAATCTCGCCGCGGCGTTGCCGATCAGAGCCCGCGACGAGCGCCTGTCGGTTCTTGCGGCCGTGCTGTTATGCCCGGTCACGGATTTTTGTTTCGAACAATTTCCGTCCTTCGAGCAGCTGGCTCCGACGGGCATCGTGATCGACGCGGCCTTCATGGGATTTGCGCGCGGGGCCTATCTTACGACGCAGCAGCAATGGCGCCATCCCTGGGCAAGCCCGGCGCTCGGCGATTTGCATGGCTACCCAAGAACGATCATCATCAGCGGCGCGGCTGATCCGCTAATCGACGACAATTGCGCCTTTGCCGAAAAATTGAAGGCGGCGGACGTTAAAGTCGAACATTTTATTGGAAGCGCCATGCCGCACGGCTTCTACTTCTTTCCAGGCCTGTTGAGCGAGGCCGACGCCGCCGTCGTGGCGATCGGCGGATTCCTCGCCGACGCGCTGCAAGGATCATGATGTCGTCGGGAGGCCGGCGTCGGCCGGGCGTTGCCGCCTCGCGCGGATTTGTGCAGAATCGCTGCCGAATCGGTCTTTGTTACTTGAAAGGTTACGCTCAAGATAAATATTCGCTTCTGGATCGGCTGAAAGGAAAAGTCGTAAAATCGCTTAGCGGCGTAATACGTTATTGAATTCTTGCAGAAATGTCTGCTCGCCGAAATAACTGGCGCGCAGGCCGCGCCGATTCCGAGCGATCTGCCGCATTCGCGAGGGTGCAATGCTTTGCAGTTCGCCCGAAATCTTGATCTTGGCTGCGTAATCCGGCCTCGGATTAGCCATTCATTATCGATTAAATGAGAGATTCGCCTTAGACTGAAAGGCGGACAACCACCTTTGGAGCGGAATATGCGTTTGACAGCGCGCTCTCGCGCCCGGTTTTTTTCGACGGTGGCTCTGGCAGCGGGCGCCGTCGCGACGTTTGGCTTTTGGCGCACGCCCGCCATGGCGCAGGGCTTCTTTTTTTGGGGCGGCGAGAGCCAGCGTCGCGTCGAGCCGGCGAGAGAGCGCAGTCGCGTCGTTCGACCCCGCCACGCCGGAACAAGGAAAACGCCGACGACGGCGGCCGAAAAAACCGGCGCGACGCCGGGGCGCGAGGCCAAGGCCGAGGCGCCGCAACTCGAGCGGCCGCTGTTCCTCATCGCCTCGATCGCCGACCAGCATGTGTCGATCTACAATCACCGCGGCCTCGTCGTCCGTTCGGCGATCTCGACAGGCATGGCCGGCCATCCAACGCCCAAAGGCATTTTTTCCATCATCGGCCGCGAGCGTTTCCATCGTTCCAATATTTATTCCGGCGCGCCGATGCCGTTCATGCAGAGGATCACCTGGTCCGGCATCGCCATGCATCTCGGCGTGGTGCCCGGCCATCCGGCCTCGCATGGCTGCGTCCGGCTCCCCGCCGCATTCGCCGCCAAGCTCTGGGGCATGACCAGGATCGGCGAGCGGGTCGTCATCTCGCCGCATGAGGTGACGCCAACAGAATTCGACCACGCGCTGCTGCCCCAGCCGAGACTGCGGACGGCCGCTGAAGCCGAACAGGCCGATTCGGGAACGCAAGTCGCGGCGGATCGCACGTCGGTCGCTTCCCAGCCGCAGAAGGAGAAGCCCGAGCTCAAGACCGGCGGCGAAGCGTCCGGCTCGGCAAAAGCGGAACCCGCCGCAGGCCAGCCGGCATCCCCCGTCGTCGCCGAGGCGCCGGCCGCAAAGCCCGCCCAGGCGGAGCAGCCGAAGGCCGAGGCCGCCGCCAAAGCCGCGCCCACCGCGGAGCAGCAGCAAGCGGCGTCCGTCGCCGCGGACCCACTCTCCGCCAATCCACAGCGTCAGGCGGAACAGCCAAAAATCGAAGCCGGCGCGGATAAGGCGGCGCCTTCGGCAAGCCCGCCCGCGAGCGCCGTCGCCGAACGGCCGGCGGTCAATCCGCAGCAATACGCGCAGCAACTCAAGGCCAAGGCCGTCGCCGAAGCCGCCGCCGCCAACAAGGCGGTCAAGGCCTTGACCATCGAAGCAGGAACCAAGCAGAAAGAAGCGGCGCGAGCTGCGGCGGAACTCAGCGCCGCCGAGGCGTCTCAGATGTGGGCGCGCACGAAGGCGGAAGCGGCGGGCGCGTCATATGATGCGGCGACGGCTTCGGCGGCCAGCCAGCATGAGGCGGCCGCGACGGCGGAACGCAGCGCTTCGGCGGGCGACGCGCCGGCCAAGGCCAACGCCGACCGCCTGACGAGAGCCTACGGAAAAGCGTTGCTGATACAGGACGCGGCGCTGTTGACGAAGACGAACGCCGACGCCGTTCTTACCGACGCCATGGCGAGACTTGAACAGGCGAAAACAGCCTCGGCCGCCAAGGATTCCGAATTCGCCGACGCCGATCGCCGCCTGGACGCCGTGAGAACTGCGGCGGCTGCGGCGGTTGTCGCTCAACGGGAAGCCGAACGGCGCGCGGCGCCCATTTCGATGCTGATCAGCAAGAAGGAACGGCGCATCTATGTGCGCCAGGCGCTGGCGCCGCTGTTCGACGCGCCGATCGACATAAAGGACCCGAATACGCCGCTCGGATCGCATCTTTATGTGGCGACGGCCGCCGGCGACGATGGGAAATCGCTCAAATGGCACGTCGTCTCGATGCCGGCCCGCTCCGGCGATGAGCCGACGGGAAGCAGAAAGACCGCCTCCGCCGATACCGGCATGTCTTGGACGGTGCGCAGCCCCGCGAGCCCGACCGAGGCTTTGGAGCGCGTCGACATCCCCAAGGACGTGCGCGACCGCATCGCCGAGCGGCTTTGGACGGGCGCTTCGCTCATTATCTCGGATCAGCCGGTCAGCAGCGAGACCGGCGCCGTCGGCACCGATCTGACGATCAAACTGCGCTAGAGCGCGCCGCCTTCAGGCTTGCCCCCGGCAGGGCGCCTTTCGGCGCGAGGCGTGATCTACGGCCGATTAATGGTGATGACGCCGCCGGGCGGCGCTTGGTCGATGACCAGCAGTCTGACCGGAACGGTCCCGGCCGTCGCGCCGAAATGCCAACCATCGACGCTTTCGACGATGAAGTCGCCGGCGCGGTAAAGCCGCGGCGGGGAATCCGCCTGCTGGACCTTCAGCTCGCCTTCAAGAACATAAGCATAGCGCTGATAGGGATGCTTGTGCTCCGGCAGTTTGACGCCGGGCGCCAAAGTATAAATCGAAGCCACGACCTCGAGCGGACCCTGCGGCGGAGCGATCGGCTGCCCCGTGGCGGTTTTGGTCGTCCTGGCGATTTCGGTCACGACCTCGGCGGACGCGCGCTCCTCAGCACAAGAGGCGCCGCTCGCCATCAATGCAACGCCGAACATCGCGACAATCGCCAAGCGAATCATCTGTTGCTCCCTTCCCAAAATCCAGTCCTGCATCGGCCGTATCGAGGGCCTTCTTTCGTCGCGCGCGTCAAACGGCCATGCCGAAAATCTTGCCCACGCTCGCCGTCAGCGCCAGCGCCAGCGCGCCCCAGACCATGACCCGCGCCGTGGCGCGAAGAATCGCGGCGCCGCCGGCTCGCGCGCCGATTGCGCCGAGAAGCGCGAGGAATCCTAAAGACGCGGCCGAGACGACGGGGACGACCAAATCTCGCGGCGAAATCCATACGGCGAGAAGCGGCAAACCGGCGCCGGCGGCGAATGTCAGGGCCGACGTCAACGCCGCTTGCGCCGGCCTTGCCGCGAGGATTTCCGAAATTCCCAGTTCGTCGCGCGCGTGGGCGCTCAGCGCGTCCTTCTCCATCAGCTGCGCGGCGACGCGCCGCGCGAGGTCGAGGTCGACGCCACGCTCGACGTAGATTTGCGCAAGCTCTTCCCATTCGCTTTCCGCATGATCGCTCAGTTCCTTGTGCTCGCGCGCGAGGTCGGCCCGTTCGGCGTCGGCCTGAGAGCTGACCGAAACATATTCGCCCGCCGCCATCGACATGGCGCCGGCGACCAATCCGGCGGCCCCAGCGATCAGCACATCCTCGCGCGTCGCCGCCGCGGCGGCGACGCCGACGATCAGGCTCGCGGTCGAGACGATGCCGTCATTGGCGCCGAGCACCGCCGCCCTCAGCCAGCCGATGCGCTGGACGAGATGGCTTTCCCGGTGCAAGCGAAGCCGGCTCATGATTCCTCCTGGCCACCGCATGTCGTGAATATTGCTTGCGACCGGCCCGGCTTCCGCTCGCTCCCGCCGGAAAATCCTGGACGTCGCCTTGTATTCCGCTCGCTGAACGCGCATGTTCAAAGTAGGCTTCCGCCGAACGATTTCGGCGAACACGGGCGCGTCAGCGCGCCTGACTTCTCTAAATTGCAGCTTCTTGCAAGTCGACGCTGTTCATCGCGCCGAGCAGCGCGTGAAGACCGGCGCCGCGGGAGTTCGTCCGCGGCGGCGGCGAGAGGCGTCGATTCAACAAAAAGCTTTGCGCGCTTTGCAAGGCTTTGAAAGGAACAAAGTCAATGGCAAAAGCGGAACTCGGCGAAAAACGCCGGTGCCTCAGTTGCAACACGCCTTTTTTCGACCTTGGCCGCACGCCTATTCTCTGCCCCAAATGCGCTGCCGTTTTTACGGTCATTGAGTTCGTGCGGTCGCCGCCGCGTCGCCACGCGTCCATGCGCGCCAACCCATTCGTCAGGCCGGCGCCGGCGGTCGCGTCCCAAGCGGTCGCGCCGGCGGACATGGAAGAAGAATTGGCGACCGCCGCCACGCCGGCCGAGAGCGCGGCTGCGTCGAAGAGCTCGAAGCGACCATAATCTGGCGCCGTCGCGCTCAGGCGGAAGCTCAGAAGCGCGCGCTCGAATGTCTTCGCCATCGCCGCCACGCGCCTCATGCAAGCGCCGCGCGCTATTCGCCCAACGGCGAGTCGATCGCCACATCAAGCGCCGCGACGCGCCGCGCCGACGCTGACCAGTTTGCGATGCTCAGGGCGTTGTCGGCGAGCCAATTGAGGGAAAGCTGCACCTGCAAAAAGGCTGCGGCGGCCTGCATCAGATCTCCGAGCGTCAAATCGCCGGCAAGATATTTCGGCGCGCCGAGTAGGAGGGGGACCGCAGGCGCCAAAAGATTGTTTGCATGCGTTAAAAAAACGATCTTGGTCTGTCCCTGGATGACATCTCCCCAGGTCTTTGCGAGCAATACGAGAAATCTGTCGAAGGGATTCCCGCTCCTGGCGTCGGCTTCGGGCGTCTGATTTGGCAGCGTCGAAACCTGCTTCACGACAGGGTGACGCAGGTAATCGCCAACATCACGAACCACGTCTTCGTCAACGTCGACGATCGCGAGGGATTCGAACTCGTGACGCGCGCGCGTTAGCGCATAACGGAAGTTCCCCTCCGCCGCCGCCTTTTCTTCGACGCTCGCCACCAGCGGCCGTCCCAGCAGCCACATGCCGAACGAGGTCAGAACGGAATAGACGAAGACCGCGAGCACCAGATAACCGGGGATGACGACGCCGAAAAACTCATATGATCCGCCGGCCTGCCACAGAACGACGATAAAGGCGGCCGACACCAAAAAAATATTGATGACGCCGCCGGCAAGATCGACGAGAAGCTCGATCGCTAGCCGACCATCATCGGCGATGCGCGCCTCAGGATTATCGATGGCTGGCGATATCGCGCATGCTAGGCGAGATTCGCTCACCAGCCATTTTTCAATGAGCGATGCTGCGAGCCATAGTCGCCAACCCACCTGAAGTCTCATGCGAAACTGAGTTGTCGCAATTGAAGCAAGACCGACGCCGATGGCCAGGACGGCGAG
The DNA here is from genome assembly GCA_022843405.1 of Methylocystis sp. Taxonomy (GTDB): domain Bacteria; phylum Pseudomonadota; class Alphaproteobacteria; order Rhizobiales; family Beijerinckiaceae; genus Methylocystis. The sequence continues at coordinate 17,400 of JALHNQ010000009.1, read as the reverse complement.
TCGAATAATTCCCTGAATCACTTCATCGACTTCATGAGTCTGAAGCGCGTCGAAAAAGCTCTTGGTCCAACGGTTGACCGCCAGCGCCATGTAAGTGTTGACGATAAGGCATATGAGAAATCCGACTGACAGAAACCACGCGGCGCGTTGCGTTTGGCCTTTCCAATAGCCGAGAGCAAGCCATATGAACCGCTGGATCACGCCATTCCCTTTGCGCTGGATTTTTTACAAGACCGACTGAACTGGCGCGTATTTTTTGGCGCGCGCGAGCGAAAAGACGCCACTCCTTCGCTTTGTATCTGGTCTCGGCGCGGCAGGAAATGCGCGCGGCGGACCGCGCCCAGCGCTGTGGTTTCAGACCGGCTAACGAGATTGGCGCGAGGTCCGCTTTTAGCGCCGAGCCGCCGCACTCACGCGAGACGATTCGCCGAACGGCTTTGCCGGCGCGAGCGAAGCCGGATCACGATTTTTCAGCAAATTCCCCGGCGGCTGATTCGGCGCCGTCGCCGTCATTCAGGCGGCAAGATTCAGTCGCTTCAGTTCGAAATTCGAAGCGCAACCGATCGCGTTCGCGCTCCGGCAGCCAATTCACCGTCTGCAGAAAGATCAGCTGATTGAGCCGCGTCGTTTCGGGCGGCCACGGCGTTCCCTCCCAACTGGCCTGGTTTTACCGGCCCCGGCGGCAGGGATTCTCTCCGCCGTTGGCATGTATTCCCTCGTACAGCAGGTCGTCACAGCCTTAAAAAAGTGATCAGCCCGACGGTGAGCGCGAAGGTCGCGGTGGCGCAGACCACCGTGAAGGCCTTCGCGCCACCGTGTTGGATGGGCGGCGCGCTCAGCTGCCGATGACGCCACCGTCGTTCTTGGTGATCACAACAACGGCTGAGCGGGGGCGGCCCGCGGGGAGCGCCGTGACGCCGTCGGACTCGACGGTCCACTGGTTCTGCGGCCAGTTCGAGTACAAGGTCGGGGCATTCGCCCGCGAATCCTCGCCCGGGTGCTGCACGCCCACGAACATGGTCTTGCCGTCCGGAGTCATGGTCACGCCAGTCACTTCGCAGCGATTCGGGCCGGTCAGGAAGCGGCGCACCTCGCCGGTGTTCGGATCAGCGCAAACCATGCAGTTCGCGCCGATGTTGATGAAGTCGCCCGAACCGTCGCCGACCTGGTCGGTCTGCACCCATAGACGGCCGAAATAGTCGAACCACAGGCCGTCTGGGGCGCCGAAGTCGGCGCTGCCCGCAGGGACGTCGACGATGTTGCCGACGTAATTGGCAGGGCCGACGCCGAAGGCCGGGTTCGGCGTGTAGTTGCCTGCCAGGGTCTTGGTGGTGATCGAATCACCGCACTGCACGAAGATGCCCCAGCCGAAGGTGGTGGCGGTGACGAGCTTGCCGGTCTCGCGCCAGCGGATGATGTGGCCGAAGTCGTTGTCGGGGCGCGGATTGGCGGCGTCGAACGGCGGGCGGGCCGAAGCGGCAAGCGTAGAGCCGTCGGGGTTGTTGGAGGTGGTCGAGTTGTCCGTCCCGCCACCGCCGCGGCGGTTGTTGTTGGTGAGCGTGCAGTAGATTTCAATTTCGTCTTGGCCCGAGATGCGCGGGCGCGCGCCGGTCCACTCGGGGCGGTCCATCTGCGTGGCGCCCACGGCGTCGGCGGCCATGCGCGTCTTGATCAGGATCTTGGCCAGCACCTCGGCGTCATTGGCGCCGCTGAAGTTGGGGTTGTTGCGCAGCGCTTTGCCATCTAGGCCGGTGGTGCCCGGCGCCAGCGCGATCCACTTGCCTTGCAGGTTCGCGTCGAAGCGCGCAACGTAAAGCGTGCCGTTGTCCAGCAGGTCGCGGTTGGCGGCTAGGTTGACGGGGTCGAACTTGCCGGCGCAGACAAACTTGTAGATGTATTCGTTGCGCTCGTCGTCGCCCATGTAGAAGGCGACGTTATTGGCCGCGTCGACCACGTACTGCGCGCTTTCGTGTTTGAAGCGGCCCAGCGCCGTGCGCTTGACCGGCTGGGAATTCGGCGCGAACGGGTCGATCTCCACCACCCAGCCGAACAGGTGCGGCTCTTTGGGGTTCTTGGCCGGGTCGAAGCGTTCGTCGTTCTTGTGCCAGTTATACACGGAGAAGCCGTCCTTGCTCACGCCATAGCGGCGGTTGAGCTTGCCGATCTCGGTGGCGGCCGACTGGTCGACCGGCAGGTCGCTGCTGAAGTTGCCGTTCCAGTTCTCTTCGCACGTGAGGTAAGTTCCCCAGGGTGTGATGCCGTGGGCGCAGTTGTTGACCGTGCCGAAGCAGCTGCGGCCGTCGGTGGCGCCCCCGGTGGGCGTGGTCGCGGTGTCGCTGATGTTGTAGGCCTTGGCCTGCATCAGCGAGTGGCCGGCGGCCGGGCCCGAGATTCTGCACGGCGTGTTGGCTGTGATGCGACGGCCGTAGGGCGAGTTCTTGACCACCGTCCACTTGCCGGCTACGCGCCGCGCCTCGAGGATGGATACGCCGTGCGCGTTCTGCGACTTGCGGGTCTTGTCGATGGTGTAATTGGCGCCGAGTTCCTGCCCCTTGGTGAACAGGATGTCTTCGTGCGTGTATTCGTTGTTGACGCACAGGACGCCGCGCTCGCTGCTAACGCCGCCACCGAACGCGCTGAAACCGGGTTCCCGCAGCGGGAAGAAGTGCATGCCATCGTTGTGCATGCCGAACTGCCGGGCCTGTTGGGCCGCCGTTTCGCTGGCGTCGCCGATGAAAGGCGTTGCGCCCGGCATGATCGGGTCGCCCCAGGCGACGAACACCTCGGCCTTGTAACCGGCCGGCACGGTGACGCGGTCCAGTACGGCCTCGGCCGAGCCGCGATGCACCTCCACGTTGCGGCGGCGAGTCTCGGCCGGGATGCTGTCGAAGCCGATGCCCGGGCCCCGGAAGCTGGCGGGGATCGGCGCGGCATGTACGGTGCTGACGAGGCCGCCCAGCGTAATGCCGCCGACCGAGGCCAGCGCGGCCGAGCTGACCGCGCTGTGCAGGAAGCTGCGGCGGTCGACGCTGACGCGCTCGATGATGTCGCAGATATGCTCGCCGCCCGCGGGGCTTAGCGCGATGTCATTCTTCGGGTGGGTAATGCCCTTCATGTTTGGAATCCTGGTTTGGTGGTGAATTGAAGCCCCGGCCTCGACACATTGGACCAAATCCAGTCTTGCGGCTCTGCGTGACGAGCCCGTGAACAGCCGCTAAAACCAATCCGCGCTTAGGCAGAGACGAGCAGCGGATTCCCGTATCGGGCGGCTTCTGATTCGAATCGGCGAACGGGAGGAAGTTCGCCATGGTGGCTGCGATTGGAATGCGGAAGACTTTGATGCGAACGTTCTTCGGGCGGTGGCGAAGCGCACGAAAGACGGGCCACAGACGAAGAGGGAACGGCCAAATTGGCGGCGCAAAAGGAATATGGGCGACTCGCAGCAGACGCGGACCGTCACTGCCCATGGCCGCCACTATCGTCGCTCTTTAACAACAAAACTTGACAACGCCCCGGCGCTGGAATCTCTCGACGTCCTGCGCGGCGCCGATAATTTTGACATCGTATCCGCCATCCAACGAGACGTAGTACCGCTCCGCGAACACGGACAGTGCGGTTCGCAATGTGCAACGACACTTGATCCGCCGATCAAAGCATCGCCGGCTTCGCGCCGAAACGCACAGCGCTCGGAGCGATGCGACGGGTCACTGCAGCTGAGGAGAGAAGTCAACGCTGCTTTCGCGCGAGTTCAGCGTGTTAAGCTGTAAACGCCTGCATTCGCGTCCAACGTTTGACAAGGTGACGACATCCTTGACGCGCGAGGAAAAAAATGGAGGATCGGTGATGATACTAAGGTGACGATCCGCCACATGGGGCGCGGCGATCGACAATAAATTTCGGATCGCGATGCACCCTTCCTATCGCGCGCCCAGCCCTTCATCCCTCACGTGGTCCCGCAAACTCTATTCTTAGGCAGTCAAGAATGGACTTGCTCCGGGAGGAGTTTCTCATGGGCAGGTCAATGTCTGGAAGAATTAGGCCAAGCAGGTTTGATCTTGACGGCGATCTTTCCCTATCCAAATGGGCGATTATGGATGACCATGGCCGAGGAGGCGGAAGCTATGAGGTCAGCTCGTGAAGGCTTCGCGACGGGAGTTCGCTAAATGGGTCACCGCGACCGGCATCGCGCTCAGCATGTCGCGTCTGGCGTCGGCTAATGAACCGACGTTCGCGGCGCGCGAGACGCTGCCTGGGAGACAACGCTGGAATCCGGCCGCTGCCGGCGTTGGTCGGATAGATGGCGTCGCCAAAGTAACAGGGGCCAAGCTCTACGCGTCCGATTTCCGCGCCGCCGATCTCCCGGGGTGGCCGGCGCATACCGCGCACGCCATGCTCATTCGGACAGCGAACGCCACGCATCTTTACGAGGGCATCGATCTCGCGCGCTTGAGCGGCGCTTTGAAACCCTCCTTGGTGGTTACAGCTGCTGACCTTACGCGGATCGGCGCTCGCGTTCCCAAATTTTATTCCGGCGATCTCTTCTGCCCGGTCGGCAAGACGCCCTTATATCTGGGCCAGCCCGTCGCTCTGTTGATTTATGAAAGCTTCGATGATTTCGATCAGGCGCGGCTCGCGTTACGCAACGAGACGCTTCTGAAATTTGGCGCGGAAACGGGTCCCGTCGTCGAGCGCGGCTACGGCGCGTTTCGATTCACGCGCGTCGCCGGCGCGTCGCCCGACGCGCCCGACGTGTATTCGCCGGTCAAGGATGGCTGGGTCAGTCCAGGGTTCTTTCAAGACGGGGGCGGCCCAGTATGGGCGCGGCTCCCCGTGCCGACAGGGGCCGCCTACGCCAAAACGGCAACCTACGGCGAACAGATCCGCGCGGAACTTGAGGCCGACAATCCAACTCTTCTCGTTCTCGACCGCGAATTCGAGACTCAATCCATTGACCCAATGTTTCTCGAGCCGGAATGCGGTCTTGCCTGGTATGACGCCGATCGCAAGAACCTCGAACTCGTGCTCGGCGTGCAGTCGCCGTACGACGCCGCAACTTCGGTCGCAACTCTGCTGGGCAGCGCGCGCGCCAATTTCAAGCCGGCGCATATCAACGCGCATTTCGCATATATCGGCGGCGGATTTGGCGGACGCGACCACACGCCATTCCCTCTTTACGTTGCGCTGGCGGCGATGTTTTTTCCCGGTCGCCCCGTGCGGCTCGCTCATGATCGCTATCAGCAGTTCCAGGCGGGAATTAAGCGGCATGCGTTCAAGATGCGCACACGGATGGGGATTGACCGAGCTACAGGCAAAATTTCCGCATTCGCCGCTGACCATGTTTTAGATGGCGGCGGCCTCGCCAATTTTTCAGCCAGCGTCGCGGCGGTTTCCGCAAACGCCGCGATAGGCATCTACGATGTTCCAAAAGTCGACGTCACCACAGTCGCTCTGCATTCGCGCGCCGTGACGGCAGGGTCGATGCGGGGCTATGGCACGCTGCAGACGATGACGGCGCTGGAAGTGTTGATCGACGAGGCGGCTTCGGCGCTGGCGATCGATCCGATCGAGTTCCGCCGACGCAATGCGCTGAAGACCGGCGGTCGGACAATGGCGGGAAACACCTATGACGTCGTGGTTCGTACGCCCGAGATCTTGGACCGACTGGAAAAGCATGCGATCTGGCGGCAACGCGCCGAAGAGAAAGCGCTTGGTCAGCGCGCAGGGAGAATTGTCGGCACGGGCGTGGCTTGCGTCACCAAGGATTATGGCAGTGGAGCCGACAGTGCAATGTCGTCAGTGGAGATCGACCCGAAGGGCCGGATCTCGATCCACTGCGATCACGTCGAAATGGGTAACGGCATAGGCACGGCGCTCGCGAACCGGGTGGCGGCCCATCTCGGCGCGGTGGCCGACGAAGTCGCGGTCGCGGAAGTCGATCGCTTCTCGGCGCTGGGCCTCGTCACCTCCGGCGATCCTTACACTATCGACCAGGCGACGCAGAACCTCCTACAGCGCGATCCGCGTTGGGTTCCGACCATCAGCGTTCCTACAAGTTCCTCGATTGGCGCACACGTCGGGACTCATTCGGCGTCCGAAGCGGCCCGCGTCATATTCCGGTTCGGCTTGTGGCCCGCGGCGCTCGAACTGTGGGGCATCGCTTCAACCGATCCAAGAGCCGCGAAATGGGAGGCCGCGCATTGGGAGCAGGGGCGCCTCCTTATGTCGGACTTAAGGCCCTTGCCCCTGTCGGAGATCGCGACAAAGGCCCATGCGCGCAAAGGCGTGACAGCGGCGATGGCGCACAGCTTCTCTCGCTGGTCATGGGCGAAAGCGACGTTTGCGATCGGCGAACAAGAGTGGACGGCTGAAATTGATGCGCTGGCCGTGCGAAAAGGCGCCGGAAAATTCGTTCGCCTAGATCGCGCCAATGTCCAATACCCGCCCACCGTGTTCAATCGGTTCGGGACCTCCTACACCTCCCTGTGCGGCGCGCTGGTCCGCGTTGAGATCGAGCACGCCACCGGCGCCTTGCGCATCGCCAGAGCATATTCTGTCCTCGAATGTGGTCGAGCGCTGACGCCCGAAATCGTACTGGGCCAAGCACAGGGCGGTTTCGCGATGGGCGTGGGCTACGCGCTCCTCGAATCGCTGCCGCTTTATGAAGACGGACCCGGCAACGGGCAATGGAATCTCGGGCAGTACCTGATCGCGCGCGGGTCGGACCTGCCTTTGCAAGGACTCGAGATCGAAGTGCTGCCTCCGCTTCCAAACGATCCGCCAAAGGGCATGGCGGAAGTCGTTATGATTCCCATTGTTCCGGCGCTGTTAAACGCGATCTTCGACGCGACGGGGCGGCGCTTCCGCGCCTTGCCGGTGACTCAGCAAATGCTCAAGGGGGCGCTCGCGTGACGACTGTCAGCGTGAAGATCAATGGACGCGCATATGGGCCGGTGAAGGTGCGCGACGAATTGACCATGAATGATTTCTTGCGGGAGCGGCTTGGACTAACCGGCACCAAATTTGGCTGCGGCGCCGGCCAGTGCCTCAGTTGCGCAGTGATCATCGACGATCCGGACGGGACGAGCCACACGAGCCCGACCTGTATCGTTCCGGCGGCGAGCTTCAATGGGAAATCCATTCGGACCGTGGAAGGCCATGCGACGAACGGCGAGCTCACTGCGCTGCAAAAATCGTTCATCGAACATTTCGCGTTCCAATGTGGCTATTGCACGGCCGGCTTCTTGAACGAGGGACAGGTTCTGCTTGAGCGTCTGACGAAGACGCCGGTGACGCGCGCCGATCTCGAGAAAACGATCGCTGACGCGTTTGACGGACATTTGTGCCGGTGCACGGGCTACATCAAATATCATGAGGCTGTGCGCGACGTCATTCTCGCCGATCCAGGACGATATCTGACGTAGCGAAACGGCGTTCGCATGGGTGCGGGCGCAGGAGGGGGACCGAAGATGAAATTTGCGGTTCTCGCAGCGGTCGTGGGACTGACGACATGCGTGACGTGCGACAGCCGATCTGCGACGCTCGCAACTCCAGAAACATTTGCCGGCATCGGCGACGCCGCGACGCGGTCTGCGGCATTGTTTACCGAACTCGGCAAAGTCCTGACCAGTCCGCGCTGCGTCAATTGCCATCCCGCCGGCGATCGCCCGCACCAGGGTGAATTGGGTCGGATTCATCAACCGCCGGTGGAACGCGGATCGGATGGCCGTGGCCTCGCGGCCATGCGCTGTCCCATCTGCCATCAGGACGCCAATTTCGAGCCCGGCCGCGTTCCCGGTAACCCGGAATGGCGTCTCGCGCCGCGTGAGATGGGCTGGGAAGGCAAAACGCTCGGTGAGATCTGTGCGCAGATCAAAGATCAGGCGCGCAATGGCGGCCGCTCGCTGGACGCACTTACGCGTCACATTGGCGGGGACAAGCTCGTAGGCTGGGCTTGGTCACCCGGATTCGGCCGCCAGCCCGCGCCGGGAACGCAGAAGGAGGCGGGCGCTCTCGTCGAAGCCTGGATCAACACTGGGGCCGTATGCCCGAAATAGCGGAAGACATGGACATGCGAACCGGCGCACCTTCCGGTGAAGCGATCACGCGCCGCCGCCGGTTCTATCGTCGAAACACTTGGCCGTTCGCGCCGCGCCCTTGCTGTTCTCTTCTAATGGAGATTCTCATGAAACCCATCACGCTCACGACAAGCGGTCTCTGCACGCTGCTGTCGTCGGTTGTCGTCTTTGGACTATCGGTCTCGCCCAGTCGCGCTGCGGAGTTGCCAACCTATTTCAAAGAGCTTGTCGCCGTCGAGACTGCCAGTCCCGCCGAAATCGCAAACAAGAATGTGCTGCAGCTGAACACGTCGATGTTCCAGCTCTACGGCGACGCCGCGCAGATCTTCAAGAAAAACATCCTCGCCAAGCATCCGGTTATCCTCGGACTGTTTTCCGGCGCTGGCGGACGATTTATCCTTTATCGCCCCGGCATGGCGCCGATCGAGGCGCCGCAGGCGCCGATCGTCTATCAATTGCTGAAATCGGTTGGCCACAGCACCATGGCGTTGGCCGAAGTCGTCGTTCCCTATCTGAGCAGTCCCAAGGACACGACATGGCGTGGCGCATTGGCGGCATATAGGAGCCGCATGCAATCCGCGCTCGACACGCTTGATGCGAGCGGCATGCAAAAAGACTGGCGGCCAAACAACCGAAGCATTCTGCAGAACAACATCGCATTCATGGACGAGTGCCTGAAGAATAACGCGATCTCAGCGGAAGGCCTGCAGAAATTCGCCAAGAAGCAATCGCCGCTTTTGAAGAAAAATATCGCTTGGGCGGCGCAAACCCAGGTCGCCCATTGGATGGATGTCATCGGCGGTTGGAAAGAGATGCTTGGCGCCGATTGGGACAAGACCTACGCGGCCAGCAATACGATCTACGTGGCCCGCCAGAACAACGTCCTGTTTAGCGTGCTCGCGCAGTTTTTCGGACCTGACGCCATCAATGATCGCTTGATGCTGATCGAGACAATATCATTCACCACGACGCCCGACGATATGCTCGAGTCGCTCACGCGCATTATCGCCGACCGATCCGTGGGCGCCGCCTTCTTCGGCGACTACCATCTCATGGATTACGAATTGATGGGCGGAGACGCGCGTCAAGCGATCATCGACGAAGACGCGAAGCGCAAGATGGATGTGGTCCTGCCGCCGCAAGTGCCGTTCGGCTCGCGTCAATGGCCGACGCTGATCATGCCAGGGCCCGGCCCTAAGAGCTTGAGCGACCTTCCGTGAAGGTGAATCCTGTCGCCAGGATCACGGCGCGAAGGGCTCCTGAACCTCGTTTTGTCGCGGGAGTTGCGCTATTTCTTGCCGTTCTGCTTCCCTTTGACAGCAGCGCGCAAGACGGAATCGACCACGTAACCGGCTTCGCGCGCGAAACGATCCACATCGCCGCTTGGCCCTCCGGCAAAAAGGTCGCGGTCAGCTTTGCGCTCTTCGTGGAGGAGTTCGGCTTCGGCCAAGGTCCGATCTTCCGCCCGGATCTTGCGTCCCGCAAGCCGGACCTCGTGAACGAGGCCTTCCGTCAATACGCGATTGACTGGGGCATTGTTCGTGTCGGCCGGCTATTTCAAGAACTTCATGCACCGCTTACCATAGCGCTGAATGCGGAATTTCCCGGTAAGCACCCATCGGTATGGAAGGAGCTTCGTTCGGCGCTGCCGAACGCGCCCATCGTCGCTCACGGCATGAACAACACGAGCCACATGCTGCCATTGCGCAGTGGGATGGCCGAGCAGAGAGCCTACATTCGCCAAACATTGAATCTCATCGCCGAAGCCACCGGCGTCCGGCCGACTGGCTGGTCGAGTCCGAGCGTCTATGCCAATCGCGACACGATGCGGGCGATGGTCGCCGAGGGCGTCGCTTACACGCTCGATCAAATGGACTCGGACATTATTTCACGTTTGAAGACCCCGGAAGGTTCGCTGATCTTGTTGCCCTATCCGACCGTAACTGTCGACATGGGCCAGTATCTTGCACGGATGAAGACCGTCAGAGAGATCGAGACGCTCTGGTTGGATTATGTGTCGGAGCTGGCCAATGAGGCCCGCGCCGACTCCGCGCGAGGCGCCACGACGGTGGTCATCGGGATTCACCCTTTTGTCGTCGGCACGCCTGATGGAGCTTCGGCGCTGCGGCGCGTGCTATTGCGCCTTAAGGAGGACGACGCTGTATGGTTGACGGACGCCGACGGCATTTTGAAAGCGGCTGTCCTGAAATGAGCGACTCGCCCAAGGACTCTTTCACGCCCGGGATGTGCATCTTCTAATCGGCGTTCCGTTGTAATTGTTGTTGCCGGTCGATGTCGGCCAGCACGCCGTCGTCATCAACGGGAACTTCAATGACGGAGTCGCGAGACTTTAAGAGCAATGCACGCGCCCCTTCATCGCCCTGAAGCGACATGACCTGATCATAGAGAGCCGACGATAGCAGAACTGGATTGCCCCAAGCGTCATTGAAGCTCGGCACGATCGCAATCGGGTTACCTGTCCTTGCCTCGAGCGCGGCAATCAGTTTCCGTATTGTTTCCGGCTTTATGAATGGCATATCCCCCAGCATGACCAGTGCGCCAGAAGCGGCGCAGGGAACTGCCGCCAGACCCGCTTTAAGGGATGTCGAAAGCCCCGCGTAATACTGCTGATTATGGACAAATTGGATCTCCAATCCTGCAAGCGCCGATTCGACGGCTTCTCGCGCATGCCCGGTTACGGCGATGAGCGGATACACGCCTGCCTCGAGAGCAATATTGGCGACGCGACGCACAATGGGTTCATCGCGCAACAAGGCGACAAGTTTCGTTGGCTGCTCGCTCGAAGGATCAAAGCGAGTCGATCGTCCGGCCGCGAGGATAACGCCAGCGACGCTCATCGGCGCCTCGCGCCTCCGCGGCGCATCACGCTGACAATCTCGGCAAGGATGGCGACAGCAATCTCCGCCGGCGTTCTCGCGCCGATATCAAGCCCAATAGGCGCGTGAATCCGATCGGCCTCGGACTGGCGACCAGCGGCCGCTAGCCGCTTCATACGTGCGTCGCGCGTTTTCTTGGAGCCAAGCGCGCCGATATAGAAACAGCCCGCGTCGAGCGCCTCCAAGAGCGCCGGATCATCGATACTGGGAACATGAGCAAGCAGCGCAACCGCGCAAAACGGGTCTAAGGGCGCCTGTTTGAATGCGTCCTGCGGCCATTGCGCGACGAGATTGACCCCTGGAAATCGGCGCTCGGAGGCGAAAGCCTTGCGCGGATCAACGATCGCCACATCGAAGCCGGCGGTCACGCTTAATGCCGCAAGCGCTTGGCTCACATGGGACGCTCCGACAATGACGAGCCGAGGCGCGGGCCACGCCACCGTAAAAAAATATTCGCGCCCCTCGACAAGCGCCATCCGGCTCTCGCCGTCGAGAAGCGCCTGTCGCGCAGCAACCTCCACCGAGTTTTTCGGCTCCGACGACGCCAGCAGCAGAAATTGCGCCCCATCCGCAACATCTGTGACAAGCACGGAAGCGCGCCGCGCGTCGGTCTCAAATTTCATTGCCGCGAGAAGTTCGCGCCGCATCAAGAGACCTTTTCGACATAGACGCGGATGCGCCCGCCGCAGGGTAGGCCGATGCGCCAGGCGGTTTCATCTTCCACGCCAAATTCGAGGATTTTTGGCGCGCCGCTTTCAATGCATTCCGTTGCGGCGACGATGACTTCGGCCTCGACACAACCGCCGGATACGGACCCGGCGAAATGTCCTTCTTGATCGACGATCAAATGACTTCCAGAGCGGCGCGGCGCGGAGCCCCAAGTTTCGATGACGGTCGCAATCGCGACGCCTCGTCCTTCTTGAAGCCAGTCGAACGCCATCGAGCGCAGCTCATTGTCGCTAAAAGACTCGCTCATTTGATCAGATCGCCATGCCGCCAACTATTCGGACGAAACCCGTCGACGCGGCAGGAGAATCACGCGTCTGACGCAAAAATCGCGGGTGCGCTTGCCGGTACGCTTCGCCAATGCGTTTGCGACAGCAGCCGCCGTTCAGCCCGAGGTTGTCACCATGCCCTAGGAACAGACTGTCACCTATGTCTTCAGACTGGACAACGATAGGACTGGCGGAGGGGGCGTCCGCCACCCCCATATTCCAGGCTAGTCCAGGTTAATCTCACAAGCATCTGCTTTGGTTGAATTTACGGATATATCGTTGTCCAGTCAAGATTGTTGCTGTCCTATTAAAGCCGGAATAGGATGTGGGTAAAAATGTGGGGTGTGTGGATTGGGCGGAGGCATGCCAAAGCGTGGGAAGCATCCAGAAAAGGCTCTGACCGCGCTTAAGATTCGATCTTTGAAAGAACCGGGCCGTTACGCTGATGGAAATGGCCTTTATCTGGTCGTCGATCCATCAGGCGCAAAGAGATGGATGTTGCGAACCGTCGTGCAGGGTCGCCGGCGTGACATTGGGCTCGGAGGAACCAGCCTCGTTTCGCTGGCCGAGGCGCGGGAAAAGGCGCTCAGCTACCGGAAACGCGCGCGTGAGGGCGGCGATCCTCTTGCTGACAAACGGCGGCAGGCGGAGGCGAAAGCGCCGATGTTCAGAGAGGCGGCCCAGAAAGTCTTTGATGAGCACCTGCCGAGTTGGAAAAACTCAAAGCACGCATTGCAATGGATGAACACGCTGCGGCAATATGCATTTCCAGCGATCGGCGACATGCCGGTCAACGAGATCGACAGTCCCCACGTCCTACGCGTCCTCTCGCCGATCTGGCTGTCGAAGCCAGAAACCGCACGCCGCGTTCGACAGCGGATTGGCACGGTATTGAGCTGGGCCAAGGCGGCCGGATATCGGACTGGCGACAACCCCGTCGAAGGAGTCGCCAAGGGGCTACCCAAGCAGCGCGATCGGAATGAGCACCATGCCGCCATGCCATTTGCTAAGGTTCCCGCCTTTGTTGCGCGACTGCAAGGCGCAGCCGACCAGGGGGAAATTACGCGTCTGGCGCTGGAGTTCCTGATCCTCACCGCAACGCGCACAGGCGAGGTGCTGGGCGCAAAATGGCGGGAGATCGACGAATCTGGACAAGTTTGGACGATACCGGCCGATCGAATGAAAGCAGGTAGAGCTCATCGAGTGCCGCTGAGCAGTCGGTGCTTAGAAATTCTTGGACGGAGCCAGCTGCTCGGCGCAGGGAGTGAGTACCTTTTTCCGGGTCGAACGTTTATTGGTCCAATGTCGAACATGGCCTTTAATATGATGCTGCGGAGAATGGACGTGCCCTTCACCGTCCACGGCTTTCGATCTTCATTCAGGGACTGGGCCGCCGAATGCACAAACTACTCGCGAGAATTATGCGAAATGGCTCTGGCCCACATAGTCGGCAATAAGGTTGAAGCGGCTTACCGTCGTGGGGACCTATTTGAAAAACGACGCTCACTGATGGAAGATTGGAACGAATATTGTTTGCACGGAGCAGACCATGCGAATTTCTCCTACCGGTCTTCACCTGCCGCCTCTTAAGGGGTTGCCCTCGCTCGAGTCCTTTCAACAGAAAACTTACCTTTTAAAGCGCCGATTTACGTTCTTTCCGCCCGGCATGATAAGCGCCATTAGGATACACCTGCGCGGCGTGGAAGAGGACGAGCCGAACAGAATGCCGATTTCGGTACTTTGGGCAAAATATGCGAGACAATTTCGGCTCGGGACGGAGGCGATTACATCTTACCACGAACGCATGATTGCTCGTGCAAGAAAGTTCGACAAGAATAGCGGCGAGCACCTCCAATATGCAAGCGCCTGTATCGATAAGGTTAGAGATTACGAAACCGAGTTAGACACCTTGGACAAGGAGGAGCTGGACCGACGTTACAGAGAACAAATTGAACGCGATGCACAGGAACGCAAAGCTGATTCCGAGAAATATGACCGGTTGAGGTTTTTTAACCGTCCTTCGGCTGCAGTTGATTATGGATATTGGTCAGAGCAGCATTACTGGACGGCGGAAGAAGCAGCCGCTTTGTCGTTCGACAAAGACCCTCGCAAGGTAAATGACAAGACCTTAGGAGCCATTGAGGGATCTGATTTCGTCGATCGCTATTTCGAGCGCAGGCAAGTTATCGAACGGGCGATCAAAGCCGGCGCGCTCGACCGTGTCTCGGAGCGAAAAAAATACATCGCATGGGCGAAGAAAACAAAAATAGGTCAATTCGATCCTCGGCTCATGTCGCCTACGACTAATGGCGCCGCTCGGGGGCTGGAGGAAAATCCGAAATCATTACGAGTGCTGGGCGATGCTCTGTTGGGCGCTCTCCTTTATCACTACTTGCTTGATTCGAAGGCTGAGCAGAACAGGGTTGCAGCAAAGGCCGGTGGCGCTGACGAGGTTTCTATTTTTTGCGCCAACATTGGAAAGGCGGGGATTGTCGTTGGCGAAAGGACTCTTCGCAAGCACCTCAAGGACGCGATCGGCAGAATGGAGGCTACGAAGCCGCCCAAGGGCAAAATGCAAGACAAATTGAATGCGATCAAGAAGCAGCTTTTGACAGCCGATGAAGCTGAAAGGGGCTGATCTGCGAGTTTACGCAAAGGATCAACTTTAGCCACGAAGAGCCAGAATCGTTCTTGTCGTCCACTGTGGCTAGCGTGGTATTTTCCTCGCTGCGTATTTCATTTGCCTCGGCTCAGGCCGGACAAAAGTCGCCTCGACAGAGAGGTGACACATGGAAAAAAATGACGGCTTTCCGAACTGCGGCTTCGTCCGACTCAAGGACATAATCCTCCCTAAAGGCCCCCTTCCGATTTCGCGCTCGGCGTTCTGGGCGGGAATCAAGGCCGGTCGATACCCCAAGCCAATAAAGCTTGGCCCGAGAATGTCCGCGTGGCGTGTTGAAGAAATTCGAGCACTCATCGCGACAATCTCGCGCGGGGAGGGCTGAACCAATGATTCGTCCTCCGCACAATCGATCAATCGCAAAACCTGCAACGAGACTCCCGGGCGCGCAATCGCTTAAAGCGACGGGGCATAGGGCTCCTGTTCGGAAGCCAATGGAGGCACTCAAATCGACCACCCTTCTTTCATCGCTGCGTGAAGAGGACTTGGAACGGGGCGCCGAGAAGGAAATCGTGCGACTTCAGAAGAGTCTCCTCGAGGCTCTTCATGGGTATCGGCAAGAGCAGCGCTGGATAATCGCGAGCGCATGCGCCGTCGCCGCATTCCTCGAATTGCATGAGGAAGCATGGGCCAGCTTTTGTGATCACCAGGTTTGGAAAGGACGTACGCTAAAACCTCATCCTCAGAAGTCGGATCAGGCGCTACGCTTCGTGCTGCTTCGAATCTCTGGCTTGAACAAGGGAGGCGCGAAGCGGGCTAGCAAATGGTACAGAGCCGTTCAGCCGCTTGTCGAAAGTGGCGTCGCACCTAAAGACATACCGACCGCCTTAAAAAAAGGAGGAGGAATTGAAGCTCTGGCGCGCCGAAATGCTAAAGCGCGGAAGAGCAAGTCGACCAGGGGGGCGCCTGCAAAGAAACTGCTGACCGCTCCCAAAAAGACGGAAGGTGAAGCGATCAAGCACGGGCCTACCGCGAAGAGCTCTACGTTCGTAGATCTCCGCGCAAAACTCGTCGAACAGGGAGAGGAGTTTTTCAGCCTTCCCAAGGGGGCACATGCTAATCTGAGCATAGTGATGCAAGGAAGCAAGGGGTCCAAGTTCGACATCTCAATTCTGGATGTGAAGCGGATCAAGCCTCCGGTGGTTTAATGGCATCGAAAGGCGCGTGTTAACCACGCGGATTCCTGCCGCGCTCGGAAACTTCGTCCGCCGAGCGCGGCAGGACCAGGACGTCATCGTTGAGCGCTCGGCCGCTCTTAAGCGCCGTCAGCACATAGTCGGTAGCGTTGCCTGGCGTCTCGGTAATTGGCTTTGCATGTAGGCGGACGAGCGGCAGGCGCGGCCGGATATAGAGCGACGCGTTATCCTCAAAATGCTCATCCAAGGGCGTTCCAAGCCGAGATTTCGGCGGTATCAAGCATATTGCGTGGATATGGCGCCCGCCATTCACGCAGAAATCCCCGACTGGCGTTTTTTCTAATTTACGCACCGGAAAGTCCGGGCAAGCGATCCATTTCGGAAGCCTGTTCGTATTCATCCATGAGTGAGGTCTTCGGACAATTCGCGTTAAGAGCTTCGCGTAAACGCGCTCAAGCTCTTTCTCCATCTCACGGCCGACGTGTTGCGCCGAACCGCCAATTTCTCTGAACTGAAACGTTAGAAGGTACGCGGTCCAACCCTCGCGCACGTGCTCCTCGACGTAACTGCTCCAGCTCTTAACGAGTTCGCGCCTCTTGGAGAATGTTATCCAGTTGGCCGAGGGGGAATATCCATTGGCGCCTTCGAAGCTGTTTCTGTCTGTGTGTTTCATCGCTGTGGTTCTCCAGTGGTTGTAGCGGGCTAGTGGGCTACTATTCAGGCTATAGGGGTATAGTTGTTCAACTGCGGGTCCGCTCTTCGCGAACCTGCATTTAAGAGTTCCGATGGCGTCGCGAGGCTTGCGTGGCGCTTCCACTACATGCCGGTGTGCTTGGCCTGTACCTTTAATTCGCATTCCTTTACCGGGCGGCTTGCCCTCGAAAAGGGTGCTGAATCATGCAATCCAGCGACGATCTTCCGCTTCTGCATCGGAGTTGACGCGGGCTATTGGCGACGCGGTAACGATGCGTACGCTCAGCTCTCGAGGACGGAGATGCGGGAAGTTTCGCGCGCATGGGATTTCGCCACTTGCATTGTGCGTCCGGCGCTGCTGCTGGCGCCGCGAAATTATCTTGACGCGATCGCAGTGCGCCTTTGCGAGGCGCATATTCAGGATGCAGTGAGCCGACGGGACAGCGCGGCGATCTTTGATTGGCTGATGGCCTCGATTTCATTGCAGGGAATCAGCGATGCGATCGCTCTTGGTTTTGACGCGCGCCATGGTGGCGTTCGCTACGCCGAGATCGAGTCAGCATTGCGCAGGCCGCCAATCTGCTGCCGACTGCATTGCTACTGGCGTTTTGAGGCTTGCCGCTATCGAAAAGGCGAGGGGAGCTGCGCCGAACCAGGGCTGCAGCCATTCTGCCCACTGCCGAAACATCCGCTCCGGAAGGGATCGCTGAATGTTGCGGCCTACAGCCTGTTTCTATTCATCCGTGATGTTTGCGACGGTGATTTCGTCGGCTGGATCGATGCGCGGCTGGAAGGGGCAGACCCAGGATTAGGGCTCGGACTCATAACCAATAGCTGACGGTGGCGGCGAGGCAAACGGCGGCGAGGAAGTTGGCTGCGTTTCGGTCATAGCGCGTGGCGACGCGTCGGAAGTCCTTTAATCGA
>JALHNQ010000008.1:10586-88942 GCA_022843405.1 Methylocystis sp. | reverse complement strand
CGTCGACGCCCTCTGGGACAGGATCGGCGCCTTGCTGCTGGAGTTCTCGCCAACCGAATGCGCAAACTTCTTCGCCGCCGCTGGATACGAACCGATTTAAGACGAATCCGCTCTAGAGCAGGTTCCGAAAAAGTTGACCGACTTTTTCGAAGAGAACCTGCTCTAACGTTTTGATTTTGAGCGATTCCTTATCGATCACATGATTCCATGTGATCGGGAAGCGCTCTAGGGGGCGGGTTGTCTGGCGTCTCGAACGACAAGGCCGCCCCTGCCGCCGTTGGCGTCGCGCCGGCCGCCAGGGCGTCGCCGAGACGGTCGAGACGGATCATGGCGAGACCGTCTTCATCGAGCCTTGATCCGGTGACGCCGATTTCAACGCCGCCGGCGCGGATCGCTTCGCCCGCCGCCGGCGCGCCGCCCTGCGCGCGATATTTCGCGACGCGCTTGCGCACCAGGCCGCGATGCTTCATCCGCGACACGACCTCCTGGCCGACGTAACAGCCCTTCTTGAAGTCGATCCCCGAGAGCAGGTCCATATTGGCTTCGTGAGGAAAGGTTCCGCCATAGGCGAAATCGACCCCGCCGAGAGGCACCCCCGCATGAATGCGCAGCGCCTCGTATGCCTTCCGCTCGTCGCTTGTCGGAATCTTGCCTTTTTCCGCGATGGCGCGGAATCCGAGCGGGCCGCGCGGATCGGCGGCGATGGCGACGGCTTCGACCTTCGGCGCCTCGTGCGAGTCGGGAAAGGCGATCGCCTCAAATTCATCGCTGCGGTTTGTCACGGTCAGTTTCGAACGCAGTTTGTAAATGTTGAGACGTTTTTGAAGGTCGTCGGCAAGGGCGAGCGGACAATCGAGCAGATATCGCTTGTCGCCCGCCGCAAACACCAGAAAATCGATCAAAATCTTGCCCTGGGGCGTCAGCAGCGCGGCGAAGCGCGCTTCCCCGGCCTTGAGCGCGGCGACGTCATTGGTCACGAGATTATTCAGGAACGCGGCTGCGTCTTCGCCAGCAACCTCGATGATTCCCCGATCGTCGAGAAGGATTGCGGTCGCCATTTGCCTCGTCCTCTCCGCCTCCGGCGCTTGAGTCTCGCGCCCCTTTGGCGCATTAGCAACTAAAGCCCACCCAGCGACTGCATCGCAAGCGAGGCGCCGCCCATGCCGCAGGTTTTCGATGTCATCCTCTCCGGCGGCGCGCTCGTCAATCAAGACGGCGAGGGCTTACGCGACGTAGGTCTTCGCAACGGCAAGATCGCCGAGATCGGCGATCTGTCCCGCGCCTCGGCGGGGGAGACGATCGACTGCCGCGGCTTGCATATTCTGCCAGGCGTCATCGATACGCAGGTCCATTTCCGCGAGCCTGGCGCGCCGCACAAGGAAGACCTCGAATCCGGATCGCGCGGGGCGGTTCTCGGCGGCGTCGTCGGCGTCTTCGAGATGCCCAACACCAATCCGCTGACGACCGGCGAAGGAGAACTCGCCGACAAGGTGGCGCGGGCGACGGGACGGATGCATTGCGATTTCGCTTTCTGGGTCGGCGGCACGCATGAGAACGCCCGTCATCTTGGCGAGTTGGAGCGCTTGCCCGGCGCGGCCGGCGTTAAAGTCTTCATGGGCTCCTCGACCGGCTCGCTGCTCATCGCCGACGACGCCGGCGTCGCCGAGGTGCTGTCGCATACGCGCCGCCGCGCCGCCTTTCACAGCGAAGACGAAGATCGCTTGAACGCACGCAAGCCTTTGCGCGTGTCCGGCGATCCGGCGTCGCATCCGATCTGGCGCGATGTCGAAACGGCGCTGCGCTCGACGCGTCGGCTCATGAACATAGCGCGCGAGAACGGCGCGCTCGTGCATGTTCTGCATGTCACGACCGAAGAAGAGATCGCGCTGCTTGCCGAAAACAAGGACATCGCCAGCGTCGAAGTGACGCCGCATCACCTCACCATGGACGCGAGCGACTATGCGCGGATCGGCACGCTCGCGCAGATGAATCCGCCAGTGCGCGAGGCGCGCCACCGCGAAGCTCTCTGGCGCGGCGTCGCGCAGGGCGTCGTCGACGTGCTGGGTTCAGACCATGCGCCTCATACGCTTGAAGAAAAGGCCAGGCCTTATCCCGAAAGCCCTTCGGGGATGACCGGCGTGCAGACTCTGGTGCCGCTGCTGCTCGATCATGTCAACGCCGGCCGATTGACCCTGCAGCGCCTCGTCGACTTAACGAGCGCGGGTCCGGTGCGGCTCTTCGGCATCGCCGGCAAGGGGCGCGTCGCCGTCGGCTATGACGCCGATCTCACCATCGTCGACATGAAGCGCCGCGAGACGATCCGCAATTCCTGGATCGCCTCGCGCGTCGGCTGGACGCCCTATGATGGCAAGGACGTCGTCGGCTGGCCGGTCGGGACGTTCGTGCGCGGCGCCAAGGTCATGTGGGACGGCGAACTCGTAACGCCTTCCAGCGGCGCGGCGATGCGCTTCTGGGCCGCGCTTTGACTTTCCCTTTGCAAAGATTGCGCGAACGCCCGGAACATTGCGGCCGCGCGCGCGGTTAGTCGCTCATTCCCAATTGCGCGCAATAGGAGATGAGCCATGCCGCAGGGAGACAGGTCGGCCTATACCGACAAGCAGAAGCGCAAGGCCGAGCACATCGAGGAAGGCTACGAGAAGCGCGGCGTGTCCGAAAAAGAAGCCGAGCGCCGCGCCTGGACGACGGTGAACAAGGACGATGGCGGCGGCAAAAAACCGGGGTCCGGCCGCGGCGCACGGACAGGCAATCCTGCGGCCCATAAGGGCGGCAAACTTGGCGGCGAAGCTTCAGCGTCGCGTTCCGCCTCGGAACGCTCCGCTTCCGCCAGGAAGGCCGCCGCCACCCGCAAACGCAATGAACGGCGAGCCAGCTGACGCGTTACGCCGCGCTCAAATGCGCGGGAGGAAGGCGATCGAAGCGCGGCCATCCGAGAGGCGCCATCCGCAAATCTTAATCTTCGCTCCAGAAATAGTGCCAGACGCCGTCCGCCGCGATTCCGATGCGCGTCGCGCGCGGCTTGCCCTCGGCATTGGCGCGCGCAAGGTCGGTGAAGCGCACGCAGCGCCATCGCGCCAAGGCGTCCTCCGCATTGGCGGGCGGCCCCGGATGGCGCGCGAAGGCCGGCCATTCGTAGAGCGTCGTCGGTCCGCGCATGATTTTGACGTAAGGCTCAGCAAAAATCGCGCGAATGAGGGAAATCGCTTCGCGCCCCTTGCGGTCGAAGGAAAGCGCCTTCAAAATCTCGATCGGATCGGTTCCAGCCTTGAACGCGCCGCTCCTGGCGAAGAGCGGCCGCGTCTCGTTCCAGTCGATCGGAACGCGGAGCGCTTCGACATCGCCCGTCTCGCAAGCGGCGAGAATCCTGTCGCGGATTTTGGCGACGGCTGCCGGCAGCAGCGTGAGATCGGCGATCGGGGGCGAAACCGCGTCGGCGCTGGCCTCGCCCTTGGGTTTACGGATCATGCGCGATGATACCGCGCGCCGGCGTCGAAATGCCAATGCGCTGAATTTGATCGTTCTTCTACGGCCAAGATTGTCTCAATGCGCTGAAGTCGCCATTGTAGCCGGCGCGCCTTGCGGAGAGTGAATGGACGAGCTTCAACATCAAGACGGGCATTCGGGCAAGAAAGCGTCGCCGCGCCTGGAGACGATGCTGCGCCGGTCGGCGCTCGCGATCGTCGCCGAGCGCGCCTGGCGGGTCGGCCTGGCGCTCGCCACGATCCTCTTGTTCTTTTTGGCGCTCTCCTGGCTAGGACTCTGGGGCGCGGCGCCGGTTGAAGCGCGCATCGTCGGCGTGGCGCTCTTCGGCTTTGCGGCGCTTTATGTCGTCGCCCGGGAGGTTGCGTGCGGCTGGCCGGATCGCGCCGCCGCGCTCGAACGGCTGGACCGCAGCGCCGATACGGCGTTGCGCCCCGCCTCGTCGCTCGAGGACCGCCTCGCCACACAGAACGCTGACACAGGCGTCGAGACGCTGTGGGCGTTGCATCGTCAGCGTCTGGAGAATGCCCTGGCGCAGACGCCGATCGAGGCGCCGCATGCGCGCGTTCCGCGGCTCGACCCTTACGCCTTGCGCGCGTTTGCCCTTGTCGCAGCGGTCGCAGCAGGCTTTGCGGCCGGCGATGAAAAGCGCGCGCGTCTCGCCGCCGCCTTCGACTGGCGCGCCGTGGCGAACTTTGGGGCCGGCGCGCGCATCGACGCCTGGCTAGAGCCGCCCGCCTATACGGGCCGTCCGCCGATCGTGCTCGCCAAGGACGGCGAGACGCCGATCGAGGCGCCCGTCAATTCGACGTTGCGCATCCTGCCGCCGGATGCTGGCCTGTCCGTCGCTGGCGGTCTCGTGGCGGCGCAGCAGGCCAGCGCGGATTCTGGGAAGGAGGCGCCGAAAGAACAGGCGTTCAAACTCTCAGAGGCGGCGCAAGTGTCGCTGTCCGACGGTCGGCGCTTCGATCTCGCGGCGATTCCTGACCAGCCCCCGACGATCGCGCTCACCGAAAGGCCGCGCAATAATGCGCGCGGCTCGATGACGCTGGCGTTCCGCGCCGCCGACGATTACGGCGTCGTCGGCGCCGAAGCGGTCTTTAGCAGGCCGCCGGACGGGCGGCGCGCGCTCTATGAGCCGCCACGACTTGCGCTCGCTTTGCCGCCCGGCGGCGGCGGTCAGGGCGAGGCCAGGGCGACGATCGATCTCGCCGACAGTCCCTTCGGCGGCGCGAAGCTCGCAATGCGGCTCGTCGCCAAGGACGCCGCGGACAATGAAGGCGTTTCGGAAGCGATCGAGATGATTCTGCCGCAACGCCGCTTCGTCAAGCCGCTGGCGCGCGCGCTCGCCGAGCAGCGACGCATTCTCGCGCTTGATCCCGACTCGCGTGCAAGCGTGCGCATGGCGCTCGAGGCGTTGTCGGTCGCGCCGGAAGCCTTCGACACGCCCTCGGCCATTCATCTCGGATTGGGCGAGGCGCGCCGCGCGCTCGACGGCGCGCGCAGCGACGACGATTTGCGCGGCGTTTCGGAGATGCTGTGGGCGATGGCGCTCAGCCTCGAAGAAGGCGACCTTTCGCAGGCCGAGCGCGATCTGCGCGCCGCCGAACGCGAATTAAGGGACGCGATTGCGCGGGGCGACAACGAGGAGAACATTGGCCAGCGCGCCGAGGAGCTTCGCGCCGCGCTCGACAAATTTCTCCAACAGCTCGGCGCCCGGTTGCCGCCCCCGGGAGCCCTGCCGCGAGAAGCGGAAGGGAGCGCCGACGCCGTCACTCCCGATGAATTGCAGTCGATGCTCGACGAGATGAACAAGGCCATGAAGTCCGGCGACATGGCGCAGGCGCAACGGCTCCTCGACGAACTCCAGGACATTCTCGAAAATGTGCAGTCGGCGCAGGGCTCGGGTCAGCGCCTCGCGCGCGCGCGGCAAATGTCGCGCGCGCTCAGCGAACTCGATCGGCTGTCGCGCGAAGAGCAACAATTGCGCGACGAAACCTTTCAGGGAATGAACCCGGACGAAGCCGACGCGGAGCCGCGCGCCTCGCGCGGGGGTCGTCAGAACAGCCCGCAGCGGAGCGAGGAGCCAAGCGCCGAACGCAAGCGCCAGCAGGCGCTGCGCGAACGGCTGGAGCGGCAACAGGATGCGCTGCGCGAGGGGGGCTCCGAGGCCGGAGAAGAGCTCGACGACGCGCGTCGCGCGATGAAGGAGGCGGAAGAGGCGCTCGGCAAGACTGGGGAAGGCCGAGGCAGGGCGGTCGACGCGCAGGGCCGCGCCGTGCAGGCGCTGCGTAAAGGCGCCGACCGGCTGGCGCAGCAGATGCGCGGGGAGGGCGACGAAAGCGCCGAGGAGGAGGGGGGAAGTTCCGGCAAGCGCGGGCGCCGCGGCAAGGGCCGCGATCCGCTCGGCCGCGCGTCGGGCGACGGCAACCGTCCGGACCTCTCGGGCAAATATGATCCGCTCGGGCTGCCGCCGGCGCAACGCGCCCATCGCGTACAGGAAGAATTGCGCCGCAGGCTCGGCCAGCCCGAGCGTGCGCAGGAAGAACTGGATTATCTGCAGCGGCTGCTGCGGCGATAAACGCCTTGCGGCGGCGCGCGGGCTTCTCTACAGCGCAGCAGCTTAAGGAGACGCGCCGCTCATGCCGAGTTCTTCAAATCTGCTGGTCATTGTCGCCGTCGCGGCGGTCGCTCTCGTTGTCGTCGCCGGCTTTATCAATATGTTTCGCGGCGGCGAAGGCGCGCCGGCCCGCTCCCAGAAGCTGATGCGCTGGCGCGTCGGACTGCAATTGCTGGCGCTTCTTATCGTTCTCGGCGTGCTTTATGCGCGAGGCCGCTGGTAGCGGCGCGAATATGCGCCGGCTCCTATTTGCCGGCGCGCTTCTCCAGCCATTCGACGATGAGCGGATCGTCGATGGCGCCGGTCACCGTGACCACGCCGCCGTCCGGGGCGACAAGCGCCGTAAAAGGCAATTCTCCGCGCCAGGTCTTGTCGGCTTCGAAATAGAGCTTTTCGACGAAGTCGTCGGCGAAGCCATAGTGGTCGGCGTTCGAAAGTCCGGCCTTCTCGATGCGAGCCTGCGCGCGCGCGCGCTCCTCGTCGCTGTCGGTATTGACGAAGACGAGGTCGATCCCCTTTTTTTCGGCGGCGATCTTCGCCCATTGCGGCAATTCGACGAGGCAGGGCGGACAGGTCACTGACCAGAAATGGACGATGAGCGGCCTGCCGGCATGCGCCTTGGTCAATTGCGCGAAGGCGCCGCGGCCATAGGGCTTGAAGTCGAAGGCGGCCGCGCCGCTCGTAGCGAGCGAAAAGGCGAGGGCGAGTGCGGCAAGGCGCATCAGGCAAATTCCGAGCTGATATTTTGGACCTTGTCATTCCCGAAGCGCACAATGCGGGGGATCGGGAATCCAGAGTCACAACGTGAGTCTATCGCGAGGTTTGCGCTTTTCAGCGTCGCGCAGTATCTCCGCGAAGCTTTGCGAGAAGGCGATTACCGATCAGGTCCGAATCATCATCTGCGGGGGTGTTCTCACGTTTATTGCTATCGTCGGAAGGAAACACATTACGATATGAGATACGCAAATTTCGAATGATGAGATCGCCATGAGCAATGATCGCCAACGCGGTTGAGATGCACGCAAGCGCTATAGGGCGTGCATAAAGCACAAGTGCATAGGTCGAAGTTCCCATGCCGATACCACCATCTTTAGGTCGGACAGTTTGCCACTCAAGCTCCGCATAAAGAAACGACACAATCGCCCATGCAATAAAAATGATAGAGAAAAACCGAGATATCTTGCCACCGATTCCAATCGGACTGACGACAACATCATGAGCGGACCATCCTGAATAGGATTCAGTTGGATTGTCCAATCGAATTTCTCCTCTAACGATTTACACGAACTGGATCTCTCTACCCAGCCACAGATACTTCAGTCATCGTCAACAGGATTTGCTTTGGATTCCCGGTCAGGCCTACGGCCCGCCGGGAATGACAAAGTGCGGGCCGCGTCACTGCGCCGCCGCGCTTTTCTCGTCCCGCGGCAGAGGCATGAGGCGATAGCCTTCCTCATGGGTGAGCCATGACAGATAGGCCGCGCCCTTATGGGCGATGAGTTCCGGATGGTCGGAGGCGTCCGCCGTTTGCGCGATCACGCGCGGCGCGCTCCAGCTCTTGCCGTTATCATGCGACATTTGCATCGCGATCGTCGTCGTCGTTCCGTCGAACTCCTTCCAGACGCGATAGAGGCGGCCCTTTTCCGCAATCAGCGTCGGATGTCCCGGCGTGCGCGCGTCGTCGCCGATTTTCTCGGGCTGCGAGAAGCTCTTGCCGCCATCGAGGCTGCGAGCGTAGAACAGGCCTTGCCGGTTCTTGCCCTTTGTGAACCAGACCACATGCCACGCGCCCGAGGCGTCGATGGCGATTGCCGGTCCGTGGTGCGGACAGCTGTTGATCGACCAGTCGTCGTCGGAAACGCGCGTCGCCGTCGCCTGAGCGGCGTCCACAGAGAGTTTCGCGACCATATGATCGCGAACATTGCCATCCAACACCTGCCGCCAGGCGAACACCGGCGTTCCGTCCTTGTCGAGCGCGCCCGACATGCGGCAGCATTCGCAGGCGTGATCGATGAGAATCGACTTGCCCTTGAACGTCTTGCCGCCGTCGTCGGAATAGCCGAAGGCGACGCCGCTGCCCAGGAACTCCTTGCCTTCGGCCTTGGCTTTGAGCGCGTGAGTCTTGTCGAGCCAGCCGGCGTAGATGCGGCCCTTGCGGTTGACGACCATGCTGTCGAAGCGCTGGCCGCCTTCGCTCAGCAGCGGCTGCGGCGCCGAGAAGGTCTTGCCGCCGTCGGACGAACGGGCGGTAAAGATCGTGCCGATCATCTGCTTGTCGGGCCGCGTCGTATAGGTCGCGAGCAGGCTCCCGTCATTGAGCGCGACGATTTTCGGGCGGGCGTCGCCATGCGCGTCGATCACCCCGTCGCCGACCGTGGCGATCGCCGCCGGCGCGGCAAATGTCTTGCCATTGTCCGATGACGCCGCGGCGTAAACGATCTTGCCGACGGAGAAGGCGACCCACAGTCGTCCGTCCTTGGCGAAGGCCGGAACGGCGGTCATCGCGCAGTCGACCTTTGCCTCGGCGCAAGCGGGGGCGAGCTTATGGCCCATTGCGGCATGTGTCGACGACGATTGGGTCGCCGGCGCCGGCGCGCCCTTGTCAGCGCTGGCGGGCGTCGAATCAGTTTTGTCCGCGTTTGTCGGAGCCGCCGGCGCGGCGTCTTGCGCAGCGAGCGCGGCGACGGGAAGGCAAACGGCGAGTAGTCCAAAGGCGATGCGCTTCATTCTTCTCTCCTGTTTGCGGCGCCGGACGTCGACGCTCTTAGGGCTGCGCAAACGCGCGGCGCCTAGTGGAATCGAAAACTCTGCACGCCGTCATAGGCGCCGCCGGGTGGCGGCGGCGCCTTCAGGCCCGAGACGATGGAGCGCGCCAATTCACCGTGCTTGGGCGTGGACGCCGAAACGATGGTGACGCTGTTGGGCGCGCCTGACGCGCCGAGACGAAAGCGGACGACGGCCGATCCCGAGCCGAGACTTGTCACGCCTGGCGAGCGCGCCCGGATGAGCTGGCCGAGCTTGCGCATATAGGCGGCGCTGTCGGCTCGGCTCTTTTTATCGGCGACTTTCTCGGCGGACTTATCGTCCTTCGTCGCCTTCGCCTTCTGTTCGCTCGGCGCGTCGGTCTTGTCGTCGCGCTTTTCGGTCTTCTCCTCGCGCTTCGTATCCTTGTTCTCTTCCCGCTTCGGCTCGGCGCTGTCTTCGGCTTTCGGCTTGGGCGCTTCGCCCTGCGCTCGGGCGGGTCCGCTAGCTGCAACCGCGCAGGCGAAGGCCAGCGCCGAAAGACCAATCGTCAGTCGAGAAATTTGCCGCATCTCTCCCTCCATCAAAACGCGCGTCTCGACGCGCTCTTATCGGGCGTTCTTCCGCGCCTGATTTAATTTTGCGCGCCACGGAACTTGAATGTTTGTCCCACGTCCATGGATCCGCCCGGCGGCGGCGGCGCTTCGACGCTCGACAGGATATTTTTCACCGCCTCCGCCAAAGCGGGACTGGTCGTCTTGCCGATCGTCACCTTGTCGATCCTGCCTTGCGCGTTGACGTGAAAGCTCACGGTCACTTCGCCCTCGCCGGCGGGACTCTCCGAGGGCGTTCGCTTGGCGATCGCCGTATAGAGCGCCCCGAGGAACTTGCTTTCCGACATCGCCGGAACCGCGGTGGGCGCGGCCGCGCCTTGCGCGGGCGCTGGCGTAGCGGGCTTTGGCGCTCCTGCGGGCGCTGGCGCGGCCGTTTGCGCTGGCGCAGCTGCGGGCTTTGGCGCTGCTGTCGGCGCTGGCGCGGCAGCGGGCTTGGCCTCCTCGGCGTTCCCTGTCGAAGCGACGAACGCCGCAGCCAGGGTAAGCGATCGCGCGAACTTCATCCTGCCCCCAAATATCCGAACGATCGATGGCGGCGGGCGCGAGCGTCCGCCGCCGTTGGCTCAATGGAAGGCGAACGCCTGGCTGACATAGGCCGAGCCGCACATGCTGGGACCGCGCGACGACGACACGATCCGCCGGGCCAGAGCCGCATGCGCCGGGCTGGATCCCGACGCCGAGACGCCCGACAGACCGCCGCCGGGATTGACGTGGAACGTCACATGCGCATGGCCGGAGCCGAGGCTCGTCGAGCCGGGCGTATGCCGGCGAAGCGCCGCAGCGATATGGGCAAGACACGTCGCCTGGGATGCGCCCGAACTCGCGGCCTGTCCCTCCGGCGCGCCGTAGCGCCGGCGCGCCTGCGCCTGCTGACGCTGCTGCGCGCGCTGGACTTGCTGCTGCTCGATCTTCTTCTTGATCTCGTCGACGTCTTCCTTCTTGGCCGGCAAAGGCACCGCGTCCGGCGCCATCACCAGAGGCGGCGGAAGAGCGACCTCTGGATCCTCGACCGCTTCGGGCGGCGGCGTATCGTCGGCTTCGGCGACTTCCTCCTGCTCGACGAAGTCGCCTTCCGACACGAGGTCCATACTGACCGAGTCGAGGGAGATCGCGTTCGGCTTCGCCGAATAGGCAAGGATGCCGAAGACCACGACATGCAAGGCGATGACTGCGGCGGTCGTTACCGAGCGAAGCCACGGCGGCCTAACGTGCTCCTGACCCGAGGGCGGACGGTCGCCCTCTCGCATGATCTGTTGCTCTGGACCGAGCGCGAGATCGGTCATTTCGCCGCCCCCGCGGGCGCGGCCGGCGCATGCGCCGGCGGGGCGCCGGCCGCCGCGGGCGCTGCGTGGCCATGCGCGCCCTTCGTGCCCGGGCCGGTCTTGCTGCGCGAGTTGGTCATGATGGCGA
This sequence comes from Methylocystis sp., assembly GCA_022843405.1. GTDB lineage: Bacteria > Pseudomonadota > Alphaproteobacteria > Rhizobiales > Beijerinckiaceae > Methylocystis. Next base: position 78,058 of record JALHNQ010000008.1, on the reverse strand, counting down.
TGTGGGTGATGCCGTTTGTCGCAAGCTTATCCATCACCGCGACGACCTCGCCATAGACGGCCTCCGTGTCGCCGCGGATATGAACGACGCGCGTCTGGTCGTCGCCCATCATCACCTTGATGCCGTCGATGAGCGCTTCCGCCGAGGTTTCATCCGCGCCCAGCGCGATCTTGCCTTCCTTGCCGACCGTGACCACGATCGGCTCTTTCTGGTTGATCGGCATCGCGGCGCTCGCCTGCGGCAGATTCACCTTGACGCCCTTGGCGAGCAATGGCGCCGTGATCATGAAAATGATCAGCAGCACCAGCATGACGTCGACGAGCGGCGTCACATTGATGTCGGCGAGCGGCTGATAAAGGCCTTCGGTTGCGCTCTGGCGCTGACGTGAGGGCATGCCCATTATGCAGCCTCCCGATCGCGACGCGGACGCGACTGATGGCCGCTGCACATGAGCAGAGACTCATCTTCGATATAGTGCGCGACCTGCTGGCCGACGCGCGCGAAGGCGGCGCCGATGCGGTTGTAGCCGACCGAGGCGGGGATGGCGGCGGCAAGTCCATAGGCAGTGGCGGCAAGCGCCTCGGCGATGCCCGGCGCGACGACCGCGAGACTGGTATCCTGGGACTGTGCGATGCTGGCAAAACTCGTCATGATGCCCCACACCGTGCCGAAAAGTCCGACGAAGGGCGCGACCGATGAGATGACGGCGAGATTGGGCAGGCCGCCCTCCGCCTTGGTGAGGAACTCGCGCGCGGCGCGGCTCATGTGGTCGGCGATGCGGGCGCGCTTGTCGCCGATCGTTTCGTCTGGAAGGTCGAGCGCATAAGCTTCTCGGCCAGCTTCTGCGACAGGCGTGAGAACGCCGACGTCTCCGCCGGCGCGCGCCGAGCGCGCCGACTTGGTGATGCGCATCACGGCGACCACGCCTTCGACGATGAGCACCCACGTCCAGATCGACGCGAGCAGCAGCAGCGCCATGACGACCTTGCCGACGGGACCGGCGTTGAGGAACATGGCGAGAGGGGAGAGCGTATTGTAATCCATTTTCACTCACTCGTTTTCTTGAGGGTGCGCTTGCGGCGACCGCGCAGGCGGAGCGTCAGATTCGGTTTATTGTGTCGTCGCGAGATGCGCGCCGTCCAACCGGCGAAAACCGCGGACAGACTCCGGCGCTTCGCGCCTGGAGCCGTCTCAAATCAGAAAATCTAGATGGAAGGCGGCGCGCGCGCGCCATTCGCGCTGCTCGACGTCAGACTTTTCGGCGGTCGCGCGGCGGCGGCGTTAAGTTGAATCGTCGCCGCTGGCGCGGCGGGCCGTGCGACCGAAGCCACGCGCTCGGGCAAAACCGCGGAGCTTGCGTGAGCGGCAAGACAACAGTCCGGACATTTGCCTGCAGACCGCGCTGGCGCGCCGTGGCGCTTCGCCTCGGTCGAATCTTGCGCCACCGCGACATGCGGTCCAACGAGATAGGCGGAATGATCGCAAGCGACGCCCGCGAAGGCGTGCGCGGGCCGAATGGCGCCCGATACAAGAAGCGACAACATCAGCGCGCAAACGGCGGCGACGGCGAATGCCGCACGAAATTCCCGACGCATGGCGCGCAACTGTGACATAATTGTCTCTTAATTGATTTTTTAACCTTTGACAACGCGGCGAGGCTTGGAAAATCACGGTTTACCGGTTCATGTGCGATTCCGGCGTCGCTAAAGTTAACGACGCCGAATTCGCCAAGAGCCCATGCGCATTCGTCAACTCGTCGCTCTCTTCGCGCTCCTAGCGCTCATCGCAAGGCTCGTTATGCCTTGCGGGGCGATGGCGTCGAATTCGATGGACGCGCCTAACGCCCCGATCGCCAAGTGCCATTTGCTGGCGAACGCAGCGTCTCTCGCGCCGGGCGATGCGGATCAAGCGCCAGCGGGCGACATGGATCGCGACGTCGGGTGCTCCTGCGCGCTCTGCCAGATCGGTTGGAGCACGCTGCCGCCGGCGGACGCCGTTTTCGCGATCCACGGCGTTGAACATAATCTCGCGCCGCGGGGGCCTCCGGCCCAGGCGCCGGTCCTGTTCCGGCTAAATCCCAGCGCCCATCCGCGCGGACCTCCTTCTTTCGTCTGATCCGCCAAAACGAGTGCGGCGAAAGCCGTTCGGGTCAGTCGCGCCGCCTTGACCGGCGCTAGAAGGAAGAATCTCATGTCTCGCTACTCGCTCTTGCGCGGCGTTTCCGCCGGCGCTCTCACCATAATTGCGTTTTCCGAACTTTGCGTGACGCCTGCCGCGGCGCAGCAATCGCTGCCGACCATTGACGTCGGCGGCCAGCATCGCGGCGCCGTCAGGCGCCCGACGACCGGGATTCCAGGCGTTGCGACAAATGTCGCGCCCGCTCCGGCTCCAGCTCCTTCGACGCCGTCGATCTGGGCCGCGACGCTTCCCGACGGCAAGCCCGCCTTCGTTCAGCGCTGGCAATTGCCGAATACGGTCGCGAGCGTCACGCAGCGCGACATCAAAGAAAAAATCAACATCGTCGACAGCCAGGACGCGCTCAAATATGTGCCGAGCCTGTTCATCCGCAAATTGCGTGGCGGCAATGAAGGCATGATCCAAACGCGCACCTGGGGGCTCTCGTCGGCGCGCGCAATGGTTTATGTCGACGATCTCCTGATCAGCCAGCTCATCTCCAACGGCCATACCGACGGCCAGCCGCGCTGGGGCCTTGTTTCGCCGGAAGAGATCGAGCGCGTCGACTATCTCTATGGACCTTACGCGGCGCAATATCCTGGCAACTCCATTGGCGGCGTGATCAAATTCACGACGCGCATGCCGGAGCATCTGGAAGTCACCGCCAAGCAAACAGTGGCGGTTCAGGACTTCGCCTGGTGGGGCGCTCAGCTGGGCTTGCCGACGACGACGACGGCCCTCACCATCGGCGACAAAATCGGCAACCTCTCTTATTTCGTGGCGCTCAATTACGCCTGGAACAACAATCAGCCGATTTCCTTCATCAACGCCGGCCGCTTCTATCCCTATTCCGGCGCGATCTTCTCGCAGAACGTTTACGGCGTGCCGCAGTCGATCGTCGGCTCGGGTTCGATCTCGGAGGAGAATTTCATCAATGGCAAAGTCAAGGTCGCCTATGACTTCACGCCGACGATCCGCGGCGTCTATACGGTCGGCGTGTTCAACAGCGACCGCGTGTCCTGGCCGCTGAACTATTTGTCGGGGGGACGCAATCAACTGTTTGGGCCCCCAATCCCACCTGGCCCGACGAATCCATTATCGCCTGCGCTACCCCTGACCACGCTGCAAGGCTTCGGCGCCGCCAATCTGCGTTACCAGGAGACGATCCTGATCAACTCCCTGGCGCTCAAGTCGAATACGCAGGGCGTTTTCGACTTTGAGCTTTCCGCCTCTCACTTCACCTATCCTTATAGTTCATCGCGTTCGGCCTGGAGCGGCGTGCCGTCGACCGCCGCCAATCCCTTCGGCGGCTATACGCTCACCGGACGCGACACGATTTTCACCGGCACCTATTGGACGCTTCTCGATCTGAAGGGAATTTATCGGCCCGACGGCCCCGAAGGCATGCACGACATCAGTTTCGGCATCCACGGCGATCAATACCACTCCAACAATCCGATCTGGTTCACGACGAATTGGGGGGCGGGCATGGCGTCGTCATATGGCGTCGTCCAGTCGGTCGGCAGCGGCACGACGCGCACACAGGCGCTCTGGGCGCAGGACGCAATCCGCTTGCGTCCAGACTTGAAGCTGACGCTCGGCGTTCGCGGCGAACATTGGCAGGCGTCCGACGGTTATAATCAGCTCCTTGGCGGTTTGAACGCCGCCGCCACCGGCTCCACAGCGACGGTCGCGACCATGTTGCCGATCTTCCAACCCAATCTCTATTCCACGCGGGTTTCGCCGAAGGCGTCGCTGCGTTGGGAGGCGGATCCGTACTGGACGATCACCAGCAATGTCGGCATGGCCAATCGCTTTCCGACCGTGCGCGAGCTCTACAATCTCACCGCGACGCCGGGCGCGACGGGATTCGTCACCAATCCCAATCCCAATCTGCGTCCCGAGTCCGCGCTGACCAAGGAGATCGTCTTTCAGCGCAGTCTTGGTCCCGACAGCTGGGGGAGATTGTCGCTTTTCGACGAAGAAGCGCGCGACGCGATCATCAGCAACTTCACGATCGTTCCCGGCTCGGCCTTTCAGGCCACCGCCAATATCAACGTCGACCGCATCCGCAACACCGGCGTGGAGCTCGCCTGGCAGAAGGACAACGTCTACTACAAGGGCCTCCAAGTGTTCGGCAGCGTGACATTCGTTAATTCACGTGTGATCTCGTTCAGCCGCTGGCAGCCTTCGGCGCCATCTGCGACATCGCCGTTCGGCACGAGTTTCGAGTTTCCCTGGGCCACGTCGGTCGCCGGCAAGAACGCGCCGGGCGTGCCGAAATGGCGCTGGGATTTCGGCGTCACCTATCGCCCGGACGATAGTTGGGCGTACACGGTGGCGATGCGCTGGCAGGATCGCATCTGGCGCACGCTTGCCAACAACGATCTCGTCCATGGCATCTTCGGCTCGTCGGATCGCTTCTTCATGGTCGATCTGCACGCGCATTACAAATACAGCGACCGTTGGTCGTTCGACGCCGGCATCGACAATGTGAACAACTGCAAATTCGCGCTGTTCCACCCCTATCCGCAGCGGACCTTCATCTTCTCGGCGAAGTATGAATATGGCACGGGCAAGAATGTGCCGGGCATTTTCTATACCGGCGATGAAGCCTGGCCGGAATTCGGCGGCTGGTTCCAGCCGGTCGCCTGGAACTGGGAATAGTCTCCAGCGCGAAGCGGGAAGTTTCGCTTCGCGCGAACGCAGCGCGCATCGCCGGGGCGACGAAAAAGGAAACGCCCGGGAGGAAACTCCCGGGCGTTTCGTTTTGGCGATGACGATGAAGCTTAATGCGCCAGCGACTTGACGATCGACTCGACGGTCTTCTTGGCGTCGCCGAACAGCATCATCGTGTTGGGCCTAAAGAACAGTTCGTTCTCGACGCCAGCGTAGCCCGAGCCCATGCCGCGCTTCAAGAAAAGCACCGTCTTCGCCTTTTCGACGTCGAGGATCGGCATGCCGTAGATCGCCGACGTCTTGTCGGTCTTGGCGGCGGGATTGGTCACGTCATTGGCGCCGATGACGAAGGCCACATCCGCCTGTCCGAATTCCGAATTGATGTCTTCGAGCTCGAACACTTCGTCGTAAGGCACATTGGCCTCGGCCAGCAGCACGTTCATATGGCCCGGCATGCGGCCGGCGACCGGATGGATGGCGTATTTGATGTCGACGCCTTCCGCCTTGAGCAGATCCGCCATTTCGCGCAGCGCGTGCTGCGCCTGCGCCACCGCCATGCCATAGCCCGGCACGATGATGATCTTGCCGGCGTTCTGCATGATATAGGCGGCGTCCTCGGCCGAGCCCTGCTTGACGTTGCGCGTCTCCTTGCCGCCGGCAGGTCCCGCCACCTCGCCGCCGAAGCCGCCGAGAATGACTGAAACGAAGCTGCGGTTCATTCCCTTGCACATGATGTAGGAGAGGATCGCGCCCGACGAGCCGACCAGCGCGCCGGTGATGATCAGCGCGAGATTGCCGAGCGTGAAGCCGATGCCCGCCGCCGCCCAGCCCGAATAGGAGTTGAGCATCGAGACGACGACCGGCATGTCGGCGCCGCCGATCGGAATGATCAGCGTCACCCCCAGCACGAAGGAAGCGAGGATCAGTAGGAACAGCCAAAAGCCGCTCTGGGTGCCGACGAACAGCACGGTCAACGCCACCATCGCCACGCCGAGCGTGATGTTGATGGTGTGGCGTTCCGGCAGCAGGATCGGCTTGCCGGTCATGCGTTCGGAGAGCTTCAGGAAGGCGATGATCGATCCGGTGAAGGTGATCGCGCCGATCGCCGCGCCGAGCGACATTTCGACGAGGCTGCCGGCGTGAATCTCATTCGAATCGCCGATGCCGAAGGCGCGCGGCGCAAAGAACGCGCCGGCCGCCACCAGCACGGCGGCAAGGCCGACCAGCGCGTGGAAGCCCGCGACAAGCTCGGGCATTTTCGTCATCGGCACGCGCTGGGCGATGAACGCGCCGGCGCCGCCGCCGATGGCGACGCCAACGACGATCATCAGCAGGCCGCCGAAGGAGGGGAAATGCGTCAGCAGCGTCGTCGCGACGGCGATCGCCATGCCGATCATGCCGTAACGGTTGCCCTGCCGCGAGGTCGCCGGCGACGAGAGGCCGCGCAGCGCGAGGATGAACAATACGCCTGAGACGAGATAGAGGAGGGCTGCGATATTGGCGCTCATGGCGTCAGCCCTTCTTCTTGTACATGGCGAGCATGCGCTCGGTGACCAGGAAGCCGCCGAAAATGTTCACGCTGGCGAGTATCACCGCGATAAAACCGAAGGCGTTGGCCCACCAAGAGCCTGAAGCCTCTGCGGCGGTCATGCCTTCGACGCCGGCTGCGAGCAGCGCGCCGACGATGATGACGGAGGAAATCGCGTTCGTGACCGACATCAGCGGCGTATGCAGCGCCGGCGTCACCGACCAGACGACGTAATAGCCGACAAACACCGCCATGGCGAAGATCGCCACGCGGAACACGAAAGGATCGATGGCGCCGCCGGCCAGCCCATGCGCGGCGGCCGCGGCGGCCGTATGCGCAAGTTCGTCCGAATAGTGTTGCGCCTGTTCGGCGAGATGGCGGGCGGCCTCGGCCGCCGCCTGCGCCTTCTCAAGCAATTGTTGCGTAGAGTCGGTCATCGCTTAACGCCCCTTTAGTTTGTTGTGCGCGCAGGCGGTTATTTGAATCGTTCGTCCAGGACCGCGCCGTCGCGGGTCAGCGCGGTCGCCTTGACAAGTTCGTCGTCCCAATTGATGGCGAGCTGCTTGGTGTCCTTCGAGACGAGCGTCTCGACGAAGGCCAGGAGATTCTTGGCGTAAAGACTCGACGCCGTCGACGCCATGCGGCCGGCGAGGTTGAGCGCGCCAACAATCTTCACGCCGTCGACGACAACTGTTTCGCCGGGCTTCGTCAGTTCGCAGTTGCCACCGCGCTCTGCTGCGAGATCCACGATGACCGAGCCAGGCCGCATCGATCGCACCATCTCGGCGGAAATGAGCTTGGGCGCGGGCCGGCCGGGAATGAGCGCCGTGGTGATGACGACATCCTGCTTGGCGATGTGCGACGCGACGAGTTCGGCCTGCGCTTTCTGATATTCCGGCGACATTTCCTTGGCGTAGCCGCCCGAGGTCTCGGCCTGTTTGAACTCTTCGTTTTCGACGGCGATGAATTTTGCGCCGAGCGATTCGACTTGCTCCTTCGTCGCCGGCCGCACGTCGGTGGCAGTGACGATCGCGCCCATGCGCCGCGCCGTGGCGATCGCCTGCAGTCCGGCGACGCCGACGCCCATAATAAAGACTTTCGCCGCCGGAACGGTGCCGGCGGCGGTCATCATCATCGGAAAGGAGCGGCCATATTCGCCCATCGCGTCAATGACGGCGCGGTAGCCCGCGAGATTGGCCTGCGACGACAGCACGTCCATGGTTTGCGCGCGCGTGATGCGCGGCATGAACTCCATAGCGAAGGCGATCGCGCCGGTTTTGGCGAGTTCGGCGAGTTGAGCGCCTGCGCCAAAGGGATCCATGATCGCGATCGCCGCGAGATTGGGTTTGGCGCCAGGGAGCTCGGCCGCCGAGGGACGCCGCACGCGCAACGCCACGTCGGCGCCGGTCAGCGCCGCCGCCGCGCCATTGGCGATCGTCGCGCCGGCTGCGGCGTAATCGCTGTCCGAAAAGCCGGCGACGGCGCCGGCCCCGGCCTCGACCGCCACGTCGGCGCCGAGCCCGATGAATTTCTTGACGGTCTCAGGTGTGGCCGCGACGCGCGGCTCGGACTGATCCGTTTCAGCCAATACGGCGATGCGCATGACGAACTCCGGTTGCGGAAAAACCGTCGCCGCCAGCGTCGCCGACAGCGGTGGAAGATGAAGAGCGCGGGCCTAGCGCGCGACGAAGAAATACAGCGCGAGCAGCACCACGGCGGTGCTCGCCGCCGCGATCTTCAGCAGCAGCAAAAATGTCTTGTAGGTCTTTACGTGCTCGGCCCAGTCGCCGTTCGACTCCACCGGCGTGCGCAAGCTCGCCATCTCGCCCCTCCCGATTCTTGCTTAATCGCGCGCGTGACCCCGCGCGCGAAGCTCATGCTAAACGAGCGGAAGCCGTAGGGCAACGGCCCTAGACGCGCAAGCCGCTGCGTCGCGCCGACGCGGGGCGAAGCGAAGCACAGACGGAATCTGGGTTTTGTGGCGATCGACCGCTGCTCCCTGCGCGCGAGGAAGGGAACATTCGCGCCGCGGCGGCGTTCCAACGCACGCCAGCGGCGCGCGGGACGTTCAAACGTCGCCAAACCGGAGCGGGACGATGGGACTCTTCTCAAAAGACATCAGGACGATCGACGACTTATTCGTGCATATGTTGCGCGACGTCTACTATGCCGAGAATCAAATCCTGAAGGCGTTGCCTGACATGGTCGAAACGGCCTCCGATCCGCGGCTGAAGGAAGCGTTCGAGGCGCATCTTGGCGAGACGGAAAACCAGGTGCGTCGCCTCGAGAAGGTTTTTCAGCTGCATGGCGTCGCGCCAAAGGGCGTCAATTGCCCGGCGATCGACGGCATCCTCGAAGAAGCGGACGAAATTTCCGGCGAAACCGCGGACAATGACGTGTTCGACGCCGCGCTGATCGCGAGCGCGCAGGCTGTCGAACATTACGAGATTACGCGCTACGGCACGCTGATCGCCTGGGCCAAGGAGCTTGGCCGAGAGGATTGCGCGCAGCTTCTCGCGGAAACGCTCGCCGAAGAAAAGAACGCCGACAAAACTCTTTCTTCGCTCGCCGAGGGGCGCGTCAACCGCAAGGCGGCGTAAAAACGAAAAAAAGCCCCGGACGGTTTGTCCGGGGCCTTGTCTTCCTGGTTGAGTTCGGCGCTTAGAAGTCCATGCCGCCCATGCCGCCGCCGCCCGGCATGGCGGGCGGGCCTTCCTTCTTCGGCGCTTCGGTGATCGTCGCCTCGGTGGTGATGATCAGACCGGCGATCGAAGCGGCGTCCTGCAGCGCGGTGCGCACGACCTTGGTCGGGTCGATGATGCCGAGCTTCATCAGATCGCCATACTCGCCCTTCTGCGCGTCGAAGCCATAGCCGTATTCGGAGGATTCGAGCAGCTTGCCGACCACCACGGCGCCGTCGCCGCCGGCGTTGTCGACGATCTGGCGCGCCGGCGCCTGGATCGCCTTGCGGACGATGTCGACGCCCGTCTGCTGATCCGGATTGCCGACCTTGACGCCGCTGAGCGCCTTGATCGCGCGCAGCAGCGCGACGCCGCCGCCCGGCGACACGCCTTCCTCGACCGCCGCTCTCGTGGCGTTGAGGGCGTCGTCGACGCGGTCCTTCTTTTCCTTCACTTCGACTTCGGTCGCGCCACCGACGCGGATCACCGCGACGCCGCCTGCGAGCTTCGCCAGACGCTCCTGCAGCTTCTCGCGGTCGTAGTCGGAGGTCGTCTCCTCGATCTGGCCCTTGATCTGGGAGATGCGCGCCTCGATGTCCTTCTTCTCGCCGGCGCCGTCGATGATCGTCGTGTTCTCCTTCTCGATGCGCACGCGCTTGGCGCGGCCGAGCATGGCGAGCGTGACGTTTTCGAGCTTGATGCCGAGGTCCTCGGCGATCATCTGACCGCCGGTCAGGATCGCGATGTCTTCGAGCATCGCCTTGCGGCGATCGCCGAAGCCCGGCGCCTTGACGGCGGCGATCTTCAAGCCGCCGCGCAGCTTGTTGACGACGAGCGTCGCCAGCGCTTCGCCTTCAATATCCTCGGCGACGATGAGCAGCGGCTTGCCGGTCTGCACCACGGCTTCGAGGATCGGCAGCAGCGGCTGCAGCGTCGACAGCTTCTTCTCGTGGATGAGAATGTAGGGTTCGTCGAGTTCGGCGATCATCTTCTCGGCGTTGGTGATGAAGTAGGGCGAGAGATAGCCGCGGTCGAACTGCATGCCTTCGACGATGTCGGTCTCGGTTTCGAGGCTTTTGGCCTCTTCGACCGTGATCACGCCTTCATTGCCGACCTTCTGCATCGCCTTGGCGATTTCTTCGCCGATGAAGCTGTCGCCGTTCGCCGAAATCGTGCCGACCTGGGCGATCTCGTCGTTTGAGGTGACCTTTTTCGAATGCAGCTTGAGATCGGCGACGATGGCTTCGACGGCGAGATCGACGCCGCGCTTCAGATCCATCGGGTTGAGGCCCGCGGCGACCGCCTTGGAGCCTTCGCGGGCGATCGAAGCGGCGAGAACCGTCGCCGTCGTGGTGCCGTCGCCGGCGATGTCGTTCTGCTTGGAGGCGACTTCGCGGACGAGCTGAGCGCCGAGGTTTTCGAACCTATCGGCAAGCTCGATTTCCTTGGCGACGGTGACGCCGTCCTTGCTGATGCGCGGGGCGCCGAAGCTCTTCTCGATCACGACGTTGCGGCCCTTGGGACCGAGCGTGATCTTCACTGCGTTGTTGAGGATCTCGACGCCTCGCATGATGCGGTCGCGGGCGTCAGTGGCGAAACGGACGTCTTTTGCTGCCATTTAAAATTCTCCTAAGGGTTGGAAGCGAACGCGGCGTCGAGTCAGTCGACGATGCCGAGAATGTCGCTTTCCTTCATGATGAGCAGGTCATCGCCGTCGATCTTGACTTCGGTGCCGGACCATTTGCCGAAGAGCACGCGGTCGCCGGACTTGACGTCGAGCGGGTTCAGCTTGCCGTTTTCGTCGCGGGCGCCGGGGCCGACGGAAACCACCTTGCCCTCTTGCGGCTTTTCCTTCGCGGTGTCCGGAATGATGATGCCGCCTTTGGTTTTTTCCTCGCCTTCGAGTCGCTTGACCACGACGCGGTCGTGGAGGGGACGGAACGCCATTGTGAATCTTTCCTTTTCTGGCCTGACGGGGTTCTGCCCCGCCAAAAAGGGATATGCGAACGCTTGTTGGCGCTCACCAATGGCGAGTGCCAACAAGCCTCCTGCAGATAGGAAAGAGCGGCGCGGCTGTCAAGCTGGCTGGCTGCTTCGTCGCAGGAATCGAGGGCGACAAAAGGTCCGCGCGGACGCCGTTATGTAGACCTCGGCCGGCAGAATTACGCGATCAACGGCTTCGGCAGCTCCGTCGTAAACGGCTTTCCCGCGAATTTCGCCGCATCGAGCGCCAGCGCGACCCATCTGATCCGCACAGGCCTCAATTATCGGATTGGCTGGCCCGCGCCGGAGGGGCCGATGATCGCCGCCGACTGATCATCGGATGGTCGCTTGGGGGGAGAGCGCCTCAACCTTTTTCGCGTCGATCCGGCCTAGTGCAGGCTCACCATTTGCAGATGGTTTTCGCGGGCGTTGCCGATGCAGCCTTCTTCCGAATCCGCAAGCACGATCGGCGCGCCATCCGCGCCGAACAGCGCGAAAATCGTCAGACCCGGCGCGATCTGGGGCGCGTGCGGGTAAAGCCGATTGACGTCCTCGGAGCGCATTGGCCGCACATAAGCGATGAGACCATCGCCAAGCTGGGCGAACTGCTCGGCCGTCAGCGGCGCTTCTTTGGGTTCGGTCGCGATTTTCATTTCCATTTTGACCTCCAAGGCGGTCCTTTCGACCCGCCGTCGGCGCCCAAACGAGCGGCGCGCCGTCTGAAATTAAATGTGCACGCTTTGGAGATTTTGAAGAGGCGGCGGCTACAGTCCGAGCGCAAGCCTTGCCGGATCTTCAAGCAACTCCTTGACCCGCACCAGAAAAGTCACGGCTTCCTTGCCGTCGACAAGGCGGTGGTCATAGGAGAGCGCAAGATACATCATTGGCCGCGCTTCGATTTTGCCGTCGATCACGACCGGGCGCTCCTGAATCTTGTGCATGCCGAGAATGCCCGATTGCGGCGCATTCAGGATCGGCGTCGACATCAGCGAACCATAGACCCCGCCGTTGGAAATCGTGAAAGTGCCGCCCTGCAGGTCTTTGATATCGAGCGCGCCGTCGCGCGCCTTGCGGCCGAGTTCGGCGATGGTTCGTTCGATCTCGGCGAGCGACATACGGTCGGCGTCGCGCACCACCGGGACGACGAGTCCCTTGTCCGTGCCGACGGCGACGCCGATGTGGCAAAAGCGCTTGTAGATGATGTCGGTCCCGTCGATCTCGGCGTTGACCGCCGGAATCTCTTCCAGCGCCTCGCAGCACGCCTTCACGAAGAAGCCCATGAAGCCAAGCTTCACGCCATGCCGTTTCTCGAAGGGCTCCTTGTAGCGTTTGCGCAATTCGATGAGCGTCGACATGTCGACTTCGTTGAACGTCGTCAGCATGGCGGCGGCGTTTTGCGCTTCTTTCAGACGGCGCGCGATCGTTTGGCGTAAGCGCGTCATCTTCACCCGCTCTTCGCGGCGGGCGTCTTCCTGCGGAAGGGGCGCGCGAGGAGCCGGCGGCGCTTCTACCCGCGCCTCAACCTGCGCGACCTGATCTGGGGCGAGCTGAGGCGGCGGCGCCTGACGGGCGGCGAATTGAACGACGTCGGATTTCAGCGCCTGGCCGCGCTTGCCGCTGCCGGGGACCTGGGCAATGTCGATCCCTTGTTCGACGGCGATTTTGGCGGCGGAAGGCGACGGCGGCATCGCCGGCGCGGCGAGAGGCGGCCCTGGATGGGCGGCGGGCGCGGCCGGCGCCGGCGCTGGCTTGGGCGCGGCGGATTTGGCCGCAGCCTCGCCGCCGCCCTTCGCTGGAGCCGTTGCGCCCTCAGTGATCTGTCCGAGCAGCGCGCCCGGCGCTACGGTCTCGCCTTCCTTTGCGACAATCTCGGCCAGCACGCCGGCGGCCGGCGCGTTGACTTCGAGCGTGACTTTGTCAGTTTCGAGTTCGGCGAGCGCTTCGTCGGCGCGCACCGCGTCGCCGGCTTTCTTGAACCAGCGGCCAATGGTCGCCTCGGTCACCGATTCGCCCAAGGTCGGCACGCGAATTTCAGCCATCGGCTCTCTCTTTGCTCGCGTCGGGCGTCAAGCCGCGAACGCTTCGTCCAGGAACAGTTTCAGCTGCGCGAGATGACGGGACATCGTGCCCGCTGCGGTCGAGGCTGAAGCAGGGCGCCCGACGTAGCGCGCGCGCTTCGACTTGCCGCCGATCTGCGTCAGCACCCACTCAAGATAGGAATCGACGAAGGACCAGGCGCCCATGTTCTTGGGCTCCTCCTGGCACCAGACGACGTCAGCGTCCTTGAAACGTCCAAGCGCCGTGACGAGGCTCTTCAGCGGGAAGGGATAGAGCTGCTCGACGCGCAGCAGATAGACGTCGTCGACGCCGCGTTTCTCGCGCTCGTCAAAAAGATCGAAATAGACCTTGCCCGAACACAGGATGACCCGGCGGATCTTTTCGTCGCCTTGCAGAACGAACGTCTCGTTCGGCGCCGTTTCGGCGTCGTCCAACAGCAGCCGCTGAAAGCTCGACGCCATGCCCATCTCGCCAAGCCGCGACACCGCCCGCTTGTGCCGCAGCAGCGATTTCGGCGTCATCAGCACGAGCGGCTTGCGGAAACTTCTGTGCAATTGCCGGCGAAGGATGTGGAAGTAATTTGCAGGCGTCGTGCAATTGGCGACTTGCATATTGTCTTCGGCGCACAGCTGCAGATAACGTTCGAGCCGCGCGGAGGAATGTTCCGGACCCTGGCCTTCGTAGCCATGCGGCAGCAGGCAGACGAGGCCCGACATGCGCAGCCATTTACGCTCGGCCGACGAAATGAACTGATCGAACACCACTTGCGCGCCATTGGCGAAATCGCCGAACTGCGCTTCCCACAGCACTAGCGCATCGGGCTCGGCGAGCGAATAGCCGTATTCGAAGCCGAGCACCGCCTCTTCCGAAAGCATCGAATTGACGACTTCATAGCGCCCCTGGCCGTCGGCGATGTGATTGAACGGCAGGAAGCGCGCCTCGCTGTCCTGGTCGATGAGCACGCTGTGGCGTTGCGAAAAGGTGCCGCGCTCGCTGTCCTGCCCGGAGAGGCGAACATTGTAGCCCTCATAGAGCAGCGAACTGATCGCCAGCGCTTCGGCCGTCGCCCAGTCGATCGGCCCGCCGTGCTCGATCGCCGCCTTGCGATTGTCGAGAAAGCGCTGGATCGTCCGATGCAGATGAAAATCCGGCGGCGTCGAGGTGATCTTTTCGCCGATCTGCTGAAGCGTCTCCAGCGCGACGCCGGTCTGACCGCGACGCTCATTATCCGAGAGCTGCGAGCCTGATTTTTTTCCGGCCCAGCGGCCGTCGAGCCAATCCGCCTTATTCGGCCTGTAGCTCTGGCCGGATTCGAACTCTTGGTTGAGCCGCGCGCGCCACTCTTCCTTCATTCGTTCGACGTCGTCGCGCGAGAGGACGCCTTCGGCGATCAGACGATCGGCGTAAATATCGAGCGTCGTGCGGTGCGCCCGAATTTTCTTGTACATCAGCGGCTGGGTGAAGCCCGGCTCGTCGCCCTCATTATGGCCGAAGCGCCGATAGCACCACATGTCGATGACGACGGGCTTTTGAAACTGCTGACGGAATTCGGCCGCGACGCGGGCGGCGAAGACCACCGCCTCGGGATCGTCGCCGTTCACATGAAGAATCGGCGCCTCGACCATCTTGGCGACGTCGGAGGGGTAGGGCGACGACCGCGAGTAGCGCGGATAGGTGGTGAAGCCGATCTGATTGTTGATGATGAAGTGGATCGACCCGCCGGTGCGATGTCCCTTCAATCCGGAAAGGCCGAAACATTCCGCGACCACCCCCTGGCCAGCGAAGGCCGCGTCGCCGTGGATAAGGAGCGGCATCACCGGGCGGCGATCGCCGTCCGTGCAATGATGCTGGTCCTGCTTCGCGCGGACCTTGCCGAGCACGACCGGATCGACGATTTCAAGATGCGAAGGATTGGCGGTCAGCGAGAGATGCACCCGGTTGTCGTCGAACACGCGGTCGGAAGACGCGCCGAGATGATATTTGACGTCGCCTGAACCTTCGACTTCGTCCGGCAGGAAGGAGCCGCCCTTGAATTCGTGAAACAGGGCGCGATGCGGCTTCGCCATCACCTGCGACAGAATATTGAGGCGGCCGCGGTGCGCCATGCCGAGAACGATTTCCTTGACGCCGAGCGCGCCGCCGCGCTTGATGATCTGCTCCATCCCGGGAACGATGGCTTCGGCGCCGTCGAGGCCAAAGCGCTTGGTGCCGGTGTATTTCACGTCGAGGAACTTCTCGAAACCTTCCGCCTCGACGAGCTTGTTGAGAATCGCCCGCTTGCCTTCCTGGGTGAAGACGATCTCCTTCTTCGGGCCTTCGATACGCGCCTGCAGCCAGGCCTTTTCCTCCGGATTGGAGATATGCATGAATTCGAAGCCGATCGTGCCGCAGTATGTGCGGCGCAGGATCGTGACCATTTCGAAGAGCGTGGCGTAGCGCATGCCCAACACGCCATCGAGGAAGATTTTGCGCTCGTAATCCTCGTCGGTGAAACCGTAAGTTTGCGGATTGAGCTCGCCGTGATCGTGACGCTGCTCCAATCCGAGCGGATCGAGATTGGCGTGGAGATGGCCGCGCATGCGATAAGCGCGGATCATCATCAGCGCGCGCACGGAATCGCGCGTCGCGCGCAACACGTCCTCGCCGGTCGGCGCCGCAGCAACGGCGGGAGCGGCTGGCGCTATAACAGGCGCCGGCGCCTCGCCGACGAGCGCGCTGGCCCATTCGCCGTTTGGCGGCTGTGGCCAGTCGCGTCGCGCCCAGCTCGGCCCGCCTAGGGCAGCCTTCTCCTGCGGCCTGAGTCCCATCTCGGCGAAGAAATTGCGCCAGTCTGGACTGACCGAGGAGGGATCGGTCTCATAGGCCGCGAGCAGGCTTTCCAGATAGCCGGCGTTTGCGCCCTGCAGGAAGGATGTCGAAGCGAGAAAGTCATTTTGCGGCGAGCGTGCGCCAGCCGGCGCTGGTCCGGCGCCGCCATTGGTTTCAAAACGCGCCATCTCAATCTTTCCCAAAAGCGCCGGCGCTCAAAGGCGCCGACGACTTTCGAAGCGTTGAGCGGACCAGGGCGGCTAGCCCTTCAGCGCTTCGACCAATGTCTTTCCGAGCCTCGCAGGCGACGGCGACACTTTAATGCCCGCCGACTCCATGGCCGCGATTTTACTTTCGGCGTCGCCCTTGCCGCCCGAGACGATGGCGCCCGCATGGCCCATTCGGCGGCCAGGCGGCGCGGTGCGGCCCGCGATGAATCCAACCATCGGCTTCTTGCGGCCGCGCTTGGCCTCGTCTTTCAAGAATTGGGCCGCGTCCTCCTCCGCCGACCCGCCGATTTCGCCAATCATGATGATGGACTTAGTCGCCTCGTCGGCCAGAAACAACTCCAGCACTTCGATAAAATCCGTGCCTTTCACCGGGTCGCCGCCGATGCCGACCGCCGTTGTCTGGCCTAAACCCTCGCGCGTCGTCTGGAATACGGCCTCATAAGTCAGCGTGCCGGAGCGCGATACGACGCCCACCGACCCGCGCGAAAAAATATTGCCGGGCATGATGCCGATCTTGCTCTCGCCCGCAGTGACGACGCCCGGGCAGTTCGGCCCGATGAGGCGCGATTTGGAGCCGCAGAGCGCGCGCTTGACCCGGATCATGTCCTGAACCGGAACGCCCTCGGTGATGCAGACGATGAGCGGAATTTCCGCCTCGATCGCCTCGCAGATGGCGTCGGCGGCGCCCGGCGGCGGCACATAGACCACGGAGGCGTCGGCGCCGGTCTTTGCGCGGGCTTCAGCGACCGTGTCGAAAACCGGGAGGTCGAGATGGATCGAGCCGCCTTTGCCGGGCGAGACGCCGCCGACCATTTTGGTCCCATAGTCGAGGGCCTGGACGGAATGGAAAGTGGCGGTCTTGCCGGTGAAGCCTTGAGTGATGACTTTGGTGTTCTTGTCGATCAGCACGGACATGAAGCGCAAATCCTAAGAGCAAGCGAAACGGCGCGCGCGCCTCTTCTGGTCAAGCGAAAAACCGGCGGCCGCCGCCCGTCTTCGCCGGCGCGGAACCTATTGACAAAAGCTCAGCGGCACAAGGCGGCAAAGGCCCCTGCGACAGGGGGCCGCGACCGCGCTTTAGGACTTTGACGACTGTGACGCCGCCAAGCTTTACGATCAATGAACTAAAAACAAAGAAGGGCGGCGGCCGGCCGGTCTCTGTTGGAGAGGCGTCCGCTCACCGCTCCTGGCGCCCGCTCGCCCGTCACACCCATCGTCTTGCGTCGGGATCAAATCTACAAACAATAGGCGGAGAGGCGCGGCGATTTCCACGAGCCTGGGAAGGCCGACATGCATTCGCTCTTCGTTCTGCCGGTCGACTATTATCTCGCGGCCTGGTTCGCGTTGACCGCCGCCTGCACGCTTTACGTCGCGATCGACGGCGCCAAAAATCCCGAACCTTCCGTGATGAAATGGGGATTCGTCCTCGTCACGCTCTACACCGGACCCTTCGGCCTTCTGCTTTATGTCCTCACCGACAAGGAGCCGCGACCAGGGACGCATGAGCAATTCGTGCGCCCGCTGTGGAAGCAGGGGGTCGGCTCCACCATCCATTGCGTCGCCGGTGACGCGACGGGCATCATCCTTGCCGCCGTCATCGTCTCTTCGCTCGGCCTGCCGATGTGGCTCGACCTCATCGTCGAATATCTCGCGGGCTTCGCCTTCGGGCTTTTCATCTTTCAATCGCTGTTCATGAAGGAAATGATGGGCGGCTCCTATTTCGAGAATGTGCGGCGCAGCTTCTTTCCCGAATTCATCAGCATGAATTTCATGATGGCCGGCATGGCGCCGGTGATGACCTTCCTGATGATGGGCCATGACATGCGCGCCATGGTTCCAACCGAACTTATCTTCTGGGGCGTGATGTCGATCGGCGTGATGGCCGGCTTCGCCACGGCCTATCCGTCAAATGTCTGGATGGTCGCGCAGGGCATCAAGCACGGGCTGATGACCGAGCGGCCGACTGAACACATAGCATCGGATGCGGCGAGTCATCAGCATCACGATCACGGCGAACATTCCGGCATGGGCGAGGGCGCCGCGGCGCATCCCGAGAACGGTCCGCGCGCCGACTCCCGCGCGGCCGCGATGCATATGCATGCGACGCCCGAGGCGACGTCCGCCCAAATCGCCGCCTTCAGCCTCGCGTCGCTCGTCCTTCTCGCCACCGGCATGCTCGCGCCCGCCAATTGGGTGAACATGCGGCTCTCGGCGCATGACGTGGGCGGGCTCATCATGCCGCCGGGAATGTTCATGTTTCGGGACACAAGCGCCGAGGCGATGCGCGAGATGAGTTTCGCGGATTCACGGCTCGTCGGCGCGCAGTTTCCGATTCAAACCCGCGGCGATCGTGAATTGCCTTTTAAAATCGACGCTGGCGTCAAGGTCTTCGAACTTGCCGCCTCGGTGATCCGCTGGCGCATCCTGCCCGAGGTCGCCGTCGACGCCTATGCGTACAACAATCAGATACCGGGTCCCCGCATCCATATTCGCGAGGGCGACAAGGTGCGCATTCGGGTGCGCAACCATTTGCCCGAAGCGACGACCGTTCACTGGCACGGACTCATTCTGCCCAACGCCATGGACGGGGCGAGCGAAATCACCCAAGCGCCGATTCCGCCCTCCGGATTCTTCGACTATGAATTCACCGCAAGGCAGCACGGAACCTATTTCTATCACCCACATGCCGAGCCCGACCGAAGTCAGGCGCTCGGCCTCTATGGCGCGCTGATCATCGATCCCGCCGACGCGGCGACGGAAGTCCGCGCCGATCATGACTATGTCATCCAGCTGCAGGAATGGCTGTGGCGCGACGGCCTGACCTTCCCCGCCATGCCGATGGACGGCATGCAGCCAAATTATTTCACCATCAACGGCAAAGCCTATCCGTCAACCGAGACGGTCCGCATGAAGCTTGGCGAAACGCTCAAAGTGCGCTTCATCGGAACGAACAACGGCTTCATCCATCCGATGCATATTCATGGCGGCCCGTTCGAAGTCGTCGCGCGCGACGGCGAAACCCTGCAAAAGAGCGCGCGCTATCTCGCCGACACGGTCAATGTCGGCCCCGGCCAGCGCTATGACGTGATCTGGCAGGCGCGGGAGCGCGGGAAATGGCTGATTCATTGCCACATCCCCCATCACACCAGCAATGACAACACCGAGACCAAGGGCGGCGGCGGGCTGATGGCGGTCATCGAGGTGGAGTAGGTCCGCCGTCGCGCGACGCCTTACTTTTGCGCCGCATAGGCCTCGTTGACGTCTTCGACCGTGCGCAGGCCTGGCGTCGGCGACATGACGAGCACCGCCATATTGCCGGGCAAGTGTTCGTTGCGCCACATCTTCATATGCGCTTGCGGAAGCTTGTCCCAGGGCAGGACTTCCGACATGCAGGGATCGACGCGGCGGTCCAGCACCAGCTGATTGGCCGCCGAGGCCTGTTTCAGATGCGCGAAATGCGAGCCCTGGATGCGTTTCTGGCGCATCCAGACATAACGCGCGTCGAAGGTGAGGTTGAAGCCGGTCGTGCCGGCGCAGAACACCACCATGCCGCCGCGCTTCGCCACGAGGCAGGAGACCGGGAAGGTCGCTTCGCCGGGATGTTCGAAGACGATGTCGACGTCCTTCTTGCCGGTGATGTCCCAGATCGCCTTGCCGAATTTGCGCGCCTCCTTGGTCCAGGCGTGGAATTCCGGCGAGTTGACCTTCGGCAACTGGCCCCAGCAGTTATAGTCCTTGCGATTGAGCACGCCCTTGGCGCCGAGCGACATGACATAGTCGCGTTTCGTTTCGTCCGAGATCACGCCGATCGCGTTGGCGCCGACGGCGGCGCAAATCTGCACGGCGAATACGCCCAGACCGCCCGACGCGCCCCAGACGAGCACATTGTGGCCCGGCTTCAGCTCGTGCGGCTGGTGGCCGAAAAGCATCCGATAGGCGGTCGCCAGCGTCAGCGTGTAGCAGGCCGCCTCTTCCCAGGCGAGATGCTTGGGCCGCTCCATGAGCTGGCGATCCTGCGCGCGGCAGAACTGGGCAAAGGAGCCGTCGGGCGTCTCATAGCCCCAGATGCGTTGCGAAGGCGAATACATCGGGTCGCCGCCGTTGCATTCCTCGTCGTCCCCATCGTCCTGGTTGCAATGGATGATGACCTCGTCGCCGACCTTCCAGCGCTTCACCTTCGAGCCCACCGCCCAGACGACGCCGGAGGCGTCCGAGCCGGCGATATGAAATGGATTTTTGTGAACGTCGAACATCGAAACCGGCTCGCCGAGCGAGGCCCAGACGCCGTTGTAGTTCACGCCCGCGGCCATCACGAGAACCAGCACGTCGTGGCTGTCGAGTTCCCAGGTCGGCACGACCTCCATCTGCATGGCGGTTTCCGGCGGCCCCTGCCGCTCCTTGCGGATCGCCCAGGCATACATGTTCTTCGGCACATGCCCGAGCGGCGGAATTTCGCCCATCTCGTAGAGGTCTTTCTTATCGGTCAACTTCGGGGTCCTCGCTTTGTCGCCCTATTAACGGGCGCGCCCTGGCGGGAGCTTATAAACGTGGCGGCGTGAGGCGAATAGTCCCTAACTTGAGAGCGGGCATGGTCCTTCCTGGCGCGGCGGCCTGTCGTCGCGCATTGCGCCCGCAGTCGGCGTCGCGACGAAGCCGCTTTGAGCCGCGCCAAGCCCTCATCTTGTCAAAACAGGGTCATGTTATGCTATCGCATCAGGCGGAGGAGCCATTAAAGTGAACGACATGTCTGCCCCGCGCCGCGACAAGCCCTGGATGTTTCGCACCTACGCCGGCCATTCGACCGCGAGCGAATCCAACAAGCTTTATCGCTCCAATCTCGCCAAGGGCCAGACCGGTCTCTCCATCGCCTTCGATCTGCCGACCCAGACCGGCTACGACAGCGACCACATTCTCTCGCGCGGCGAAGTCGGCAAGGTGGGCGTGCCGGTGTCGCATCTGGGCGACATGCGCGCGCTCTTCGAGGGCATTCCGCTCGGCGAGATGAACACCTCGATGACCATCAACGCCACCGCCGTGTGGCTGATGGCGCTCTATATCGCTGCCGCGGAAGAGCAAGGCGCGCCGCGTGGAAAACTGCAGGGCACGACGCAAAACGACATCATCAAGGAATATCTCTCGCGCGGCTCTTATGTGTTTCCGCCGGCGCAGTCGCTGCGGCTGACGCAGGACCTCATTCTCTTCACCACGAAGGAATGCCCCAAGTTCAATCCGATGAACGTCTGCTCCTACCATCTGCAGGAAGCGGGCGCGACGCCGTCGCAGGAACTCGCCTATGCGCTCGCCACCGCCGTCGCCATTCTCGACGGCGTGAAAGCCGCGGGAATGCCTGAGGAAGACTTCGCCCAGGTGGTGGGGCGCATCTCCTTCTTCGTCAACGCCGGCATGCGCTTCGTCACCGAACTGTGCAAAATGCGCGCCTTCGCCGAGCTTTGGGAAGAGATCACCCGAGAGCGCTACGGGGTAAAGGACGAGAAGCTCCGCCGCTTCCGTTATGGCGTGCAGGTCAATTCGCTGGGCCTCACCGAGCAGCAGCCGGAAAACAACGTTTACCGCATCCTGATCGAGATGCTGGCCGTCGTTCTCTCCAAGAACGCCCGCGCCCGCGCCGTGCAGCTCCCGGCCTGGAACGAGGCGCTCGGCCTGCCGCGGCCCTTCGATCAACAATGGTCGCTGCGCATGCAGCAGATCATGGCCTATGAAACCGACCTCCTGGAATATGGCGATATTTTCGACGGCAATCCGGAGATCGCCCGCAAGGTCGCCGAATTGAAGGCGGAGGCGACGGCCGAACTCAAGAAGATCGAAGACCTCGGCGGCGCGGCTGCGGCGGTCGAGATCGGCTATATGAAGGGTAAGCTCGTCGAAGCCAATACGGCCCGTCTCGAGTCGATCGAAGCCGGCGAGCAGATCGTCGTCGGCGTCAACAAATTCACCGGCGGCGAGCCGTCGCCGCTCGCCTCGGGCGACGATCAGATCATGGTCGTGCCGGAACATGTCGAAGCCCAACAGATTTCGCGGCTGAAGGCGTGGCGCGAAGCCCGCGATCAGAAGGCCGCGCAGGCCGCCATCGAAGAATTGGCCCGCGCCGCCAAGGAAGGCCGCAACATGGTCGAGCCGTCGATCGCCGCGGCGAAAGCGGGCGTCACCACCGGCGAATGGGGCAATGTCTTGCGCGGCGTGTTCGGGGAATATCGCGCGCCGACGGGCGTCTCCTCGACGGCGCGTCAGGTCGGCGGCGCGCTCGACGCGGTGCGCGGCGAAGTCGAGCGCGTGTCGCAAAAGCTCGGCAAGCGGGCGAAATTCCTTGTCGGCAAGCCGGGCCTCGACGGCCATTCGAACGGCGCCGAGCAGATCGCGGTGCGCGCCCGCGACGCCGGCTTCGACGTGATCTACGCCGGCATCCGTTCGACGCCGGCCGAACTCGTCGAGACCGCCAAAAAAGAAGGCGCGCATTGCATCGGCCTCTCCATTCTCTCAGGCTCGCATGTGACGCTGGCGCATGAGGTGATCAAGCTGATGAAGCAGGAGGGCGTGACGGCGCCGCTCGTCGTCGGCGGCATCATTCCGCCGGCCGACGAAAAGCTTTTGCTCGAAGCGGGAGTCTCGGCGGTCTATACGCCGAAGAACTACGACCTCAACGCCATCATGACGGACCTCGCGCATATCATCGAGAAGGCGGTGGTCTGAGGCGCGGCGTCGGCGCGACTGGCCATTGTTCCCCGCTCCCATGCGCCTCTGCCGAATGCGCGCGCATTTCCGCCTCTCCTTGCGCAACGGCTGATCATCGAAACGGCACGTTCGCCCGCCGCTTTCCGGCGCCCACCGCAATTTCGGCCGATCGCCCTTGGCTCGTAAATTGCTTCAAAGTCAGCGCTTCACCTCGCTGAGGCTCCAGATCCTGCGAAGGATCAAAAGCAGCAAAGCCGCTGTGTCCGACACTCCACATGGCTCATGTGGAAATGTCGGCCGGCGGTTTTTGCTTTTGGGGCTCGGCTGAGCTTTTCGGAAATCGAGCCCGATCATCTTTGGGGCAAACCATGGCTACGCTGAACTGCAAAATCGCACCCTTCATGCTCTGGCTCTGCTTTTTGGCGCTCAGTTTCTGCACGACATTCATTGGCCAGGGCCAATCGGCGCGCATGTCCTCGCGCGATCGCCCAGCGCCGGCGAAACCACTTTGCCAGGAAGGCCCGCGTGGCGCGATAGTCCCGTGGACCGGCCGCGCCGCCGAAAATCGATCCTCCCCGCCGGCGGCAACGCGCGCGCGGCGAGTCCTCGGCGAGAGAACCGAGATCGCCGCTTCTGGCCCCACGCGCAGTCAAACGGTCGATGAGCGGTTTCGTTAATCGCCGATGTTCACGGCTTACGTCCAAAACGGTTCGCGCTTCTTCACCCGCCTCTCGCTGTTTACGGCGTGGGCGACGCCTTGGCGCGCCGCCGCCCGGCCTCCATGTCGTTGAAGACGCCAAATTGATCTCACGGCGCCACATCAAGCGCGCCGCCGCCTCCCGCTCAAGCTCTTGATTAATACGTCCGCGCTTGCTTTATCGCGACGCAATATCTTTCTCGGGAGCTGCGCCTCATGTCGACTTGGCCAAACTACGGCAAAATCGCCGGTCCGATCGTGCTGATCGGCTTCGGCTCCATCGGCCGAGGCATTTTGCCGCTGATCGAGCGCCATTTCGATTTCGATAAATCGCGCTTCACCGTCATCGACCCCGTCGACACGCATCGCCGTCTGCTCGACGAGCGCGGCATCGCTTTTCTCAAAACCAAGCTCACGCCTGAGAATTATCGCGAGGTCTTGACGCCGCTGCTGACCAAGGGCGAAGGCCAGGGCTTTGTCGTCAATCTCTCGGTCGACGTGTCTTCGCTCGCGATCATCAAGCTCGCGCGCGAATTGAACGCGCTTTGCGTCGACACGGTGGTGGAGCCATGGCCAGGCTTCTACTTCGACAAGAATATGGGCAATGAGGCGCGCACCAACTATGCCCTGCGCGAGACGGTGCTCGAAGAGCGTCGCAAGAATCCCGGCGGCTCGACGGCGGTCTCCTGCGTCGGCGCCAATCCCGGCATGGTGTCCTGGTTCGTCAAACAGGCGCTGGTCAATCTCGCGCGCGACACGGGCGCGCTCGACAAGGAGCCGGAAACGCGGGCCGAATGGGGCGCGCTCGCCCAGAAGCTCGGCGTCAAGGGCATTCACATCGCCGAGCGCGACACCCAGCGCGCGCGCCAGCCGAAACCGCGCAACGTCTTCGTCAATACATGGTCGGTCGAGGGTTTCGTGTCGGAAGGCATGCAGCCCGCCGAACTCGGCTGGGGCACGCATGAGAAGTCGCTGCCCGACATCGGCCGCACCCATCCGACCGGCTGCGGCGCGGCGATCTATCTGCTGTCGCCCGGCGCCAATACGCGCGTGCGCTCATGGTGTCCGACGCCCGGCGCGCAATATGGCTTTCTCGTCACCCACAATGAGTCGATTTCGATCGCCGACTATCTGACGCTGCGCGACGCTTCGGGACAGGCGATCTATCGTCCGACCTGCCATTACGCCTATCATCCGGCCGATGACGCGGTGCTGTCGCTGCATGAAATGTTCGGCGCCGCCGGCAAGATGCAGGAAAGCTGGACGATCCTCGACGAGCATGAAATCGTCGATGGAATCGACGAACTCGGCGTGCTGCTCTACGGCCACGCCAAGAACGCCTATTGGTACGGCTCGCAGCTCTCGATCGAGGAGACCCGCGATCTCGCGCCCTATCAGAACGCCACCGGACTGCAGGTGAGTTCGGCGGCGCTCGCCGGCATGGTCTGGGCGCTGGAGAATCCGCAGGCGGGAATCGTCGAGGCCGACGAGGTCGACTACAAGCGCTGCCTCGAGGTGCAGCTTCCCTATCTCGGCCCGGTGAAGGGCTATTACACGGATTGGACGCCGCTCGACGGGCGTCCGGGCCTCTTTCCGGAAGACATCGACGAAAGCGATCCCTGGCAGTTCAAAAATATTCTGGTGCGCTGAAGGGCCCGCATTTTCGCATGAAATCGGCTGGAGGACGGCCATCCTCGCCCGCGTCCTGAGCAGGTCTCGAAGGACGTGGGTCTTGCGCGCGTCGCGTTTGTTCTATATATGTTCTTTATTCGCATTATGTTCCTATCCGGCCGCTCGAGCCGGAGAAGAGCAGCGAGTCCCCAAAGGCGTCCGGCGTCGCGCCGGACGAGTAGCGTCGCGTTGCGTTTGTCGTCGGGAGGCTGCGTCGAAGTTTAAGCGTCAGCGCGGCCTCCCTTGTTTCTTTCACAAAGTCGGAGTCCGCAATGGCGCGCGTGGCTGACGTTTCATCCGAGGCGCTCGGGCGCCAGATTGGCCGCCAGATCGGCCAGCTCGGCCAGGCGAATGTCGGCGCGTTCATCGACGCCGAGCGTCGGCGCGGGCGCGGCGTGCTCTCAAAACGCAGCGGCCGTTTCGAGAAGGAGACGCGCGAAGAGGCCGATGATGGCTGGGGATCGCTGGAGAGCCTGCAGGCGCTCAAGACTAATTTTCACGTCGAGAAGCCGCGCACCATCATCACCCGGAATGATTCGCCGGACATTTCCTTCGACCGCTCGATCAACCCCTATCGCGGCTGCGAGCATGGCTGCGTCTATTGTTACGCGCGGCCGACGCACGCCTATATGGGCTTTTCGCCTGGCCTCGATTTCGAGACCGAGATTTTCGTCAAGGAAGGCGCGGCGCAGCTTCTCGAACGCGAATTGTCGGCGCCCGGCTATGCGCCGAAAATGATCGCCATCGGCACGAACACCGACCCTTATCAGCCGGCCGAGAAGACCCATCGAATTATGCGTTCGATCCTCGAAGTTCTGGCGCGGGCCAATCATCCGGTCGGGATCGTCACGAAATCCGCGCTCGTATTGCGCGACCTCGATCTCCTCGCGCCGATGGCGGAAAAGGGCCTGGCCAAGGTCGCGATTTCGGTGACGACGCTCGACCGCCGGCTGGCGCGGCTCATGGAGCCTCGCGCCGCCACTCCGGAGCTGCGGCTCGAAACCATCGAAAAGCTCAGCGCCGCCGGCGTGCCGACGGCGGTGATGACGGCGCCGATCATTCCTTCGATCAATGACGACGAAATCGAGAAGATTTTGACCCGCGCGCATGCGGCGGGCGCCCGCGAGGCCGGCTATGTGCTGCTGCGCCTGCCGCTCGAACTGCGCGATCTCTTCACCGAATGGCTGGTCGCAAATTTTCCCGACCGGGCGCGTCGCGCCCTGGCGCTCATGCGTTCGACGCGCGACGGCAAGCTCTATCAGTCTTCATTCGGAACCCGCATGAAGGGCGACGGGCCTTACGCCTGGATGATCGGGAGGCGTTTCGAGGTCGCCGCCGCGCGGCTCGGCTTCGCGCAGAAAACAAAATTGCGAACCGATCTGTTCGAGCCGCCGCGCCGCGCCGCGCAGCAGCTCAGCCTCTTCTGAGCCGGTTTTTCTCGCGCATTTCCCGCCGCGCGCGCCTTGTCAGCGACCTGGCTTCCGCGCTTTATTCGCACCGCGGCCTTAGCGCTCGACGCCTGCCGTTGCGCAGGGCCGCGCGATCGGCCGGGGAGGGCGTATGTGACGGCGAGCGGGGTCAGTTTTCGGCTCGAGTCCCAGCTGCGCCGGAAAGGCGTCTGGCCGATCGCCGGCGTCGACGAAGTCGGGCGCGGGCCGCTCGCCGGGCCGGTCGCGGCGGCGGCGGTGATTCTCGATCCCGAGCGACGGCCGCGCGGCCTTGATGATTCCAAGGCGCTAAACCAGGCGCAGCGCGAAGAAGCCTTCGAGCGGATCATGGCCAGCGCGCTCGCGGTCAGCGTCGCCTTCGTCACCGCGGCCGAAATCGATCGCATCAATATTCGCCGGGCGTCGCTCGCCGCCATGGCCCGCGCCGTCGCCGGCCTCTCTCATCGGCCGGCCTATCTCCTTGTCGACGGCAATGACCGGCCGCCGGTCGACTGCCCCTGCCAGATGATCGTCAAGGGCGACGCCTCGGCGATTTCGATCGCCGCCGCCTCGATCGTCGCCAAGGTCGCGCGCGACGCGATGATGCGCCGTCTTGCGCGCCACTATCCGCAATATGGTTTTGAGACCAATGCCGGCTATGCCGTGCAGCGTCACCTCGAAGCGCTTGCGCTCTATGGCGCGAGCCCGGCGCATCGGATCAGTTTCGCGCCGGTGCGCGAGGCGTGAGAACGCCGGCAAGCTTTTGATAAGATTTTTACTTCCTTAAGACTTCCGTACGAAAAAGAGACGTTGGTTTTTCCCCGATCTAAACGCGGCTTTTACCTCCCTCCTTCACTATCGCGCCTGTCAGTTGCGTAGATAGTGTGGAGTTCATGCGTAGCACGCGCGTCGGAGCGGCTCGTCTCAAAGCCCGAATTCAGGTCACGCGTATCGGGCGGACCAGCGAAAGGCCGCTCCGCGCGACGGCGCGCAACGAAATTCTCAGCGGCGACTGCGTCGCGCTGATGGAGCGCATGGCGGACGAGAGCGTCGATCTCGTCTTCGCCGATCCGCCCTATAATCTCCAACTCGCCAATCGTCTGCATCGGCCTGACCAAAGTCTCGTCGACGCGGTCGATAACGACTGGGACAAATTCGCCAATTTCGCCGCCTATGACGCCTTCACGCGCGACTGGCTCAAAGAGGCCCGCCGGCTGATGAAGCCTTCGGCGACGATTTTCGTGATCGGCTCCTACCATAATATTTTCCGCGTCGGCGCGATCATGCAGGATCTCGGGTTCTGGATCCTGAACGACATCGTTTGGCGCAAGAACAATCCGATGCCGAACTTTCGCGGACGTCGTTTCACCAACGCCCATGAGACGATGATCTGGGCGGCGAGAGACCAAAGGGCGAAAAACTACACCTTCAATTACGAGGCGCTGAAGGCGGCGAATGAAGATTGCCAGGTGCGGTCGGACTGGCTCCTGCCGATCTGCGGCGGGTCCGAGCGGCTTAAGGACGGCGACGGCCGCAAGTCTCATCCGACGCAAAAGCCCGAAGCGCTGCTCGCGCGCGTCATCCTCGCCGCCTCCAAACCGGGCGATCTGGTGCTCGATCCTTTTTTCGGCACCGGAACGACCGGCGCTGTCGCCAAGCGCTTAGGCCGCGACTGGCTGGGCATCGAGCGGGACGGCGATTATCGCGCCGAGGCGCGGGCGCGGATCGCCGCGATCGAACCTTTGCCGCAGGAGGCGGTCGCGATCGCGCCGTCGAAACGCACCGAGCCGCGCATCGCCTTCGCCAGCCTCGTCGAAGCCGGTCTCGTCGCGCCGGGCGCGACGCTCGTCGATTCCAAGCGGCGCCATCGGGCGGTGGTGCGCGCCGACGGCGCCCTGTCGCTCTCCGGATTCGTCGGCTCGATCCACAAGACCGGGGCCCTGGCGCAGGGCCTGCCCGCATGCAACGGCTGGACCTTCTGGCATTATGAAGAAAAGGGCGCGCTCGCGCCGATCGACGGTTTGCGGGCGGAAGCGCGCGAACGTCTCAAAGTGGCGGCGGAGTGATAACCCTCTCCCACGCAAGTCGAGCCTGCTCGACTTGCGATTAACAATGCTGATGTCGGCAACAGCCGACTTCAGACCGGAGAGGGTCGGACCGAAGGTCCGGGGTGAGGGGAAACAACTTCGATTGCTTCTTTCCGGATTCAGGCGATCAGCGCGCGACCCCTCACCCGGCTCGCTGCGCTCGCCAGCCTCTCCCGATGGGAGAGGGTAAGGCCCTACGCCAGAAAGCCTGCGTAAAAGCCCACGAGCAGCACGATTCCGATGAAGGCGCGATAGAAGACGAACGGCCAGGCGGAGAAGCGTTCGAGAATTCGCAGCAGGCCCCAGATCGCGACAAAGGCGGAAAGCGAGGCGACGAAGAGCCCCAGCGTCAGCACCGCCCAGCCGTGGAAATCGAGCTGCGCCTTGTGCAGCTCCCATAATTCCTTCAGCCCTGCGAGGGCGATCGCCGGCAGGCCAAGCAGGAAGGAAAAGCGCGCGGCTTCCTCCCGCTTCAGGTCGAGAAACATCGCCGCAGTCAGAGTCGAGCCGGAGCGCGAAACGCCGGGAATGAGCGCCCCGACCTGCGCGAAGCCGACGATCATCGCATCCTTCAGGCTGACATGTTCGAGCGTGCGTTTGTGATTGCAATAGAGTTCGGCGATGGCGAGCAGCGCCGCCATCACGATGCAGGAAATGCCGATCACCGGCAGCGTGCGCAACGGCGAGCCGCATGTGTTGAGCGTATGCGACAGCGCGAGGCCGGCGATGCCGATAGGGACAGTCGCGAGCGCGATCCAGACGACGAAGCGCAACGTCCAGTCGCTGAAATCGCGCCGCACGAGCGCCCGCACCGACCCCTCGGCGAGCGCGCGAATGTCGCTCCAGAAATAGCTGATGACGGCGGCGAGGGCGGCGAGCTGCATCGCGGCGGAGAAGGCCGAGCCGGGGTCCTTCCAGCCGAGCAGCGCCGGCACGATGCGCATATGCGCGGTGGAGGAGATCGGCAGAAGCTCGGTGATGCCCTGAACCACGCCAAGAACGGCGACTTTCATATAGCCGAGATCGACAAAACCCGTGTCGAGCCCATTCGTGCAAGCGGTCGCCATAGAGGCCCTCGTCTCGTTTGTCGGCCCCGCAACGAATCACGAAGGCGCCAAGCGACTCCGACTTCTGGCAAACAAGGCGGCCGCGATCAAGGCGAGCGACATGTCCGTCGCCGGAACCCCCAAGGAAAGCGGCGCCGCGGAACGTCGCGCTCTGTGATCAGCGAAACAGCGCCGCGGTCTTGAGGAGCGTCATCCAGACGCCCCACGCCAGCGGCGCGCCGACGGCGGTCCAGGCGACAAGCAGCAGAAGCGCTCCGTCGTTCGGGACAGGCGGCGCGCGCGCGGCCGTCGGCGGATCGGCGTCGGCTGCAGCCGGCTCCAGCCCCTCTTCGACAAAATCCTCGAAGTCGGCGTGGGTTTCGTCGTCTTCCCTGATGACGTCGGCGACCGTGATGTGTTTTTGCGCCGCGACCTCTTCGTCGCTCATGTAATATTTCTCGGCGCATGGCCGCACCAGCAGATTGCAGACGAGACCCAAGAGCAGCAGGCCGGCGAGCACATACATCGTCTGGTTGTAGGCGTCCGCGCGCGGCGCGCCGAGGCTCAGCTGATATTCGCGAATGTAATTGACCAGCACCGGCCCCAGCACGCCCGCTGTCGACCATGCGGTCAAAAGGCGGCCGTGGATGGCGCCGACGTGATGCGTGCCGAAAATGTCGGCGAGATAGGCCGGGATGGTCGCGAAGCCGCCGCCATACATGGAGATGATGACCGCGAAAACGAGGACGAAGACGACGACCGCGCCGCTCTTCGCTGCGAAGGGAACGCTCGCGTAAAGGAGAAAGCCGAGCACGAAGAAGATCGCGTAAGTGATCTTTCGCCCGAATCTATCCGAGGCCGAGGCCCAGCCGATGCGCCCGCCGATGTTGCACAGGCTCAAGAGGCCGGTGAAGCCGGCCGCGATCGCCGCGATCTGCTTTTTCTCGTCTGCGGTTAGTTGATCGAAGCCGATGTCCGGACCGATGAGCTTGCCGCCGAAGACTTCCTGCAGCATCGGCGAGGCCATGCCCAGGACGCCGATGCCTGCCGAAACATTGAGACACAGAACGCCCCAGAGCAGCCAGAACTGTGGCGTCTTCCATGCGACGTCGAGATGGACATGGCGGTGGGTCACCAGGGCGTTCTTGGCCGTCGCCGGCGGCGTGAAGCCTTCGGGCGCCCAACCCTCGGCCGGCACCCGGTAGCCCAGCGCGCCGGCGACCATGAAGGCGAAATAGATCGCCGCCAGCGTGACGAAGGTCTGCCAGACGCCGGGCGAAACTGGCGTCGCATAGAAGCCCATCAGCCGGTCAGCGAGCGGCGCGCCGATCATCGCGCCGCCGCCAAAACCCATGATGGCGAGACCGGTCGCCAGGCCGCGCCGGTCGGGAAACCATTTAATGAGCGTCGAGACCGGCGAAATGTAGCCGAGTCCGAGGCCAATGCCGCCGATCACGCCGGAGCCGATCCACAACATCCAGATTTGGTGGAGATAGACGCCTGCCGCCGAGATCAGCAGGCCGCCGCACCAGCAGCCGGCGGCGGCAAGGCCGGCCTTGCGGGGTCCGGCCGTCTCCAGCCAATGGCCGAAGACCGCCGCCGAAGAGCCCAGAAAGACGAAGAAGAGCGTGAACGTCCACCCCAGCCAGCTGATCTTCCAGTCGCAGTCGGTGGCGGCGAGCGTCGCGAAAAACCCGAGCGCTTCCGGACATTCCTTCGGCTGCGCGCCTCCGACCACGCGCGAGAGCGGCAGCCAGAAGACGGAAAAGCCGTAGGCCATGCCGATGCACAGATGGATGGCGAGCGCCGCCGGCGGAACGAGCCAGCGATTGAAGACGGGGGAAGCGACCGTGCGCTCGCGAGATAGGAAATCAGCGTTGGCGGCGGATGCGATCGACATCTAAGTTCCGATCTTAGGCGATTGCGACAATGTCAAGCGCGTTAGGCGCCGGACGCGCCAGGCTTCGCCGCCCTCACCAGCGTATCGACTCCGTCGCGGAATTCGATCGTGACCGGCGAAAAGCCCGCAGCGCGCAGCTGCTGGAGCGCCGGCTCGAAATACATGATGCGCCGAGGCGATTCATCGCTCAATAGGTGCACGACCCAGTCTTCGAGCAGATCGAGCCGGTTCATTTCGGTGAAAATCCTGAACCATCCCCTCACCAGAGCTTGCGTATCGGCAAGATGCGCCGCCGGGTCGTCCATGGCGTAGCGGTCGCCGTTGACGAACAGGCCGCCAGGCTTCAACGCGCGGAAAATCTCCGATACGACAGCGTTGCGGTCATCCTCAGTGAAGTTATGAATCGCATAATTTGAAATGACGACGTCCTTGCTGGCGTCGGGCAAGGCGCGTAGCGCCGCGAGCGCATCGGCTTCGATGAATGCGACGCGGCGCGCCGTAACGTATTCGGCGAGATTGACGCGCGCCTGAGCGAGCATTTCGCCGGCGCTGTCGACCGCGGTGAGCTTGAGGTCGTCGCAAGCCGAGAGCGCCGCCAGCGTGCTGATCCCGGTGCCGCAGCCGATCTCGAATCCCTCGATCGGCCCCGCGCCGCGTCGCCATTTGGCGACCTGCTCGCCGACCATCCGGGCGAGGACGGAAGCGTTTGGACACAACAACCGCAGCACGTCATATTCGGCGCCGATCGGTCCAGCGAAAGGATTGTCTTGTAAGGCGGACATGGCGGCCGTTCTTCCATATCGCGCAAAGCCCCGCAAGGCCGCGGCTTTCCTTGCCGGCGCCGCCATGATAGCGAGACGCAGGCATGTGCCGTGAGATGGCTATGACGCAGGCATTACGCAGCGATACGCGGGCAGGCGGCGCGGATGCGACGTTGGGCGACTCGCTCGCGGCGCTCGGGCGCGCCGCGCGCGCCGCGTCGCGGGCGATAGCGCTGGCCTCGACCGACGCCAAGAACAAGGCGCTGCGCGAAGCGGCTGGCGAAATCCGCCGCCAAAGCGGCACGATACTCGCCGCCAATGCGCGCGACGTCGCCGAGGCGAAGGCGCGCGGAACGGCGGCGTCTTTCATCGATCGGCTGACGCTCGATCCCGCGCGCGTCGAGGCGATCGCCCGCGGACTCGAAGAAATCGCCGATCTGCCTGATCCCGTCGGGCGGGTTCTGGCGCGCTTCGAACGGCCGAATGGCTTGACGATCGAGCGCGTCTCGACGCCGCTTGGCGTCATTGGCGTCATTTATGAGAGCCGGCCCAACGTCACCGCCGACGCCGGCGGCCT
The DNA here is from genome assembly GCA_022843405.1 of Methylocystis sp. Classification (GTDB taxonomy): domain Bacteria; phylum Pseudomonadota; class Alphaproteobacteria; order Rhizobiales; family Beijerinckiaceae; genus Methylocystis. Next base: position 45,060 of record JALHNQ010000008.1, on the reverse strand, counting down.
GTGTCTGAAGGCCGGCAATGCCGCGATCCTGCGCGGCGGCTCGGAGAGCCTGCGGTCGTCTTCAGCCATTCACGCTTGCCTTGTCGCCGGGCTGAAGGCTGCGGGGCTTCCCGAAGCGGCGATCTCGCTTGTCGCCACGGCGGATCGCGCCGCGGTCGGCGCGATGCTCGCGGGGCTGGACGGCAATATCGACGTGATCGTGCCGCGCGGCGGCAAAAATCTCGTCGCCCGCGTGCAGCATGAGGCGCGCGTGCCGGTCTTCGCGCATCTCGAAGGCATCGTGCATGTCTTCGTGCACAGAGACGCCGATCTCGACATGGCGAAGCGCGTGTTGCTCAACGCCAAGATGCGCCGCACCGGCATTTGCGGCGCGGCCGAAACGCTGCTCGTCGACAGGGCCTGCGCCGCGACGCATCTTGCGCCGCTCGTCGCGATGCTGATCGAGTCCGGCTGCGAAGTGCGCGGCGACGAAGCGACGCAAGCCGCCGACGCGCGGGTCAAGCCGGCCGGCGAAGACGACTGGCGCGCCGAATATCTCGACGCGATCATCGCCGCGCGGGTCGTCGACGGGTTAGCGGGCGCGATCGACCATATCGAGACTTACGGCTCGCATCACACCGATTGCATCATCACCCGCGACGCTGAAGCGGCGCAGCGCTTCATGAATGAGGTCGATTCGGCGATCGTGCTGCACAACGCCTCGACGCAATTCGCCGACGGCGGCGAATTCGGCTTCGGCGCCGAAATCGGCATCGCGACGGGCCGCATGCATGCGCGCGGCCCTGTCGGCGTCGAGCAGCTGACCTCGTTCAAATATCGCGTCTATGGCGACGGCCAGGTGCGGGGGTAGGGCGGCGATGGTCTCGTCCGAAAAACTTTTCGTACGGCCAATTTTCAAACGATAATTCCTTGGATGAGGTTTTGGACATGATGCCGGACGGAGACAGGCAGTCTGGCCGCCTGCCGTAAGACTTGCGCACTCTCACGCTCCTTCCCATAATATGAATAGCACGAAACATACGGGTAATGCGTCATATGAAAGTCTCAACTGCCGAATTCATCAAGAACTACGGCGCGCTGGCGGACAAGGCGCTCTCGGAGCCCGTGACCATCACCAAGAACGGCCGCGACCGGCTGGTGATGATTTCAGCGGAGGAATATGCCCGCCTCAAGGGTCGCGACCGGCGCGTGGTGAAGCTGGAAGAGTTCACCGAAGAGGAAATGGCGCTCGTCGCCCAGGGGGAAGTCCCGCCCGGCCATGAGCATCTCGACGAGGAGCTGAAAGACTGGCGGCCTTGAGCTGGCCGGTTCCGCAACCGGGTCTGGTGATCCGCTATTCGTATCTGTGGGAATGCGAAGCCCGCGAGGGCAGGGAAGAAGGGCTGAAGGATCGCCCCTGCGCCATTATTCTCGTCCTGTTGCGTGAGGGTGGCGCGCCGATTGTTCGGGTTTTGCCGGTCACGCATTCTGCCCCCGCCGATCTGGCCGACGCCCTGGAAATTCCCCTTGCCACCAAACAGCGCCTCGGGCTGGATTCGGATCGTTCATGGATCGTGTTGACGGAAGCGAATGATTTCATCTGGCCGGGACCGGACCTGCGCCCGGCGGTCAGCGGCGACCCGTCCAGCGTCGCCTACGGCATGTTACCGCCTGGGTTCATGAAGGTGCTGCGCGAACGTCTGGCCGATCGGTGGCGCAAGGCGGCCGGGGCAAAAGCGGTGTCTCGTACGAAATAAGGGACGCTAACCCGATAGACTGTTCTGGCTCGAGGGAGGGCCGTCCGATGTCACGATCGTCGACTACCATGACTGACGTGTTGCCCAATCCGACGCCGGGCGAAATCCTTGCTGAGGAATTTTTGAAGCCCATGGGTCTGAGCCAGAATGCGCTCGCGCGCGCCATCCGCGTTCCGCCGCGCCGCATCAATGAAATCGTTCTCGGCAGGCGCGCGATCACCGCCGACACGGATTTGCGCCTGTCGCGCTATTTCGGGATTTCGGAAGGCTTCAATCTCGGGCTGCAGGCGGACTATGATCTGATGGCCCGGCGACGTCAGATCGGCGCCGAGCTCAGCGCGATTGGGCCGCGCGCCGCCTAAGAAAGCTTGATCTAGCCCAAGCCGGCGCCGCATATCGGCGTATGACAGCCGCGCCCGTCCGCCTCCCGCCCCACGCGCCCGGCATGCGCATCGGCCTTTTCGGCGGCTCTTTCGATCCGCCGCATGACGGCCATGCGCTGGTTTCGCGCATCGCGCTGACGCGACTGAAGCTCGATCGCTTATGGTGGGTCGTCTCGCCCGGCAATCCGCTCAAGGATGCGGGCGAACTGCCGTCAATCGACGCGCGGATCGGCGCGGCGAAAAAAATCCTGCGCGATCCTCGCGTCGCCTTCACCGGCTTCGAGGCTGAGATCGGCGCACGCTTCACCTGCGACACGCTCGATTATCTTCACGCGCATTGTCCGGGCGTTCGCTTCGTCTGGATCATGGGCGCCGACAATCTCCTGCAATTCCACCGCTGGCGGCGTTGGCAGGAGATTGCGCGCACGACGCCGATCGCCGTGATTGACCGGCCCGGCGCGACGCTCAAAGCGATCAGCGCCAAGGCCACGGTCTATTTCAAGAGCGCGCGGCTTCCAGAGCGCGACGCCGCATTACTCGCAGCGACGCCGCCGCCAGCGATCATTTATCTGCACGGGCCGAGACTTGAGCGTTCGTCGACTGAATTGCGTACCGGAGCGCGACGCGAACGCGCTCCGGTTTTTTGAATTGACGCATTTTCTACGCCGAACCGGCGACCGCTTCGGCGGAAAATGCTTCTCTATTTGCGTTCGAAGAGCGGCAGTATCCAGCGTTTATAGGCCCAGAAGCTCGCCGGTATGCCGATGAAAATCGCCACCCACAAGAGGAGCGAGCTGTCCGAGCCGCGCTCGTAAAAGCCAGTGCCTTCGGAGACCGACTGCGTGTAGGGATTGCGCACAAAGAGCGTGATCGCGAATGAGCCGACGATGATCAGCGCCGTGGCGATATAGAGGCTGCGCGGAATCACGATTTTCGGCACGTGCGGCTGCGCCGGCGCATCTTCGGGCCTGGGCGGCGGCGATTCCTGCGGCGACGTGCCCTTGTCTTGCGGTTCTTCGGTCATGGGCTTCTCTCCCGATATTCTGTGCTTGGCCTCAATATAGGGCTGCTTTAGGTCGCCGCGCCATAGACGTCATAGGCCTCCGCGCGCTCGATTTTCGCCGTGACAACGTCGCCCGCGCGCAACGGGCGCCGCGATGCGATAAAGGCCGCGCCGTCGATCTGCGGCGCGTCCGCCTTGGTGCGGCCCTTGGCGAGCGCGCCAGAGGGGCCGCCGCCGGGCTCGTCGATGATGACCGAAAGACGCTTGCCGACCTTTCGTTTCATCAGCCGCGCGCTGATCGACCGCTGCTTCTCCATGAAGCGCCGCCAGCGCGCCTCCTTCACCTCGTCCGGCACGGCGGGAAGGCCAAGCGTCTCGGCCGGCGCGCCGGCGACCGGCTCATATTTGAAGGCGCCGGCGCGGTCGATCTCGGCTTCCTCCAGCCATTCCAGAAGGTAGTCGAAATCTTGTTCGGTCTCGCCGGGAAAGCCGACGATGAAGGTCGACCGCAAAGCGAGGTCGGGACAGGCTTCGCGCCAGGCCTGGATGCGCGCCAGGGTCTTTTCCTCATTCCCCGGGCGCTTCATGGCCCTCAGCACATTCGGCGCGGCGTGCTGAAAGGGAATGTCGAGATAGGGAAGGATTTTCCCTTCCGCCATCAAAGGCACGATGTCGTCGACATGGGGATAGGGATAAACATAATGGAGGCGCACCCACAGCCCGAATTCGCCGAGTTCCCGCGCGAGATCGAGAAAGCGCGCGCGCACGCTGCGGTCGCCGAACATGCTTTCGCCATAGCGGATGTCGCGCCCATAGGCGCTCGTGTCCTGCGAGATGACGAGCAATTCCTTGACGCCGGCGCGCGCGAGCTTTTCCGCTTCGCGCAGCACATCGGCCGCGGGTCGCGAGACGAGCGGCCCGCGCAAATGCGGAATGATGCAGAAAGAGCAGCTGTTGTCGCAGCCTTCCGAGATTTTGAGATAGGCGTAATGGCGGGGCGTGAGCTTGACGCCCTGCTCGGGAAGCAGGTCGACGAATGGGTCATGCGCCGGCGCGGCGGCGCGATGCACAGCCTTGACGACGCTCTCATATTGCTGCGGGCCGGTGATGGCGAGGACTTGCGGAAAGCGTTTCGAGATCGCCTCCGGCTCGGCGCCCATGCAACCGGTGACGATGACCTTGCCGTTTTCATTGAGCGCCGCGCTGATCGCTTCCAGCGACTCAGCCTTGGCGCTGTCGAGAAAGCCGCAGGTGTTGACGATGACCACATCGGCGCCGGCGTGGTTGCGCGAGAGCTCATAGCCCTCGGCGCGCAGCCGTGTGACGATGCGTTCGCTGTCGACGAGCGCCTTGGGACAACCGAGCGAGACGAAGGAGACGCGCGGGGCGGCGTTCGGCCTGTGTTGTTCCTGCATGGGGCCAATTGCCATGCGGCGGCCTTCTTTGCAATCGCGGGCGCGACCTTACGCCGTCAGCGCGCCGAGAAGAGCAAAGAGCGCAACGGCGGCAAAGATGATGGCGTTGAACATGAACGCAACTCCGACAGGCCCCGACCGGATCTAGCGGCGCGCGCTTTAACAAAAGGTTTACGGCCGATTGTTGCGGTCCTCGCGACCCGGCTTAAAAGGCCAACAAGTCTGCGACGATGCTGGCGATTTTGAAGAGCGAAAAAGAAAATTTGCGCTTGGCCCAGGCGGCACTTAGGAATAGCGCTTCGCTGGCGAGCTTTAGCGACGCCGCTCAGAAGGAATCGCCGCGTCTTGACGAATTCGATCGTTCTCGGAACAGGATCCTATGTGCCGCAGCGCGTCCTCTCCAACGCCGACCTTGAAAAAATCGTCAGGACGAACGACGAATGGATCGTCAGCCGCACCGGGATCAAGGAACGCCGGGTGGCGGCGGACGACGAAGCGACATCCGATCTTGCGGCGGCCGCCGCGCGCGAAGCGCTACAGTTCGCAGGCGTAAAGCCTGACGATGTCGACATGCTCATCGTATGTACGGTGACAGGCGATACGCCGACGCCGTCCTGCGCTTCGTTTGTCCAGGCGCGGCTTGGCGCGAGGAACGCTTTCGCATTCGATGTCGGCGCCGCCTGCGCCGGTTCGCTCTACGGTCTCGCCATCGCCGACCAGTTCATAAAAAGCGGCAAAGCGAAGCGCGCGCTTGTGATCGGCGCCGAGACCTTGAGCCGCTTCGTCGACTGGACCAACCGCGAGACCTGCGTGCTGTTTGGCGACGCCGCCGGCGCAATTCTGCTTGGCGCCAGCGAAGAGCAGGGACGCGGCGTGCTCGCGGCGAGCTTGCGCACGGATGGCTCCATGACCGGCATCTTGGGCATTTATGGGGGCGGCAGCCGACATCCGCCGTCGGCCGAAATGCTGGAAGAAAAGTCCGGGAAAATCAAAATGCGCGGCCGCGAGGTCTACAAGGTCGCAACGCGGCTGCTGCCCGAAGTGGTCGGCGACACGCTCAAAGCCGCCGGCCTGACGGCGACCGACGTCAATCACGTCATTGCCCATCAGGCCAATAAAAGGATCATCGAATCCGCGATGCAACAACTCGGCGTTCCGCTCGAAAAATGCTGGATCAACATCGACCGTTACGGCAACACGTCGAGCGCCTCGATGCCGATCACGCTCGATGAGGCGAATCGCGCCGGGCGGCTGAAGAAAGGCGACGTCATCGCCATGATGGCGATCGGCGCTGGCATGACCTGGGGCGGCGCAGTCCTGCGCTGGTAGTGTTCGACAGGAAGCGCCAAGCTCGCGTTTGACGCTGCCGCCACCGCCAGATTTCATAGGGTTTGTCTGCTGACCGATCCGATCGCGATCGGTGGTTTTACCCGTATCGTGGTGGATAGCGTCGAAGCGCTTCTTCTTGCGCTCATGCGCGGACTGGCCGTCGGGCGGTTTTCGCCGAGCGCGATTTGGCGACTTCTGGCATCGTCATTCTGGCGCCTGCGAGCCGTTGACGCTTGGCGCAGACGAAGGCTCAATGGGCTCGAGCGAACCTATCACAGCTGATCGACACGACAGAAGCGCTGGTCGAGCAGATAAGGGCGGCGCAATCGGCGTAATCCGGCGCAAGCGCCGCGCATTCGATATGAAGAAGCGTCATGAGCGAATGGGAGATTGCAGGACGGGTCTTTGGCGCCGCCATCCTGGGACTGCCGATCATGAACGCGGAGGAGCCCTATCGCTACAACAAGATCGGCCACATGTGAGATTGATCGGACCCATGAATTTCGCGACAGAATCGCAGGCCCTCGAATTTCGAGTGCGCGGCAGAGTGCAGGGCGTCGGTTTTCGTCCGACGGTCTGGCGGATCGCGCGCCAACTCGGGCTTGCCGGCGAGGTGCTCAACGATGGCGAGGGCGTGTTGATTCGCGTCTGCGGCGATCAGGCGCGAATTGAGACGCTGCTTCGACGACTCGCACGAAACCCGCCGCCGCTCGCGCATATCGACGGCATCGAGACGCAGGAATACGCCGGTCCACTGCCGCAGGATTTCCGCATCGCCGAAAGCCTCGGCGGCGCCGTTCGCACGCAAGTCGCGCCGGATGCGGCGATCTGCAGCGCCTGCGCGGCGGAGCTGCGAAATCCTGGTGAGCGGCGCTACCGCTATGCTTTCGCCAATTGCACGCATTGCGGACCGCGTCTCAGCATCGTGACCGGCATTCCCTATGACCGCGCGACGACGACGATGGCGTCTTTCATCCGGTGTGAAGCATGCGAGGCGGAATATCGTAATCCCAGCGATCGCCGCTTTCACGCCGAAGCCGTGGCCTGTCCCGCCTGCGGCCCGACGGCGTCGCTCGTCGCCTTCGGCCCGGCGGAGGCGCCTCATGACGGCGCCGCCGATGCTGTCGAGATCGCAGCGCGCCTTATCGCGCGCGGCGACATCATCGCCGTCAAAGGGATTGGCGGCTATCATCTGGCCTGCGACGCGACGAATTCTCAGGCGGTCGCGCGTCTGCGCCAGCTGAAGCGGCGTGACGCGAAGCCCTTCGCGCTAATGGCGCGTGATCTTGCCGTCGTACGGCGCTACTGCGCGGTCGACGCCATCGAGGAGCGCGAGCTGACCTGCGTCGAAGCGCCGATCGTGCTGCTGCGCGCCACTGGTCCGCAGCGCCTGCCGGAAGCGATCGCGCCTGGGCTCGACACGCTCGGCTTCATGCTGCCGACGACGCCGCTACATCTCCTGTTGATGGATCGGTTCGAACATCCGCTGGTGATGACGAGCGGCAATATTTCGGACGAGCCCGCCGTGATCGACGACGCCGAGGCGCGCCGGCGACTCGCCGATGTCGCGTCATTCGCCTTGACGCATGACCGCTCCATCGCCAATCGCGTGGACGACTCGGTGGTGAGGATCATGTGCGGGCGCTCGAGGCTTCTTCGCCGCGCCCGCGGCTATGCGCCCGCGCCGTTGCGGCTGCCGAAAGGCTTTGACGATGCGCCCGACCTGCTGGCGATGGGCGGCGAGTTGAAGGCGACCTTCTGCCTGATCAAGGATGGCGCCGCGATTCTGTCGCAGCATCAGGGCGACCTCGAAAACGAGGCGACCTTCGACGACTATCGACATAATCTGCGTCTTTTTCGAGAGCTGTTCGATCACGCGCCGTCGGCGATCGTCATCGACCGGCATCCGGAATATCTTTCATCGAAACTCGGCTGGGCCGAGGCCGAAAGTCGCGGCCTGTCGTTGATTGAGGTTCAGCACCACCATGCGCATATCGCCGCCTGTCTTGCCGAAAATGGCCGGCCGCTCGACGCGCCGCCGGCGCTCGGGATCGTGCTCGACGGATTGGGCTATGGCGACGACGGCGCCATGTGGGGCGGCGAATTCCTGCTCGCCGACTATCTCGGTTACGAGCGGCTGGCGCGACTGAAGCCGGTCGCCATGCCCGGCGGCGCGCGGGCGATGCGCGAACCCTGGCGCAATCTTTATGCGCATCTCAAAGCGGCGGGCGCGTTCGACGGGGATAGGCTTCCACATGCTGACGATTGGAAGGCGTTCGAGGGTAAACCGCTGGTGATAATCGACAAGATGATCGCGCAGGGCGTCAATTCGCCATTGGCCTCGTCTTGCGGACGCCTATTTGATGCAGTCGCCGCGGCGCTCGGCCTCTGCGCCGATCGTCAGGCCTATGAAGGCGAGGCGGCGGCGCGGCTCGAAGCTCTTGCAGGCGCAGCGTCGAATGAGCGGCGCTTCTATGAGTTTGGAATTTCGCAGTCGGAACCGATCGACATCGATCCGGCGCCCCTGTGGGACGCGATCAAGGACGATCTGCGGCAGGACGTCGCCGCGCCGGTCATCGCGCGCCGCTTCCACCTTGGCCTTGCTGAGGCGATTGCGAAAGTGGCCGTTCGGCTGGCTGCTATGCGGCGTTTTGAAACAGTGGCATTGTCGGGCGGCTGCTTTCAAAATCGCCTGCTGTTCGAAAGCGTCCACGACAGGCTGTGCGAGGCGGGATTGGAAGTGCTGACCCATGCTGACGCGCCCGCCAATGACGGCGGGCTCTCGCTGGGTCAGGCCGCGATCGGCGCCGCGCATCTGATCAGCGGCGGCATGACAAGCGATGGAGAGGACAACACATGTGTCTCGGCATTCCCGGCTGCATTGTCAGCATAGACAATGCCGATGATCTCGTCGCGACCGTCGACGTGAGCGGGGTGCGCCGTCAGATCAACATTAGCTGCGTCGTCGATGAAGCGCACCCGGTCGAGTCATGCGTCGGCGATTGGGTTCTCGTCCATGTCGGCTTTGCAATGAGCCGGATCAACGAGGTGGAGGCCGCCGAAACCTTGAGGCTGCTTCGAGAACTCGGCGATCTTCAAGCCGAACTTGAGAATATGCAAAGGCCGACCGACGTCGTCGCGGCGGAGGAACAGGGATTATGACCGGCAATAGCGCATTGGAAGGTCTATACCCCTTCCTTCATGACAAGGAGCAGGATCCTGCCGCGCGCGACGCAGGCCTGCTTCATTCGATCGAAGCGAAGGCGCGTGAGTCGCGCGAGGCGAACGCACGCTTCTTCGCGCAGCAGGCGGGCGTGCTGATCGATGCGGCGAAGGCGCATGCCGCCGCCTATCACATTCTTTGGGACCTTGTTCACACGCTGCTCGCCGACAATCGGGGCTCCGCCATAAGCAAGGACGTCGCGGCATGAGATATGTCGACGAGTTTCGCGATCGGGCGAAGGCCGACGTTCTGATCAAGGCGATCGAGCAGTTGCTCGCTCGGATGAAGCGCGACGAGACACGGCCGCTGCAGATCATGGAAGTCTGCGGCGGGCATACGCATTCGATTTTCCGCTACGGCGTCGAAGGCATGCTGCCGAAATCGATCGAACTGGTGCATGGACCTGGCTGTCCGGTTTGCGTGCTGCCGATGGGACGCGTCGACGATGGCGTCGCCATCGCCGAGCGTCCAGAGGTCATCTTCGCCACCTTCGGCGACGCCATGCGCGTGCCGGGCTCACGCAAGAGCCTGTTGCAGGCGAAAGCTGACGGCTGCGACGTTCGCATGGTCTATTCGCCGATGGACGCGCTGGCGCTCGCGCGCCGCAATCCTGAACGCGAGGTGGTCTTTTTCGGCATCGGCTTCGAGACGACCATGCCCTCGACAGCGTTGACCGTGCTGCAGGCGGAACGCGAAGGGATCGAGAACTTCTCGATCTTCTGCAATCACATCACCATTGTTCCGACGATCAAGGCGATCCTCGACAGTCCCGATCTGCGCCTCGACGGATTCCTCGGGCCGGGGCATGTCTCTATGGTGATCGGCGACGCGCCCTACGAATTTATCGCGCGTTACTATAAAAGGCCGATGGTAATCGCGGGTTTTGAGCCGCTCGACATTCTGCAGTCGATCTGGATGCTGCTGAAACAAATCGACGAAGGCCGCTGCGAGATAGAAAATCAATATACGCGCGTCGCCGCGCGAGAGGGCAATTCCATCGCGCTGCAGGCGGTCGCGCGGGTGTACGAACTTCGCGAGTTCTTCGAATGGCGGGGGCTCGGCTCGATCGATCACTCGGGCGTGAAGATACGCGACGCTTACGGGCGCTTTGACGCAGAGCGCAAATTCGCGGTGCCCAATGCAAGGATCGCAGATCCCAAGTCCTGCCAGTGCGGCGAAGTTCTCAAGGGCGTTATCAAGCCGTGGCAGTGCAAGGTTTTCGGTCGCGCCTGCACGCCTGAAACGCCGCTCGGCGCGCTGATGGTGTCGTCCGAGGGCGCCTGCGCCGCCTATTATCAATATGGCGGCGTGAAGCGCGGGCGCGACGAAGCGGAGGCGAGCGTCGCATGAACATGATCTCCTTTCCATCCCGGCGTTCGCGCGGCAAGGTGCATGCGCCAACCGTCACGCTCGCCCATGGCGGCGGCGGCAAGGCGATGAAGGATCTGATCGACGACCTGTTTGTCGGGGCCTTTGACAATCCGCTGCTGGCCCCGCTCGACGATCAGGCGCGGATCGATCTCTCGAGCCTAGCGCAATATGGCGACCGGCTGGCCTTCACCACCGATTCTTTCGTCGTCGATCCGCTGATCTTCCCCGGCGGCGACATTGGCAAGCTCGCGGTCTGCGGCACGGTGAACGATCTCGCCGTTGGCGGCGCGGTTCCTCTCTATCTTTCTTGCGCCGTCATCATCGAAGAGGGCGTCCCGATGGATTTTCTGCGGCGGATCGCCCAGTCGATGGCGGTGACGGCGCAGGAGGCCGGGGTAACGATCGTCACCGGCGACACCAAGGTCGTCAACAAGGGCGCCTGCGACCAGATGTTCATCACCACGACCGGCGTTGGCGTCGTCGCGGCGGGCGTCGAGCTTGGCGCGCATCGGGCGAGACCGGGCGACGCGGTGCTCGTCAACGGACTTCTCGGCGATCACGGCGCCGCAATTCTCGGGGCGCGCGGTGATATGGCGTTGCGCGCGCCGATCGAAAGCGACTGCGCGCCGCTGCAAGGTCTCATTGCACGCTTGCTCGAGGCGGCGCCGAACACGCGTTTCATGCGCGATGCGACTCGGGGCGGAATTGCGACCGTGCTCAATGAAATCGCCGAAGCGTCACAGATCGCCATCGAAATCGACGAGGCGGCGACGCCGCTTCGAGACGAAGTGCGTGGCTTTTGCGAAATTCTCGGACTCGATCCGCTCTACCTCGCCAACGAAGGCAAGATCGTCGCGATTGCGCCGCCCGACGAGGCCGCGGCGGCGGTCGACGCAATGCGGGCGCATCCGCTCGGACGACAGGCCGCCCTCATCGGTCATGTCACGGCCGGCGAACCGGGTCGCGTCGCCATGCGCACGATTTTTGGCGGCCGGCGCATCGTCGACATGCTGGTGGGCGAGCAATTGCCGCGCATCTGCTAAAGGAGCCGACGTGCACGAACTTTCGATCGTTTGCAGCATCGTCGAATTGGCGTCGCAGGCCGCCGAGGGCGGCGTCGTCCGGCGCGTGACGATCGAGATCGGAAAATTGTCGGGCGTCGAGCCGGCGGCCATCGCCTTCTGCTTTCCTGAAGTCGCTCGAGGCACGCCGGTCGAAGGCGCGGCCCTGGACATCCGCGAAGTCGACGCCGAAGCGCGCTGCGACGACTGCGGCGCCGAATTTCCAACGCCCGACATGCTCTCGGCATGTCCTTGCGGCTCTCTTCAATTCAAGCGCCTGCGCGGCGAAGAGTTGAACGTCAAGAGCATCGAAATTGAGGAGCCCGCATAATGTGCACGAGCTGCGGCTGCCAAGGGCAGGGGACCACACTGACGAATTTGCAGACAGGCGTTAGCGCCGAGATCCCGGCGACGCATGGGGCCGACCATTCGCATGGCGTTCGTGAGGGTGATGGCGTCGGTCATTTCCATGATGGACATTATCACGTCCATGATGAGCAACATCACGCGCACAGGCGCGATCATGCGCAAAAGCATGACCACAGTCACGCGCATCCTCACGACGGCAGTCATCATGATCATGCTCAAGAGCAACTTCACAATCATGCTCATGAGCATCCCTACCGCCGGGTCGACGTCGAAGCGCGCATTCTCGCCAAGAACGACGCGATCGCCGCCAAATGTCGCGCCTGGCTCGCGGGTCGCGAAATCGTGGCGCTCAATCTCGTCAGCTCTCCCGGGGCCGGAAAGACGGCGCTGCTCGAACGCGCCATAGCGGACCTATCGGGCGAGCTGCCGCTGTTTGTCATCGAGGGCGATCAGGCGACGTCGAATGACGGCGAGCGTATTCGCGCCGCAGGCGCGCCGGTCGTGCAAGTCAATACCGGAACCGGATGCCATCTCGATGCGGAAATGATCGCGCGAGCGCTTTCCGAACTCAAGCCGAGCGTAGGTTCCCTCTTGTTCATCGAAAATGTCGGCAATCTTGTGTGTCCGGCCCTGTTCGATCTTGGCGAGCACGCCAAGGCGGTGATCTTTTCGACGACCGAAGGCGAGGATAAGCCGCTCAAATATCCGCATATGTTCAGCGCCGCCAAGCTCGTCATCTTCAATAAGATCGACCTTCTGCCGCATCTCGATTTCTCGATGGAGCAGGCGCGAGAGAATATTCACCGCGTCAATCCAGACGCCGAGATTATAGAGGTCTCCGCGCGTACCGGCGCCGGCATGTCGGCCTTTTACCAATGGCTATTCGCACAGCGAACTGTCGCCGAGCGGTTGAGCGTCATCTGAGGATGGGGGCCGGCGCTTTGAGCATCGCGCCTGAAATTCAAAGCTAAAGAGAACCCGCGCGTTCGCGCCGCTCACTTTATGACCGTCGAAGCCGGCGCCGAATGCGGACGCCGTTCAGGCAGATTGTGCGTCGCGCCTCTCGTCCCCGACGCGGGTTATTGAACGCGCTTTGTCAACTATGACAACACGACACTCGGCGATCGGGCTTTTTGTATGCTTCGCAAGCTCCCCGGCGACTATGTGCGCGCCGTTTTGTTTACGCTTTAGTCAATAATGCCCATCGCTTCTTTGGAATGAGAATAAATACAAGTAATAGATGACAAAAGTACCACATAGTACTTGAAATATTTCTGATAACTCATTTGAGTGATTGACGAGAAAAGAACAGGTGAGCTATTTCGAAGGGCATTCGCGCTGCACAATAGTAAAGGCGGAAGAATGACTAAGAAGCATTCCAGATTTTCCTGCCTCGCCGTCCGGCCTATCGGGAAAACATCCCTGCTTGTTTGCGGTCTCGGCGCGCCGATCATGGTCGGTCTCGAAATCGCGTCGGCCGCGGCGCAGAGCGCTTCACAAACGCTCCCGCCAGTGACCGTCGATGCGCCTCGGGAAAAACCACAAACAAAAGTGCGGCAGCAAACGCCGCGTCCGGTCGTGTCGAGCGCGCGCGCCAGCAGCGTTCACCCGAGCGGTCCGAGACCGCATGCGGCTTCGGCGCCGCATCCCGCGACGTCCGCCGCCCAGCAGGCCGGTCCGACGGCGTCCTCCGGGCCGACTGTCGCGCCGTCTCCGCCAACGGGAGAGATCGGCAATCTCCCGTCGGCCTATGCCGGCGGCGAGATTGCGCGCGGCGCGCGACTGGGCATGCTCGGCAATCGCGACTTCATGGATACGCCGTTCAATATGACGAGCTACACGTCGGCGTTGATCGAGAACCAGCAGGCGCGCACGCTGCAGCAGGTCTTGGAGAACGACCCGTCGGTTCGCATGAGCACGTCGGCCGGGCATATCCGCGAGAATTTCAGAATTCGCGGATTTCCGGTGCTTGGCAGCGAGCTCGCGCTCAACGGCATGTACGGTCTCGCGCCCGACGGCCATGTGCCGACAGAGTTCCTCGAGCGGGTCGAAGTGCTCAAGGGCCCGGGCGCGCTGCTCAACGGAATGGCACCATTCGGCGCGGTCGGCGGTTCGATCAATCTCGTCACCAAACATGCCGGCGATACGCCGATCACCAGCGTCAGCACCGACTACACGTCGAGCTCTCAATTCGGCACCCATATCGACGTTGGGCGACGCGGCGGCGACCATAATCAGTTCGGCATTCGTTACAATGGCGTTTACCGCAGCGGCGGGACCGCGCTCGACGAACAGTGGAAAGTGCGCGGCCTGAACGCGTTGGCGCTCGACTTCCGTGAAGAGCGCATAAGGCTGTCGATCGACGCCTATCACAGCCAAGAAATCTTCAAGAACGGCAGCGCATTCTTCGCGAGCTTTGCTGGAATTGGAGCGGCGGCGGCGCCAAGCGCAACCAAGAATCTGTTTATCGGTTCGAACGCCCGGTTCGAGAACAAGGCCATCGAAGCCCGCGCCGAGTTGGACGTCGCCGAGAATGTCACCGTCTTCGCTGGCATCGGCTTCTTGGACAGCCGAAACTTCGGCTTCACCAATGGCACCCAGGCGACTGGCGTAAACCTGCTCGGCAATTACTCCGGAGCCCGAATCGTCAATCTGCGCGGCTATACCAATTCGCTGTCGACGCAGGGCGGCATTCGCGGTCAATTGGACACGGGACCGCTGCGCCATCAATACGTGCTGAGCGCCTCGGCGTTGAAATTAAGCCAAAGTTCCGAATTCGGATTTGTCTCGCCTTACAGCTCCAATATTTATGTGCCCGTCGTGCCGCCTCTGGCGCCGCCGCCGCCGGTCATTCCCAACACGGCGTTCCGTTTCGGCCAACCTTATTTCGCGACCGATCCGAGAAAGACCTCAGAAACCTATCTGGCGAGCCTCGCCTTCGCTGACACCGTCTCGGCCTTCGACGAACGCGTCCAGCTCATCGGCGGCCTGCGCAGCCAGCGGGTAATGACCAAGACGTACCAGGCCAACACGGGCATCGAGACGAACGCCTATGACAGCCATCGTCTCTCGCCGGCCTTCGCCCTGATCGTCAAGCCGTTCGACAAACGCCTGTCGCTTTACGCCAACTATATCGAAGGGCTCACGCAGGGCTTGCGCGTCACCAACCCGCAGGCGACCAATTTCAACGAGTCGTTTCCGCCTTTCGTCTCCAAGCAGATCGAGACGGGCGCGAAGCTCGATTTGGGCATTCTCGCGAATACGCTGAGCTTCTATGAGATCACGCAACCGACTCTCGCGACCGTGACCACGGCAGGCCGAATAAACTACAGGCCTGTCCGGCAGCGCAACCAGGGCATAGAGTGGAACGTCTTTGGCGAGCCTATCGAAGGATTCCGCGTGCTCGGCGGCGTCTCCTACATGATCGGCGTCATCACTGAGAGCGCTGACGGTCGAACGACCGGAAAGAACGCCTTCGGCATTCCGAGATGGCAGGCGAACCTCTATGGCGAGTGGGATCTTCCCTACCTTGTGGGGGTGACCGTGGAAGGCCGCGTCATCTATACGAGCGCGCTCTATGTCGACTCGCTGAACTGGTATCGCATCCCTGAATGGGCGCGTTTCGACATGGGCGCGCGCTACACCACGAAGATCTACGGCACGGACATGACGCTGCGGGCGAATGTGAACAATCTGTTCAATCACAGCTATTGGTCCGGCGCCTTCAACGACGGCTTCGCCACGCTCGATGCGCCGCGCACCGTCCTACTGTCGGCGACCGTCAGCTTCTAAGAACAGGGAGCGGACGATGAACCTCTCGCCCGCAACCTTTCAATTCGCGGCCTGTGTCGCGATCGCCTCGGGCGCCGCCAGCCTCTATCTCGGCGCGCCAAACCAGCGGTGGCTGTCGCGGCGCTTGCCGGCGCGGCTGAGCCGCGTCTCTGGCGCGGCGCTGCTGCTTATTGGCGTTGTGCTGTGGAGCGGGGCGGTTGAGCTCTCAACGGCGATATTCGCGACGCTTGTCATGACCATGCTTCTCTTGATCGTCTTCCCGTGCCTGGGGGCGTTACGAACCATCATCGGAAACGCGCCATGAGTCAGATCAGACGCGACTGGTTCAGCAAGACATCGGCCGGCGTCATTCTCGGCTTCACCCTCGCGCTCGCGCTTGCCGGGCTGTTTGCCTGGTTGGCTCCCGGAGGTTTGGCCGCTCCAAACAAATTTCAGCTCGTGATGTGGCTGATCGCGCCGATCTGGCTGACGACGCTGAGCCTTTGCTTCCTGTTTTTCAGCGGCGTGCGCGCCTGGCTCTGGCTGGGCGGCGCAAATCTCATCGCCTATGCCGGTCTATTCGCCTGTCGATATTTCTTTCGTTAATCGGGACAACGCACGATGCGCAGCGACGTTGTTCGACTCTATAAGACCGTCCATACCTGGACCGGCATCACCGCCGGGATGTTTCTGTTCATCGCCTTTTACGCCGGCGCCATCACCGTGTTCGCGGAGCCGCTCGCACGATGGGTTTCATCTCCGGCCCCCATCGGTCTCACCGCGCTCGCGCAGGCGGATGAGTTGATCGCGCGCACGCTTGCCGCGCGCCCTGACGCAGCCAAGGATTTCACGCTCCACTTGGGGGAGACGGAAGATATCTGGGCGCGTCTCACATGGCGCAAGGGCAAGGACGACAAGGCGGCCTGGTCTGCGGATCTTTCCACCCAGGGCGACTTGCGCCTCGCGCAGTCAAATCGCTCGAGTCTCGCCGACTTCGTCGACAATATTCATCGCACAGCCGGCATTCCCGGCGCCAATGACATCGGCGAAACCGTCATGGGCGTCGTGAGCGCCGTCTATGCCGTCGCGCTCGTCTCTGGATTGATCATCGTTCTGCCGTCGCTCGTGAAGGATCTCTTCGCGCTCCGCATCGGTCCGAACCTTAAGCGCATGTGGCTTGACGCGCATAATGTGATTGGCGTCGTCAGCCTGCCGTTCCACATCGTCATCGCGCTGACCGCCGTCGTCTTCTGCCTGCACGACCAGCTGTACGACGCGCTCGACTATGTGGTCTATGACGGCGGTCTGAAGACGGTCATGACCGCGAGCAATCCTTTCAACGCGGTCAAGAAGGACGAGCGACCTGCGTCCATGCTGCCCGTCAATGCGCTGCTGGACCGGGTGAAAGCGGCGTCGCCAAGTTTCGTCCCCGTCGAGATGCGCTACCGCAACGCCGGGTCTCGTGGCGCATCGGTTCAGATTTGGGGATATGACACGCGCTATATGACGAGAGGCAAGGGATTCGCCGTCGTCAGCCCGGTCACCGGCGAGATCGCCAATACGGACTATTTTCCCGGCAGCGCTGGAACGTGGACGGGCCTCGTTGCGACGTTTTTTGCCCTGCATTTCGCCAGCTTCGGCGGCGATGTGGTGCGCATCTGTTACTTTCTTCTCGGCATTGCGGGCGCCTTCCTCTTTTACTCCGGCAATTTGCTCTGGATCGAATCGCGCCGGCGAACCGAGCGGCGAAATGGCGGGCCCGTCGTTCAGAAGCGATCGACGCGTCTGATGTCCGCGGCCACGGTCGGCGTCTGCCTCGGCGCAATATGCGCGATTTCCATGACGATCGTTGCGGCGAAGTGGCTCGACGGCCGCGTCGCGAACATCGATGTTTGGCACAACGGCGTTTATTACTCGGCGTTCGTTGCGAGCGTCCTCTGGTCGTTCCTCAGGGGCGCCGCCGCGGCGAGCGTCGAGCTTCTCTGGCTCGCCGCGCTGGCGACGGCGCCAATTCCCCTCACGACGCTGGCAGGTTGGACCTTCCCTGCGCTCGGGATGCACGCCTCGGCGAGCATGGCGGCGCTCGGCGTCGATTTCGTCTCGCTTAGCTTCGCTTTGTCCTTCGTCTGGATGGCGAGGGCCGCTGCGCATCGCGTGGCGCATGGTCCGACCGACAGCGTCTGGGCCGCGTCTCGTCGATCAATGGCGGGAGGCGGGGCGATCGCGGCGCCATGCGAGCAATTGTTGAAGGCGCGTTTCGGCGAAGACGTTGGATCCGATCGCTGGTGGCGTCGAGTCGCCGTCGAAGGCTGTCCAGTCGTTTCAGCGATAGGAGGAAATCGCGCGCGCGTCTCATTCCTGTGGCGCGACCCTGAGGGCGACGCGACGAGATCGACAACGCAACGCGTCTATATCGATATCTGCTCGGTCACGGATCATCATATCAGCCTTCCTGTCTCTTTGGAGCGAATCGTTGGATCGGACGTCTGGCGCTGGTCGTTCGAGGTCGAAGCTGACTGGCGCGGGAGCTACAGCTTCATACCTGTCGACGACAAGCATCTTCCGCCGAGCCCCCGCGGCGGCGGCAGCGATGGCGCGATGAGGGACTGGTGGCGTTCGGCGCTGGTGCGCGCGCAGGCCGATCCGCTCAATCCAGGCGTTTGTCATGTCGGACTGCGTGGACAGAAGTTTTCAGCGGCTCATCTTCCCCAGGCGCCGTTCCAAGCGGCGTGGCGAGACGCCGACCGGAAAAACCGCATCGCCGCGGATCAAAGCCGCTTGCGACAAATCTCATGGGACAGCGCTCGGCTGCGCAACGCCCGCCGCGTGTGGATCTACCAAGTCGGCGCCGTCCAAGATCGAGAACTTCCGCTCGTCGTGCTCCTCGACGGGCAATATTGGGCCGAGGCCATGCCTGTCTTTTCGGCCCTGGATCATGACACGCAGGCAGCTTTGCTGCCGCCGAGCGTCTATGTGCTCATCGACTCGCTCGACGAAAGGACCCGAACGCGTGAACTCGCCTGTGACGAAGCGTTTCTCGAAGCGCTTCAGCAGGAGTTGTTGCCGCTAGCGTCGCGCGTCGCGCCATGCGCTGGCGATCCGCGCAAGACCGTGATCGCGGGACAGAGCCTCGGCGGACTGGCGGCGCTTTTCACCGGACTGCGCGCGCCCGAGCGGTTTGGTTGCGTGCTCGCGCAGTCTGGTTCGTTCTGGTGGCGAAGCGCCCAGGCGCAAAGGGAATTGCCTCAGACGCCCGATATTCGAGGCGGCGCGCCGGACGTTCTCGCCGCCATGATCGAGAACAGCAAGCGCGCGACATCTCGCATTCGCGTTTTCCTCGAGGCCGGAAGCTTTGAAAAAATTATTCGGCCAGAGAGCGATCGCATCCATCGGGCGCTCACCAACGCTGGGCACGACGCCTGCTACCGCGTTTACTCGGGCGGTCACGATCCGCTCTGCTGGCGCGGCGGATTGCTCGACGGACTAGCCGTTCTGCTCGCCGATCGTCGCGCGGCGTCCGCTGGCGCGACAGCCTCTCGGCCGGACCTTTCGGCGTTGAGGGATTCAAACGCGATGGAGTGGATTCATGAATGACGCTCAGCCAAATCCATTCGACGACGAGAGCCTTACGTTTCTCGTTCTGGTCAATTCCCAAGGGCAGCACAGTCTTTGGCCGACATTCGCGCCGGAGCCCGCGGGCTGGCGACAATTGTTCGGTCCGAGCGACCGCGGCGCCTGCCTCAAATTTGTCGATGAACATTGGACCGACATGCGTCCGAAGTCGCTTCGAGACGCTTCTCAGTCGCGCTGATCGGCGATCTTCGTCGTACGGCATTTCCTTCGAAGGGAACAACAGTGCTTCTTGCTCCGCCTTTGCGGCCTTCCTCGCCGACCGAGCTTGAGCTTCCGCTCATCGCGGCGCAGCCCGGCATCTGGATGGGCGACCAGCTGTCGGCGACGCGAAACGCGTTCATCGTCGCGCAATATGTCGAGCTGAACGGCGCGATCGACGTCGAATTTCTGCGCCAGGCCATTCGCATCGGCCTCTCGGAGGCGGATACGGTTCACGCACGGTTTGTCGAGAACGAGGGACGACTGTCGCAAATTCTCCCGCTGCGCCGTAACGCCGCCGATTTGCTCGAACCGGATGTCGTTGACGTCGGCAATGAACCGGATCCGGAAGCCGCCGCGCTCGCTTACATGCGCGCCGATCTCGCGGCGTTCCTGCCGCTTGACGGCGATCGGCCGCTTTATCGCCACGCGCTGATTCGCGTCGGCGAAACATCGAGCGGCGCGCGTTGGTTCTGGTATCAGCGCTACCATCATCTGATGGTCGATGGATTCAGCTTTACCGCCATCGCGCGTCGCATCGCCGAAGTCTACACGGCGCTTAAACGCCGAAAGCCTGTCGGGGATTCGCCCTTCGCCTCCTTCGCCGAGGTGGTCGAAGAATATCAGTCTTACGAGGGCTCGCAGACGCAGGAGGCAGACCGGCTGTTTTGGCTGGACCACGCCCGAAATCTTTCGGCGCCGATCGCGCTGTCGCAGAACAGCGCGACGCCTTCGAAAGCGGCGGATGTATCACTGCCGTTGCGGCGTAGAATATTCCTTCCGCCAAGCGTCATGGCTGCCTTTACGACGCAAGGCGCTTCGTCTCGCGTTTCCGGCGTCGACATGGCGATGGCGGCCGTCTTCGCCTATCTGCATCGGATGAGCGGCGCGACGCGATTGACGGTCGGCATGCCCTTCATGCGACGCATGGGATCGATCGCGCTTTTCGCGGTCGGCCCTGTCGTCAATGTCCTGCCCGTCCAGCTCAGTGTCGAACCTTCGATGTCGCTGTCGCAAATGGCGGCGGCGCTTGCCTTGGAGCTGAAGGCGGTGCGGCGGCGCCAACGTTACGAAGCCGAGCAGCTGCGGCGGGATCTTGGCCTGGTCGGCTCGGATCGATCGCTCTACGGGCCTATGCTCAATCTCAAAATATTCGACTATCGGCTCGATTTGGATGGCGTCACTGGCGTGACGCATCAGCTGGCCTCAGGGCCTGTCGAAGACATGGAAATCGACCTTTATGTCGATGACGGCGGACTGACGATCGATCTCGTCGCGAATTGCGACCGTTATTACGAAGAAGAGCTGATGCGTCACGCGCACAGGCTCACCTGTCTCGTTGAGCGCCTTGCGGAAGAGCCAAAAATCGCCATCGGAGCGGCGCCGCTCCTGACCGAAGACGAGCGCACGCTGATCGCGGCGGCGAACGACACGGCGAAAGATGTTCCGCGGCAGACATTATGCGACATGCTCGCCGCGCAGGCCGCCAAGACGCCGGACGCGATGGCGCTCGTTGATGCGGACTATCGGCTCACCTACCGCGAGGTCCGGCGCAACACATCTCGACTTGCGCAAATGCTTGCAGACGCAGGAGTGAATGCCGGGGATCATGTCGCCGTCGCGTTGCCGCGCGCCGTTCACTTAAACCTTGGAATCTTGGCGGTGCTGGAGACAGGCGCGGCCTATCTGCCTCTCGACATCAATTATCCGGACGAGCGACTGGCCTATATGGTTGAGGACGCGGCGCCGCGACTGATCATTACCAGCGAGACTCTGCGAAAACGGTTCGAGAAAATGGGACCGGTTCTGATCTTCGACGATCTCGCGCCGGTTGTCGAACATCACTCCTTCGCGCCAAAGACGGCGCCGACGCCCGAGCATCCAGCCTATATCATCTACACGTCCGGCTCGACGGGGAAGCCGAAGGGAGTCGTGGTCTCTCACGGCGCGGCGGTCAATCTCCTGCTCTGGCTTCAAGCCGAATATTCGCTTAGGGCCGATGACGTGGTCCTGCAGAAGACCCCCTGCAGCTTCGACGTTTCGGTCGGCGAGTTTTTCTGGCCTTTGACATGCGGCGCGCGGCTCGTCATGGCTCCGGAAGAAGTGGACCGCGATCCGGAAGGCCTGCTGCACGTCATTCGCGATTATCGCGTAACGACGTTGAACTTCGTGCCCTCGCTGCTCGCTGCCTTTGTCGCCGGCGTTCGGACGACCGAAAACGCCGCGCGCGACGCCGCGAGCCTGCGCGCAGTGTTTTGCATTGGCGAGGCTCTGTCGAAGGAGCTTGCGCAAGCTTTCGAAAACCTGCTTCACGCCCCGCTGCATAATGTTTACGGGCCGACGGAAGCCACGGTCGAGGTCACTTATCAGCCTGCATTCGGAAAGGCGCTCGCATCGGCGCGTGGGCCGGGCGTGCCGATCGGCCGGCCCCTGTGGAACACCGGCTTGCGCATCCTGGACGCGCGCCTGCGTCCGACGCCGATCGGCGTCGCCGGCGATCTTTATCTGACGGGCGTGCAACTTGCGCAAGGTTATTGGCGTCGCGCTTCGCTCACCGCGAGCCGATTCGTCGCAGACCCCGAGGCCGACGGCGAACGCATGTATCGCACCGGCGATATCGCCCGCTGGTTGCCCAATGGCGCCGTCGATTATCTTGGTCGAAGCGACGATCAGCTCAAAATCCGCGGCCAGCGAATCGAGCTTGGCGAAATCGAAAGCGCGCTGCGGGATCAGCCCGGCGTGGGCCAGGCGGCCGTCGTCGCGCGAACGCTCGGTTCCGGCGATGCGTCGGCGCTCGGCTCCGATTCGCGCCAACTGATCGGCTATGTCACGCCCGCAACGCCCGGCAAGGAACTCGACGGCGAAGCGCTGCGGGCGGCGCTGGCGAAACGTCTTCCCGCCTATATGACGCCCGTCGCGATCGTCGCGTTGGAACAATTTCCGCTGAGCGCCAATGGCAAGCTCGATCGGAAAGCCTTGCCCGATCCTTCCGAAGCAGCGTCATGGAAAGGCCGCCGGCCGTTTCCTGGAGCAGAGACGATGCTGGCTGAAAATATTGCCAGCATCTTGCGCGTCGACGAGATCGGCGCCGACGACGACTTCTTCTTTCTCGGCGGCGACAGCATCTCCGCGATAGCGCTGTGCGCGGCGCTGCGTCGGCGCGGCTATTCATTGCGGCCGCGAGACATTTTCGAATGCCGCAGCGTCGCACGCATGGCGAAGGCGCTCGAGTCGCGTTCCGACACGGCGCCTGCGGCAATTCTCGAAACGGCAATCATCAGCGACGCTGAGTTCAACGCGCTGCGGGAACGCCATGGCCCGATCGCCGCCGTTTTGCCTGCATTGCCCTTGCAGGAAGGTCTGCTGTTTCATGCGCGGCTCGGCAAGCAGGCGAGCCGCTACAACGCCATCTCGCGCTTTGATTTGGAAGGCCGCCTTGATGTGGAGAAACTGAGGGGCGCGCTGGAGACGCTACTCCGCCGTCACCCTCAGCTGGCCGCGATCTTCGATGTTCAACAGGGCGCGCCATTGCAGATACTGCCTGCGATCGATGAGCGATCCGAAGCTCCTCGCTGGCCCTGGAAGCAATGCAACTTCGCCGCATGCGGCGCAATAGAGCAGGTCGCCGAACTCGATCGCCTCGAACGCGCCGAGCTCGATCACGATTTTCTCGGCGCCGAGGCGAAGGGGCAGATGATGGCGCAAGCGACGCTCGTGCGCCTTGCCGTCGACAGGCATGCGCTGCTCGTCTGCTCGCATCATTTGATCGGCGATGGCTGGTCGTCAACCATCATGCTGCGAGAACTGCTCGGTGCCTATGCCGGAAATGCGTTGCCGGCGCTCACGCCAGACTATCCGACAGTCGTGCGTCGCCTCGCGAGTCGCGATTCGGCGCTAGCGCGGCTCGCCTGGCGAGAGGCGCTGCACGGCGCAGCGCCGACGCTGCTGTTCGAAAGCGCCAAGGACTTCGGCGCCATTCATGAGCTGTCGCTTGATCTTCGGCCTGGGCTCATCGAAGAACTCGAAGCGCTGCGCCGCAGTCGCGGCCTGACTCTCAACACGCTGATGCAAGGCGTGTGGGGCGCGTTCCTTGCAACTATGACTGGCCGCAATGACGTCGTGTTCGGATCGCCGATGTCGGGCCGCTCTGAGGCCGTTGAAGGTGTCGACGCGCATATCGGGCTGTTCACCAATACGCTGCCGGTCCGTCTGCTTCTTTCGCCCGATCAGCCGCTTCTCGAGCAGCTTGCAAATGTCCAGCAGCGACAAATCAGCCTGCTAGAGCATGATGGGATTGGACTTGGCGAGATCCAAAGACAGTGCGGCGTTTCGACATTGTTCGACACCTTGTTGGTGGTGGAGAATTATCCGGAAGACACGCGCCTGTTCGCGACGGATTTCGGCGGTCTGCGTTGCGTCGGCGCGCGCAATCGCGGCTATACGCATTATCCCTTGACGCTGATGGTCCTACCGGGACGCGGCGGGCTCGAGCTGCGGCTCGAATATCGCGAAGGCGTAAGCGAGCCGGAGCGCATCGCTTGCCGTATTGCGAGACTGCTGGAACAGATCGTCGACCGGCCCGACGCGCCGCTCTCGGCGATGGACTTGCTGCTCCTTGAAGAGCGCGATCTCTTCGCGAGCGTCAACGATACGAAAGCGGCGCAGCATCCGAGCACTTTATGCGAGCTGCTTGAGGAGCAGGCGCAGCGCACGCCGGACGCGATAGCGCTGGTCGACGCCGACCATGCCCTGTCTTTTCGCGACGTTCGGCGGCAGGCGTCGGCGCTCGCGCGAAAATTCGCGGCGACGGGCGTCACGACCGGCGACATCGTGGCAATTGCGCTGCCGCGCTCAGTTCGCCTCGTTATCGCGCTCATCGCGGCGCAAGAGGCGGGCGCCGCCTATCTGCCGCTGGACGTGAGCTATCCCGAAGAGCGGCTTGCCTACATGGTGCAGGACGCACGACCTCGCCTGATCGTCACCACGCGCGAACTGCTGGAGCGATTTGAGGGCTTGGGCGCATTGCTCATTTATGATGAGCTGTTCGACGATCCGAACGAAGAAATAGCTGAAACCGCCACCCGTCCGAGTCCGGAAGATTCGGCCTATGTCATCTATACTTCCGGCTCCACTGGCCGCCCCAAGGGCGTGACGATCTCGCATAAGGCGATCGTCAATCGTCTGCGTTGGATGCAGCATGAATATCGGCTGACCGCCGCCGACGTCGTTTTGCAGAAGACGCCAAGCAGCTTCGATGTTTCTGTATGGGAGTTCTTTTGGCCGCTGATCACCGGCGCCCGTCTTGTCGTCGCGCCGCCGGAAGCGCATCGCGATCCGCGCGAGCTGCTGCGGCTCATTCAGGACCGCGGCGTCACCGTCATCCATTTCGTTCCGTCAATGCTCGCGACCTTCGTTGCGATGGCGCAATCGGAATTGGGGCGGGGGACGGACGCGAGCAGCCTGCGTCTCGTCTTCTGCAGCGGCGAAGCCCTGTCGAAGGAATTGGCCCGGACTTATGAAACGCTGGTCCAGGCGCCCTTGCATAATCTCTACGGTCCAACCGAGGCGGCTGTCGACGTCACCTATCAACAGGCCTGCGGCGCCGGCGCTGACGAGGCCGCGGAAGCGGCCAGCGTTCCGATCGGCAGGCCAGTGTGGAATACAGCCTTGCGGGTGCTCGACGCTTGGCTGCGGCCGACGCCGATCGGCGCGCCGGGCGAACTCTATCTTTCTGGCGTCCAACTCGCCGACGGCTATCTCAATCGACCTTCGCTGACGGCCAATCGCTTTGTCGCCGATCCTTTTGCCGACGGCGAAAGAATGTATCGGACCGGCGACATCGTCCGTTGGCTGGCGAATGGAACGGTGGAATATCTTGGCCGCGCCGACGACCAGATCAAGATTCGCGGTCAGCGGATCGAATTGGGCGAGATCGAAAGCGCGCTGCTGGAACAGCCCGGAGTCGCGCAGGCCGTCGTGATAGCAAGGGCGACGAGCGAACGAGTCGGCGGCGGCGCCGATGAGCGTCAGTTGATCGGCTATGTCGTTCCATCAGGAGAGTTGGAACTCGACGGCGAGGCGTTGCGCCGCGCGCTTTCGCGTCTTCTGCCGGGCCACATGACTCCGGCAGCCGTTATCTGCATGAGCGAATTTCCGCTCAACGCCAGCGGCAAATTGGACAGGAAGGCGTTGCCGGCGCCGGGACAGTCGCTCAGGCGTCAGGGCCGTAAGCCGCTGCCTGGGATCGAGACGACCCTTTGCGAAATATTCGCGCGTGTTCTGGGCGTCGACGAGGTCAACGCCGACGACGATTTCTTCGCGCTTGGCGGACATTCCTTGCTCGCCATGCAGCTTGCCGCCGCGTTGGAGACAGAGTTCGGCGCTCCAGTTTCGGTCGGCGAAGTCATCGTCAATTCGAGCGTCGAGCGGCTTGCGCGCGCGCTATTCGACGAGCAGGCAGGCGAAGAGCGAAAAGCGGGCTTCGGCGAAGCGCTGCAGTTGCGCTCGGGCGCCGGCGCGCCGCTGATCTGCATACATCCCGCTTCCGGCTTCGCATGGCAGTTCAGCGTCCTCACTCGCTATCTCGAAGACGACAGCCCGGTGATCGGACTTCAATCGCCGCGCCCCCATGGCGTGATCGCGGTTTGCGGCTCGATGGACGAGGTTTGCGCGAAGCATCTGGAGACGATCCGAAAGATTCAACCTCGCGGGCCTTACCGGCTGCTCGGCTATTCACTCGGCGGCGTGGTGGCGCAGGCGATCGCCGCGCGACTTGTCGCAGAAGGCGACGCGGTCGAGTTTCTCGGACTGCTCGATACCTATCCGCCCGAAATTCAGGACTGGAGCAGACCGCCGACGGAGGACGAAGAGCGCGAGATCGAAAAGGAGCGGGCGCTGTTCATGAACGCGTCCAAAGACGCTCTCGACTCGGCGTTGGCGAAGGAGAAGGCCGAGATGTTTGGCCATATCATGAGGAACTATGAAGATTCAGTGCGTCTTCTCGCCACTGCGCGAACGGCGCTTTATCCTGGCGCGGCAACGCTATTCGTAGCGAAGCGGACCTTGCCGCCCGGAATGGACGTCCAGGAAACCTGGCGTCCCTATGTGGGCCAGCTTCACGTCGTCGAGGTGGACTGCGCCCACACGGATATTGTCTCTCCGCGTTCATTGCAGGCATTGGGGCCGATCCTCAATGACCTGCTGCGCGACGCAGAGGCGAGGAGATAGGCGATGGACTCTCAGCGCGCCCCGGGAGCGTCGCAAGCGACGCGCAACGAGAACCATGACGCTTCGTCGATTCCTGTCGGCGAACCGACTGACGCCGCCCGCAAGAGCAAATCTTCGCTGTTGCTGGATTTCAGCCTGCTGCGCGACAACGCGGCGTTCCGCACCATTGTGATCGCGCGAACATTGTCGGTGTTTTCGTTAGGCATGCTGACGGTGGCGGTGCCGGTTCAAATTCAGGATATGACCGGCGCGCCGATGCAAGTCGGCCTAGCCATGGCGCTCGGCGGCGGCGGCGCCTTCGCCGGGCTGTTGGCGGGCGGCGTGCTGGCGGACCGGTTCGATCGGCGCAAGCTGATCCTCTTTGCGCGGTTCGTCTGCGGCCTCGGCTTTACGGCGCTTGCCGCCAATGCCTTTGCCTCCTCGCCTTCAGTGCTAGCGATGTATGTGTTGGCGTTGTGGGACGGATTCTTCAGCGCGCTCGGCGTAACTGCGCTGCTTGCCGCAACGCCTATCCTCGTCGGTCGCGAAAATCTTGCCGCCGCGGGCGCCTTCAATATGTTGACGGTTCGCATGGGCGGCATTCTTTCTCCCGCGATCGGCGGGATTGTCATTGCGTCCTTCGGCGTCGGCTGGAATTACGTCGCCGCTACGGTTGGCACGCTGATCACTATCGCCCAGCTCATCCGGCTGCCGCCGATGCCTCCAGCGAGAGGCGAGCCGCAGCACCCCTTGCGCGCGCTCGGAGCGGGAATAGGATATCTTTTCGTCAATCGGCTTGTCGGCGCGGTCATTGCCGTAGGCGCGCTTGTCAGTCTGGGCGCCGGCGTTCGCATTCTTTTGCCGGCGCTTGCCGAGGACGTCTTCCGCGTCGGTCCCTCGGCGATAGGCGCCATGTATTCCGCCGCGCCTCTCGGCGCGACGCTCGCCGCATTGACAAGCGGTTGGCTCGGCGGTTTTGCCCGCTCCGGCGCGCTGCTGCTCGCAAGCGCCGCCTCGGCGTTCATGGCCCTCGCCGCGCTCGGACTGACGAGCAATCCTATTATTGCTTTTGGCGCTCTTGCCGGCTTCGGCTATTTGAGCTCGATCGCATCGCTTCTGCAGTTCACGCTCGTCCAACGCCATACGCCGGATCAGCTGCTCGGGCGCGTCAATGGTTTGTGGGCAGCCCAGGCGGTCACCGGCGACGCGTTCGGAGCGCTTGCACTCGGCATGCTCAGTCGCGCGCTTCCGCCATCGTCGGCGGCGCTTGCCTTTAGCTTTTTCGCGCTTCTTTCGAGCGGGACGATGGCGATCGCATTTCGCTTCCTGCGTTTCCACTCAGTCGATCGAAACGAAGACGCGCCGTCGCCGGTCGCTGACAAGAGTCAGCGGCCGCGGTCCGCGACGCTTGGTTAGCGAAAAGGCTTGACGTGCGCTTCGCGCAAGCGGGCGCCTATGAGGGAAGAAGATAATCGACAGCGACAGAGGTGCGGCATGAATGCGATTAATCTTGCTCCAGCAGGCGTGGCCATTGACGCTAGTCCCACGTTCCTATTCACCTCGCCCCATCGAAGCATCAGGGCGTATGGCGTCGCCGAAAGAATCTGCCTTTCGGCATGCGGTGCGGCGCATTCGGACAGTTTCCTGCAGACGGCCGTGCAGGATGCGATTGATCGCGCGCGTCAGGCGGGACAGGCGAATCCCATCATAGCGGGCGCCATTCCGTTCGACATACGGCAGCCCTGCTCGCTGTTCGTCCCGGAGAGTTACACGGCTTTCGCAAGGGAGTCGCTGATCGTCGAAGAGCGATGGTGTGAGAACGCGCCCACCGTGCTCGGGATGCGCAGCCTTCCCGACAAGGATGGTTTTAAGGACGCGGTCTCGCGCGCAATTGCTATCTTTCGCGCCGGGAAAATGTCGAAGGCGGTGCTGTCGCGCATCCTCGAAATCGAACTCGCCCATCCGGTCGACGTTGCGGCGATCTTGACCGCATTGATGCGGCAAAACCCAAGCGGCTATCACTTCAAGGCGCCCTTGCACGACGGCGCCATATTGCTCGGCGCCAGTCCCGAACTGCTGATCCGAAAAGACGGCGCTTCGATCCGCTCGAATCCTCTGGCGGGCTCCACAAAACGCCGATCAGATCCAGACGAAGATCGGCTGGCGAGCCGCAAATTGTTGCAGTCGAACAAGGACAATTTCGAACACAAGCTCGTCGTGTACGAAATACAAGAAGCGCTGGCGCCAGTCTGCAAGGCTTTGTCGACGCCTGCCGAGCCAGCGCTCATGAACACATCCACGATGTGGCATCTTTCGACGCTGATCACCGGCGAGCTTGAGAACCGTCGGACGTCGGCGTTGCAACTCGCCTGTCGATTGCATCCGACGCCTGCGGTTTGCGGCTATCCGACCGCAGAGTCGCGATCGCTTATCGGCGACCTGGAGCCGTTCGATCGCGGCGTTTTCAGCGGCGCAGTCGGTTGGTGCGATTCCAAAGGCGATGGAGAATGGGCGGTCACGATACGGTGCGGCACGGTTCGTGACAAGACAATCAGACTGTTTGCCGGCGCCGGCATCGTCGCCGCCTCCGATCCTGAATCCGAATGGGCGGAGACCGAAGCTAAGCTCGGCACGATGCTGCGCGCCTTCGGCATAGAGGCCGGGGAGCGCCCCGCATGCCAATAGAGTTCACGCCCTGGCCAGAAGCCTTCGCTCGCAACTATCGCGAAAAGGGCTATTGGCGCAGCGCGCCGCTTACGGAAATCTTGCAGTCCGCGCGCCGGCGTCATCCAGATTCCGTCGCGCTGATTTGTCGGGATCGACAGTTCACATATGCGGAGCTGGACGCCAAAGCGTCACAACTAGCGTCGAGTCTTCAGCAGCGCGGACTGCGGTCTGGCGACACGGCGCTCGTGCAGCTTCAAAACATCGCCGAATTCTACTTCGTCTTCTTCGCGCTGCTCAAGATGGGCGTGGCGCCGGTCAATGCGCTGTTCAACCACGACAGGCTGGAGTTGACCGCTTATGCCGAACAGCTTCAGCCGAGGCTTCTGATCGCGTCAGCTGAGCATCCTCTATTCGCTGATGGCGCCTATGTGAAACGTTTGCAAAGCTTCACCCCAGAACTGAGCGTCGTCGCGATCCACGGCCGAAACGATTACGCCGACGATCTCGAGTCGCTGTGGGAAGGCGACTCGGGCGGCGCGGCGGATGAAGCGCGCCCTTCTGCGCCGGACCAGGTGGCGTTTTTCCAGTTATCGGGAGGCAGCACCGGGGTTCCCAAGCTCATTCCGCGCACGCATGACGACTATTACTATAGCGTGCGGCGAAGCGCGGATATCTGCCGTCTGACGCCGGAAAGCCGCTATCTCTGCGCGCTTCCGGCGGCGCATAACTTTCCTTTGAGTTCGCCCGGCGCGCTCGGCGTGTTTCACGCCGGCGGAACGGTGGCGATGGCGCAGAACCCGAGCGCCGATCTCTGCTTTGATCTCATTCGACGCCACAGAGTCAATTTCACCGCGATCGTGCCGACGATCGCTTCGCTATGGCTCGACGCCGCCGCTGGCGGCGCTTTCGAAGCGCCGAATCTCGCCGTGATCCAGGTCGGCGGCGCGCGGCTCAGCGAGGCTGTCGCGCGCCGACTTGTCGCGGTCTTCGGCTGTCGGCTGCAGCAGGTTTTCGGCA
Source organism: Methylocystis sp. (assembly GCA_022843405.1). GTDB lineage: Bacteria > Pseudomonadota > Alphaproteobacteria > Rhizobiales > Beijerinckiaceae > Methylocystis. The sequence goes on along the minus strand of JALHNQ010000008.1, from coordinate 14,678 downwards.
TGGCGGAGGGCCTCGTGAACTACACGGATCTCGACGATGATTGCGAGCGCATTTTTGCGACGCAGGGCCGACCGATGAGTCCTGACGACGAGCTGAAAGTCGTCGACGCGAATGGCGGCGAGTTGGGCGCAGGCGAAGTCGGCGAACTCTTGACTCGGGGTCCCTACACGATCCGCGGCTATTATCGCTGTCCGGAACATAACGCGCGCGCCTTCGATGAAGAGGGCTTCTATCGCACGGGCGATCTCGTCGAGATAACGACGGACGGATATTTGAAGGTCGTGGGCCGCAAGAAAGATCAGATCAACCGCGGCGGCGAAAAGATTGCGGCGGAAGAGATTGAGAATTTGCTGCTACGGCACGAAGCCGTCGTACACGCCGCTCTGATTTCCATGCCCGACGCCGTTATGGGCGAGAAAAGTTGCGCTTACATTGTCGCGAGCGACGCGACGCTACGTCCGATCGCCTTGCGGAAGCACTTGCGCAGCGAGGGAGTAGCCGAATTCAAGCTTCCTGATCGTTTCGAATTCGTCGATCGGCTGCCGCTCACGGCTTTCGGAAAGGTCGACAAGCAAACTCTGCGCAGCGACATCCACGCAAAGCTCAACGTCTAACCCGAACAGGACGGACCATGGCCATACAATCCCTTGCGCCTTACGCCATGCCGAGCCCGGAGTCGTTCCGGGTCAACAAGGTCGATTGGCGTTTCGCCCCCGAACGCGCGGCGCTGCTCATCCATGACATGCAAGACTATTTCGTCGGTTTCTACGGCGAGAAGAGTCCGCTGGTCGATCGGCTCATTTCGAACATTCGAAGGCTGCGCGCCTTTTTCAAGGCGCAGGGTGCGCCGGTGATTTATACGGCGCAGCCGATCGAGCAGAGCGACGAAGACCGCGGCCTGTTGAACGACATGTGGGGACCGGGGCTGAACGCCCATCCGCATCTATGCGAGATCGTCGGGCCCTTGTCGCCGGAAGCGGCGGATATTGTGCTTACCAAATGGCGTTACAGCGCATTCAAACGCTCGTCGCTGGCTGAGATGATGAAGGAGATGGGCAGAGACCAGCTGGCGATCTGCGGCGTCTATGGCCACATCGGCTGCCTGACCACGGCGCTTGACGCCTTCATGCATGACATCAAGCCTTTCGTGATCGCCGACGCCCTCGGCGACTTTTCGCTCGAAGATCATCTCATGACTCTCAACTATGTCGCCGGGCGCTGCGGCAAGGTGATCGGCGTCGAGGATGTGCTCAACGCGGCAAAGACATCTTCCGCTTTGCTGACCAGAGAGGATTTCAAGAAGCAGCTCCTGGCGGCGGTCGACGTCGAGGAAGATGAATTCGACGCTGACGAAAATCTGATCGACTACGGACTCGATTCGGTGCGGGTGATGATGCTGGTCACGGAGTGGCGCAAGCTCGGCATAGAAGTCGGCTTTGACGAATTGGCGAAAAAGCCAACCTTCAATGGCTGGTGGAACATCATCGAGCGGCGGCTCTCTGCGGACGCTTCGGCATGAGCGCCGGGCGATCGCTGATGGATTTTTCAGGAAAGCGCATCTGGGTGACGGGCGCAGGCCAGGGGATTGGCTATGAGACGGCGGCCCAATTCGCGGCGCTCGGCGGCGACGTCGTCGGATTGGACAAGAGCTTTTCCGCGTCGGACTATCCTTTCGCCACGGCGCTGCTCGACATCGCCGAACGAGATCACGTGCAATGCGTCTGCAGCGCCTTGCTGAAAGAGCGTCCGCGATTGGACGTGCTGGTCAGCGCCGCCGGAGTCCTGCGACTCGGTTTGACGGAAGAATTGAGCTTTGATGATTGGACGGCGTGCCTGAACGTCAACGTCTCCGGCCCATTCCACCTTTTTCAGCAGGTCATTCCGCAGTTCAAACGCCAGCGCTCGGGCGCGATCGTCAGCATCGCCTCCAACGCCGCGCGCGCGCCGCGCATGCTGATGAGCGCCTATTGCGCGTCAAAGGCCGCGCTGAGAAGTCTGACGCAATGCGTCGGCCTGGAGCTCGCGCCTTACGGCGTGAGATGCAATCTCGTTTCTCCCGGTTCAACCGACACCGCCATGCAGCGCGCGATGTGGCGCTCGGCCGACGGCGCCAGGCAAGTCATCGCCGGCGATCCGGAATCATTTAAATTGGGCATTCCGCTCGGAAAGATCGCCGCCCCGGAGGAGATCGCCAGCGCCGTCGTGTTTCTTGCGTCAGATCTTGCGAGCCACATCACGCTTCAGGATCTTGTCGTCGACGGCGGCGCGACGCTCGCGGCTTAACGGCGGATCGGCGCGCGCGTCTTGTAGCGGCGGCTTTGGCGTCGCAGCTGACGCAAACGACGTCGACCGAAGCGTCGTGAGCGGTCAGCGATATCATGATCGCTCGCCATGGCCATGTGGGATGCGCGCGTAGCCTATACGATTCAGATATATTTCAAAGTTGTGAACATGCCGGCCGCTTGGTGATACAGGAGGTGGCAGTGGAACGCCCACCAGCCCGGATTGTTGGCGTCGAATGCGATGACAACGCGTTTCCCGGGCGGCGCCAGCACGGTATCGCGCACGGCTCCGGAAAAGCGTTCGCCGTCGATCTCGACCACTTGGAACCGATGCCCGTGGAGATGCATCGGATGAGGCATCAGCGTTCTGTTTGCGATCTCCATCTCGACCCGCTCGCCCTGTGCAACAGTCAGCGGCGGGACGTCCTTGTTCCAGACGACGCTGTTAATCGACCATATGTAGCCGCTCATCTCGCCGGTCAGATCGACGTGGAGAATCCGGTCCGCCGTGCGCGTTGCAAGCGGCTCCGTCGCGCGCAGCCGCCGCTCCAAATCGAGGTTGAGCGGCGATGACGCGACTGGCGCGAGTTCTGGAAGGCGGGTGACCGGCGCCTTTCCCGCAACAAGGATGACGCCAGTCTGCCGACGCTCGCCTTCCAAGATCGCGAGCACGGGATGAGACGCTGGCCTTTTCGGAATTGCGATAAGGATGTCAAGCCGCTGAGCGACCGCGATGGGAAAGCGCCGTCCGGCAATTGGATGGACGCTGGACCCGTCAACGGCGACAAGCGCGCCAAGAAGGTCGCCAAGATCGATGTGATAGGCGCTCATCGCGGAGGCGTTGATGACGCGCAGCAGCATCGTTTCGCCGGGCTCGACGCGAATCGTCTCGGGGTCGGAGAGCGTGCGGTCGTTCGCGAGGAAGGCGTCGTAGTTCACATCGTTCAAGTCGGGCGCCTTTGGTGTCTTGCGCGGCTTGCGGTTTCCTTTCCGCAGTGCTTCGTAAATCTCCTCGGGCGGGGTGAAGCTGAAGTCGGCCAATGTGATCACCGCTTCCTGCTGAGCCGCCGAGTCGCGCGCATCGCGAATGATGAGCGGAGCCGCGAGCAGCAATTGCTCTTGTAGGCCTTCGTGCGAATGCATCCAGTACGTGCCGCCAAAGCGCAGCGGGAAGTCGTAATCGGCGCTGGCGCCCGGTGAGATTGGCGGCCCTGAAATGCCCGGAACGCCGTCCTGCCGCCAGGGCGGCGTCAAACCATGCCAATGAATAAGCGTCGGCGTATCGAGATCATTGACCACACGAACCCGGAACTGCTGTCCCACTTCGGTGGTAAGGCCGCCGACGCCATTCGGTTGGCGAACGCCGAGAACTGACGCGGGCTTTCCATTCACCTCAAGGATACGCCGTTGAACTCGGAGAACTGTTGCGGGCGCCGCTCCGTCCCCAGTGGCTGCGGGCGCTGGCTGCGCCCAGGAACAAGGACGCAAGCCGACGCAGGCGGCAAAAGTGGAGAGTAGGGCGGATCGACGCGACAGCATCCCGATCATCTCCTCAAGGTCACGCGAGGCAGCAGCAGTGAGCGGTTTTAAAAAAGCGCGGCGGGGGCGGGCGCGGGCAGCAGCTTGCCCAATCGGTGCGGGAAGCCATCTGCGCTTGTTACTGGCAAATTCGGAGACTACCGTCCACCTTTGACCATGGCTGAGAAGCTGTTACATCTTAGGCATTGGTGACAAGGTTCCGCGACTCGGTCTCAGTCGTCGCCGCGTAAGCCGGTTCAATTCGTGGGGACCGTCCATGACCGCCGCAACA
>JALHNQ010000008.1:0-10576 GCA_022843405.1 Methylocystis sp. | reverse complement strand
GGTCTGATTCATGTGTTGGCCATTTCAAATTGTTCGACTTTCACCGCCTTTGCCACGACCCAATCCCAGGCGACCGGCATTCTGAGCCAAACCGCCGCTAGTGAACGGACATTCGACGGCGCCGCACCCCTGACCCGGCGGAGAATCCCAAATATTAAGAGTCAAAATGCTCAGATTGTTCAAATGCCCCCACCCGACGAACCAGAGCTCGGATTGCCTCCGCCCGGTCCGCCGAGGCTGCCTTCGGCGCCTCATGGGCAGGGAGCGCCTCCGCCCGATGAGCCTCGTGAATCTCGGGAGTATGATAAGTATCATCGGGCGCCGCCAGACGAGCCACCGCCAGACGAGCCACCACACAACCCGCCATCGCCAAATCGATAGTGTGCTCGGCGACGTTGGTCTTGTGCGCCATCGTCTAGGCGACGAAGAACAAATGCGATTCAAATGGCTCTGCTCTCAAGATTATCGTTAGCCCTACAGAGGAGATTTGCCTCTGAGACGCTCAATGCAAGCTTTCTGACCAGCATAATTTCACTAATAACCAGCGTCACTGCCCTTGGATGGCAGATTATCAACTATATGGCAGGTCCGGACGTGATGTTGATCGCGCCAGATCAGATTACGGTCGGTTCAAGCGAACAGGTGAATTTTCCTCTTCGCGGCGGCGGGCCATATGTCCACTTCATCGCTCAAATGAGTTATGTGAATAAAGGAGCTATAGGCTACAACGCCACTGTGAAATCGGAACGCGTTCGAGTCAAAATTGCGAACATGGCGCCTTTCGAACATCGCTGGTTCCGATTTGTCAGCAGCGACTCGGGCGGACCTGACGGATGGAAATTACAGGCCACAAAGGTCCGGGACGCCGTCCCATTTCCAATAACTGCGGGAACGGCTTCAAGCCAGGAGACGCTGTTTCAACCTTGGCCAAAAAACTGCTCAGGCGCGGTTTCCAAGTGTTGGGAAAAGCAAAACTACGTCACCTGGGATAGTTTCATCCAGTCGCTTGCGGCGAGCCCAGACCACATCATTGAATTCGAAATTTTAGCTGATCTTTATGAACGCGCCGAGCCGATCTCCATTAAGTGCACAGTCAAAATCGATAATCTTGACGAACTCCGAGAGCACCGCTGGAAGAGTCCAGTCTGTTTCAGAAACTAACGAAAGCAACATTTATAACCATAGGAAATTAATCGTCTTTTGCCCTAATCCAATTGCAACTTGATCCGTTTGCTTAAACGAACGGATTGGCCCGCTCTTTTCCTCTCGAAAAGCGATTCGCGCCGGAGCCGCGATGATGTGACGCCCCTGGGTTTGCAGGAGGCCGCGGAGTTCGCCGAAAAGGAATTGCACTTGACGAATGCCGGGCAGGAATGGGCAAAGGGCGTAGCGCCCGCAGCGGGCAGCGTAGCCTCTGCGCGACGATCGGCGATCGTCGGAGGGTCCCGGGAAATTTCGCTCCGGTGGCGACATAATCAGCCTGCGCTTAAAAATACGCGCCCATCATTTCATTAAATTTTTGATTTTATTGGTGAGCGCGCCGGGGCTCGAACCCGGGACCCCCTGATTAAAAGTCAGGTGCTCTACCGACTGAGCTACGCGCTCGCTTAAGAGGCGGCGGGCTGACGCCGCTAAAGTCGACTGAGCGGGTCGGTCCGTTCGGCCGCGCGGGTCTATTGCCGCGTCTTGCGATCAACTACCGGGGGGCGCCGCGCCGGTCAACCCCGGCGGCGGCGGCGCGCCGCTCATTCGGTCATCTTGGCGAAAAGCGCCACCAGCCCGAAGAGAACGGCCGAAACTGCCGTCGTGATCGCCGCTTTCTTCAAGAGATCGGGCGAAGCGGGGGCGCCCGGATCGGCGCCTTCGGGGCGCTCTTCTTGCGCTTCTTCCGACGAACGGACGCCGAGCGGCAGCACGCCAAGAAGCACGATCCACCAGATCGTCAGGTAGATCGCGGCCGCGAGCGGCAATGAAAAGGGCATCAGGCTTGCTCGATTTCGATCAGCGCGCCGCAAAAATCCTTGGGGTGGAGAAACAGCACCGGTTTGCCATGCGCGCCGATCCTTGGCTCCCCGTCGCCCAATACGCGCGCGCCAAAAGCCTTGAGCTGATCGCGCGCTTCGAGAATGTTTTCGACCTCATAGCAGATGTGGTGGATGCCGCCCGACGGATTTTTCGCAACAAAGCCGGCGATCGGCGAGTTCTCGCCATAAGGCTCTAGCAGCTCGATCTTGGTGTTGGGCAATTCGACGAAAACGACCGTGACGCCGTGCTCCGCTATGCTTTCTGGAGCCGACACTTTCGCGCCGAGGGCGTCGCGATAGACGGCGGAAGCCCTTTCGACGCTGTCGACGGCGATCGCGACATGGTTCAGACGGCCGATCATTTTCACCTTCCGGAAAACTGCTGTGCTGCGCCAATAAGCGTTGAGGCGCGCGATTTCAACCGGCGGGACGCGCTTCGGTGTGCGGCGCGTGGCCGAGTTTGTCGATCGCGGCGCGCAAGGACGCCAAACGCGGATCGACTCGGACGAAGGAACCCCACGGGCAGCCTTCGGCAATGCCGCGGCGAATGGCGTCGAGCGCCTGCGGGCGCTTGCCGAGAGCGAAATATGCCGCGCCGAGAAAGCAAGGCGGCGCGTAGAGTTCGGCGTCTTCGATCAGACTGCCAATGAGCGCCTCAGCTTCTTCGGCGGCGCCGGCGCGCGCGAGCGCATAGGCGAGCACGGTCAATTGCAAGGGATCGTCCGGGCTCGAGGCGACCGCGCGTCTTGCGGAGCTGACCGCCTGCTCATGAAAGCCTTGGAGGCTGTAGGCGATGGACATCACGAGATGCAGAGTCGTGGCGTCGGGCCGCAAATCGAGCCCGTCGCGCGCATAGCGGCGCGCCCGTTCGAGATCGCCGGCGCAGAGAATGAGCCAGGCGCGCAGTGACAGCAGCGCCTGATCATGCGGCGAGTTGACGAGACCCTCTTCGCAATCGGCGAGACCGTCGTCGAGACGATCCGCCGCCGCGAGCAGCCAACTGCGGTAGACGCGCGCCTTGCCGTAGAGACGATCATCGGCGACCGACTGATCGAGCAGCGCTAGGCCTTCGGAAATCTTGCTCTCCAGCGCGCCGCGGGCCCAGCCGAGAACGGCCCGCGCCGGCGTGTAATCGCGCGCCGCGCCAAGCGCCCGGCCGGCGAAGTCCTCAATCATCGCCGCCGCTTCGGCGGGACGAAGAAATCCGTGCGAGACGCGGCCGGCGGCGATATCGGCGGCGAGCGACCAGACAGACGGATTTTCGGGGTCGAGCTGGGCGGCTGAAGCGATCGCTTCCTGCGCGCGGGCGAAACCCTCGCGCGTGCGGTCTCCGGCAAGCTCATAGGCGGTCTGCCATAGATCCAGAATATGCGGCGCGTTCAACGGCGCGAGCCGGACGGGTTCGACGGCGTGCTGATCGACGATTTCGACCTTGGCGCGGAAGGTGAGCCCGCGGCCATAGGCCGTGGCGATCAAATCCTCGCCGCCGGCCTCGCGAAGCGGCTTACGCAAGAGATAGGCGCAGCGGTCGATGGAGTCGTCGGACGCGGCGCGATCCGGCCAGAGCCGCGCGGCGATCTCGCTCTTGGTCACTAAGACGCCCGGCGCGTCAAGCAGCAATTCGAGGAGCTGACGCGCCTGAGGGCCAAGGTGGATGCGCGCGCCGTCGCGCTGCAATCCTCCCTGCGCACTGTACGTAAATCCTGAAAATCGCCGGACCAATTCGCCCATGATGCTCCCGTCCAGGGCGATGATGGCAAGATGACGCGTCTTGGGCAAGAACAGTTTAGGTTTAAGTCCCCAAAATTGCGTAGACTTTTTCTATGTAGCGGCGCCTGAAGCGGCCATTTTGGGGCTGTAAAATAAGACCCAAAAAATAAAAAACGCCGGACGTACCTCCGGTCCGGCGTTTGAGCTTTCCAGATACGCAGAACGTCGGAAGGCTCCGCGCAGTCTATGCGCGCGCAAGTTGACGGCCGCGTGACGGCGGCGTCTACCGCTCAGGCGCGGCGCGCCTTCTGCTCCTCCTTGCCCCACACGAAAATGGTCAGCGCCAGCACGCCGGCCGCGGCGATCAAAAAGTAAGGCATTCGCGCCGATAGCGGCCGCCCGCCGACCGTGAAGGGGAACCGCGAGACCCAATGCTCGCCATTCGGCCCGTCAACCGTGACGATTCCGACGAATGCGCCGGGCTCCTTGAACACATGTTCGAAATTCAGCGTGCCGGCCGGATAGACCTTGGGCGGCAGATAGGCGACCGTCACCGAATCCAGTCGCTCCTGTTCCGCCTGCTCGCCGATATCGCGGATGATGCGGAAGTCCGTCGACATGCCCCGCATCTCGTCCTGTCCATAATCGAGAACGAAAATCGTATCGCCGGTCGCGGGAATGTCCTCGCAGAACCGGTTTCGCGACGCCTCAGGCTGGTAGCCCGAGAAATACATGAAGTCCGGTCCGACCTTCAGCAGACAGGCGTTCCGCTGGCGCTGCATCGCGCCATGGGCGAGCGCGCCTGACCAGGGTCCGCCCGCGAGCGCCGCGATGAAAAGCCAGAAAATCGCGTTAAAGGGCTTCGACATGCCGTCCTCCCGGTTCGGCGGCTGGACGACGCGACATCCGGCGCGACTGCGGCGAAAGCCCGCGTCTCGCGCTGCTGGCGAGAGCCTGGCGTCTTTCGCTTCCATCCAGCCGCATCCTGTTCAACGGCGCCGCGGAAAAATCCTTAAGCGCGGCGCCGCTCAGAAACTTAACTTGCGCCTCTTTCTCCTTCGTTCAATACCGGTTCCCGCGGGCGCGAGCGATAGGCGCTCAGGAAGAACGCGTCAGGAACGAAAAAGATGCGCTCCCTGTCAGAATTCCTCATTGTCGCACTGATTTCGCTTGCGGGCGGCGCCGCCAGGGCCGCCGATCTCAACGACTATCCGACCGCCGCGCGCGCCGATTACGTCTTCGGCTGCATGAAAGCCAATGGCGATACGCGGCTCTCCCTCGACCAATGCTCCTGCTCGATCGACGTGATCGCGACAATTCTGCCCTATGAGCGTTACGTCGCCGCCGAGACCGTGGCGAGCGTCAATCAGCAGGCGGGGCAGGTGGGGGCGCTGATGCGCAATACGGATGCGGCGCGAGATATGCTTCAGGAGTTGCGTCGCGCTCAGGCCGAGGCGCAGGTGCGGTGCTTTTAGACGCGAATTGATGCGGAAGGCGGAGAGGCCATGCTTATTCTCATTCTCGGAATCGTGATTTTTCTTGGCGTTCATACGCTCACGGCGTGTCGCGAAACCCGCTCGGGCCTGATCGAGCGTTATGGCCTTCGAACCTATAAGGGCGCCTATTCGCTCGTCGCCGCCATCGGCCTCGCGCTCATCATCTACGGCTTCATTCGCTATCGCGCCGAGGGCATGATTCAGATCTGGACGCCGCCGCTGTGGACGCATTATCTCGCGCCGCCGCTCGTCTGGTTCGCCTTTGTCGCCTTCGCGGCGCGTCGCGCGCCTCCGGGACGCATCCGCGGCGCATTGCGCCATCCGATGCTCGTCGCGATCAAGAGCTGGGCGCTCGCCCATCTTCTCGTCAATGGCGATCTCGGCGGCATGGTCCTGTTCGGGTCGTTTCTCGCCTGGGCGGTCTTCGACCGCATCGCCTTGAAGAAGCGCGGCGACGGCGGCGCGCCGCGGGTCTCTCAATTTACGCGCGGCGACGCGATCGCGGTCAGCGCCGGAACGGCGATTTTCGCTTTCGTGATCTATCTGCACCCCTGGCTGTTCGGCGTGCCTGCCGTGGCCGTGTGAGCGACCGGAAAACTTTGCCCTATGACTGCGTCGGTTCGTCTTCGCTTGGCGTTTGCGTCTCCAGGCTGCGACCCTGCCAGGGCCAGCGGCCTTCGAGCTCCACTTCCATCGTGAAGCTCATCGCCGTGCGGATCATCACGATCAGGCCGAGGACGAAGACATTCTCGAGGCTGGGATGTTCGACCGACACGGTGCGGATGATGTCGCCGCCGACGAGGAACTCCAATCCGAGCAGAATCGAACGGCCGACATTTTTTCGGTAGCCGCGATAGGTGAGGGGATGTGCTCTCCAGGGCGTGAGAAAAGCGAGAGTCGACAGCGTCGCGCCGATGACGATGATCAGCACGCCGACGACGTCGAGGATCAAACCAGCGAAATTGATGATCGCATGGATGTTCGCGAGATAGGGCGCTAGCATGTCGCCCTCATTCTCCGGCGCCCGCAAGTCGCGCGAGCGCCCGAGCGCGGCCGATGAGCGGCAGCAGCGCGGCGAGTTCCGGCCCGCTTTCGGCGCCGGTCAGCGCCAGGCGCAGCGGATGGAACAGCGCCTTGCCCTTCCTCCCTGTCGCCGTCTTGATGTCGCTTGTCCAGGCCGACCATGTGGTCTCGTCCCAAGGCTCCGACGGCAAGAGTCGCGCCGCGTCGTTCAGAAACGAATCGTCCTCCCGGATCGGCGCGATCTCGCCGTCCGCGACGCGCCACCATGTCAGAATATCGTCGAAGCGCGCAAGATTGCCACGCGCCGCGCGCCATAAGGGCTCGGCCTTGCGGCCGACGATGGTCAAGGCTTCGAGACGTTCGCGCACGTCCCCATATTCGTAGAGCGCGAGCGTGCGATGCGTCAGCGTTTCGAGATCGGCGGGGTCGAACCGCGCCGGATTGCGCGAGACATGCGACAGATCGAAGCGCTGCGCCAGTTCCTCGAGCGAGCGCACGGCGTGGATATTGTCGGAAGAGCCGGTCAGCGTCGCCAGCGCGGCGACCGCCATCGGCTCGTAGCCTTCTTCGCGCAGCGAGGCGATCGAGAGCGACCCGGTCCGCTTGGACAGGGCCTCGCCGCCCGCGCCGATGAGAAGATTGTGATGCGCGAAAATCGGCGTCGGCGCGTGCGGCGCGAGGGCGCGGGCGAGCTGCAACTGCACGGCGGTGTTGGTGACATGGTCCTCGCCGCGAATGACATGAGTGATTCCCATGTCAATGTCGTCGACGACGGAGGGCAGCGTATAGAGAAAACTGCCGTCCTCGCGGATCAAAACGGGGTCGGAGAGCGCCGCACAGTCGATATGCGCCGGACCGCGAATGAGGTCGTTCCATTCGACGACGCCAGTTTCGAGCATGAATCGCCAGTGCGGCCGCCGGCCCTCGGCTTCAAGCGCCGCGCGGTCGGCCGCTGAAAGGCGCAGCGCCGCGCGATCATAGATCGGCGGCAGGCCCCGCGCCTGCTGCATTTTGCGCCGCTTCTCCAGTTCTTCGGCGGTTTCGTAGCAGGCGTAAAGCCGGCCGGATCGACGCAGGCGATCGGCGGCGTCTTCGTAGAGCGCCACGCGTTCCGACTGTCGGAAAACGGCGTGCGGAACGACGCCGAGCCAGGCGAGATCGATCTCGATTCCGCGCGCGAATTCCTCGCGGGACCGAGCAAAATCAGTGTCATCGAACCGTAGCGCGAATCGTCCATGGTGGGCGACGGCGAACAGGAAATTGAACAGCGCGACGCGCGCGTTGCCGATGTGAATGCGGCCGGTCGGCGAGGGCGCGAAACGAACGATCGGAGAGGTCATGAGGAAGCTTCGTCAGGCGTTTCCAGAGGAGGGTCCGCAGCAAGGTATACAGCAGCAGGTCTCCTCTAGCTCGCGCCGGGAGAAGATTCTCGCGCCGCCGTCCTTTTGCCAAGACGCGGCGTCTTTGTCAGGCGGAATATCACAATGGCCGCGCCCGGGCGTTGCGCGCCGCCGGCCAAGCGACTCCGCCAGCGTTCGCCGTCGCGAGTCTCTGCGTTACGACTCTTAAGGAAAAAGCGCCGTTCATGATCCTGGCCTATATCTGCGCCGGCTGGTGCGCCGTCATTCTCATTCTCAATTTCACAAGCATGGCGCTGATGTCCCGAAAATGTCGGGCGCGGCCGCGGAACCTGCCGCCGCCTGAAAATGCGCCGCCCGTGAGCATCGTGCGGCCGCTGCGCGGGCTGGAGCCCTTCAGCGAGGAGACGCTCGGCGCGACCTTCGACCTCGACTATCCCGACTATGAGATCGTCTTTTGCGTGCAGTCGCCGAACGACCCGGTCATTCCGCTGGTCGAGTGGCTGATCGCGGCGCATCCCGAGCGCGAGGCGCGTCTGCTCGTCGGCGACGACTACATCAGCGCCAATCCCAAGCTCAACAACTGCGTCAAGGGGTGGGAGGCGGCGCGTCATCATCACGTGATCCTCGCCGATTCCAACGCGCTGCCGCCGCGCGACTATATCCAAACGATGCTCGCCGCCTTCCGCGACACCACCGCGATGAGCGTTTCGATGCCGATCGGGTCGCGCCCGAATGGCTTTTGGGCGACGGTCGAATGCGCGATCCTCAATACCTTCCAGGCGCGCTGGCAATATGGCGCCGAGGCGATCGGGGCCGGCTTCGCTCAGGGCAAGAATATGATGTGGCGGCGCGATGTGCTCGACCGAGCCGGCGGCATTCGCGCCCTGGCGAGCGAAATCGCCGAGGACGCTGCGTCCACCAAGGTTATCCGCGCCCAGGGCATGGACGTGCGCCTCGTCGACATGCCCTTCGAACAGCCGCTTGGAAAGCGCACCGCCCGCGAAGTCTATTCGCGCCATGTGCGCTGGGCCCGCCTGCGGCGGGCGACGTTTCCCGCGCATTACATTCCCGAATTCATGAACGGCAGTCTTGCGGCGATCGTGCTCGGGGCTTACGCCGCCCTTCAGCTCGACGGCGGGATTGCGACGGTGGCGCTCATCACCACGCTCATCGTCTTTTCCCTGCATAGCGGCGAGATTTGGCTCGCGCGAGTCTGCGGGTTCCCGCTCGATTGGCGCATGCCCTTCGCGCTGATCGTGCGCGACCTGATGCTGCCGGTGATGTTCATCGACGCGCTGATCTACGACGACTTCGTCTGGCACGGCGCCGCGATGAGCGTAAGCGAGGCAGAAGAGACGACGGGCTGAATTCAAAAAAGTTCCCGGGCCGTTTTTCAAACAACCGCGAGCGCCTTCCCCGCCGCGCTAAAGCAATTTCCGCCGAAGTGGATGGTTCCGCGTTCACCGGTTGGTGGATGCGCGGTAGGGGATTCGAATGTCGAGCCTTGGCGCTCCCTCTAATATTTGCAATTGAGGCTTGCGGCGACGGTCGTTGGCTCGCCGTGATAGAGGGCGCCGTTTGATGTCCAGTTGGCTTGGTTTGTTAGATTTGCGGCGTTGAGTTCGAATCTGAGATTGTCGGTGAAATTATAGGCGAGCGAGGCGCCGAGCATCTGCTGGGGCGCGAGCGTAAAGCCATAGGTGTTGGGCAGCGTCGCCTCGAGGCGGCTGGCGTAATAATAGCTTGCGCCGAGTTCGAGCCCCTTGAGGTCGCCCGAGTCGAATGTGTAATTGGCGGTGAAGGCATAGACTCGGCGCGGCGCGCCTAAGAGATCGCTGCCCTGCTGCGAGGGGACGTTGTCGTCTTTCGACACCAGCGCATGCAGAAAGGTGGCGACGGCGTTGATTTTGAGGTTGGGCAGGATTTCGCCGCCAAGATTGACTTCGATCCCGTGACTGTGCTGCTGGCCGGTGACGACCGAATAGAAGCCAGATGGATTGGCCGGATTGGGGATCGCGACATTGTCGCGGGTGATGTCGAAGAGCCCGACCTCGAAGCTCATCTTGCGATCCAAGAACTCGCGCCGCAAGCCCAGCTCATATTGCGTGTCCTGCTGCGGCGGCGGCGCTTCGCCGCTTTGAATCCGCACGCCGGTGTTGGGGATCAGCGATTTGCCGTAAGCGGCGAAGAGCTGCGTCTCCGTGTTCGGCCGATAGAGAATGCCGGCGCGTGGGGAAAAATAGCCCTTGATCCCTTTGCTCAAGCTCGATGTCGGCTCGCCGGTCAGCGCGCCGAAAGGATCGAAGACGCGCTCGCGCTGGGCGAGAAGATCGTAGCGCCCGCCGATCAGAATGCGCCAGTTCTCATTCAAGTCGATGAGGTCCTGGCCATAGACCGAGCGGCTGATGGCGCGGGCGACGCCATTCGACCAATAGGCCCCGGCGTAGCTGACGCCCGGCGAATAGACGGGCGCGAAAATATTGAGCGGCGCCGCCTCATAGCGGGCGATGTCATTGTTGTAGCCGAAATAGAAGTCCCATTGTTCGAGGCCAAGAAAGACGGTGTGGGCGAGGGCGCCGGTGTCGAAACGGCCATTGAGGCGCAATTGCGCGTCGAAACTGCGGTTGGCGGTGCGGGCGCGCACCGGATTGCCGAAGACGACCGACTGGAATCCGTCATAGCCCCAGCCGGTGAACCAGCCCCAGTGGTCGGCGTAGAGGAAATAGTCGACGACCGCGGCGATCTTCCAGTCCTTGTTGAAGGCGTGCTCATAGCGCAAGGTGAGATCGTCGAAGAACGGGGTTTCATGTTCATTCGCCGGCAGTCCGGCGTAGAACTCCTTGGGGATATGCAGAAACACCGGATCGGCGGGGACGCCGTCGCGCCAGACGAGTCTCGCGCCATTGTGCTCGGCGCGCAGGCTGACGTGGTCGCCATTATCGGCGGTGAAGGCGAGCATCGG
>JALHNQ010000007.1 GCA_022843405.1 Methylocystis sp. | reverse complement strand
GCAAATCCTGGCTGTATGCCCGCGCCATTCTCGCCTCCATCGCTATCGCGAGGAAGGAATCATGCTCGGGCCGATTCGGGAATCCCCATCAGAATCGAAAAATCACGAACGCGCTCTAAGCTATGGGAATCGATCAATTTATCTGCATTTGGGCGATTCCGCCCAAATGCAGCGTGATCTAGGCGGACGAAGCGAGCCGCGCCAACTGCCGGCGCAATTCGTCCTGCGCGCGCGCGAGATTGTCATGCGCGCAATCGTTCCAAAGCTTGCGCGTTTCGTCGCGCCTGTAGAGCCCGTCGCCGCGCGCGGCGAATGTGTCGATCATCTGCAGTCGACCGAGGCAAAACAGCGGCTCCGGCACCCAGTCATATTCGAAGCGAAGCTGCTCGAGATTTCGCGCGAATATTTGCCAGGGCGCGCCGAGCGAGGAGAGATCGAGATCGAGGAACAGATCGAGGTCGCGGGCGAAGCCGGGATAGTGCTCGGTCATTGCGCGCGCAGTGAGATGGTTGGCCGTCGCCAGGATCAGATCACGGATAGCCGCGGATTCCATGGGATCGAATTTGGAATGGCGCTCGAACAGCTCCGCGCTGGCGCGGACATTTTCCGCATCGGGTCGAAGCAGACCGTCGCTGTCGCGCGTGAGGTAAACGGCGTCGTGCCAGAAGATCGCCGCCGCGATCAGATCAGGCCGCGCCGCCAGCGACCTGAAGTCGTCGAGCTTCGCCAGCAAATCGCCGATATGGCCCCAATCATGATATCCGCGTTGCGGTTCGCGATAGGCGGCGTCGAGCGTCGCAAAGGCGTTCGGGTCGTGACGCGATGCGATCAGGTCCCAATAGGTCTGTATCGAATTTGAAGTCATGCGCGAGTAGCGATCCTGAGAGAAGACGTAACGCGTGCGGATACACGGCGGACGGCTGTCGCGCTCGGACGAAAACGTCACTTGCTCGAAAGAGTCCATACCGAAGACCAGTTAAGCTGCAACCCCTCCCGCGCCAGCATCCGATATCGCTCCTCCAAGGCGACATAGAGCGCGGGCCAGGGCTCGGGAACCGATTGCGCCAACGCCGAAGCGCGCTCGGCGGCGGCGTCGAATCTGCCCGATTCATATTCCTGGCGCATGAGATTATGGAAGTTGCGCCAGCGCACATACGAGTCGGAAGCAGCCATGCCGCTGTCGCCGGCAATCGCAAAAACTTCCGTCGCCTCGTTTTTCCCGACCACACGAACTCGCCCCAGATCAATCCAGGCGAAATCCGGCGCCGCGTCGCGCACTGCGCCTGACGCGACAATGTCCGTCTGAAAGGCCTTGCTCGCGCCTTCTAGCCTTGACGCAAGGTTCACGTTGTCGCCGAGAATTGAATAGTCGAAGCGGCGGATCGACCCCATATTGCCGACGCTGCACGGTCCGAGATGCAGGCCGAGCCCCATCGCCGCCGGCTGAGCGTCATGGCCAGACGCCGCGGCGGCCGCGGCGCGCCGCTTGTTGAGACCGATGAGCGCGTCGCGCATCATCAGCGCGGCCCGAACCGCCTTGCGCGGATGGTCTTCGGTGTCGAGCGGCGCGTTCCAGAAGGCGAGCACCGCATCGCCCATATATTTGTCGACCGTCCCTTCCTCTTCGAGGATGGCGTCGGTCATCGGCGTCAAATAATCGTTCATGAACTGCGTGAGTTCGCGCGCGCTCATCCCCTCCGAAATGCGGGAAAAATTGCGCAGGTCCGAAAACAGCACGGTCAGTTCGCGCGTCTCGCCGCCGAGCACCAGGCGATCCGGATGTTCCGCGAGACGGTCGACGACGGCGGGGGAGACGAATTTGCCGAAGGCCTGACGCACATGTCGGCGGGCGGATGTTTCGGCGCGCCACAGCGTGACGGCGCCAAAGAGATAGCCCCCGACGATCGCAAGACTCGGATAGGCCGGATCGAGCAGCACGCCGTGACGATCGAAAAGATAAAACGCGCCGGCGAAAAGCCCGACGACCATGAGCGGCGCCGCCGCCGCCGAGACGAGCAGCGGCGCGACATAGAGCAGGCCCATGATCAGCAGGAATGCGAAGACGGCGACGACGAACTCCAGTCCAGGCGCCCAGTCCGGTCGCGCCAGCAGCGCGCCAGCGGCGATCGATTCGATGATCTGCGCGTGCACGTCCACGCCGGGGGCCACCGGATCCAAAGGCGTCGCGCGGATGTCGCCGAGACCGGTCGCCAGCGCGCCGATAAAGATGATGCGTCCCTCGATGTCATCGCGCCCCACGCGACCGTCGAGAACGTCCTTGGCCGAAATGTCTCGCGCGGCGGCGCGATGCGAATAGCGCGGCCGAACCTCTGCGTTGGGCCCGGTGTCGATCTCGAAGGCGCCGACCTTGATCGCATTGACGCCGGTCTGCCTGCCGAAAGCCGTTTGTCCGCTGGCGTTTGACGAGCGGATCACGATCGCCGACTCGCCCTGCGCGACGCGCAACGCTTCGAGCGCCAGGGAAGGCATGAGAAACTCGCCGGCGCGGGTGACGAGCGGCACCCGGCGCACGATTTGGTCGTGATCCGCCCACCAGTTTGTCGCGCCTAGCCCCTGAGCCGCGTCCGCAAGCCGCCGCTCGGGGCTGACCGCGCCGGCAAATGAAACGAGGAAGGGCGCAGGATCGTCGCCGGCGGTAACTAGTCCCGACTTCGCCGGCAGCGGCGCGGCGACCGCATCCGTAAGCGTGACGCCGAGCGTCGTTGGCGCCCGGGACAGCGCCTCGGCGAAAATCTGGTCGCCGCTTGGCGCCTTGGCGACGAGCTTCGCCACCTCGGCGCGGGCGCGCGCGTCGAGGATCGCATCGAGAATCTGGATCGCGCCGGTACGATCCGGCTCGGCGAAGATGAAGTCGAAAGCGATGGACGCGGCGCCAAGTTCGCGCAGCCGGTCGACAAGCTCGGCCAGCCGCGCCCGCGGCCAAGGCCATTGCCCGTACGCCTTCAAGCTTTTCTCATCGATGCCGACGACGCGCGTCGGCGCCTGCGGATCATAGGCGCGCGGCGCGAGACGCTGAAACGTGTCGAAGACGAAGTTGCGTAGATCGTCGAGCGCCCGAGGCTGAGCGAGGCCCCATGGGAAAATGAGGGCCGCAACGGCGACAAGCGCAAGAAGATAGGCGCGACGCCGCTTCAACATCCGCACCTCGCATCACCGTCGCGCCGTCCCCGCCGTGTCCGCCTCGACTCGTGTCAGGATTGCCGCGTTAGTCGCCGCCCCAGCCGCCGCCGAACTGGCCGCCGCCATAGCCGCCGTATTGTCCGCCGCCGCCGTAACCGCCATGTCCGCCTTCGCCATGGCCGCCGTGCCCGCCATGTCCGCCGTGCCCGCCATGGCCGCCGTGGCCGCCGTGGCCGCCGTGCCCACCATGCCCGCCGTGTCCATCTTGGGACGCCGGCGCAAGCAACGGAGCAGGCTGATTGTCGACATTGGCACGGCTCTGCACCAGCGCATTGCCGAACCACACCGGGCCAAGCGCGTCCAAACCTGGCGGGCTCACGACGTCCGGCGGACGATCATTGCCCAGAGCGAGATGCGCCTCTTCGTTCGTCGGCTGGCGCCTGGCGCCGCCGTGCTGCCTTCTGCCGCTCTCCAACGCGGCGATGATTTCCGCGATCTTCTCCGGCGGCACGAGGAATGGCTCCGACACTGGCCCGCCGTTGGGCGCGCAAACGCCGTAGCCCGCGCGCGTGAGCGTTCGCCCGCCTACGTCGATCGAGCCATATTGATGCACGATGAGCGTGCCGCACGAGCCGCCGACTTGGACAAGCGCCGTGCCGCCGCGCAAGCCGATCGACGCCGTCGGGGTCCGTAGCTTTGTCCCGCCCTCATGGCTGACGCCGCCGCCGACGAAGCGCATCACGCCCTTCGCCATCGACACGCCCTGCTGGCCGCGCCCGCCGGAATAGACGAAATCATCGATGGTGACGGCGCTGTTGCGCCCGACCGTCATCGTCGACGTGTCGCCAAAGACGATCTGGGCGCTGCCTTCGGGACTCGTCTCGATGCGTTCGCGCCGCTGCACGCCAAGGCCCACCGATAGCGAGCGCTTCGCGGCGCCCGGCGGCGTGCCATGCGCGCTTTGATTCACGGCGCCCACATTGCCGACCTTCTCGGCAAGCGCCGGGGCGGCGACGAGCGCCAGCACGGTTGTTGCGGCCATGGAGAGCTTGTTCATCTATCGTCTCCGTCAGAATTTCGCCGTCGGTCCGAAGCTGATCGACAAGTTCTCAGTTTTGAAATTCTGTATATTCGAATCATTGCGCGCGAATTCGATGTTGCCGGCGAAACCGAAGGACGCCGAGACCGGCAAGTCGACCAGCAAGCCGCCGATCCAGACATTGTCGCGACGCGCGGTGAACGGATTGATCACCGGATTGGCGGCGTCGAAGGCAAGAAGCGTGAAGCGGCCATAGGGCCCCACGGTCCATCTGCGCGGGATGATCTCGAACGGCGGATCAAACTCGAACCGCAGCATCGCCTGAACGTCAACCTGATTTGACGATTGTTGCGGATTGCCCGCGAAGGCGCGGGAATAGCCGACGCGACTCTCGAAACGCAGATCGTTGGTCAGCCTGTACGACCCGCTCACATAGCCGGTCACGACGTCGCCCGTCGCCAATGTCGACACGGTCTGGTAAGGCGACCCGCCCAGATAATTTAGGTAGCCCGGCGCGGGATTGACCCAGATCGACCGCCATTCGGCGCCCGGCTCGAACCAGAAATCGGGGTTGAGTTCGGCCCCGAAACTCGTGCCGGCGCCGCCAGCGTTCAGATAATTGGTCCCGCCGAGCATGGACAAGGCGCCGGTCAAGTAAGGCTTGATCGACAGGCCGGGATAAAGATCGGGCGCGATGTGGATGCGCGGACCGATCGAGCCGGCGAACAGCGCGACGCTGTATTGCGGCAGGCGAAACTGCTCGGTCGCGTAGCCCGTGAGCCGCGTCTCGAGTTTATCGCCGCGCGCATTTTGAAAATCGAAGTCATGCGCCGCCTGCACCAACTGGAAGCTGTTGACGTCGGACTTGCGCGAGGCAGCCGACGCAACGCCGACGCCGCCGACCTGGAACAGATTGTTGGTCGGAAAGAAATTGGCGTTCGTTTGCGCCCGCAGACCGGTGTGTATCCTCAGATAAAGCTGGTTGGCCTGGGTGCGTTTTTCGATATCGGGCAGCTGCGCCTCGATCTGCGCGACCTGGACCGGATCGATGCCGCCTTCGGCGAGCGCCTTGCGCAAATGCTGGGCGGAAAGCTCATAGGACCCCAGCCGCGCATAGAGGAAACCGAGCTCCTTTCGGGCGCGGCTGAGGTTGGGGTTGAACATCAGGATGCGTTCAAGCGCGCCGATCCCCGCCTCATAATCGCGCAGCTCGGTGGAAAGCAGGACGTATCGATAGGTTGCCTCATAGTCGGTCGGATTAAGCTGAATATGGGCTGCGAGACGCGCCTGTTCAGCGCGCGGGTCGTCCTGCGCAGTCGCCGGACCCAAAAGCGCGAAGCCGGCGAGCAAAGCGCCAACAAGCCTCGTCGCCACTCTACGTGCGGACATGAAAGGCAAACCCCTGAAAGTATGGAAAAGCGGCTCAAGTAGGCTGACCGTCAACTCTACCGGACGCTGACTCATGTCGCCCGGCGCGGCAAGCCGCCGCGAGGCCCGCGCCTTTATCCCGAGACCGGGACGGCGCGCCGCGTATGCCGCGGATTCCTCTATGGCGCAAAGACTTATCACTTTATCCAGCCTCCTTTGCGCCTAAGCGGCGGATGAAACAAATTGTCTGGTGTTGCGCCAAAACCACAGGCGGCGACGGCGCGGCTAGCGGCGCCGCCGCCCGCTATCGAAGAGAAGGACGACTTCGCCGCCTCGCTTCGAGGACTCCTGCGCGAGCGCCGACGGGTCAACCGCTCGGCGCCGGCGAGCCGAACACACGCGGCGGCGCGGGCGCGCCATCAGCCGCGACTCGTCGAGAGACGCTTCCGGGGCAAACAGACAGCGCAGCACGATCAGCAGGTCGGCGGCGCGGCGCGCCGCGCCGCGCTTAACCGCGCTGCGGATGTCGGCGACGACTCGTCCTCTCGCCGCATCGAGCGAGACGGCGCGGCGGTAGCGCGCCAGCATGCGCTCGTGTTCGTCGCTCGGGCTCACGCCCAAGACAAGCTCGTGACTGCGCAGACCTGCCAACTCCGCGCAACGCCTGATCGGCATCAGTTCGGGAATCATTCGGCTTCTCCCAATCGCTTGCTCTGCCGTGGGTTCTTCGCCTCTTATCGGCAGCATAGCGACGGTAGCGCGCCGCGCATCATCTGTTTGTGCGAGAGCGCACACGGCTCATTCGGCTTCGTCAAGCGCCTCCTGAACGCGCTTTTCCAGAACCGACGGTCGTAAGAGCACGAGCCCGCCGCGGATTTTTTCGGCAAGGCCTTCGTCGATCATCGCCGAAAGTTCGCGGCTGACCTGCTCTCGCCGGCAGCCGATGCGGGCGGCGAGATCGTGCTGAAAGGGCGGCGGCGAAACGATCAACTGGTCCGGCACGCCTTTGCGCGGCGCCGACATCCGCAACAATTCGGAATAAAGCCGATGCTTGAGGTCGAGCACCGAGCGCTCGAAGAGGCGCGTATTCAGCTCGCGCACGCGCAAGGTCAGCAGACGCAGCAGCCGCTCGCATATTTCCGGTTCGCCGAACACGATCTCCTTGAACACCGAGGGCGGCACTAGCAAGAGTTCGGCATTGGTGAGCGCCGTGACGTTGGCGGAGCGCTTCGCTCCGTCGATCGCCGCCATCTCGCCGAAGAATTTTCCCGGTCCGAAGTCGCCGAAGATCATTTCCTTGCCGGCGGCGGTGCGAATGAGCACCCGAACGTCGCCGCTGACGATGAAATAGACATCGGTCGATGGATCGTCGAAGTCGAGGACCAGTTCCTGCTCGGCGTAACGCCTGCGCGCGCAATGGCGCGCAAGCTGTTCGCCGCGAGCGGGGTTGAGGCCGACAAAAAAAGGAATCCCGTCAAAAAGGGACACATCGCGCTCCCGGATTGGAAATTGTCGCCGATATTGCCGGTAAACGTCGATGCCGTCGAGGCGCAATCTGCTGGCGCATGGGGGAGGTTCGGGCGATGATCGCCCATGCAAGCGTTCCGGCTCGCGACGTTCAATCTCGAAAATCTCGATTGGTCAGCGACCAAGCTGGATGCTTTCGCGCGCCGAACTAGCGCGCTGCGCCCGCTATTGGAGGCGCTCGACGCCGATATACTGTGCCTGCAGGAAATCCACGCGCAGCGCATTCACAAGCGCGGCGCAAGGCAATATATCGCGCTCGACCAGTTGCTCGCGACCACGCGATACGCGGCCTTTCATCGGGCGACGACCGTGAGGCCCGGCGCCGACGCCCCCGCCGACGTGCACAATCTCGCGATCCTTTCACGATGGCCGATGCGCGCGCGCCGCCAAATTCATCACGACATTGTCGCGCGGTGGGATTGGCCGCCGCCGCGCGAGGCGGACGGCTCGCAATCCGAGCCGGTGGAGATCGTCTGGGACAGGCCGCTGCTCTATGCTTCTGTCGGGCTTCCCAATGGCCTCGCGCTCCATGTCGTCAATCTGCATCTGCGCGCGCCGCGCGCCATTCCTGTGGCGACGGCGCGCGGGCTGGGGTCAAGCCGGGCGCAAATCGAAGGGCAGTTCGTGGCGGCGCTCAAGCGCGAGGGCCAGGCGCTGGAAGGGCGGCTATTCGCCGAGACGCTGTTCGACGCGGAGCCGAATGCGCTCATCGCCGTCGCCGGCGACTTCAACGCCGACGCGCATGACGCGCCGACGCGACTGCTGCGCGGCGGGCAGGATGAAGGCGCGGGGGGGTCGCGCATTCTCGTACCCCTGGAAGAGCGCGTCGAACCGTCAAGGCGCTTCACCGTCATCCATGCAGGCCGCCCGACGCTGATCGACCACCTGCTCGCTTCGCCTGCGCTCGCCGCCACCTGGCGCGAAACCACAATTTTGAACCAGGGGCTCCAGGATGAGGTCTATGCGGAAGAATTCGTCGACGCGTCGCTTCACGCGCCAGTCGTCGCCACATTCGAGCTTGTCGCAAAATAGATCGCGCCGTGATTATTTGAACGCGAATGATCTCAACCCCTCAACCAAGGCGAGCATTTTGCCCCCCAGTCGCCGAGCGGCGCTGCAGGTCGTTCATCAGGAGGAAGAGATGATGCGGATCGGTTGGGCTCCACTCGAAGTCGAACGCCTCACAAGCGCGCTATGGTCTTGATCGGCGCCTTTCTTGAATAGGCCCCTGCAGGCGCGCGCCGGAGGTCGTGACGCGCTTCGTATTTCCGCACGTCACGAGCCTGCGATCGAACAGCGCTAAAATTTCGACACTCAGCGTCGATTGCGCGATCAAGAGAGTTCTATGAACGACAAGCGCATCTTCGCGTCATCGACCGCTCGCAATCGAGGACCGATTGTCGATGTCCTGCGCGAAATTCTGCCCGCGAAGGGGCTGGTTCTCGAAATCGCAAGCGGCGCCGGCGAGCACGTTGCATTTTTTGCGGCGGCGTTCCCCCATATGACATTTTGCCCATCCGACCCGAGCGCCGAAGCGCGGGAGAGCATTGCAGCATGGATCGCCGCCGCCGGAGTCGCCAATGTCCGTGCGCCGCTGGCGCTCGACGTCCAAAGATTTCCCTGGCCTATCAGCGCCGCTGACGCCATGATCTGCATCAATATGATTCACATTTCGCCGTGGCGCGCGACCGAAAGCTTATTCGAGGGCGCGCGCGGGACCTTGCCTGCAAGCGCGCCGCTCTATCTATATGGTCCATACAGGCGAGGAGACGCGCACACCGCGCCAAGCAATGCGGAGTTCGACGCGAGCCTTCGTGCGCGCAACGCCGACTGGGGCGTCCGTGATCTTGAAAAGGTCGCAGAACTCGGGCGCAGGAAAGGATTTGGGGACCCCCAGGTCGTGGAAATGCCCGCCAACAATCTCAGCGTGATCTTTCGCCGTAGCGCGGAAGCGGCATGAGTTCAGTCATCCCGATGTCGCTCAGCGGCGCCGTCGGCGTTACGCGTCAGCGTCAGTGAAGCCTGAAGTGATGCCACTTGGAGAGAGACCATGCAACGTCGTGAATTTATTGCTGTCGGATCCGCCGCCGCGGTCGCGTCGGCCACTCAAGCCTTCGCCACTCAAGCGTTCGCTGAGGAAGCCGGCAGCGCCAAAATGGAGGATATGCATCCGGCTCTTTACAAAGAGCTTGAAAAGGCCACCATTGACTGCGTGGCCACGGGCAATGACTGCCTTCGGCACTGTCTTGGCATGTTCGCGATGAAAGACACGAGCATGGCCGAATGCGCGGACGCCTCGCTGCAGCTAGTCGCTGCATGCAACGCGCTCGCATCGCTGGCGGCGCTCAACTCGACGCACGCCGTCGCGCTGGCGAAAACGGTCGCTTTGATTTGCGAGGACTGCAAGAAGCAATGCGACAAGTTTCCGAAGATCGCCGAATGCGTGGCCTGCGGCAAAGCGTGCCAAAAATGCGCCGAAGAGTGCCGCAAGGCCTAGCCGACGCGATGCGGCAAGACTGAGAGCCGCGATGAGGACCATGCGCTTTAGATTTTGGCTCGTCGCGGCGAGCGTCGCTGTTTCCGTTGGGATCGGCGGCGCCGCTTCGGCCAACACGGCGGTCCATGACGCGACGCGCTTCGTCATCGCCCAAGCCGCGGAGACGACAGGCAAGACAACCGGTAATGGCGACGGCGTCGTCAGGGCCATAGACGCCGACGAGCGACGGATCATGATCACCCATGGGCCGGTCTCTGGTCCTTTGGAAATGTCGCCCATGACGATGGCGTTTCGCGTCGCTCCGAACGTCGATCTCTCAAGCCTGTCGAAGGGTATGAAGATCAAATTCACGATCAGTCGCGACGCAAAGGGCCTTTACGTCATCGAGGACGTTCGGCCGGAGAAGCCTTAGGCGCGCTTTCGAATGCGCGTTATTTGCAAGCGCCGTCCATGCCGATGCGATGCATCAGATAGCACAGGCAATCCTGCTGAACCGCGCGCCGGTCCACCGTCAGCATCGCGGGGATCGCCGGACGCGAAAGTCGGATTTCGCCGCCAGCGTAATCGAAATAGTCGATCGGCTGCGTGTCATATCCGTCGCCCGGCAGGACGTCGAGCCGCGCCTCTCCGTCACCGAGCGCGCCGAATGAGGCGCCGGCGGCCAATTCGCTGAAATTGAGATGGTCGATGTCCGGACGGAAGAGAAAATCCGCCGGCGTTCCATCAAATGAAAAGCTTGCGCCGGCGGGAGGCTTCACGATGGCGTGCGTGCGCAGCAACTCCACGTCGCGCGAGGCCGGCGGATGGCTGGGAAGCTGTGCGATCGAGAGGCAGGCGTCCAGCAACTCGACGACATGTTGGGTGCCCGCCTCCAGTCCCGATTTGCCGCATTCGACGGTGATCGCCGGGCAGAGTTCGGCGTAAGCCGCCGAGCAGGTCCCCCGCGGGCGCTGAAACAGCACCACGATGCGGGAAAACAGCTGCGCGAGCGCGACATATTTCACGTCAAGCTTGCTGATGCAGCTGTAATGCGGATTGAAGCCGGTGTTGTTGTGGATATCGACGGCGGCGAAAGCGTCGCGCTTCGCGACGTAGTCATATATCCACTGCGCCATATGCGCGAGCGGATCGTCGGGAAACGCCGTGCCCGGCCAAACCCGGTTGAAGTCGCGCTGACCCGGCAGCGCTCGCACATTCTCGGCCGCTGCATCGACATTGCCGATGAACAGGATCAGCGATCTGCTCAGTCCCCGCTCGGCGTGCCGGCGCAGCGTCTCCTGCACCGCGATAAGCCCGCTGGTTTCATTTCCATGCAGCAGGGTCGAGACGAACAGCGGTTGCGGATCGCGGCCTGGAAGATCGAACAGGGTTGGTCGAGGCAGGATTTCCTTCAGGCGGTTGGCGGGGCAGTCGAGAAATCCGTCGGGCAGCCGGTCGAACAGGGCGCAGGGCGCGTCAGTCAATTTGCTTCTCATGTTTCCCATTGATGGACCGGCGCGCCGCTCCGCTGGCGCTCGCAATAGGCCGCCATCAGGGCATAAAGATCGCCGCCGCGCGCCTCAAGCGCTTTTCGCTGCCAGGCCGCGCCCGTTTGTCGCGTTCGCACCCGCGCCTCGAAGATATCGAGGAAGTCGCCTTCGGCGACGTCCAGATCGCGAAGCCCTGCCCTGGCCTCGGGAATGAGACGCTCGAGCAGCAGTCGATCCGCTGCGATTTCGCCCGACCCCGGCCAGTCGAGCCGCGCATCGAGGCCAAAACGCGCCGCGGAATAGAAGTTACGCCTGGCGTCTTTGAACGCCAGCCCTCCCGCGCCGTCGCCTCCCGCGCCGTCTCCAGCCATGGCGAGCGCGCGCGCGAGGCCGAGATAAAGCGCCGCGTTCGCCATCATGTCGATAAAGGTCGGACCCGCCGGCAGGATGCGGTGCTCGATGCGCAAATGCGGCGCTCCGCTCTCGTCGAAGCCGATCAGCGGGCGATTCCAGCGCCAGATGACGCCATTATGCAGGCGCAGATGCCGCATCGCCTTCGGCGGATCGTCAAAAGCCATCGGCAAGAGCGCGTCATAGTCGCGCAAATTCTCCTCGAAGATTTCGATCAGAGATCGCGTGGCATAGCCCAATCCCATCGAGACCCTGGCCGGACCCGGCGCCTTCACCGCCTGTTCGAAAAGCGGAATGCGCGTTTCCTCCCACAACGCCTTGCCGAACAGGAAGGGCGCGTTGCCGCAGGCCGCGAGAATCGGCCCCGATGCCGCGATCGAAGCGTTGTAATAGAGATGCGCCAGATCGGCTGGCGCCTTGAGATGGATCTGAAACGACGTCGTCGCCGCCTCCAGCATCACGTCGGTATGGACGGAGGCGAGCCGGTCGCGGCCGGCGATGTTGACATGCAGCGGATGACCGCCGCGAAGCCGCAGCACCTCCTGGTTCAGCGCGTAGTAGCGGTTGAGCGGCGACATATTGGCCAGCGTCAGATCGGAGTCGCGGATCGTCGGCAGCGTGCCGATCAGCACGAGATTGGCGTCGAGCCGATGAGCGACGTCATTGCATGTCGCCCAGAGGCGCGTCAGCGATTCATGCGCTTGCGTCAGCGCGTCGCCTGCAAGGCGGAACGGCGCGCAATTCAACTCGAGGTTAAATCGCGACAGTTCCGGCACGACAAGCGGGTGATTGAGGGCTTCGAGGACATTCTGGTTGATCGAGGACGGCGCATAATTGTGATCGACGATCCATGTTTCGATTTCGAACCCCACCATGTGGCCGTCGCGCGAGAATTTACCCTGCTCATGGAGCGTCCGGGCGAGAACTGTTTCCTGCGCAAGCCGGCTGGCGAAACGCGCCTTGTCGGACGGGGTGAAGCCCGTCGTCTTGATTTCTTCGCCCAAAGCTTCGCCCTCCGGCCATGTGCGCAGCGGCGTTGCGCGACCGTCTTCGCAAGACGCCCAAGGCCGATCCGCCGCGGATCGTTCTAATGTAGTCCGTCGGCCTTATCGATAAAACCGGAAGCGGCGGGACAAGCGACAAGCGCTGCGGTAGATTTGCAAAGCCTTCGCCCGGAGCCGACCTTGCCTGAAATCGCATATGTGAATGGCGCCTACCTTCCTCTTGCCGAGGCGCGCGTATCGATTCTTGACCGCGGATTCCTCTTCGCGGACGGCGTCTATGAAGTCGCCGCCGTCATCGGCGGAAGGCTTATCGACAATGAGGCGCATCTGTCGCGGCTTGAGAAATCGTTGCGCGAACTTCGTATCGAGAGTCCACTTCCAATCCAAACGATTGCGGACGTCGAAGCCGAACTCGTCGCAAGAAACGAATTGAACGAAGGCCTCGTCTATCTGCAGATCACCAGAGGCGCGGCCGGCGATCGCGACTTCGGTTTTCCGAGCGGAGCGACGCCGACATTCATCGCCTTCGCGACGAAGAAGAACATTCTCGCCTCGTCCGCCGCCGAAACCGGCGTGAAGGTCCTCACCGTGCCCGATATGCGCTGGGCGCGGCGCGACATCAAAGCCGTCGCGCTTCTCGCCCAGGTGCTGGCAAAGCAAGCGGCGCTCGACGCCGATTGTCAGGAAGCCTGGATGGTCGATGACGACGGCTACGTGACCGAAGGTTCGTCCTCGACCGCCTTCATCCTCACCAAGTCGGACACGCTCGTGACCCGTCAAAATTCAACTGCGATTCTCCCCGGCTGCACCCGCAAAGCCGTGCAATCGCTCGCGGCGCGCGAAGGACTAACGCTCGAGGATCGCAGCTTCTCGGTCACTGAGGCCTATGAGGCGAAGGAGGCCTTTCTCACCAGCGCCTCCAATCTCGTCCTGCCGGTCGTCTCGATCGACGGTCGTCCCATCGGTTCAGGCGCGCCGGGCGCGAGGAGTCGCCTGCTTCGAGCGCTTTATATCGAATGGGCGATGAACCCTGGCGCTGCGCGCTAGATCGCATTCACGAATCTTCGATTCATGAATGCGATCTAACTTATTGAATTGACGCATTTTCTACGCCGAACCGGCATCCACTTCGGCGGAAAATGCTCTAACGCTGCATTTCCAGTTCGTCGTAGTCGGAGCTGCGCGCCTCTTCGATCGCGAGCGCGATAATCAAGCTGAACAGGGCGGCGGCGAGACACCAGACGGAATACCAGGCCGGCCGATTGAATGCGAGCGCTAGGAAAAACGTGGTCAACACCGCAACTCCGAAAACATTGATCGCCCTGCGATCGCTGAGAATGAGCGGCGTCACAGTCAGCAGGAGATAGAGAAAATCGGTCACGAGCGGCGGACGTTCGAACAACGGGTCATAGGCGAGGGAATGCCGATATACCGACAAGTCGATGCCGTCGGCGCCGAAAAGCTTGGCGATAAGATAGGCGGCCAGAACGAAGCCTACGCCGCCCATGGTCAGCCAAATACGCTTTCGTTCCGGATCGGATTCCGCATAAGCGGCGGCCAAAGGCGTCAACACCGGCCACATCGTAAAGGCGATCAGCGTATAGAGATAGCGGAACGGCTGGCCGGCGACCGGATCGCTGCGGGTGAACCACACCGCCGCCTCGACGAATTGATGCGCCGAAAAAACCAGTGGAAACAGGGCGAACAGCAACATGCGCCGGTCATGGCGCAGCGCTTTCGCGACCATGCCGTAGCCGGCCAGTCCCAGCCCGAACCCGGCGGTAATGCTTGCCTCAAGCGAATAGCACATGACGTCCAAGGGCAAGTGACGTGGATGCCGTCAAGTATTCTAACGCCAATTTTGGCGGCGTCGAAACCTGAGCAGTTTGTTCCCTCAGTTCCGCGCTTTTTCGGCTTCGGAACATGTGAGCAGTAACCGCGTTCTATGACGTAAGTTAAATCGCGGAGGTTAAAATGGGCAACCTTCTTTATTGGGCCGTCGTGTTCCTGGTCGTTGCTCTCATCGCCGGATTTCTCGGCTTCGGAGGCGTCGCCGGGGTCGCGGTCGAAGGCGCGCGACTGTTGTTCTGGTTTGCGCTGGTTCTATTGATCGTCTCGGTGGTCCTCGGCCTGATCCGGCGCGCCTGACGTTCGTCCTCTTTCTTGGCAAATCGCCCGGCCGCCTCCGCAAGCGGCCGGCCCCGCAGCGTCAGGGAATGTCGTCGAGCGAGCGCAACCAGGCGTCGGCGCTCGAATCCGACGGCGCGCGCCAATCGCCCCGCGGCGAGAGCGATCCTCCCGAACTCACTTTCGGGCCGTTCGGCAGCGCCGACCGTTTGAACTGGCTGGCCTCGAAGAAACGCTTCACGAAAACGCCCAGCCAATGCTTGATCGTCGACAGTTCATAGGAGACCTTGTCCTTTTCGGCGATGCTGCTCGGCCATGATCCGGCGGCCGCATGCCGCCAGGCGCGCCAGGCGAGAAAGGCGATCTTCGCCGGCGTGAATCCGTAGCGCGTCGCATAGTAAATATTGAAGTCCTGCAGGGCGTAGGGCCCAACCGTCTCCTCCGTGCGCTGCGTCGTTTCGCCGGGCACCAGCTCGGGCGAAATTTCCGTCGCAAGCACGTCCTTGAGCACGGCCGCCGTTTCCGTGCCGAAGCGCGCGTCGCGAGCGCACCAGCGGATGAGATGCTGGATGAGCGTCTTGGGGACCGAGGCGTTGACGTTGTAATGCGACATTTGATCGCCGACGCCATAGGTGCACCAGCCGAGCGCGAGTTCCGAGAGATCGCCGGTGCCGACGACAATCGCGCCATGGCGATTGGCGAGCCGAAATAATAGCGACGTGCGCGCCCCTGCCTGCACATTCTCGTAAGTCGCGTCGTAAACCGCTTCCCCGCGCGCGGCGGGATGGTCGATATCGACGAGCATCTGCCTGCACGTGGCGGTCACGTCGATTTCCTGCGCGGTGACGCCAAGCGCCCGCATCAGCCGCCAGGCGTTGGCTCTGGTGCGTTCGCTCGTGGCGAAGGCTGGCAAAGTGAAGCCCAGCACATTTTCGCGCGGGAGGCCGAGCGCATCCATCGCCGTCGCCGCCACCAGCAGCGCCTGCGTCGAATCCAACCCGCCGGAGACGCCGATCACGACCTTCTTGATCTGCGCGGCGCGCAGGCGCTGTTCGAGCCCATGCGACTGGATGTTGAAAGCCTCGAAACAGAGTTCGGCCAGTCGCGCTTCGTTGGACGGCACGAAGGGGAAGCGCCCGACCTCGCGCAAAAACCCAAGATCGCGATCGCAAGTCGCCGCGAGTTCAATCGGGATGCGGCGATAGCGCGTCGCGCCCTGCTCCACGTCGGCGCAAGCCCCGAATGTCCCTTGCCGCATGCGCTCGGCGAGAAGACAGCCAATGTCGATGTCGGCGAGCGTCAGTTGCGGCTCATCGGAAAAGCGCGGCGCCTTGGCGAGAACGTCGCCCTTCTCGCAGATCAGCGCTTCGCCGTCCCAGGCGAGATCGGTCGTCGACTCGCCCTGCCCCGCCGCCGAATAGAGATAGGCCGCAAGGCAGCGCGCCGAATGCGCCGCGCAGAGCGTTTCGCGATAGTCCGACTTGCCGACGATCGCGTTCGACGCCGAAAGATTGAGCAGCACGGTCGCGCCCGCGAGCGCCGCGCGCGCCGAAGGCGGGATCGGAACCCACACGTCCTCGCAGATTTCCATATGGATGACGAGGCCAGGGAAATCCGTCGCTTCGAGAAGCGTGTCAGAGCCGAAGGGCGTAGTTTGTCCGGCGATTTCGATCTCTTCGCCGGCGACGAAGGCGCCGGAGGCGAAATGCCGCTGTTCGTAAAATTCGCGATAATTCGGCAGATAGACCTTCGGCGTCACCGCGAGCACGCGGCCGCGCAGGATCGCGACGCCGCAATTATACAGGCGGCCGCGATGACGCAGCGGCGCGCCGACGACGATCAGCGGGTGAATGCCGCAAGACGCCTCGATGAGTTCGGCAAGCGCCGCCTCGACGGCGTCGAGCAGCGCGTCCTGGTGCAGGAGATCATCGATTGCGTAGGAGGACAGCCCCAATTCGGGGAACAGCACGAGCGAGGCGCCATGGGTATCGGCTTCCCGCGCTAATTCGATCGTCCGCGCCAGGTTGAACGCCGGATCGGCGACTCTGACATGCGGCGTCGCGACGGCGGCCCGAACGAAACCGTGCGTGTGCAGACAATAGAAGGGGTTGGTCATGACGCGATCATACAGCGTTCGCCGCAAAATTCGCAGACCTTCACCAAACAAAGCAAAAGGGCGAGGTCTCCCCCGCCCTTCGCAAAACTGCTTTAAGCGATCTCTCAGTGCGCCAGGATCGCCAGCATCAGCAGCGCGACGATATTGGTGATTTTAATCGCCGGATTCACCGCAGGACCGGCGGTGTCCTTATAGGGGTCTCCGACCGTATCGCCGGTCACCGCCGCCTTATGGGCGTCGGAGCCCTTCTCATGTTTCACGCCATCCTTGTCGACGAAGCCGTCTTCGAAGGATTTCTTGGCGTTGTCCCAGGCGCCGCCGCCCGAGGTCATCGAGATCGCCACAAACAGGCCGTTGACGATGACGCCGAGGAGCAGCGCGCCGAGCGCGGCGAAGGCGTTGGCCTTGCCGCCGAGGATCCAGGCGACGATGAAGGCGACGATTGGCGCCAGCACCGGCAGCAGCGAGGGCACGATCATTTCCTTGATCGCGGCCTGCGTCAGCATGTCGACGGCGCGGCCGTAATCCGGCCGATCCGTGCCCGCCATGATGCCGGGCTTCTCCTTGAACTGCCGGCGCACTTCGACGACGACCGAGCCGGCGGCGCGGCCTACCGCGGTCATGGCGATGCCGCCGAAGAGATAGGGGATGAGGCCGCCGAACAGGAGGCCCGCGACGACATAGGGGTTCGACAGGTCAAAATCGACCTTGTCGATACCCTTGAAGAAGGGTACGCCCGCTTCGATGAAATGTTTCAGATCATTGGTGTAGGCGGCAAAGAGCACCAGCGCGCCGAGACCGGCCGAGCCGATGGCGTAGCCCTTGGTCACCGCCTTCGTGGTGTTGCCGACGGCGTCGAGCGCGTCGGTGTTGCGGCGCACCTCTTTCGGCAGGCCCGACATTTCAGCGATGCCGCCGGCGTTGTCGGTCACGGGGCCGAAAGCGTCGAGCGCCACGATCATGCCGGCGAGGCCGAGCATCGTCGTCACCGCGATTGCGGTGCCGTAGAGACCGCCTAGCTCATAGGTGAGGATGATGCCGAAAACGATCACGAGCGCCGGCGCGGCCGTCGATTCAAGCGACACGGCAAGGCCCTGGATGACATTGGTGCCGTGTCCGGTCACCGACGCCTGAGCGATCGACACCACCGGACGCTTGCCGGTGGCGGTGTAATATTCGGTGATGTAGACGATAGCGCCGGTGACGATCAGGCCCAGAATGCCCGAGAGGAACAGGCCATAGCCGTGAATGGCCACGCCATTGGCCTTGCCGATCTCGCCCCAACCGACCGTGAAGGTCGTCGCCAGGAACAGGCCCGCGACCGACAGAACGCCTGCGGCGATAAGCCCCTTATACAGCGCGCCCATGATCGATTCGTCGATGCCGAGCTGCTTGAAATAGGGCGCGGCGAATTTGCCCCATGGCGTGTCGTCGTCGCCCATCTTCACGAAATAGGTGCCGGCGATCGAGGTGAGGATCGACAGACCGCCGATCGCGAGCGGATAGACCATCGCCGAGGTCAGCCCTTCCTGACCGGCGAAGAAGATCGAGGCGAGCACCATGGTGGCGACGACCGTCACCGCATAGGTCTCGAAAAGGTCGGCCGCCATGCCGGCGCAGTCGCCAACATTGTCGCCGACATTGTCGGCGATCGTCGCCGGATTGCGCGGATCGTCCTCGGGAATGCCGGCTTCGACCTTGCCGACGAGATCGGCGCCGACGTCGGCGCCCTTGGTGAAGATGCCGCCGCCAAGCCGCGCGAAAATCGAAATCAGCGAGCCGCCAAAGCCGAGCGCCACGAGCGCGTCGACCACCGTGCGATCCGAGGGCGCATAGCCGACGAACCAAGTCAGGATCGCGTAATAGACGGCGACGCCAAGCAGCGCGAGACCAGCGACGAGCAGTCCGGTGACCGCGCCGGCCTTGAAGGCGATGTCGAGGCCAGCCGCGAGCGATTTCGTCGCCGCCTGCGCCGTGCGGACATTGGCGCGCACCGAGACGTTCATGCCGATATAGCCGGCCGCGCCGGAGAGAACGGCGCCGAGCAGGAAGCCGAAGGCGACCGCCCAGCCAAGCAGAATGACGAGAATGACGAAGATCACCCCGCCAACCATGGCAATAGTCTTGTATTGGCGGTTGAGATAGGCTTGCGCGCCCTCCGCGACGGCGTCCGAAATCTCCTGCATCCGCGCCGACCCCGGATCGGCCGCGAGCAATTCCAGAGACGTCTTCACGCCGTAGACGATAGACATCAATCCGAAGACGATGGTTAGAAACAGAACCATTTTGGCTTCGCCTTTTCGTTCCTCGACCGGGGAATGGCCGAACTGGTCGCGTCGCCGCGAACGGAGTCGCGCAACAAAAAAAGGAGCAGCGGCCCCGCCGAGCGAATCGGGCGGGGACAGCAGCTTTCCGGCGGGCTTTCTGCCAGAAACGTAGCCGGGCGGCAATGGCGGGACGCGGGTCTATTTTTCAGAAGTGCTGGAAGGACAATTTTATGAAAAACACGGGTTTTCCTTCTGCGTCAAAGAAGCTCGGCGGCGCATTTCCCGCCACAATCTCGCCAATGCGGCAGGCCGGCGCCGGAAGCGCCGCGCCGCTGCTGCTGGCGATGAGGATTTCGTAGTCGTCTCCGCCGGTTATCGCCGTTTCGACCAGAGCTGGATCGATTGCAATCGCCTCTCTCGCCGCGTCCGACAGCGGCACCGACGCGAGGTCGACAACGGCGCTTACGCCGGACGCGCGGCAGAGCTTGGCGAGATCGCCGGCGAGCCCGTCGGAAATGTCCATGGCGGCGCTGGCGTTGGCGGCCAGCCACGGCGCGAGATCGAGGCGCGGCTGCGGCAGCAGATAGCGCCCGATTAGATAATCGCGGGCGCCGGCCGAGAGACGCGCCGCGAGCGCGGGGTCGCGCCGAACGGCAAGTCCCAGCGCGGCGTCGCCGATCAATCCCGAGACGAAGATGGCGTCCCCTGGCCTTGCGCCGCTGCGCGGCACGAAGCGTGGCGCGCGCCCGAGCGCCGTAATCGAAATGGTCAGCGGACCGGGCGTGGCCCCCGTGTCGCCGCCGATCAGCGGCGCGCCATAGGCGCGCGCATCCTCGGCGAGCCCGGCGGCGAAAGCTTCGAGCCAGTCGTTGGTCCAATCGGCGGGCAGCGCCAGGCCCAGCAGAAAGCCGATCGGCTCGGCGCCCTTGGCGGCAAGATCGGAGAGATTGACGCGCAGCGCCTTCTTGGCGATCAGCGCCGGCGCGTCGTCGGCAAAGAAATGCACGCCCGCAACGATCATATCGGTCGTGACGACGAGTTGGACACTCTCTGGCGCAAGAAGCGCGGCGTCGTCCTTGAGTCCAAGCGCGGCGGCGCCCGCGATCGGCGCGAAAATGCGGGCGATGATGTCGTCTTCGCTATAGCGCGGCATGCGGAAGCCTTTGGCGTCCCTCTCCCAAACTGAAGTCGGCTGTTGCCGACTTCAGCATTGTTTGCGCGAACCGGGAACACCCGGTTCGCGTCGGGAGAGGGTGGCTCCGCGAAGCGGGGTCGGGTGAAGGCCCTCATCCGTCGTCACTTCGTGACGACACCTTCTCCCGCCAGCGGGAGAAGGAAGGCGCGACATCCTAACTCAACTCCTCGGCACGCTCCTCATGCGCGATCCGGTCGAGCACGGCGTTCACCATGCCTGACTCGGTCGGACCGAAAAAGGCGCCGGCGACGTCGACATATTCCTTGATGACGACGCGCGCCGGAACGTCCTTGCGCGAACGCAACTCATAGACGCCGGCGCGCAAAGCGGCGCGCATGACCGACTCCAATCGCGACAGCGGCCAGCCCCCGGAAAGCGCGCGATCGATCTGCCGGTCGATGGCGACCTGATCGGTCAGCACGCCCTGCAACACGTCGCGAAAGAAGCCGGCGTCGGCCGGCTTATATTGCGCGCCCTCGATCTCGCGCCCGATCCAGTGAGACTCGAATTCCGCGAAAATTTCATTGAGGCCCTTGCCGGCGACTTCCATCTGATACAGCGCCTGCACGATGGCCAAACGCGCCGCCGAGCGTTGATCGACGCTCATGCCACGCCCCGTTTGAGGCGAACGAGCGCGAGCGCCGCGCGGGCGGCGTCGGCGCCCTTATTGCCCTGTTTGG
Source organism: Methylocystis sp. (assembly GCA_022843405.1). GTDB lineage: Bacteria > Pseudomonadota > Alphaproteobacteria > Rhizobiales > Beijerinckiaceae > Methylocystis. The sequence goes on along the minus strand of JALHNQ010000007.1, from coordinate 76,766 downwards.
GATCGGCGCGCACGATCGCCTGCGCTTCGTTTTCGACAGTGAGGACGCCGTTGCCGAGCGGCAGGCGACGCGAGACGGAAAGATTCATCAGCGCGCGCGTGCTTTCATTGGCGACGAGTTCGAAATGATAGGTCTCGCCGCGGATCACGCAGCCGAGCGCAACCACGCCGTCATAGGGCGCGCCGGAAAGCTCGGAATCGTCGAGCGCGATCGCCGCCGCGGTGGCGAGCTCCAGCGCACCGGGAACTTCGATCACCGTCGCCTGCGCCTGCAGCGCGCGCAGCGCGTCAAGCGCGCCTTCGCGCAGCATGGCGACGATATGGGCGTTGAACTTGGTCGCGACGACGAGAATGCGCGCGCCGGGAACGGGCGCAGAGTCAGCGTCGTCGGGTGCAAAACCTGCCATTCAGGCGACTCCAGGAATGCGCGCAACCCTCACCCATCGGGAGAGGTCAGGGCGGTCGGGTGAAGGGCTTCCTCATCCTGAGGAGCGTGCGCAGCACGCGTCTCGAAGGACGAGGAAGCCCGATTTCGCGTATTTTTGCTCACCCTCGTCCTTCGAGACGCCGCCTTCGATCTCGGGCTTGCCCGAGATCAACATTAAATTCGCAAGTCGGGTAAACCCGACTTGCGGGCGGCTCCTCAGGATGAGGGTGAGTAAAACAATCCCTCACCCGATCGCCCCATCGGGAGAGGGTGGCTGCAAGCAGCCGGATGAGGGGCGACGACATGTCGGAGAGTCGAGGAGGAACGCCAAAGCGCAATCACGCGCATTCGTTCAAATCTGACACCCCTCGCTCCGGTCCTCTCCCGACGGAAGAGTGTTGTCGCGCCCAGAAGTGTTGGCCGCGCCTTATGTCATAAGTCGGAGCGGATGTCAGCCACTTATCGTAATTCGCTCAACCTTGCCGCATAGCGCGCCATCAGATCGACTTCGATATTGAGCGAATCCCCTGCCCCTCGCGCGCCGAGCGCTGTGACCGCCAGCGTATGCGGAATGAGCAGCACGGAAAAGCGATTCTCCTCGACTTCATTCACGGTGAGCGACACGCCGTCGAGCGCGATTGAGCCCTTCTTAGCGATGAAGCGTGACAGGTCTTGCGCGGCTTCTATCCAGAACCTGGACATGCTTGTTTCTTCGGACGGGCGTCCTTCGGGCGCCCTATCGCAGAAATCTTCGCGCGACAAAACTTTCGCGACGCCGTCGACATGGCCGGTGACGATATGGCCGCCGAGTTCGTCGCCGATTTTCAACGCGCGTTCGAGATTGACGCGCGTTCCATTGACCCAGGCTCCGACCGTCGTGACCGCAAGCGTCTCAGCGGCGGCGTCGACTTCAAAGATCGTTCGCGCGTCTTCACGGGCGACGGCGACGACCGTCAGGCACACGCCCGAGCAGGCGATCGAGGCGCCAAGCGCGATGCTGTCGGCGTCATAGGAACAGCCGATGCGCAGGCGGCGCAATTCGCCGCGCGGCGCGATCGAAACCACTTCGCCCACATCGGTGACGATGCCGGTGAACATCAGTCGACCCGCGCGTATCGGGTCATCGCGTCGGCGCCGAGCGCGCGCGTTTCGATCAGACGATAGCGCGAATCGTCCGCGAGCGCGGCGCGCGCCGCCGGCGTCAACGCCGGGCGCCCTGCCCGTCCCAATGGTTTGACGGCGGTGTGCAGAATCACCTCGTCGGCGAGATCGGCGGCGAGCAGGCTTTCGGCGACGCGCGGACCGCCTTCGCTGAACACGCGGGTGACGCCGCGATCGGCGAGAAGCCTGAGGGCGCTCGGAAGGTCAAGCAGGCCGTCGCGCGTTCCGACGCAGACGACCTCGGCGCCGGTGGCGTTTTCAAACGCCTTGACCGCTTCATCGGAGATGGCGGCGCCGGTGATCACCAGCAACGGCGTTTCGCGCGCGGTGGACGCGAGGCGCGAACGCGGCGAGAGCGACAGTTTCTCGTCGAGCACGACCCGAAGCGGCTTGCAGCGCTGCATGCCTGGCAGGCGCACGGTCATCAGCGGATCGTCGTCGCGCGCCGTGCCGGCGCCGATCATGATGGCGTCATGCAGCGATCGCTGCACATGGGTGAAGGCGTCAGTGACCGGTCCGGTGATATGCAGACGCGGATCATGCACGGCGCCGGCGGCGTAGCCGTCCGCGGTCCTGGCCAGTTTCAGCGTGATCATCGGCCGGCGACGGGTGACGCGCAGGATGTGCCCGAGATGATCGGCGCGCGCGGCGGCGGCGCCCGGACCGATCAGCACGTCGATCCCGGCGTCGCGCAGTCTGGCGTGGCCGTCGCCCGACACGCGCGGGTCGGGGTCTTCCAGCGCGGTGACTACGCGCGCGACGCCGCCGGCGATGATGGCGTCGACGCAGGGCGGCGTCGCCCCATGATGCGCGCAGGGCTCCAAAGTGACGTAAAGCGTCGCGCCGCGCGCCGCCTCGCCGGCCGCGGCCATGGCGATCGCTTCCGCATGCGGGCGTCCGCCGGGCGCTGTCCAGCCGCGGGCGATGACGACCCCGTCGCGCACAAGCAGCGCCCCGACCGCAGGATTAGGCGCCGTGCGGCCCAGATTGCGCCGTCCGAGCGCCAGCGCCGCCGCCATATAGGCGTCGTCGGTCGCCGTCTGCGGAAAGGATTCGTGGATTGTCATGCCTTCTCGGGGTCGCCGGCGTCCGGTGCAAAAGCCGCGCCGTCGCCGCCGCTCTCCAATTCATCGATCACCGCGGAAAAATCGCTGACTTCGCGAAAATCACGATAGACCGAAGCGAAGCGCACAAAGGCGACGGCGTCGAGCGAGCGCAGGCCTTCGATGACGAGTTCGCCGATGCGCTGACTTTCCACCTCGACTTCGCCGAGGCTCTCTAACTGGCGCACGATTCCCGAAATCATCTGTTCGACGCGTTCCGGCTCGACCGGACGCTTGCGCAGGGCGATTTCGACCGAACGCGTCAGCTTGTCGCGATCAAACGGTGCGCGCCGGCCGGACTTCTTCACGACGATGATTTCGCGCAGCTGCACGCGCTCGAATGTGGTGAAACGGCCGCCGCAGGTCGGACAGACACGGCGCCGCCGAATGCAGGACGAGTCCTCAGCGGGACGCGAGTCCTTCACCTGCGTGTCGGCGGAACCGCAATAGGGACAGCGCATCTGTCGTCCTTCGAGCTGCGCGCGACACCCTCCCCTTGAGGGGGAGGGTCGAGCCCGCGAAGCGGGGTCGGGGTGGGGTGATCAACCAATTCGACTCGGGTTCACCCCTCCCGGCCGCCTCCGACGACCGACCTCCCCCTCAAGGGGGAGGTGGCGCGCCCGCTCAGTAAATCGGGAACTTCGCGGTCAGCGCGTGAACCTTTTCCTTCACCGCCGCTTCGTTCGCGGCGTTGCCTTCTTCGCCCTTCGAGGAAAGGCCGTCGAGCACTTCGACGATCATCTTCCCGACCTCTTTGAACTCGCCCTGGCCAAAGCCCCGCGATGTCGCCGCCGGCGAGCCGAGACGAATGCCGGAGGTGACGAAGGGCTTCTCCGGATCGAAGGGGATGCCGTTCTTGTTGCAGGTAATGTGCGCGCGGCCGAGCGCGGCTTCCGCCGCCTTGCCAGTGATCTTCTTGGGCCGCAGATCGACGAGCATCAGATGGTTGTCGGTGCCCCCCGAAACGATCGCGAGGCCGGCGTCGACGAGCGTCTGCGCCAGCGTCCGGGCGTTGTCCTTGACCTGCTGCTGATAGGCCTTGAACTGCGGGGTCAGGGCCTCGCCAAAGGCCACCGCCTTGCCGGCGATGACATGCATCAAGGGGCCGCCCTGCAGGCCGGGGAAGACCGCCGAATTGATCTTCTTGGCGATGTCTTCGTCATTGGTCAGCACCATGCCGCCGCGCGGACCGCGCAGGGTCTTGTGCGTCGTGGTGGTGACGATATGGGCGTGCGGGAAGGGCGACGGATGAAGTCCCGCAGCGACCAGACCGGCGAAATGGGCCATGTCCACCATGAAATAAGCGCCGACGCTGTCGGCGATCTTGCGGAAGCCTTCGAAGTCCCAGATTCGGGAATAGCCGGAGCCCCCGGCGATGATCATCTTCGGCTTGTGCTCCTTGGCGAGCGCGGCGACCTGATCCATGTCGATGCGCTGATCGTCCTTGCGCACCGTGTAGGGCACCGGCTTGAACCAGCGGCCCGAGACATTGACCGGCGAGCCATGGGTCAAGTGACCGCCGGCGGCAAGATCGAGGCCCATGAACACGTCGCCCGGCTGCAGCAGCGCCAGGAAAACAGACTGATTGGCCTGCGAGCCGGAGTTCGGCTGAACATTGGCGAAGCCGCAATCGAACAGCTTCTTGGCGCGATCGATCGCGAGATTTTCGGCGATGTCGACGAACTGGCAGCCGCCGTAATAGCGCTTGCCGGGATAGCCCTCGGCGTATTTGTTGGTGAGAACCGAGCCCTGGGCCTCCAGCACCGCCTTGGAGACAATATTCTCCGACGCGATCAGTTCGATCTCATGCCTCTGGCGGCCGAGCTCGAGTTCGATCGCCTTTGCGATTTCCGGATCGGAAGCGCTGACGGAGGCGGTGAAGAAACCGGAATGGCTCATTTCTATGGACCTCTATGCCTAACGGCGCTGGAAGAAAGCAAAACCGGCTCCCGGCGTTAAGCGGCGAAGCCGGTCCATGCGACGCGCATCGTGAGAGGGGTCGCTTATCACGGCGAAGCCGCGACGGGAAGAGCGGCCGCGGTCGCGGCCAGAGACCGCAGTCTTTAACGCAAAATGAACTACCGCGTCCGGCGCCAATCGGGACGCCATAATTTCGCTTCAAACGACCGTTTGAATTTCGGTCAGTCATTTCAAACTGAGGTTCGTCATGGGGAACCATCTCGAAACAAAATTTGCCGCAGCCAGCTCAAAGTCGCGCCGGCTGCTCGTCGACGCCGCGGTGTGTTTCGTCGCGACCTCGCTCGTCGCCTTCCTGCCGCCGCAATGGAAAAACGGCGAGGCGCTGAAGGAGATCGTTTTCACGACTGACCCGGTGAGCGGCAAAATCATCGACCGGATCCTGGAGACCGGCGAGGACTCGGCGGCGCGCAACAGCGGCGCGCCGGCGCCGGCGGTCTTTGCTGTCTTTCCGCAGGAGCGTATCACCGATTGGTCGACGAAAGCCGCCGCCGAAAACATTGAGGCGGCCCCCGTCAAGGCGACGAAGCTCGCCGCCCTGCGAAAGGCGCCGCCGGAAAAGAAAAACCCTGTCGAGGCGACGCGGCCGGCGCCCCCGTCCGATCGCCCCGCGCCGGCCGCCGCCCAGACAATGGGCGAGAACTCGGACCAAGAGGATCGGGGCTGGTTGGCGAGGCTCGACCCGAGAGGGCTCCCGTCAAAACTGGCTCCGCTCGGACAAAAGGCGTGGAACGGCGCGACCTCGCTCACCAGCGCGGTGTCGAGCGTCGTCAACGCCTACCGTTTTTGAGGACGCGGATTGAGCAATCTTGATCAGACGCGCGTCGCATCCCGTTCGACAGAGACGACGCGGGCGGCGCTCATCAAGGCCGCGACGTCCGTCTTCGCCGAATATGGATATGGCGGCGGTTCGGTGCGTCTCATCACCCAAAGGGCGATGGCCAACCAGGCCGCCGTCAACTACCACTTCGGCGGGAAGGACGGACTTTATCGCGAAGTGCTGATCGAAGCGACGCGCGCCTTCGAAGAGAATGCGTTTCTGGACACTGAAGAGCTTGACTCGCTTTCGCCGGAAGACGCGCTTCGACGCTATCTGCATCAGTTTCTGTTGCCGCTCGTCAAACGCGATCGCGTCAGCCGCTATCTGCACATCTTCGCCTGGGAAAGCGTGCGGCCGAGCGAGGTCTTCAGCGCATTCGTCGCTCACTCGCCGCCGCGAATCTTCCTTTTGGCGGAACGCGTCGTACGGCGCTTTCTGCCGCGGGACGCCTCTGCCGAGACTGTCACATTCGCGATGCTGTGGCTCGCCCAGCAGCCGATGTTCTTCGTGCGCGACGCCGAGCGATTGGCGCAGCCGCCCTTCTCGCTCAAATTCGACGAAGACGCGCTTGAGCGGCTCGTCGACACGCTCGCGACTCTAAGCCTTCGCGGACTTGCCGGAGTCTGACCCTTCATGACATCGCCGCGCCGGCGCGTGGCGGACTTGGGAGCAAACATGAACGCTCTGCTGCATAGCAATTATTTTTCCGCAGTCCTGACCGAGGCCCATAAGACCCTCGAACTCACCCAGAATGTTATCGTTCTCGCCGCGACCGTGGCGCTCGTCGGGGCGTTCTTCGCTTTGATCAAGGGCGCTTGAGCCTTTGCGCTGGAGACGCAAAAAATCGCCGCCGCGGCAATAGGCGCTGCGACAGTAATCCATAAGGCGTTTGTAACGCGCGTGATTGTTCGGCCAGAGCGGCGCTTCCAATAAGCATCGCTTGACCATATAAGCGCGCCGCAGGCGCGCAGGGATTGGTCTCTCCCTACGCGCCGGCCCGGCGCCGCGGAATATCTCACCCTTAGATGTTTTGCTGGCCCCGACAGGGCAAGCTCATTGGGCGGCGACGCCCCGCCGGAGGTATTCGGATCTGATGAAACCGGTCCTCCCGTCCAGATTGACTTTGCACCAGCCGCGGAGCCAGCCATGAGTACAGTGCGCAACATGCACTTGGGTTGACGCCGGGATTGTCGCCACCACGACAGAACTCGAGCCTGGCCTCTTTCTCAGTTTGGCGGGCGCGACCGTCACAACGGGCGCGACGAAAATGCGGTCTCCCGACGGGGCGAGCGCACCTTCGTGAACGTAGCCCTCCACCCCGAAAGAGCTGACTCTGCACCAGTCATGCTGACCCCAGCCCCTGACGCAGTCCGAAACCGAGACCTCGTCCCCTGCGTGGAGCTCTCCGATCACCGGCCATTTCGGTCCTGGGCCCGAGTGAACTCTCACCGAGCCGCCGAAAGGATTTGCCGAAACGTAACCGATGGTGAAGAGCTCAATACCCAGTAAGACGACGGCCAACAAAACTGAGAGCGCCGCACGCATGTATTTCTCCTGATACATGATTGAGATCCACTTTAGTTCATCACTGTCAATTAAAAGCAGGGACCACACCAACAACGCCAAGGGCCGCATCTGCGCACCAAACCTGGCGGACAAAACGGACCCCAACCAAAACATGCGGCCTTCTCAGGTCTCACCGAATATTGTTGAGCCAGCGCGTTAACCGCAGAAGATCCGCGTGAAGATTGCGCCTCCGCGATCGAAAAGGCGCTCCCCATCAGAAACAGAACAGTTAAAAGCGATATCCTTGCTCTATGCATGACCATCCCCCTTGAGCGTGAGCATAAAAAAACGCCCAATTCCGGCAAAAGGTTCCACGGGTCCTCGCTCAACCCAAACGAAAATTAGCGCGTCTGTTCAAAATGGGCCGCGACGACAGCGAACCGCGACGCCATACTTTCGCTTCAAACGGTCGTTTGAATTTCAATCAGTCGTATTAAACGGAAGTTCGCATTGGGGAAGCGACACATTTTCTAAAGTGGAGCGGCGTCCGCTTCGACGAAAAATTCTCAAACGACAGGCTCAGGCATGAATGACGAAAGAAGATGGCCGGATCGGCGCGACCTCTTGGGAATGATCGCCGCTTTGACGGCCGGAGGAACCACGCGCGAGAGCTTCGCTCAGACGCCTATCGAGGACTTGGGGCCTCCCCTGCTTGGGGCGCGGGCGTGCCTTTTGACGCCGGAAGCGGTGCAGGGCCCCTATTACAACGATCCAAGACTGGTTCGCTGCGACATTCGCGAGAACAAGACGGGCGTTCCGATCATGTTGCGCCTTCAGATCGTCGATCAGGCGTGCCGGCCGATCGCCGGCGCGCGAGTGGACGTCTGGCATTGCGACGCGGCGGGCCTCTATTCGAACTATGCGGGACAGGGCGACGACCGCGCGCACCCCGTCAGCACGATAGGCGAATCTTTCCTGCGCGGCTCGCAGCTCGCCGACGCCGCCGGCGTCGCGAGCTTCAAGTCCATCTATCCCGGCTGGTATCCAGGACGCACGCCGCACATCCATTTCAAGGCGTTCCTTAACGATTCAAATGTATTGACTGGACAACTCTTCTTCCCGGACGCGCTGAGCGAATTCATCTATCGCGAGATTCGACCCTATTCGGAGCGCACAGCCAAACGCGACACGTTGAACAAGGATGATTTCATCGCGATCGGCGCGGGACTCGGCTCCTTCGCGAGCGTCACCGAGGAAAATCAGCGCTACCTCGTCACGCTTGTCATCGGCGTCGACCCCGCCGCCAGATCTAAGGCGTCGTCGAGCATGCCCCCGGAAGGACTTGGGCCGCCGCCGTCCGGCGCGCCGCCTCTCCGCGACCCAAAGCGGGTCTCGCCGCTCGTTCCGGGTATCGACTGACGCGCCCTGTCGAATATCGCTGTCGCCGAGCAATCGAGGACTGAAATGCAGAAACTATGGTACGGCAGATATTATGAGGCGGTTCTGGTCGAGGCCCAACGATATCTGGAGCTGACCCAGAACCTCTTCATCATTGCGATGACGATCGCGCTCGTCGTCACGCTCTGGGCGCTTGTCAAAGGCGCATAGGCCTTTCGGCAACCCTTGTGCGTTAGACCTGAGATAGAATGCGCCGGGACAGAAGCTCCCGGCAAGTCGCCGCAGCTCGGGAAACGTTAGATAGTCTGGTCGAAAAAGAGCGGCGACGCCGATTTCGTCATCAAGCCGCAAACGATCCGCGGTCCAGTCGAAGCGCATGAGCGCATGCTTGTCGGCGCCCCCGAAAAAGGGCATGTTTCGCGCTCGCCTCAGGTCTAAACTTCAAGAAAGCTCGCAGATGACGACAGCACATTTTGCAGCGGCGTCCTTTGCGGTTGCAGCGGCATTTGGGTTCACGGGTTTGGCGCAAGCAAAGACCCTGACGCTGCTTTGCCGCCATGGCGACAATCTCTATGCGCGCCCCTACTCGGTCGCCTATTCCTCCACGAGCGGGACGCTCGCTATAACGGACAATGGGCGAACCGACGTCTATCCCGTCGAAGACGTGACAAGAGACAACGGGGGATATGTCATACAGGCCTATGGCAAGCTGCTGAACGCGCATATCACTCTGATTACGTCGTCTCCCCAGCAGATTCTCTATTCGGGCGCCTTCATCAACGACGTCTTCGCGATCGATTATTGCAGATGAGCGTGTATTTCACGCTGCTGATGGCGGCTATGCCGCGCGCTTCTGATAGTCCTTCACATCCGAGAATGTGATCGCCGGATTGCGCTCTGCGTCGTAATTGAGCTGGAACGCCGATGAACTCATGAACACCGGCGCGCCGTCGAGATCGTCGGCGATGCTCGAGCCGTTCGAGTCAATAAAGCTCTTCAGCTTCGCCGGGTCGTCGGATTCAATCCAGCGGCAAATTGTGAAGCGCGGCTGCTCATAGCGCGTCTGCAGTCCATATTCCGCCTCGAGCCGCGTCGCCAGCACATCGAGCTGGAGCGCGCCAACGACGCCGATAATAGGCCCCGAGCCGTCATGCGGCGTAAACACCTGTACGACGCCCTCCTCGGCCAGCTGCTGCAAGGCTTCGCGCAGCTTCTTCGCCTTCATCGCGTCGCCGATGAGAATGCGGCGTAGGAGTTCCGGCGCGAAGCTCGGCACGCCGCGAAAGACGATCTCTTCGCCCTCGGTCAACGTGTCGCCGATGCGCAACTGCCCGTGATTGGGCAGGCCGACGACATCGCCCGCATAGGCTTCATCGGCGATCGAGCGGTCGCGCGCGAAGAAGAATTGCGGCGCATTGATCGGAATATTCTTGCCGGTGCGAATGAGCTTCGCCTTCATGCCGCGCGTCAGCCTGCCCGAGCACACGCGCATGAAGGCGATGCGGTCACGGTGGTTGGGGTCCATATTCGCCTGGATCTTGAAGACGAAGCCGGTCATCTTCGGCTCCTTCGCCTCCACGAGACGCTTGTCGGCCTCCTGCGCGCGCGGGCTTGGCGCATATTCGGCCATCGCGTCGATCAGATCGCGCACGCCGAAATTGCGCAGCGCGCTGCCGAAAAAGACGGGGGTCAGATGGCCCTCGCGGAAGGCGGCAATGTCGAAGGGCTTGCTGCCCTCTTCGGCAAGCATCGCCTCCTCGCGCCACTCATTCGCGCCGCCCGGCAGGAGCGTGTCGAACAGCGGATCGTCGAGGCCGCGCGTTTGCAGCAAATCGGCGTCTTCGTCGATCCGCCGCACGGTTTTCGTGGCGAAGCGGTAAGTGCCGGCGAAGCTTCTGCCCGAGCCGATCGGCCAAGTGATCGGCGTCGCGTCGAGCGCGAGAGTCTTCTCGATTTCGTCGAGAAGCTCGAAAGGGTCGCGCGCCTCGCGGTCGAGCTTGTTGATGAAGGTGACGATCGGAATGTCGCGCAGCCGGCAAACTTCGAAAAGTTTGCGGGTGCGCGCCTCGATGCCCTTGGCGGCGTCGATCACCATCACCGCGGCGTCGACCGCAGAGAGCGTGCGATAGGTGTCTTCGGAGAAGTCCTCGTGGCCGGGCGTGTCGAGCAAATTGAAGACGCAATCGGCATATTCGAAGGTCATCACCGAGGTGACGACGGAGATTCCGCGCTCGCGCTCGATATTCATCCAGTCGGAGCGCGTCTGCTGGGCGTTGCGCTTGGCCTTCACCGCGCCGGCGAGCTGGATCGCGCCGCCGAACAGCAGCAGCTTCTCGGTGAGCGTGGTTTTGCCCGCGTCGGGATGCGAGATGATCGCGAACGTGCGGCGGCGGGAGACGGGGTCGTCAGCAGCTGAGGTTGTCAATGCACTGTCTATTGTGAGGGAAGGCTTGAAGACGACTTAAGGGCAAGCGCCTCTCACCGCAATCTTGCTTCATATCAGAGGTGAGACGTCATCGAACGTCGCCAAGCGCGCCTTTTCAGGCGAAATCCCCCGCCAGCGCGGCGCGCGTCGCCTCTGACAACACCGCCATATGGCTGTAGTTGGGATGCGACAAGCCCAAAATCACGCGCGTGTTCGGTTCGCTGAACGCCGCAATCTGCGCCTTCGTGAAGGGGAAATGCACGAATTGCACGCTGCTTGCCTTGCCTTCTTCTGAGGTGCGGTCCTGATCTTCCTCGGCCTTGCCGGGGACGCGCTCGCCGCCGACTTCGATGAAGGCGGCTTGCTCGATGCCGCCAAGCTGCGCCAACACGCGAGCGCGCCGCAGCGCATCGTCGATCTCGATCATGAAGGTGGCGACGAGCTCCTTCCCCTTGGGGATGAGCGGATTGTAGGCCGCGAGCTCATCGGCGAGCTGCGCTTCGCCGCCCCTTTCGATATGCAGCATCTCCTGCACCTGCGACCACATCGTGTCGAAATTCTCGAAATAGAAGGTGACGTATGGCCCGACCTCGACCCGGCGGTTACGCTTGATCGCGGTGAGGCGCTTGCGGTGCTCGGCGCGGCCTTTGGCGTATTCCGCCCAGGGCAGGATGTCGGCGGCGGTCAGTTGGCGACGATCTGTCATTGTGTCGATGCTCCGCAATCCCTCGCCCTCAATGTGAGGAGCCCGTGAAACGGGCGTCTCGAAGCACGAGAGCGAGGAGGCGTTTTCGCGAATGTTTTTCCTCGTCCTTCGAGACGGCCGCAAGCGGCCTCCTCAGGATGAGGAAAAACCCCTAACCCAGCTACGAGCTCGCCACGCCGTAAGCTCTCGCCATCAGCACGATCGGATGGCCCACGCGTTCCGGCTTCGGCGTTTCGCCGCCCAGCGTCTCGATCTCCTGTTCGACATGTAGTCCGGCGAGCGGGCATTCCGAGACGATAATCTGCTTGCCAGCGCTCTGCATCTGGCGCGCCGCCGGCTTGCCGACCTTCATCGCGGTTTCGAAATTGCCCTTCTTATAGCCCCAGGCGCCGCCATGGCCGGAGCAGCGCTCAACGACCGTGACATCGGCTTCGGGGATCAGCGCAAGCAGCTCCGCGCCCTTCTGGCCGATATTCTGCGCGCGAGAATGGCAGGAGACATGAAAGGCGACGCCGCCGTCGAGCGGCGACATGCCCTCGGCGAGTCCCTCGTTACGGGCAATGGCGACGACATATTCGGAAAGATCGAAGGTCGCCTCAGCCAGACGCTTGACGCTTTCGTCCTCGGGCAGGATGAGCGGCCATTCGAATTTCAGCATGAGCGCGCAGGACGGCACCGGCGCGACAATATCGTAGCCCTCGTCGATGTACGGCGCGAAACCCGCAGCGACCTTTTGCGCCGCCTGCGCCACTTCGTCGATCATGCCCTGTTCGAGCTTCGGCATGCCGCAGCAGGCGGGATGCACGACTTTGGTCTCGACGCCGTTCCTTGCAAGGACGGTCAGCGCCGACATGCCGATCGACGTGTCGTTATAGTCGCCGTAGCAGGTGGCGTAGAGCACGGCCTTACGAGCTTTTGCCGGCGCGGATTGGTCGCGCGCCGGCGGGTTGGCGGCCGCCTGCGCTTCCAGCGATTTGCTCGCGTATCTTGGCAGTTCGGCGTTGCGATCAATGCCAGCCGCCTTCTCCTCGAGGTCGCGCATAATCTTGTTGTCGCGGCGCGTCGCCCAATTGACCGCGCCCGAGATCAGCGTCGCCCACTTGCCGTTGCGATCGGTGTCGGCCAGCGCGCGATCGGCGGCGGGCACGCCCTTCTTCTTCGCCTCGACCGCGCGATATCGCAGGATCAGATGCGGAAAGTCGATGTTGAATTCATGTGGCGGCACATAGGGGCACTTCGTCATGAAGCACATGTCGCAGAGCGTGCAGGCGTCCACGACTTTCTTGAAATCCGCGCTCGCAACGGTGTCGAGCTCGCCGCTTTTCGATTCGTCGATGAGATCGAACAGCCGCGGAAAGGAGTCGCACAGATTGAAACAACGCCGGCACGTGTGACAAATATCGAAGACCCGGCGCATTTCGGCGTCGAGCTTCTCATCGTCATAGAAATCGGCGCTGCGCCAATCCAGCGGATGCCGGATCGGAGCCTCGAGACTGCCTTCTCTCATCTTTGTTGTTCCAAAACACAACGGCCGTCATGGCCGGGCTTGTCCCGGCCATCCACGCCGGGATGCTGCGGAGCGGTCGCCGCATGACAGGGATGCTGAAGCCCAGCCGCTGGCGCGCGGGTTAGGCTCTGAGCCTTTCGCGGTCCCATCGCGTGGATGGCCGGGTCAAGCCCGGCCATGACGCGAAGGGAACTCTTTCTCGGGACGCGTAATTCTGTGGTTACTTCAGCTCATCCAAAGCGCGCTGGAAGCGTCCGGCGTGCGAACGCTCGGCCTTGGCGAGCGTCTCGAACCAGTCGGCGATCTCCTCGAAACCCTCTTCGCGGGCCGAGCGCGCCATGCCGGGATACATGTCGGTATATTCATGCGTCTCGCCGGCGACGGCGGCCTTGAGATTGTCGGCGGTCTTGCCGATCGGCAGGCCGGTCGCGGGGTCGCCGACGGTCTCAAGAAACTCCAGATGGCCGTGGGCGTGGCCAGTCTCGCCTTCGGCGGTGGAGCGGAACACGGCGGCCACGTCATTGTAACCCTCGACGTCGGCCTTTTGAGCGAAATAGAGATAGCGGCGGTTCGCCTGCGATTCGCCGGCGAAGGCGGCCTTCAAATTGTCTTCGGTCTTGCTGCCCTTGAGCGTAGTCATTTTCTTGCCTCCGGATGTCGAGTCGGCAGGCCCCAGGGGCCCCACGACGCAGGAATTAGAATAATTAAAAACTGGCGTCTGTCCAACCCAAAATCCGCCGGCGCGACGCGGGGATTGGTCGCAGGCGCGGCAGGCGGCGGCTCCCGCGGGAGCTATTTGAAGGCGACCGCCATCGAATCCGGGCCGGTCAGTGGCTCGACGCGGGAACTGGAGAACCCGGCTTCCTTCATCCAGCCTTGGCAGTCGGCGCCGGTGAAGTCGAAGCCGCCGTCGGTTTCGATGAGCATGTTGAGGCTCATCAGCAGACCGAAAGCGTTCTCGCGGCGATCGTCGTCGATCATCGCCTCATAGACGATCAGCGCGCCCCCTTCGGGAAGCGCGTCATAGGCTTTCTTCAACAGCATGCGCTTCTGTTCGAGATCCCAGTCGTGGAGAATGTGGCCCAAGATGATGACGTCGGTCTTCGGCAAGGCGTCTTTAAAGAAATCGCCAGAATGGAAGCGCAGGCGATCGGCCAGTCCATTGGCGGCGACAAATTCCTCGAAGATCGGCCCGACTTGCGGCAGGTCGAAGCCTGCGCCCGAAAGATGCGGATGCGCCCGCGCGATGGTGACGGGAACCATGCCCTGCGCCGCCCCGACATCGACGAAAGTCTTGTAGTCGCGCCACGGGAATTTTTCGGCGATCGCTTGCGCTGCGCCAGCGCTGACGCCGCTCATCGCCGCCAGAAACCCGCGCAGGCGGTTCGGATCGGCGTAAAGCGCCGCGAAGAAATCGCTCTCTTCCTGGTTCTCGCTCTGGCGACGGCCGGTTTTCAGCGCCTGCGACAGATGTCCCCAGCTGTCGTAAAGCCGCGCATTGGCCATCTCCAGCAGGCCGCCCACATAGCTCGGCCGGCCGCGCACGAGGAACAATTCCGTCTCGGGCGTATTGGCGTAACGCCCGTTGGCGTCGCGCTTTAAAACTTCCATCGCCACGAGCGCATCGAAAAAGTCAAGCGCCGAGCGCTCGTGTAACCCGAGTTTCGCCGTTAGCGCAGAAAGATCGGCCGGGCCGTCGGCGAGGGCGTCGAAGACGCCGAGCTCGACCGCTGAGAGCAGCGTCTTGGCGTTCCAGAACGACATGCCGAGGGCGAGAAGTTTTTCGGGATTGGGCTTTGCCGTCATAATGGTTTCCCTAAGCGAGCGAGCGAACCGACTCATGCGTCGAGGCCTTTAATCACATGGCGGATCGATACGATAGTTTCGTAACGCTTGCGGCCAATGAAATCGAAGGCGTCGATTATCGCATTCGCATCGACGAACGCGCCTCGCCCGTCGCCGTTGTCGCGCCGCACGGCGGGCTGATCGAGCGCGGAACATCCGAGATCGCCGCGGCGATCGCGGCCGACTGCTTCTCGCTCTATTGCTTCGAAGGTCTGAAGGGAGCCAGCGGCGGACGCCTGCATATCACGTCGACGCGATTCGACGAGCCGCAGGCGCTGGCGCTCGTCTCAGCCTCGGAGGTCGCAATTGGCGTTCATGGCCGCAAGGATCGGAGCGACGATGCGTCGATCTGGGTCGGCGGCCTTCATGAGATTCTGCGCGACGCCATTTGCGAGACGCTTGCGAGCGCGGGCTTCAAGGCGAAGGCGGTCGGAGACGGCCATCGCCTCGCTGGTCGCGATCCGGCCAATATCTGCAACAGATGCCGCCTCGGTGCCGGCGTTCAGCTTGAATTGCCGAAGACGCTGAGAATGGCCCTCTATGAGGCCCGCGATTGCGCCGCCTTTGCGGCGTCGGTGCGCAATGTGCTTGAGCGCGCAGCGCCGCCGCTGGCTTAGTCCTTTCGTTTTCCAGCATAAGGATTGTCGCCCGCCTTTTTTGAAATCCGGATCGGCACGCCGGGAAGCTCGAAAGTCTTGCGCAGCCCGTTGATCAGGAAGCGCTCGTAGCTCGTCGGCAATTCGTCGAGCTGATTGCCAAAGAGCACGAAATGCGGCGGCCGCGACTTCGCCTGCGTCATATAGCGAATCTTGATGCGCCGGCCTGAGACCGCTGGCGGCGGCGTCTCCTCGACCTGGGTCAGCAGCCATCGATTAAGCCGCCCCGTCGCGATGCGCTTATTCCAGGTTTCGTGGACCGCGACGATCGCCTGCATGAGCTTGTCGAGCCCCTGCCCCGTCGCGCCCGACACCGGCACGACCGGACAGCCGCGCAGTTGCGGCAGCAGGCGCTCGGCATCCTCGCGCAGTTTCACGAGCGTCGCGCCGCGATCCTCGATCAAGTCCCATTTGCCGAGCGCGATGACGACAGCACGCCCTTCGCGGGCCGCGAGATCGGCGATGGAAAGGTCCTGCTTTTCGAACGGAATCGTCGCATCGACCAGCAGCACGACGACTTCCGAGAATCGCACGGCGCGCAGCGCGTCAGCCGCTGAAAGTTTTTCCAGCTTGTCCACGACGCGGGCGCGCTTGCGCAGGCCGGCCGTGTCGAAGAGCTTCATCTTGCGGTCGCGCCAAATGAAATCGACCGAGATCGAATCGCGCGTGATCCCCGCTTCGGGTCCGGTCAGCAGCCGCTCCTCGCCGAGGATGCGATTGATCAGCGTCGATTTTCCCGCGTTGGGTCGACCGACGACCGCGATGCGCAGCGGCTTGGTCACGTCGAGGTCGCTGCCGTCCTCGTCATCGCCCCGCAGATTCTCTTGGGTGAGAACTTCTATTTCGTCTGGCTCGGCGGTCTCTTCCGGAAGAGCCTCGCGCAAAGCGTCGTAGAGTCCGCTCATGCCCTCGCCATGCTCGGCGGACAGCGGCACGGGATCGCCCAGTCCCAGCGAGAAGGCGTCATAGGCGCCAGCCTCCCCCGCCCTTCCTTCCGCCTTATTGGCGATCAGGATCACGGGCTTCCCCGCGCGACGGACGAGATCGGCGAAATATTTGTCGTCAGGCGTGACGCCGGCGCGCGCATCGATGAGAAAGAGAATGGCGTCGGCGGCAAGGATCGCGCTCTCGGTCTGGGCGCGCATGCGTCCTTCCAGCGTCGCGGTCGCGCCTTCCTCGAGCCCGGCCGTGTCGATGATGGTGAAGCGCAGATCGGCGAGTTTCGCCTCGCCCTCGCGGCGATCGCGGGTGACGCCGGGACGATCGTCGACCAGCGCCAGCTTCTTGCCGGTCAGCCGGTTGAACAGCGTCGATTTGCCGACGTTCGGACGGCCGATGATCGCGAGCGAAAAGGACATGACTCGTTTCTCGCCGCGCCGGCGCCCGTTACTTCGACGGCTTCACCTCGAAAGGCGCGTCGCCGGAAGACGCGGCGCCTTCCTCGGGTTCGATCACCGGCGTAACAGTGACATTGCCGGCGGTGGCGCCGCCGGGTGTCGGCGCCGCCGGCGCCGGCTTGGGTCCGCGCTTGGCGTGCAGCAGTCCGCGATAGGCCGCGGCGCGCTGACGCATCGATTGCGGGGCGTCGCGGTCGCTGAGCAAAATGTTGAAAACGCGCTCCGCTTCCTCGAAATCATTATTGGCGAGCGCGTCGAGGCCGTTCCATTCCTGCGCCGAGAAGCGGAACGGGCCGTTGGACGTCATCATCGGCCCGAGCGCGCGCTCCATTTGCTGGCGGTCGCCGCCATCGAGAATGATCAGCGCGGCGCGCAGCAGCGCCACTTCCTGATTAAGCTTGTCGACGTTCTTGTCCTCGGCGATCGCGCTCAATTCCTCGAGCGCGCGCGCCTTGTCCTGGCGCAGCTCCGCGGCGCGGATGCGGGCAAGCGTCACATAGCCCTTGGGACCGTCCTTGACGAGCGCGTCGAAGGCCGCGGCGGCTTCTTTGGTCTTCCCGTCATTCGCGAGCGCGACCGCAGCTTCGAAGCGGGCGTTGGCGGCCTCAGCCGCCTTTTGGCGATTGGTCTGGTAATAGCTCCAGGCGCCGGTCGCGGCGACGACCAGCACGGCGAGAATCACGATCGGCGTCTGATAGCGCCGCCAAAGCTCCGCCGCCTTGTCGCGCCGGACGTCTTCATCGACCTCATGGAAAATATCGGACATCTGCTGCAGACCCTTGACTTAGCCCGGTAAAGCCAGGCTGGCCGCAGCCGTTAGCACAGGCGGCGGCCAAATGCGAGCGAAGCAGGTCAGTTGGCCGGGGCGATCGGGTGAAGGGCTTCCTCATCCTGAGGAGCGTGCGCAGCACGCGTCTCGAAGGACGAGGAAGCCCGTTTTCGCGTTTTTTTCCTCACCCTCGCCCTTCGAGACGCCGCCTTCGATCTCGGGCTTGCCCGAGATCGACGCTAAAATGCGCAAGTCGGGTAAACCCGACTTGCGGCGGCTCCTCAGGATGAGGGTGAGGATGACAATCCTTCACCCGATTGCCCTGGTCAGTTGGCGTCCTTCTTGGCGTTGACGCGCCACACGACGCCGCCGACGTCATCGGCGACGAGCAGCCCGCCGCGCTTGTCGATGATGACCCCGACCGGCCTGCCCTGCGCTTCGCCGCGCTCGTTCAAGAAGCCGGTCAGCACCTCCTTCGGCCCGCCGACCGGCGCGCCGTTTTCGAATTTTACGAAAATGACGCGATAGCCGGCGCGCGGATTGCGGTTCCACGAGCCGTGCTGGCCGATGATCGCGCCGTGCTGGAACGGCCCGAGGTTGGCGTCTGTGACAAACGCCAATCCGAGCGAGGACGTATGCGAGCCGAGCGCGTAATCAGGCTGGATGGCCTGTTTGACGAGTTCCGGATTCTGCGGCTGCGCGCGTACGTCAACGTGCTGGCCGTAGTAGCTGTATGGCCAGCCGTAAAACGCGCCTTCACGCACCCCGGTCATGTAATCAGGCACCAGATTGTCGCCGAGTTCGTCACGCTCGTTCACCGCGGCCCAGAGGTCGCCGGTCGCAGGATTCCAGTCCATCCCGACCGGATTGCGCAAGCCGGAAGCAAATACGCGCATCTCCCCCGTCACCGGATTGATCTCGAGAATGACGGCGCGGTTATGCTCCTCCTCCATCCCGTGTTCGCCGACATTCGAGTTCGACCCGACGCCCACGTAAAGACGCGACCCCACCGGGTCGGCGACAAGGCTCTTGGTCCAGTGGTGATTGCGTCCCGACGGCAGATCGACGACTTTCTCCGGCGGCGCTTCGATGCGTGTGTCGCCCTCCTTATAGGGAAAGCGCACGAGAGAATCGGCGTTGGCGACGTAGAGTTGATTGCCCACCAGCGCCATGCCGAAGGGCGAGTTGAGATTTTCCAGAAAAACTTCCTTGGTCTCAGCGACGCCGTCGCCGTCCGCGTCGCGCAGCAGCGTGATCCGGTTTGCGCTCGGCCGATCCCCGCCAGCCTGATTCATGTAAAGGCGCATGATGAAGCCGCGGACGCCGCCGCCTTCATCTTCCGACTTCGGCGCATCGGATTCGGCGACCAGAATGTCGCCGTTGGGCAATTCGTACAACCAGCGCGGATGATCGAGCCCCCTCGAAAACGCCTCGACGCTCAGACCCTCCGCAGGCACCGGCTTTTCGACGCCTCGCCAACCCACCGCATGCGCGATGTTCACATAGGGAAAGGCGCCTGTCGGATGGGGGTCAGGCAGCGCCGGATGGGGTCCGTATCCCGCGCTTTCCGGCAGTTCCGGTCCGCGATCGCAGGCGGCCAGCGCCATCGCGGCCAGCGCGAAAAGGATTTTCCACATAACATTCGCCGCCATTGCGCCTTCTCCCCGAACGTCGCCGGCGAACGTCGCCCATCGACGTCCGGCGCTATAGACAAATATACCAACACGACGCCGCTAAGATGGCGCAACGGGAGCAACTCTCAAGCCCTCGATGTCCCCAGGCTGGAACGCCAATGACTCGAAAGGCCGGACGCATTTATGTCGGCATAGGCGGCTGGACGTATGCGCCGGGGCGCGCGCTGATGGAGCGAATTTCGAGCTAGATATTTATGTCCGCCCATATCGCCGCGTGATCGGAAGCGGCGTCGACCTTGCGCGCGACTTCCGGATAGGCTTCCCAGCGCCGCGCGCGTGCGCCCGGCCACATGCCCTTGCGAAACACGCCGCCGCCGGTGACCTTGTCGAACAGCGCCGGCGACAGCAAAATGAAATCGATTTTATTTTCGGCTGAGCAATTGCCGTAGGTGCCCGGATAACCGCCGTCGTCGAATGTCGGATGAAGAAAAATGTCCTTCAGATCCGTCCCCTGGATCAGCGGACTCAAGGGTGCGCTGTCCGGCGTATCGTTGAAATCACCCAACACGGCAATGTTCTTGATCCCCATCGCGACGCGCTCGTCATAAATGTCCGCGACGCGCTGCGCCTGATTGCGGCGTCTGTCGTTGGACGATTGCTGCGAGCCGTAGCCCTTGCTCTTGAAGTGATTGAGCATCAGCAGAATGCGCGCGCCGGCGGGCGTCGTCACCTCATATTCGGCGCAGTCGCGCGAAAAAATAAGCTCGCGCTCGCCCATCATGTCGTCGACATGGCTGCGGAGCAGACCGATCGGAAATTCCCGCCGGGTCAGCAGGCCGACATCGATGCCGCGCGTGTCGTTTCCGTCGATCACCATGGCGTGACGGTATGCTTCGCCGCCAAGCGCGGAGATCACGTCATTATTGAAATCCCGCAGCACTGGCCGGCTTTCGACTTCGACGACTCCCAAAACGTCCGCTTCGACATCTCGCATCACGCGCGCCGTATTTCTCATCGCCTGCTCGTCGATCGGCTCGTCGATCAATTCGAGCGATCCAACCCAATCGGCGCGCCCATCGGCGATGATTTCGACGCCGCCCGACCTCGGCCGTCTGAGCAAGGAACCTCGGTTGCGCCGCAGGATGACAAAATCCCCGGTGTCGGATTTCTCCAAGCCGAGCTCCATGAGGAGCTTCGCCATGCGCTTCTTGGCCGCAGCGCTGTAGGACGGCTGAGCGAGCAGTCCGCTCAATTCGGCGAAACGTTCGAGGATCGGCTTGCCCTCGGCGGCGCTCTTGAGATTCATCGCGCGGGCGCGATCGAAAAGGTTCTCCACGTTATATGATGCAAGCCGCATGAAATTACCCCACACGTAAAAACTAAGAAAACGCGCAAGGCTAAGGCTCCCCGCGCAAGGTGACAAGGCCGTGACGAAGGATGCGCTATGCTGCGGCTGAATCCGGCTTTTCGTTCGCGCCGGCAACCGACGCCGATCGCGCTTCCTTGAGCGCAATCTTCGTCGCGAGCGCGGCGCCGAAAAGTCCCAGGGCGCCGAGCCATGCGGTCGCCTGAAATCCAGCGTTGAAAGCGTCGCGCGCGGCGGCAAGCGTCCGCTCAGCCTGTTCAGGGGGCAGAAACTTGACCGAGTCCGCCGCGCCGGCAAGCGTCGCTCCGGCCATCTCGGCGACATTGGCCGGAAGCCCGGCGACGACGCCGGCCATTTTGGCCCGGTAGATCGCCGTTCCGAGACTGCCAAGCACGCCGATGCCGAGCGCGCCGCCGAGTTCATTCGCGGTTTCCGACAGCGCGGAGGCCGCGCCGGCGCGCTCCGGCGGCGCCGAGGTGACGATGATCTCCGTCGTCAGCGCGATGACCGGCGTGAAGCCGACGAGCAGCAGTGAAGACAGGAGGATGCCGTAAAATCCGCTCGCGAGCCCAAGGCCGACACATCCGAGACCCGAAACGACGAGTCCCCCTGCGAGTAGATCGACAGGCTTGATCCGGCGCGCGAGCGCGGGCGTCACGAAGGAGCCGGCCGTGAAAATGATCGCCGACGGCATCGACCACAGTCCGGCGTCGAGCGGCGTCAATCCCGCGACGAGCTGATAATACTGCCCGAGCAGGATGAACGCCCCGAACATGAAGAAGACGCCGAGGATGTTGATGCACAGCGCCACGTTGAGCGACCGCGACCGGAACAGCGCAAGATCGATCAGCGGGTCCTCGAGCCGCGCCTGCCGGCGCAGGAACAGCAGGGCGAGCGTGACGCCCGCCGCCATCGACCCGATCGAGTCAGCGCCAAAGCCCGCCTCGGCGGCGCGCTTCAATCCGAAAATGAAGGACAATACGGCCGCGAGCGACAGGAGCGCGCTGGCGATATCCAGTCGGCCCGCCTTCGGATCGCGATATTCCGGCAGGAGAATCGGCCCGAGAATGAGCAAAACGACCATCACCGGAACGCCGGCGATGAAGACCGAGCTCCAACCGAAATTCTGAATCAGCGCGCCACCGACGAGTGGACCGATGATGGCGCCGCCGGAGAAGGCCGAAATCCACATGCTGACCGCAAAGGTTCGCTCCTGAGGATTGCGGAACATGTTGGTGATCAATGACAGCGTCGAAGGCGCGAGCGTCGCTCCCGCAATTCCAAGCGCGGCGCGCGCGAGAATGAGCGTTTGCGCCGAATGCGAGAACGCGGCGAGGATCGACATTGCGGCGAAGGCGGCGGCGCCCAGCAGCAGAACCTTGCGCCGTCCGATGCGGTCGCCAAGCCCGCCCATGATCATCAGAAAACCGGCGACCATGAAGCCGTAGATGTCGATGATCCAGAGCAGTTGCGACGCGCTCGGCCGCAGATCGGCGGTCAGCGATGGAATGGCGAGATTGAGGACCGTGAGGTCCATCGAATAAACCATGCATGGCAGGGCGATGACGGCGAGCCCGATCCACTCCCGGCGCGTCGCCTTGAGCGAAGAATCGGATTCGTCTGGCGCGGCGCTGTGCAAGGGGTTTTGCTCCGTCGGCCGTCTGGGGCGTGAGCGCGCAGGCTTTATCGGTTACACCGGACGATATCAAGGAAGGACGAAGCCGCCTCGGCGACGGCTTAGCAGCGGGCTCGCAAAAATCGCGGGGAGACATGATATAAGGGCGGTTCCCGAGGGGTTCATGAATCTGCCCGACACTTCCGCAGCGCCTGTTCCAACGCTTGAGGCTTCGCTTGCCGGCATGACCCGAGCGGAGATAGGCGACGCCTTGCGCGGATTCGGCCTGCCCGAGCGCGAAATCCGCATGCGCGTGTCGCAACTCTGGCACTGGATCTATTTTCGCGGCGCGCGCGAGTTTAGCGAAATGCTGAATGTCTCTAAGGCGCTGCGGGCGCAGCTCGCCGGCGCCTTCGCACTGCGCCTGCCGGACATCGTCGAGGAGCAGGTCTCGGTCGACGGCACGCGCAAATGGCTGCTGCGACTGCAACCGGTCGACGCCTTCGACAAAGGCGCGGAAGTCGAATGCGTCTATATTCCGGAGAGCGATCGCGGCACGCTTTGCGTCTCCTCGCAGGTCGGTTGCACCTTGAACTGCAGCTTCTGCCACACCGGCACCCAGCGGCTCGTGCGCAATCTGACGACCGCCGAGATCGTCGGACAATTGCTCGTCGCAAGGCAGCGTCTCGGCGATTTTCCCGATCGCGAGCGGCCGACCGATGGTCTCGTGCCCTCCGGCGAAGGCGTGCGCGCCGTCTCCAACATCGTCTTCATGGGCATGGGCGAACCGCTCTACAATCTCGATAGCGTCATGGCGGCGGTCGAGGTCATGGCCGACGGCGACGGGCTTGCGCTCTCCAAGCGCCGCATCACCGTCTCGACTTCGGGCGTCGTGCCGCAGATCGAACGCCTTGGCGCCGAATGCGGGCCAGCCTTAGCGATCTCGCTGCACGCCGTGCGCGACGATCTGCGCAATGAACTCGTGCCGCTCAACAGGAAATATCCGATCAAGGAGCTGCTGCAGGCCTGTCGCGACTATCCCGGCGCGTCGAACGCAAGGCGCATCACCTTCGAATATGTGATGCTGAAAGGCGTGAATGATTCGCCCGCCGACGCCAAGGAGTTGGTCCGGCTCCTCAAAGGCCTGCCGGCCAAGATCAATCTGATCCCGTTCAATCCCTGGCCGGGCGCGCCTTACGAATGTTCGGATTGGCAAACGATTGAGCGCTTCTCCGACATCGTGTTTAGCGCCGGCTACGCCAGCCCGGTGCGCACCCCGCGCGGCCGCGACATTCTCGCCGCCTGCGGTCAGCTGAAGAGCGAGACGGAGAAGCTTAGGGCGAGCGCTCGGATGGCGGCGGGCTGACCTCTTAACGGTCCCACGGCGGTACCGGCCCAGACGCAAACTGTTGGACCGCTTTGATTGGATCGAAATTGTCCCAGAACTCGGCTCGCTGCCGATACCGTTCGATCAGCCGATCGTAGGTCATTATCGTCAGGCCTTTGTCTTTTGTTGCCTGCCGTCGTAGGCGATTAAATTCGTCGTTGATATTGGCTCTTCTTCCCACGACCAGCCAAGTCCAAATACCTGCTATATCTCCTAGACCGAGGCCATTCGGCCTTGGCCGGATGGCGTGATCACGATTGTCCTCCACCCACATTTGCCAGTCTTGTAACTGCTGAAGGCCGCCTCGCACTCGTTCCGCAAACTGGCCTTTGGTCGTAACAAGCTTTGCGTTGGCTGGCTCAAGCTCTACGAAGGTCCAAAAGGTTCCTCCTGAAGTCATCTCCGGTAGCAAGAAATCGGAGACATACTGGCCCCCAAAGCGAAACTTGGGAATTACGTAGTGGCAATGCGGAAGCTGTTCAGAAAGGAAGAAGGGGTTCGCAGCAAGAAACTGTTGGATGGCTTCTTCCTCGCCGGGACGCTTTTCAAGCAGATCGACAAACGCATCACAAATCGCGGTTGCGCCACCAACGGGTCTCGAAACTCCGTGCTTATCGAGCCAGGACCATGTGTGTGTCATGAGACTTCAGCTTTCGAAAGAGTTTAATTCAATTGGTTGATTGCGCCAGCGCGCCCACGAAGCGTAACCCGCCAGCGCCGCCAGCGCTGCTGAAATGGCGACGTTCCAGTTCGCGAGCGTCAGGCCGAAAATCCACAAATTCGGCTGGTCGCAACGCACGACTTTCGTCGTTTGAAGCTGCTTCATGAAATCTGCGACCGACGGCGCCGTCGTGAGCGGGCCCGAGCAATCGCTGGGTCCGGAGAAAATCTTCCACTCGACGCCTGAATGATAGATCGAAAGGATGGCGTCGCCGGCGAAAAGCAGCGCCATCAACAGGAAGGCCGCGCGCGCCACGCGCTCCCTGCCCGTTTGCGCGGCGAAGGCGGCGAGCGGCGCAAGGGCGAAGGCCGCGTAATAGGGAATGCGCTCCTTATAGCAAAGCTCGCAGGGCAGAAAGCCCAGGGCCTCATAGGCCCAGGCGCCGCCGATCGCCGCGACGGCCGCGGCGAGAATGAGGAGCGAGGCGTTGCGGGGCACAACGACGCAATCGAGAAGGCTGCGCCAAGTCATTCGTCTGACCAAGTCATCGTCCGGACGCCCGTTCAAAACATCTTGGCGGCCAGAGCGAAGCCGGCGACGACGATCACCGCGAGCGAGCCCATGAACAGTCCGAAATGGCTTTCGAGCCTTGAGCGGATCGGATCGCCGAAATGATTGATCGCCGCCGCCAGCACGAAGAACCGCGCGCCGCGCGTCATGATCGACAGCAAGATGAACAGCGGGAAATTATAGGCGAGAAGCCCCGAAACGATGGTCACGAGTTTATAGGGAATCGGTGTGAAGCCCTTGACCAGAATGAAAATCGCGCCCCATTGCGCATAGAAGGCGCGCAGCGCCTCCATCTTCTCGGCATAGCCATAGAGATTGATCAGCCACTGGCCGATCGTGTCATAAAAGAGAGCGCCGAAGGCATAGCCGAGCGCCCCGCCCGCGACCGAGGCGAGCGTGCAGATTCCGGCGAAATACCAGGCCTTCTTGGGCTCGGCGAGCGTCATCGGGATGAGGATCACGTCCGGCGGCACCGGGAAGAAGGAGCTCTCGGCAAAAGCGATCGCGCCAAGCGCGAAGGGCGCGTGCCGGCTTGCGGCGAGCGACATAGTCCAATCGTAGAGTTTTTTCATTCGTTTCCGAGGTTGGGCAGGCGCGCCACGCGCATAGCACGTATCGTCAGCGGAAAGAAGTTTCTGCGGGTTGACGGGCGCCGCGCCGCCGCTAATATCCGCGCCGCTTCGACGGCTTGCCTGCCGGCGAGAAGCCCCTGTGGCGGAATTGGTAGACGCGCTCGACTCAAAATCGAGTTCCGCAAGGAGTGCTGGTTCGACTCCGGCCAGGGGCACCATCTCCGTTGATTTAATCATTTAATATTAATGAGCTATGATCAAATATCGCGCGTTTCGTCCAAGGCCTTGTCTGGACTGGCTCGGAACGAAAACCGGCAAGCCGCGTTATAGAGGCGATCGCTTCACGAACGTAACCATACGATCACACGAAGCGACGATCCTCCCATATTCAAAATCTTCGATGATTGGCTGAAGGATGTCGCACATGTATATGACGCCAATCGACTTTATCGATTTCGGGCTGCGCACGTTCATGCGCAACCCATTTTTCACTCCCGAACGAATCTCCTTACAGCAAGGGGAATGCGACTTTCGCTTATTGGACGCGAGAGAGGGACTCGTGGTGACGCTCGGGCCAGAAACGTCTTTTTTTGATCGGCCCAGCAGGTCCGTTTGCCGATGGCCGGGAACGCGGACGATTCCGCGCCAGACTCCGCATCATGTGCCGAAGCGCTCCTGGATCGCGAATGAGTTCGCCACGATCCTCTACGTGTGCTTTGGCGGCGGCGACGTGAAACTCAATCGCATCGCCGCATCGCAGAAACAAAGAGAGATTTTGCTCACCGCCGGCGAGGGCAACGTCGTCGAGAAGATCGATCTGACGAGATTGGCGCGAGACAATTCGCCGCCTCTTCTCTTTCTCCAGCCCGCCTATCTTTGCTCATCCTCGAATGTTGCGATTCGTTCCGTTCCATGCGACGCGTCGACGATGAGTTGGGCGCGAGCGCCTTATGTCTATCAAGCCCACCCGACTGACGATCTGTCGACGCCCGCGATCTTATGTCTCGCCGGAAAAACGTTGATTTGGCGCGAGAGAATCGAACCCGGAGAGAGTCGCGACTACGCTCTTGGCAACGTCATCGCCGCGACCGCGAATATCTTTTCGAAGTTGCGGCCAACGAGTCAGGCGCATCCTGAAGATCGCCGGGTCGCTGTAATCCAACTCGGTCACTCCAGAGCGAATGGGCTCGTCTCGGCGTCGATGACATCGCCACGCGATAGTTCGTTCCGCATGCGGCTTCGCGAATTTGCCGCGGCCACGAAAATCCTTTTCGAATCTATACGCGCCCGCGAAGGATTCTTCCTGTGCGAATTGACCAACGACTCCGACATGCCGGCGCATGTTTTCATCCAACTGAACAAGAGCGACTTTTATGGCGGCTCGGGTCTCGTTGGTTTCGCGATAAAGTTCCTCTCCAGCATCTTCCGTCTGTCGCATTTATCGCTGGGTCATTAGAGCGAAAGCTGACCTACCGCGCGTAGGCGCCCAGCGGACGCGGCGCGCCGGGCGCGTTGGGATATTTCGACGGCTCGAAGGCGTCGCCGCGCCGCGCTTTAGGCCGGCGCAGCCCCTCGCCGACTTTCACCGTAGCGGAGACGGTCGTGCGTCGCGGCGGGCTCGATTCGACGACGGGTCGCTCGGTTGGTTCGGATCGCTCGCCGGTCTGCGCCGGCTTGGCGGCGACGTCGCGTTGAAGGCCCTCTACCCGACTGGAAAGCGCGCCGATCGCGGCGCCGGTCTCCGTCTTCATTGCGTCAATACGCCTGCCGATATTCTCGACGGCGTCGGCTGACGGCGTCGCCGTCTGCATTGAAGTCCTCATCGTCTCCATCTCGGCGCGCAGCGCCCGGATCTCCTCTTCCATTTTCTGCGTCGTGCGCAGCAAGGCGGCGCGATCGGCGCTGTCCTGCGTCGCGATCGTCCTGACGAGGCCGGGCATCGCGGAGAGCGTCGGCCATGCGGCTTCGGCAATCAGCCAGCCGGCGAGGCCCGCGGCGCCGTAGAGCAGCGCCGCCCACAAAAGCCGAGAGCCGTAGATCACGGCGTCCTTGATCGCCGCATGCGGCCTTTCTGCAGCAGGCGTCGCGGGATTATCCGAGATAGGCGCCGAAATCGCCGCGTCCGAGCGCTCGGCCCTCAACTCCGGACCATCGGCGGCATGAGACGCGGCCGGGCCGAAGTCGAAGGCGGCTATTCCCATTTGCTCGGTCATGGCGAAAGATCGCATCTGTGCAAGATTTTCGAGCGTCACGCCGATTGCTTGAAAATCGATTAACGCGGGTTGCGGCCGGCGCCGCGACGACGCAAACCCCTTTTCCACTTGCTGGCGACGAGACCCCGCAGCCGTTACGCCGTCGCCTCAGCCGCGGTCTTCACGGACGACGGCGGACATGTCCTGAAAGTGACGTTCAAGAGCTGTTCGGCCCTTTTGAACGACTGCGTCTCCTTGGCGTTCAGCGCAGGCTCGACCATGGCGCAGTCTTGCCCGGTGAACAGCCGATTGGAAATATGAAATCCCAATGCGCGATAGACCTCGAACTGCTCCTCGGTGAAAAACTGATTGAGCGTCGTTTCATGCGGGAAGTCAGGATTGCGTTTCTTGTAATCGGTCACATAGTCGTTTTCGTCGCCGGTCAACGACGCTTTCAGATAAATCAATACGCCCAATTCCGATTGATCAGGGGTTTCGCCGGGATATTCGATGATCCCGATCGCCGCATGCGGGCCGGGGTTCTGGGTCCGCCCCTGTTCCGCGGCGATTTCGTCGCTAGTCTCTCTGGTGTGACGTTTAATCTCGCCCCAGGGCAGGCGGATGCGGATGCCAAGGTCGATGCGTGCGAGTCGCTGAAGCTGCACGAGCGAGGGAAAGTCCATTCCTCCGTCTGCTTCACCGTCGACGACAACGATGACCGCGGCGCGCCGGCGAAGCAATTCATAGACGCCGAGATTGTCGATGTGGCCGCCGTCGCTGAGGAAGACGTATCTGAAGCTTTCCCGAGTGCGAAATAGAGCCTCTGCGAGGAAGTAGCGCGGCCGGGGCCAGTTTCGATGCTTACCAAATTTGCTCAGCTGTTGCGGGTTCGGGAACCATCGCCCGAGGCGCACATTGAGGAGCGCCAGCGTAAAGGCGAGCGGACGCAAGGACGCGATGCCCATATTGGGCGCCGCCGCCGCCCCCGAAATCGCCATGGCGGTGCCGATGTCCCCGGCCCAAAAGTCCTTAACAGCCGCGGTTTCGACATAGCCGGTGACTTCGCTGCCGACAAAATTTCGGCTCAGCAGGAAGAAATCTCCATTGCGGCCACGGCGGTTCGCCCTGGGCGATCCCGGCACGTTGAGGGTGGTGTTGATGAGGTGATAAGGCGTGTAGACGCTTGAAATATCGGTGAGTGGAAAATCATTCGCGGCGACATTCCTGTTTTTGTTTATCTCATCCCAGTTTTTTGTTGGATCGAGGAGAAAGGCGTCGACCAGCCGATCCCGGTAGAATTGATGCAAGGAGTTCGCGTTGACGTCGATAAAATACCAAACGAAAAGGAAAATCGGGAGCGCTATTCCCAGATAGACGATCACTGAGGGCGTGATGTGCGCGCCCCAAGAGCCAGCGATGATCCTATCCCCAGTGGCCAATTGAGCAGCGCCGAAGAGCGACTGAAGAAATTTGGGAGCGTACAAATAACTCCAGTGGTCGGCCGACGACGAAATTCCCCAATATGAAAGCTGAATATAGATCAACCATAGACCCAAGGGGATAAAGAGCGCGACAATATAAATCACGAGCTTGCTGGCGAACTTCATCGCCTTTTGGGTCAGCTTGTTCTTTTTCTGATCGACCGCTGACTTCGCAATCAGATTCATAAATGGCACGACGATCGGGCTCGCGATCGCCGCAACCGTGGAATAGTATTTTGACAATTCGAGAATGCCCTTGGCGACGGCGCCGCTCGCGCCGCCCCTGTCGAACTGGGCAAGGATAAATATCGGCTGTATTTCGACAATAAGCGCCACCAGAATAAGAGTGACGATCGCGCCGAATATTGCGGCGATCGGCCGGCGGATGTCTCTCGGCGGCCCATGCGCCGCCAGTGCGTAGACAATCAGCAGTCCCGCAATGAACAAACTCACGGCGGTCGTGATTGGAAACGGGTTGTCGCCGAGGAGCCCGGCCAGTTTGCCTCCAAGAAAGCCACTCGAATCCAGATCGCTATAGGTCGGGATAAAGAAGATGGTAAGCGCCGCAAGCGCAAGCAGGATCGGGAGAACAATCAGCGCGCCAGTGAGCAGCCCTCTAAAATAAATCGCCGCGAAAACGGGAACCGATCGTAGCCCATTGGGCACGAGATAGCGCGAATTATCCCGAATATGCTTGGTGTGGCGGGTTTCGCCGTCAAAGCTGTTCGCCGGATCGAAGGGAAACTTGCCGCCATCTTTTGACATGGCGAGCGTCATCGCCGAGCCGATGTAGCCGCCGCCCGAAACGGTTGAAAGATAATCCAGCCGATTGATCAGTCGGGCGCTGTCAAGACCCTGCAGCGCGCCCATACAGAAGGCGGCGCATCTGACGCCGCCGCCGGAAAGCGCCAGGCCGACGAGTTCATGCTCCGTTGTCGGCTTAACGTTGACGGTCGGAATTTCCGGCCGTTCCAATTTCCGCCGACGCTCGTTGATAACCTCAGTCTCTCTTCTGAAAACAAACGGAAAATCTCGTGTCGCGTCCGCGTTCATATCCTTCTCCAAAATCAGCATTTCATCGCAATTATCAGCAGCCGTCAGCATCGCAGCCGCGACCGCCGCCGCTAAACCTAGTTCGAAACGCTGCGACTAGACAAGCCGGCGGCGACGGGTTCAGAGGAATGAGGCGAATTTTCAGGCGCCGACGCTTCTGCTGGCCTCTTCGCCGCGCAAGCTCCTCGCGCCCGCCGTCGTTTACGCTTTCATAACCGGATGCTGCTCCCCTCATTCGACATTCGTCGCGCAGGCGAGGAGCAGCGCAATGGACGAGTTAGGCGCGCCAAACGAGACGTCCGCCGACGACGAGAAGCCGGCGCGCGAGGAGAGAGCCGCGCCGTCAGACTTGGAGACCGCGGTCGCAATCTCGGCATGCGCGCCTGCGACATTGGTCACCGCTTGCGAGACCTCAGACGTCCCAGGAAAGCTCGAGATCAAAATCAATCTCGGATTTGACGACCGCGCGTTGCAAGACCTGTTGTCCTCTCTCAAAAGCGGTCATCGATTACAGCCCCAGTCGGCGGAATACATCAGCCTGAGCGCGCCCTTTAAGGATGAAAGTTTCGCTTCTCCTCGCAAGCGCGCCCGCGACGATCACGGCATCCGCGTTTCTCCCCTCGCTCTGCTTTTGATTTTTGCGGTCGGATTCGGATTGAAACTGCATTTTCACGACATCCATTTTGCGCTGTTTCCCGATCACGCCGCGTCGTCGCTCAAAGGTTTGGTCGACCGGATCATAATGTCCGAGTCGCAGGGAAATGCCGACGCGCGAAACAAATTCTCTTCGGCGGCCGGACTGGGACAATTCATCAACGCCACATGGATGGCGCTGATCAAGAAACACCGTCCCGACCTGGCCGGCGCGATGAGCGACAATGAAATTCTCGGCTTGCGCAAGGACCCCGGGCTCTCGCGAGAAATGACGGCGCGCTATGTCGAGGAAAACACCTCAATCCTGATGAAGAAGGGTCTGCCGGTCACGCCCGGATCGCTTTATTTGGCGCATTTCGCCGGACCGGGCGGCGCGGCGGCGATCCTGTCCGCTCCAGAAGAGGTCGATGCGGCGACGGTGATCGCCAGCGTCGACGGACAGCCGGCCAGAACCCGCGAAAAAATCGTCAACGGAAATCCATTCTTGAAGGGCTTTACCGTGAAGGACCTCAAGAATTGGGCGCATCTCAAGATGCACGGGATCAGCTTAGAGCTTCCCGCGTCGGCGCAGGAAAATTAGAGCGCTATCCCGCGAAGCGGCTGCCGGTTCGGCGTCGAGGATAGGTCAGTTCAAGAACTTAGAGCGCGGCGTCGCGAACCTGCGCGCCGACAACCGTATCCAAGAGCCTCTGCGTCGATTCCTTCCACGAGAGCGCCGGCAGCGGATGCGCGCGCCTTGGCGATGCGAGCATTTCAACAATCCGCTCCTTCAAAGACTCGGGGTCGAGCATATTGAAATACGCAATCGAATCGCCTCCGACCTCATGAAAAATTTCGATGTCGCTCGCAATGATGGGCGCGCCGGCGTGAGCCGCCTCGATGAGAGGCAAGCCGAACCCTTCAGCATAGGACGCGCAGATAACCGCGCGCGCGCTGCGATAAAAAGACTGCAATTCGGCGTCGCTCGCGTCGCTGAGCCAAAACAATCGCCGTCCCTGCTCAGGGTGCTCGCGTAGGCGCCGCTGCAGAGCGGTTGTGCTCCAGCCAGGTCGACCGACAATCACTAATGTCGCCTCGACGCCGTCTGCCCATAATTTTTCAAAAGCGGCGAGACAGAGCGCCTGGCCCTTGTTCGGCGCGAGCGTTCCTACGCTGAGGAAGAAGGGCGGGGAGGCTTCAGTGATCGCGCGCGCGCGCTTCGTTGGCGGCGACTGAACATAATTCGAGAAATCCGCGCCCAACCACCATACCCGCATCGTCTGTCCGTCCTTGCGCGCACTATTGTGTTCGGCGCAATACGTCTCATAGGCGCGTGCGACGCTGTGCGAGATCGCGACGATCTGGTCAGCGCGAAGGATCACGCGCTCGAACCATTTACGAAAACCCATTTGCAGCGAAAACGGAAAGGCCGCGGCATATACCAAGGGAAACAGATCATAGAGACATACGATGATCTCTCCGCCCTGAGCGGCCACCGATTCCATGACCGGGCCGTATTCCTCGACAAAAATCCAACCGGCGTCCAGCATGAGAAATCTGTCGCCTAGTTCGATCGCGACCGGCTGCGGCAGCGGCGCGCCTCGCGAAAAGAAGCTTAGTTGACCTTCAACGATCGCCACGGGAAGACCGCAGTTCGCGTCGATCGACGCTTTCGCGACTTCGCGCACGACACGCTGGATCCCAGTCTGCACATCGGCGCGCCAAGTCGTGGTTACGTCGATCAACAGCCTTCCGCGGCCGGAATGCGCTGTGCTAGGCTCGACGATCATCCAGTCGGGAGGAACCCTCTGTTGCGACTGCGGCGCCGGGCCGACTCGGGCCCGCGCGGCGCGAACAAAGCGCGAGACGGTCCAGTAAAATTCGCGCGCGCGATCATAGGCCGCCTTAAATCGAGCATCGAGGCGCAGGCCGCCGCGCTCGCAAACTTCCTCATAAAGCTGCGACAGAAGATAGGCCCCGATCTTGTCTTTCTGCGCAACGACGTCCTGTCGGGCAAGGACGTCGCGAACCGACGCCGCGTCGAGCTGATAGGCGTTTTCGCGCAGCATCGTCGTCAGCAGCGCGCTTGAGTCGCGCCAACGCAGGACGGGGAGGCCGCGATGCGTCTGCTTCCTTTCGTCACTGACCTCGCGTATGCGGGCCGCCAGCGCCTCGGCGTCGAGAAGATCAAAATAGACCACGCTGTCGCCGCCGACTTCGCGAAAGACCGGAATGTCGCTCGCAATGATACGCGCGCCATGATGCGCCGCTTCGATCAGCGGCATGCCGAATCCTTCGACGAAGGACGGAAAGATCAGACCGCGCGCCCGCGGATAGAGATAGGAAAGATCGGCGTCACTCGCATTGTCGAGCCAGAACAGCCGGCGTCCGAATTCGCTATGCTGTCGGATGCGACGTTGCAGCGCTTGCGTGTGCCACCCCGGCCGGCCGACGATGACGTAACGCGCATCGCAACCCTGCGACCAGAGAATTTCGAACGCGTCCAATGCGATCGGATAGGCCTTGCGCGGCTCAAGCGTGCCGACGCTCATGAAGAATGGCGTCGAAGCCGAGGCGATTTGCTCAGCGGCTTTCGAAGGCGCCCGCTGCGCGTCCGCGTTAAAATCCGCGCCGAGCGGCCACCAGCCGATGCGCATATTGGCGGGCGTCGCGAGGCGCTCTTCGCGCAAATAGGCGACGAGGTCCTGCGCGACGCTTTGCGAGATGCAGACGATCGCGTCGCACCGCAGCAGCACTGTCTCGAACCAGGAGGCAAAAGGCGCGCTGTTCTTTAGAGCGGTGGCCGCAGGATAACGCAGAGGGATGAGGTCATAGAGGCAGCCGACGACTTCGACGCCAGCCTCGCGCGCCGCGCTCAACAGCGGCGGATATTCGTCGACGTAGCCCCATCCTGAATCGAGCAAGAGCAGCGTGTCGCCCGACTGCAATTCAACTTCGTCAGGCAGATTCTCATGTTTGAAATGGCCATGGAGTCGGCCCGCTTCGAGATAGACGGGAATCCCCGCGCCGCTTTCGACGCAGGCGCGCGCGATTTCGCGCACGACGCGCTGCACGCCCGAATGACCGCCGAAGCGATGCGTCGCCGTCATATCGATGAGCAGCCGATTGCGCTCGGCAGGAGCGGGAATCGCGCCATCGAGTTGCGCGCGCAGCGCCTGCGCCTTGGCGGGATCGGGCGTCCGCCAGCGCCCGTCATGCAGGCGGCCAAGGCCAAAGAGGCGCGAGAGCGTCCAATAGAGCTCAACCGCCTTCCCGTAAATGAAACGCGTGCGCGGATCGACATCATACTGCTCGAGATCGCAGAGCTCGCGATTCAATTCCTTGAGCAAATAAGCGTCGATTTTTTCTTTCATTCCGCCTCCGGGCGCGCGCCGCGCCGCCGCTTCTGCTTGCGTTGCGACGCTTTGGTACGGCAGGTTGGCGCCCATGACAAGGCTCGCCCGCCAATGATGCATTGTGCGTCCGATATTCGTTTTCCCGTGGCGCCGAGGATGGATTGGCGTGAATAAAATTGAATTTCAGATATTTGAGTCGGCGTGTGTGCGGTTCGTGCGCACAGACTGTTCGCTTTTTCTTCTTCCGCGATGAGCCCAGCGTCCGCTGTGCTGAGTGTTTCGCAATAAGGGTAACACTGACTGCGCCTTGGCGATCTGGCCGGATACTGCAACGAACCATCGGCGCCGATCGGTCCATTTTTGTCATCAGCCGGAACTAACGACTATCCGTTTGCTGAGCAAAAGACCGTCAACACTGAGGATGATCGATGACCGGAACAGCGCGGGCAGCAGGGCTGCACCCAGTCGGGCGCAGCTTTCATTCCTGCAACAGTCGAAGCATTGAGTCGAACGACCCGTCGGCGATCGCGTGGTCGACAACTAGATGGTCCTTGACGCCGCGAACCGGCATCAGAGTGACGTTGTCGATTCCCTTGAGGCGTCGCGCCTGATGCGCGTCTTCGGCGGCGTCCTCACCGAAAAATTGGAAAAATTTGGTCTTGCCGCCACGACGAAGCAGCGGAACGAGATCAACCGGCGTCTCACTTTCGCGTTGCAATTGAAGCTTCACGAAATAGCCCGGGTTCCAAACGGAATGTTTGGCGGTGTCGTAAACAGAGCGCAGTTCTGTCGGCCCGGCAAAAGATATGGCGGCGTATGCATCGAGCAGCGCGCCGTAGCGAAAGGCCGCGAAACCGCCCATGGAAGCGCCGATGGTCACAATTCGGGGGGCGCCGAGGCTGGCGACAATCTCCTGGAGGGCGCGTATGGTTTCCGCCTCGTCCTGCCCGAGACTCGCGACGCCGCGCGTATAGGCGCGCTTGTGGAAATCTCGGAGGTAGATGACATTGACGCCGTGCTCGGCGAACAAAGCGTCGATCATCGCGGGCGGCAGAAAGCCGAAGGCGATTCCGGTCGGAAGCACGACGGTCAAACGCGCGCCCTTGGAACGCGTGATCTGAACGTCGAGCGTGCGGTTGTCTACAAGACGTGATCTGCGTTTCCAAAAATTGATCGGTCGGGAAAGGAAAGCCTTGGCGACCGGGGCCGCCAGGTCGTCGACCGGCGGCGCGAACGGCGCCCTGAGCAAGTCGCGCGCGCGTTCCAACTCCTCCGCGTGAAGGCAGGCGAGCGCATAATGATATCTGAATCGCTCATCGCGGAGCGCTTCAGCGTCGGCTGCAGAGCGGATCGTTCGAAAGATCGACTTCAGGCGCTTTGGTTCGACGGGAAGCCGGTTCAGTCGAAACAGGAGGAGCCAGTCGCGCGGCCAGCGTTCAAGAGCCTCCTGCATAATTTCTCCCGCCTGCTTGAAGGCGCAGGCGCGCTGAAGAAAGCTCAACAATTTTCGATAAGGATCTGGACGGTCGGGGGCGCGCAAGATTTCGTGGCGCAGTAGTTCGATCGCTTCCGATTCACGACCGCAGACCGCTAAAAGCTCCGACAAAAGAGAGATCGCGGCTTCGTTGTAGCGCCCCTCCTCATACGCGCCAGAGAGAACGCGGATCGCCGCCTCGGCGTCGCCCGCTTCGGTTTCTGCGACAGCGAGCTTCCATTCCAGACGGAAAATCTTCGAGCGGGGCGCTATGGTTCGCAGGAAAGCCAGGCTCTCATCGGGACGAACTGCCTTCGCTAGCGCATCGAATATAGACTCGCTGGCGGGGCCATCCAGTTTGGCCGCGAAAAGCGCTTTGCCGATCCGCTCTGCTTCCTGCGCCGAGAGCGCCTGACCGTTCAATACGGCCTTGAGACGGGCGAGCGCCCATGGATGAGCGGGCCGCTCATCGAGAATGCTGGCATAATAATGCGCGGCCTCGGCGACGCCGACGCATTTGTGGAGCACCTCGCCCTGCGTCAATTGGAGTCGGGTGTAGTTCGGCCACCTCGCCAGCGCCTCCGCCATGAGTCGAGTCGCCTCGTCCCCCTCGTCCGCTTCCATGGCGCGGACGATTTGGGCGTTCGCTGCTTCCGGATCATTGACCGCGGCTACAGCCGTTTCGGCGCCCGCGGATTCCATGTCGTCCATTGGGTTCCTCGTTTTGTGCGAATGGGTCGAGGCGTGGACGGGCCCACTACGACGGCATCGCACGAACCTGTAATCATTGGCTATGATAGCTGAGAATTGCGACGCTCCAAACAGGAAGAGCTCGATGTCTCCCTTCCAGTCTAACCGCGCCAAGAGAATTTTTCTCACTGGCGTCTTCGACATGCAGAATTACGGGGATCTCTTGTTCCCGCTGGTCGCCGCGCACCGACTGAGCGCGGCAGGCGTCGAGGTTATCCCCATCGCGCCGACGAAGGCGCATGCCGGCATTCCCGACGCCATTTCCCCTCTCGACATCGCCGAGATGCTGGGCGGCGACATGAAGGTCGACGGGATCGTCATCGGCGGCGGCTATCTCATTCACACCCATCGGATGGATATTCTGCGCGAATATCAGGGAACGGACGTCGGCGAATGGGCCGGCGCCGGCTTGTGGCTCGGCGCCGCCCTTGCCGCCGCTCTGCGCGATGTTCCCCTTGCCTGGAACGCCCCCGGCGTCCCCCATCCAATCCCGCAATCGCAACGCGCGCTCGTCGACGCAGCCCTGGGGGCGTCTTCCTATGTTTCGGTGCGCGACCGCGGCGGATTCGAGCTCCTGGCGGCGCCGGACAGCATCCCGGTCGAGATCGTGCCCGACCCGATTGCAGATCTCGGGCGCATCTGGACAAAACGCGATCTCGACAAACCATTCCAGTCTTTACTTACGCGCAAGGGATTCGAGGGGCGAACCGACTTTGTGGCGGTCCACTTTCGTAACCGTTCGCTCGCCGGGCAAACGCACCAGGAAACAGCGGCCATGCTGGCCGCCTTCGCGCGGGAGATGGAGCTTACGCCGATCCTGACCGCGGTCGGACGCGCCCATGACGACGACGTTTTGGCGCGAGCGATCTCCCTCCATCTCCCGATTCCGCACATATTGCTCGATGATCCCGCGAGCCTTAGAGAAGTTGCCGCAGCTATCGCATTTTCACGATTTTATGTCGGAGCGTCTCTACATGGCTATGTCACCGCGGCCGCTTATGGCGTTCCCGGCGTCCTCGTCGCCCGGCCTGCCTATCGTAAGTTCGCCGGCTTCCTAGAACACATCGATCGGCTGGAAGATCTCGCGCGTGACTGGCCGGCAGCATATCGCGCGGCGGCGGCCCGAAAGGGTGAACCGCTTGCCTGCCGGATCCCAGAAAAAACCTTTGCCGCCCTTGACCGACACTGGCGGCGCATAGAAAATGCAATCATGGCCCCTGAGAAGTTCTCGGATGCGCGCCAGCGCTTCCTGTCGGCGATATTCACATTTGGCCTCCGCGAACTCGGCCCCCGATGGGCAATGCAGCCGGTTGCGCACAGGGCGGCCGATTTTGCCTCTCTAAAGAAGTGATTCCGTAACGCTGAAACCGCATTATTGCATCGGAGTAAGTTTTCATGCGAGTGGGTGGGACCTCGGAATCCGACGCTGGCGTCAGTCGGGAGTGGCGATAGCAGGGAGGGCGAATGAGCGTCGCCAATCGTCTGACCCCGAATGAACTTGATCGCTTTTCGCGCGATGGTTTCCTTTTTCCGATCAGGGTTCTCGAACCGCAGGAAGCGGGCGATTGCCTGGCGCGGCTCGAAGCGATGGAAGCGCAACGCGCGGGTCGGCTCTCAGCCGTCTTCAACGCCAAGCCGCATTTGCTCGTCCCATGGCTCTGGGACCTGGTGCACGACCCCAGGATTGTCGATCGAGTCGAAGATATTCTTGGACCGGATCTTCTGTGCTGGGGAACAAGTTTCATTTCCAAGTCGCCTGGCGATTCGCGCTATGTCGCCTGGCACCAGGACATCACCTATTGGGGTCTAACCACGACGGATGCAGCGACTGCCTGGGTGGCGCTGACGCCGAGCGTCCCGGAAAACGGCTGTGTGCGGGCGGTTCCAGGAAGCCATCGGCAAAGGCTCGCGCACACGGACTCCGGCGACAGCGCCAATCTTCTCGGTCGCGGGGAAAAGATGATCGCTGCGGTCAACGATTCGGAAGCGATCGATCTCGTGCTCGCTCCGGGAGAAATGTCGTTGCATCATTGCCTTGCTGTGCATGGATCTGCGCATAATAATTCGCACCTGCGCCGTGTCGGCTTCGCCATACGTTATATTTCCAGTGCAAACACGCTGAGGGCCGGGGCGCGAAACTCCGCGACACTCGTGCGAGGCCGCAATCTCGGGAGTTTCGCCCTTGAGAAGGCGCCAGAAGGGGAATTCCATCCAGCCGCTGTCGCACGTCATCCCGGCATCGTCCGGGACGGGATGCGAATTATCTTCGATGGCGCGCCCAGCCCGTTGAATAGGGAGAGCCGCGCCAGCGACTGATTGTTGATGGGGACCGGGCCCAGACTAAGAGAGTGGAATGACATACCTCGACGCCGGCCAGATTGACGCCTACCGCCGCGACGGCTACCTGTCTCCGCTGAGCGCCTTCGAGCTTGATGAAATGGCCGATCATTTGGCTCGGCTCGACGCTATCCAGGCCGAGCGTGGCGGACGGCTGTCTCCGACGTTCAATATCAAGGCGCATCTATTGATCCCGCAGCTGTGGGATCTCGTGCGCGACGAGCGCATCGTTCGACCCGTTCAGGACATTCTTGGCCCCGATCTGCTCTGCTGGGCCGCAAGTTTCTTCATAAAGGGGACTGGCGAGCCACAGCACGTTCCCTGGCATCAGGACGCAACGTACTGGGGACTTTCCGAGCCGCGCGCCCTGACGGCATGGGTCGCTTTTTCCGCGAGCAGGCCAGAGAACGGCTGCATGCGGGTCCTTCCCGGCTCCCACGCCCGGCCGGCCCCGCACCGCGATACGAACGATGCGTGGAACATGCTGCCCGGCCGCGAAGAGGTTGCGCTCGACGTCGACGAGTCGCAAGCCGTCGACATCGTTCTGCAGCCAGGAGAGATGTCCCTACACCATCTCTTGTTGATTCATGGCTCGAAACCAAACGCCGGCGGGCCGCGTCGGGTCGGCTTTACAATTCGCTATATCGCCGGCGACTTGACGCAAACCGGGAGCGAGCGCGTTTCGGCGACGCTCGTGAGCGGACGCAACCATGGCGGATTCGATCTCGAAACGGCGCCTGAGGACGTGTTTCATCCGGCCGCGTTGCAGCGTCATTCGGAGATCGTTCGGAAATGGATGCGCATGGTTTCCGGGGAAGTGAGCAAACGGAGCGCGTGAGTATTTCGCGCCAACACTTCAGTCCGCACGTCGAGGCCAAGAAAGTCCAGCTGAGATTTTCTCAATTCTGGCCCACCAAATTTGGTGGGCCAAGTCATTTCCACAAGATGCGTCTAGCCGCATACGCTACCTTCGCTTCCGCCCATTGACCGATGTCGATGAGGTCACTACCAAATTCTGTCGTAGGGCCTTAACGACCATAGCCCTCCCCGGGCCGAGACGAGTATGAGCTTGGAAGACGCTTGCACAACCGCACGTTTGCTCGTGGCGCCGGTCGCCCATTCGACTTTCTTGTCCTTCAGGAACAAGCTTTTTCTGATTTCCTCGGCGGCGACGGCGTCGCGTCTCGCACCCTATGCGCCAATCACGCTGATCGACGCCCGAGGAGACAATAGTCCGCTGAAATGGGTCCACGGCATTGCGGATGTCATGTTTACAGACGAAACCAAAGCGCTCGTCCGGCTGTTCGCCCAAGACATGGACGAGACGGTCGAATTGAAGTCCGACTATGCCGACGCGCCCTTTGCGGACTGGATATACGGCGCTTATCACGATCAGTGGATCGCGACCGAGGCGGAAATCGAAGTCGTCGACGCGGCCATGATCGAATTCGAGTTTTATTTGCCGGAACGCAACGCGCCGGGCAAGACCGTGTCCGTTGAATGGGAGGGCGGCCAAATGCCTGTCGACCTGCCGCGCGGACAGATTGTGCGGCCGCCACCGATCCGGCCCGAACGCGGAAGGCTGCGCGTCCGCATATCCACGGACGCGAGCGAGGACCATTCGAATTCGTCAGACCTCAGGCGCCTGGGCGTGATCGCTTCCGTCCTGCTCGACGAAACTCGGGTTTCGCCTTGGCTGCTTGAAGGGATATTTCCCCTGGGGGCCAAGCGGCGCAAGAGGATCGTGTAACGTGACGGGGCGTCGGCTTTCACAAAATATCGAGCTGCTGGTGTCGACCCTCGGCGCCGAAATGCGCCACGCAGACGATCTCGAACGTCAGATCCTGCGCTTGGAAAACGACCTGAGATCTGTGCGCACTGAGCGCCTCGCTAACGTGGCCCGGGCGCACAACGACGCGCCTTCCGTGAAACGCGCCTCTACCGGGGGGCGCGCGGCGATCATCTCCTGGGACATGGGACACAACCCCGTCGGGCGCGCCTTTGTCTTGCAGCGCCTTCTGTCACAAGACTGGAGTCCCGTCGTCATCGGTCCGGGTTGGCGACGCTACGGTAATGGTTTGTGGCCCCCTCTTCTGGAGACAGGGATAGAGTCGCGCGTCCTCCCATGCCGCACGCTGCTGGATTTTTATCCGCGCGCGGCGCTGGAGGCGACAAAAGAGCGCTTCGATCTCGTATATGTCTCGAAGCCCAGGCTTCCATCGCTCTTTCTCGGCTTCCTGATCAAGGAGCACTCGGGATGCCCGCTCGTCCTCGACATCGACGACCATGAGCTCTCATTTTTCGAAAACCGGTTGCGCGCCGATCTTGCTGAGCTCAGAAGCGCCGGCCCCGCCGCGCTCATGGAGCCTTATGAAGAGATCGCCACCCGCTTTAGCGAGAACTTCATAGAACATGCGGACGCCGTGACGGTCTCGAACGTCGCTCTTCGAGACCGTTTCGGAGGCGCGATCGTTCGTCACGCGCGCGACGAGAACGCCTTCGATCCCCTGCGCTTCGACCGAGCGTCGGTTCGTCGCGAGTTGGGCGTGGCGGAGGACGAGTTCGCGCTAATTTTTGTCGGAACGGTCCGGCCTCACAAAGGTGTGCTCGAGGTTTTGCAGGCGATCGACGAGATCGCCGACGACAAGATCAGTCTGCATATCGTCGGCGACGGCGCGCCCGCGGATTTGGGCAAAATGCTGAAGCGCTTCAAGCGCGCTCGCGTCGTACAGCATCCGAGCTGGTCGTTTGAAAATCTGCCCTGGCTCCTTTGCGCGGCCGACTGCATTCCGCTGCTTCAAGACCCGGACCATCCCATCGCCGCCTATCAAATCCCATCGAAGATTTCAGATGCGACAGCGATGGGCGTTCCTGTGCTCATGACCGACGTTCCGCCCCTGCGGGATCTGCGCGAACTGCCGGGCCTTCACCTGGTTCGCCATGAAACGCTGAAGGATAAACTCCTCGAACTAAAAGCTTCGAAGGACGAGGTCGACAGAAGCAAAATTCGAAGCGGCTTCCTTACCGAATTCAGCGAAGCCGTGAACAGGGCTCGGTTGCAACTCGCGATTGGCGAAATCAAGCGCGTCAAGCCGCTGCCCCAAGTATTTCACGACGCGCGCGCATTGATGTCGGAAGCGATCGGTGAAACGGCCGCGCGAGCCCATAAATCACATTTTCCGATCCCCGCCCTTCCCCAAGGGCTGCGGCCTCGCTCGAACATCGTCTTTTTCTGGAAGCAGAACGACACGGGGATTTACGGCCGGCGGTCAGACATGATCGCCAAGCATCTTCTGCTTTCCAACGAAGTCGACAGGGTTCTGTTTTTTGACGCCCCAATTGGCGTCGCCACTCTTAACTCGCTTTCCCAAAAAGCGAACGCCGCGCCGCAGGATCAGTCCGCGCTGGTCCTGCGTAACACCATCGCGCGTTTGGAACGACGCCTCGACACGGGCCGTCTCTTACAACGGAGTTTCATCCATAGGAGCGCATCGCAATCGCAGCTTTTAGGGCGCGATCTGCCTGAGGAAGCGGATTTCCCCGCCTTCGTCGCCCGGGAGATGCAGGAAGCGGGCTTTGATCCAAAAGACACAATTGCCTGGGTGTGTCCGGTCGTATGGCAGTTCCCCAGAATCTTTGCGGAAGTTGGCTTCAAGGCGTGTGTCGCGGACATCATCGACGACCAGCGATCCTGGGATATTCACGAAGGATACCGCAAGCAGCTGGACGATCTATACAGACAGACGCTTTCAGTCGCACATGTGACATTCGCGAACTGCGCCCCGGTCGCCGCCAACTTCGAAAGCTATGTCTCGAACCCGATACGGATCGTGCCGAATGGCGCGGAACGATTCGACGTGATCGCCGACAAATTGTCTCTCATCGAGGGGATTGCACAGACAGGTCGGCCGACGATCGGCTATGTGGGAAATCTTCGTGACCGCATCGACTGGGATCTCGTGGAGGGACTCGTGCGGGTGCGACCCGAATGGTCGTTCGTTTTTGCGGGTTCGGCGGAAGAAAATTCGAAAATTGCCTCAATCGCAAAGTATGCAAACGTCAGGTTTCTTGGCGTCGTCGAATACCACGACCTTCCGTCGTTTCTGATGTCGATCGACGTTGGTATCGTTCCCCACGTCGTGAACGATTTGACCAATTCGATGAATCCTCTCAAAGCGTATAACTACCTCGCAGCCGGCGTCCCGGTCGTATCGACGGCGATCCCGAATTTGAACGAGCTTGTCGACTTGATTTCCATCGCAAATGGACCGGAGGAGTTCGCCGCGGCGATCGAGAACTGCCTGGCCAAGGCTTCTCGGATGATCGACGTCGAAAACCGACGAGACTTCCTGGAAAAAATAAGCTGGAAAGCGCGGGTCGACGAAATTCTCACGTTTCTTCGGCCCTTGCTGATCTAAGAGCCCATCGGCTCGCCGAAGAAAACAGGCCCGCCGAGGCAGAATCGAAATTTTGACGGGAGCGCCGC
The DNA here is from genome assembly GCA_022843405.1 of Methylocystis sp. Classification (GTDB taxonomy): domain Bacteria; phylum Pseudomonadota; class Alphaproteobacteria; order Rhizobiales; family Beijerinckiaceae; genus Methylocystis. The sequence goes on along the minus strand of JALHNQ010000007.1, from coordinate 33,503 downwards.
CTTTCGCGGTCACCAACCAGTAGCGGGGGATCGGTATAGCCATCCTGGGGCGCGAACGGGTGCGAGGGCGCGACCTCGTATCGCGTGATATTCCCTGCTCGCCTCCTTCACATAATTCAGAGTCGACTGCAGTCCCGCCGTCGTCAGCCCGCCGTGGATTTGATGGAAAGTTCCCTCTCCGGCGATCCGTATCAGCTGTGCGCCGGGAAGACCGACGGCGCGAACGAAAATGTCGGGATTGGCCATGCCGCCGCCGCGGGACGTGAACGCTTCGTCATACCCGCCAAGTTCATCCCACAATGCGCGCGGCAGAAACAAAGCATTGCTCTCAAGCATCGGCGCGGTCGGCTCGGCGATCTCGGGGGTTGCAATGTCGAAGAGACGATATCCGTATTGAGACCATCCGATTTCGAAAAGGAGCGCGTCTTCGGCCGCAGCGTTATAGCCCTGGTCCGCGCTGACCGCTTGGCGGGCCGGGCCGAGCTGATAGTTGAGCGTCGCGACTATCGGTCTCGGATGCAGACGCGACGCTTCAAGACAGGATCGCAACAACCCCGGCGAGGCCATGCGCGCCCCATCGATCCACACGCCGATCAAATTGCCGCGCGCGACCGTCAGTCCCTCATTGATCGCTGGCACGGGCGAAGGCGTTTTCCGGGAACAGGAAAAAATGGTCAACCGGGGGGCAATATCGGGGAAATCAGCGAGAGAGGGCGGATAGCGGGAGCCGTTGTCGACGATGACGATCTCGTATTGGCCGGGCTCGACGCCGCGCTGGTAGGGAGTGGAGAGAGACTGCAAGGTGCGCGGCAACTCCCGCGCCATTTCATAACAGACTACGACGAGCGAAATCTCCGGCGCTTCAAGGGACATGCCATCAGCGGCGTTCAGAAAGCAGTGGCGCCAAGAAATCTGCGAATTTTGCGACGCTTGGATTCTGGAACAACGCCATCGGGTCGATCGGCACGCCGAATTCCTCCTCCATGAGTCCCGCCATGATCACGGCCTCGATGGAGTCGAGCCCATAGGCGTCGAAGCGCTCTTCGATAGGGAAGTTGTCTTTCGGCATTTCGAGAACCGAGCCGATATGTTGCACCATCCAATCAACAACGCGCTCGCGATCCGTTTGTGTCACGACCGGATCCCCCATGTTTCGCCTCCACTCTATCGAAATCAGGCCTTCATGAGCCTCGATGCTTCCGCGATCCTGCCGTCAAGCCATTCGGACTTGCTTACGGAACGCTGAATTTTTCCGCTCGTCGTGCGTGGCAACACACCATACGGAACAATCTCCAACTGCGGCAAGACTCCAAAGGATTCCGCTACAATTTTCTTGAGTTCCGCGGCGAGTTCCGAGGCCGCTCCCTTCCGGAACCGCTTGCGATCCATCTCGCATAGGACGACCAGCTGATCACCCTTCGCCGCCTCTACCGAAAAGGCGCAGGCCGCCAGCAGCTCGGCCGACAAAGGATGCGACAGCAAGGTTGCTTCGATATCCGCCGAATGGAGTTTCTGGCCGTAAACGATGATGATGTCCTTTAACCGATCCAGAGGCACGAGCTCGCCGGTCACCAGAGCCCCAAGATCGCCGGTGGCGATGAAGCGATGTCCCGCGTTGTCGACGAAGGAGTCGTCGAAGGGCGTCACGCGTCCGTGTTCTCCGTTCCAGACGCCGGGGGAGACATGCGGCCCCGCGACCCAGATTTCCCCCGCCTCCCCGTCCGGCAATTGAGCGCCGTCAGCGGCGCGCACCAGAATTTTGCATTCAGGAGCCGGAGAACCACAACTGACGGCCAAAGTCATTGTCCCGTTCGGTCCCATTCCCGACGCCGGGAGTTCTCGCACGCCATCGCCGGGTTTTACGGAAGAAACAATGAGAGTCGCCTCGGCTAGTCCATAACAGGGCGTCAATGCGCGAGGTTCGAAGCTGGCCGAGGCGCATTTCGCCGCGAAGGCGTCGAGGGTCGCGCGGCGTATTGGCTCCGCTCCGCAGACGGCGACCTGCCAAGAGGATAAATCTAGCTTCGCGATATCCTCTGGCGCGCAGTGTCGCGCGCAGAGCTCGTAGGCGAAGCAGGGTCCGCCCGCCGTCGTCGCACGAAATCGGTCGATCGCGCTAAGCCAACGAATCGGCTTCTGTATGAACGCGAGCGGATCCATGAGGACAGCCAATCCGCCGACAAATGGAGCCTGAAGGATAGCGCCGAGAAGGCCCATATCGTGAAAATGGGGAAGCCAATTGACGCCCACACAGTTCTCGTCATGGTTGAACGCGAACTGCATCATGTATTGATTGGCGAGAAGATTGTCATGCGTGACCACCACGCCGCGCGGCTCGCGAGTAGAGCCCGACGTGTATTGGACGATCGCCGGCGCATCGCCCGCTCCAGCAAGCGGCTCCATCGAGGGGAATTTTTCGTCCCCCAAAGATGAAACGTCCAGAATCCTCAACGGCCCCTCTGTCTGCGACAGGGATGGGATTCTCGCGACGCCGTTCGCGTCCGTGACGAGCGCCGCAGGTCGCGCATCGGCGACCAACGTGTAGAGCCGATTCAGAAGTTGCGCATTGCCGGGATACGGCGCCGGGATCACGATGACGCGCGCCCAGAGACAGGCGAGGAAGAGCTTCACGAAGGCCACGCCCGCCGGTAGCGCAATTACGATTGCCTTGCCGGAGAACCCTTCGGCCACCAGGCGACGGGCCATGCTGCCCACCTCGGAAACGAGACCCTCATAGGTCAAGCGCGCGGACACCGTTTCCCCTCGGTCAAGGAAAATAAGAGCCTCGCGATCAGGCGTGCTTAACGCATGGCGAAGGATGCGCAACGGCGCGGAATCCCGTGTGGCGGAAGATGGCGTCATTGGAGAGGGCTTCGAAAGAATATATGATCACCTGTATTCTTCAGCCGAGCTTCACAAAGAGCAAGTGCCCGCATGCCACTTTCGATCGACTATCAACCAGTGGGCAAGCCTTATTGCAGACCTTCGGACGGCGCGTGGATTGTAACGCGTTACGAGGATGCGATCGGCGTGCTGCGGGCGCCCAACGTGTCGGTCGCTACCAGCCCCAGCGAATTGGCCGCGCGCGTCTCCGACCGGTTGGACGGAGCTTTCGAGGATCTTGCGGCGCTTGTCGGCAGTCTGCCGATTTTGCAAAATCCTCCCGAGCACGGGCCGTCGCGAGATTTCCTGCACGTCATTGTCCGGGAAATGTCGAAAGCATATTCCTACGGAAGAATCGATCACGCCGTGTCGCGCCTTCTCGAGCGGTCAGTCGGAGAAATCGACGGCATGTCCGAACTCTGCTACGGCCTCCCCGACGTGCTGCTCGCAGAGTCGTTGGGGTTTTCTAGTGACGAAATGCGCGACCTGCGCCTTGCGGGCAGACAAGTGCTCCACGATTGGCAGCCCGCGATGCCACTTCGGGAGTATGAGCGACGACAGTCTCTTTCACGCTACATCCATGAGCGTCTCACGGCGCGCTGGCGCAGCCATGGCTGCCCGATTCTTGGAGGAAAGGCGCGGCTCGACGAAATCGAGCTGTCCTTGCCGGCGCGGCAGAGAGAATCAGCCGTGTTTTTCCTCATCACGCTCGCCAATGAGACGATAGCGGGCTTTTTTGGGAATGTCCTGCATCTTCTGGCGAACCGGCCGGATTTGCAGGATTTGCTTCGCCGTACGCCAGAAGCCGCCTCCGCTTTCGTCGAAGAGACGCTTCGCTTATGCGGCCCCTTACGGCATCGCGCGCGAGTCGTTGGCGCAGGCGGTTTGACGCTCGGCGACATGACGATTCCCGACGGAGCGCTCGTGCATGTCGTCATCGAAAGCGCCAATCGCGATCCGGAGGCGTATCCCGACCCCGACAGATTCGATCTCGCCCGCCGTGGCCCCCCCTCGTTGGCATTCGGCGCCGGACCGCATTTATGCGTCGGCGCCGTATTCGCACGGCGCCAGGCGCGGCGCTTTTTTACCGTGCTGCTCCAGCGGTTTTCGATCCTCCCCGGCGACGCGCCCGGACTCCTGTTCGAACAGCCGGAAATCCGTCAATTTGTAACGCTCCCACTCCGCCTTCAGCCTCGTCAGCGGGAGAACTAAGACGAAATGAGCAACGCTGCTCCTGATACGCCGAACACCGACTTCCAAGTGGCGATGACGCCCGAGGAAATCGATATGCTCTTGCGTCACCTCGTTACCGGCGTCAGCTATCTCGAATTCGGTTCGGGCGGCAGCACCATTTTCGCGCTCGAAAGCGGCGTGCGCTGCTGCTTCAGCGTTGAAAGCGATCCGGCATGGGTTGAGAAATTGCGACAAAACCCAGTCATTCGCCAAGCGGAAGCGAACGGTCGGCTAACGATCGATTGCGTGGATATCGGACCCGTGATGGATTGGGGCATGCCTGCCAATCGCAGTCGCCTGGAACTCTGGCCTAATTATTTCCTCCCCATCTGGGAAAAGTTGGGCTGGGTCCCCGAGGTCGTTCTGATTGACGGCCGCTTCCGTACCGCCTGTGGGCTCACGTCTCTTCTTGTCTGCCCCGAGACGACATCGATCCTCGTGCACGACTTTTACGACACACTGTCGATCCGCAAGAACTATCGCAGCCTGCTCGATGTCGCAGACATTGTAGAACAACAAAGTAATCTCGTGTCACTGCGTCGAAAGCCGAATGTGACGGCGACATCGCTGCTCTCTCGTCTTTCTGCTGTCTGGAGCGACTTCGCGTGACCAACAACAAAAACGTTGAAGCTGAAAAACCCTCGCCGGCCCCGGCCCCTGTCCCGGCGGCGCCCGTCTCCCGTATCCTTAATGGTCTCAACGCATTGCGGCGCGACAATCCCTGGCCCGAGTTCATTTATGGTGAGATCGAACCGTTTTTCCTCCCGCTCGACGGTGGTCGGCGGGCTGGCTGCGAATGGGGCGGCGGTCGCGAATTGATCATCGACACCATAAGGGAAAGAAAGGTCGAGCTGATGGTGGAGGTGGGCTGCTTCCTTTGCGGCTCGACGCTCCAATGGCTTCGCGCGTCAAATAAGCTGACGGTCATTGGAGTCGATCCCTGGGACAGCAACTGGGCCGCCTATATCGAGCGTCTCGCCGTCGATCCGCTGCAAATGCGCACGGTATTTCACCTGACAGACGAACAGATTGCGGCGATTGTCGCCAATCTGCGTCGCCATGGCAATTTTGCAATCGCGCTCAATAATGTGCGCCTTTTCAAGAACCGATTCATTCCTGTGCGTCAACGCTCGCCTGATGCGCTCGAATATCTCCACGCGCGGGAAATCAATCCGCAGATGATTTACATCGACGCCGGCAAGCACCGCGAGGATCTGGACATCGCACACAAGTTGTTTTCCCAGGCGGTGCTCTGCGGCGACGATTGGCTGTGGCCGGACGAAACCGGCGTCATGCGGATGCAGGAGCACGTCAAGCTCTTCGCGAAGGAAAACAACCTCGAAATTCGAAACCAGCGGCAGTCGTGGGTGCTTTTGCCGGGCAAGAAGTCCGAAACGCCCCCGGCCGGCGACTGACGCTTATTTCTTTGCTTCCTGCTCAAGCAACATCGCATTGATTGCGGAAAGCAACTCGCCTATTTCCTCTGGCGTCCAATAAAGAAACCGATGGTCGTCCATCCACTCGGCTTCGCGCTCTTTGGCAGACAGGCCAAAACGGTCGTAGAGCAGCGCATTTTCCTGCTTCAGCAACGACTGCATGCGCGAAGATAAGGTTTCGGGCGGCACGAACCTCTGGCCCTCCACTCTCGCGAGAGCCGACGCCAGCAATGACGCGTAACGCGGCGATGTTTCGCCGTTTTTGCGCAGCGCCTCGTTGAGCGCGAGCAGCGCCTTGATCGACGTCAGGCTCGCAGCTTTGCTTGCGGCGTTCACGTCTCCAGGACTCTCGATCGGCTTGGCGCCGATTTTGAGCAGGAGGTCGCTGACCTGCGAAATCGGCGCGTCGGCAGCATCGCAGATCTGGAATCGCCGATCCCCGAAAGCCTCCGCCCATGCGGTGAGACGCGAATAGGAAAAGCGGAGCTTCCGAGCGACGCCAGGACCGAGGTCGGAAAGAGCAAGACCCGCGATGCGAGTCTGACGTTCGATTAATCCGGCAAGATAGGCGTCCGGCTTATAAACGAAGCAAAGAACATGCGTCTCAATTCCCCAAGCCGAAAGCTGTGATTGCAACGACAGCACTTCGTCGACGGTGAAGGACCACAACGACGCGGCGCTGATATAGCCAATACGACCGTCGAGCGTTTCCAGGAATGTGTGGAGAGCTTCACGGCCGGCTTCCGGCGTGGGCGGGCTGTCGCCCTGCCTCAGTGTTTGTGCGAATGGCAAATCGCCAGACGCGACGCGGCGGGCGCTGGCGAAACCCATGAACATAAGTTTTTCCCGATCGGGATGAAGCCAGCACGCAACGCCACTGGCGGACAATTCGCCATGTTGCTCGGACGTCCATCTCTCGATCGGCAGGCAATGAGCGCCAGGCATGCCGATATTCAACAACAGCCGTTTCTGCCCCGTCGCGCACGGCTCCGCGCGCTTTTCCATGGCGTGCTGACGCGACGTAGGCGTTGGAGGCGAATGCGCTCGACTGACAATGGGACGAACATGATGAAAGATCGAATGGCTCGAAAAGCCGGACCATGCCACGGGCGGGATTGCGGCTACGCTCAACTCCTCTTCCGAAAAGAGCTCCCTCGGCGTGACGAGCGGGTTTTCCGCATCGCCCCAGACGCGGGAAAGCATCTCAACCAAACTTTTCGTGCCGAAAATGCGAAGATGATCCTCCTGGCCGAACATGATGGCGCGATGTTGCGGCATCAGATCTTCAGATATGTCTTCGCGCGTGATTTCTCCCCTGATCGGCACAGAGAAGAAATGATGACCGCCGGGCGCTAGCATCCGCTCCATTTCCTGAAGCGCATTCTCGACGTCGCAAGCGATATGCTCCAACACGTGGGTGTGGATGATCAGGTCGAAGCTGCGGCTCGGCATTTTCGCCAGATCAACGCAGAGATCAATTGCTCTGATCGGCGCATACGCGGACTTATAACGCGCAGTATCAATGTCGCAGGCGTGATATCGGTCGCCGCTCAGCTCTGAGAAACGCTTTGTCAGCGCCAGTTCAGGCGCGATGTGCAGCACCCGCTGTCCCATCCGGAACAGATCGAATTTCTCTAGCACCATCCAAAGAAGGCGCGTTCGCTCCATCGAGCGGCAACCCGCGCAACGCGCGTTCTCACGTCCATTGAATGCAACAAATTCATTCGAGCCGCAGACCGGGCATGTCAGCGTGATTGTCAAGGCGTCATCACAGTTCAAATCGCCTACCGAATTTTCCGGGAAACGAAGGTTGCGTTGACATAGCAGGGGTCAAGCGGCGAATGCCGCCGCACGACCTGCGTATGACAATTGAACTCCGCGATGATGTCAACGATGTCCGCCCCATAATCGTAATAAACGAGGCAAGGGGTTCCATCTCCACTGACGTGATGCCGAGCCGGCTTGATATGCTCCTCTACCCCATCGACGAGCGCGACGCGCGGCTCGGTGCGTTCCGGAAACGGCCAGTCATTGGGAATCGAAAAAATATGGACGCCGCCAGGCTTGAGAACTCGGGCGATCTCGGAAAAGGCGCTTCGAATATCGTAGAGATGCTCCATGACGTCGCTGGTGATAACGAGATCGAAACTGTTCGCCGGCAGCGTCAGGCGCGTGAGATCCTCGTTGCGCACGCCGTCGGCGCCGATCTCTCCGAGCGGGCGGTCGGGCCAGAAATAGGTCTGCACGTAACCCTTAAGGCCCTTGAAGGCGTTGACGAACGGCCCGCGTAACGCCGCCTCGAAAATCGCCAACTCATTGAGCATGCCCGATGAGACAAGATTACGCAGGAAGATCGCGCGGCCGCGCGCGAACTCGTCCACGATCAACGCCGCCTGGTCGCGATACCTCAAGGCAGCGCGGCATCCCGGACAGGCGAAGGATTCGCGAACCGAGCGGCCTTCCCCACGGATAAATTCTCCCTTCGTCCCGCATATATTGCAGATGCCCGGATAGGATGCTGGTTGGGTCATCCTTGCGATGTCTCCAAATTGACTAAAGGCGGCTACGTCATATTCTATCGACGAACAAATCAAGAGCAATGTTAAGCGCGCCGAGACGACGATCATCGTACAGAACTAGGCTCAGAACCTATTAAATTTGGCTGAGGCGCGATTCGCAACGCCATTCGATTCGCGCAGGCCTTGATGAGCGGTTTGTTTTTGCTGAGCGCGCGCCAGATGTCGCGCATTTCGTTTCGCGCTTCCACGAGCGGCGGCTTCGTTCAATCCTGAAAATCGGCGCTTTTGGAATTACTGCAGCGTCGGCGATCCCTTTGAGGATGACAATGTGCTCGCCGAGACAATAGCAATCCATGTGGACCCGTCGCCGCGGGCGCCCGGATGATGACGCTCCGGCGTTACATGCGCCGTCGTGGCGAAGAGCGTCGCGCCAAGAAACTCCAGAAGGCGATCAGGCTGCCGGACTGTTCTCCCATTCGTTGCGTTAGCGGTCGCTAAAAGGGCTTCGACCACTATCGTCTGGCGGGATACTAGGAGGCGAGAGGGCGATCTTTGCGGCTTTCAGCGCCTCGACCGTTTGGTTCAGAAAGACATATTCACGACCGGTGAAATGTTGAAGCAAGGCGCCGCCCGGGCCCGGATAGGAAGGGTTGAATCCTAGGCCAAGCCCGCTGTTGCAAGGATTGACATCCTGGCAATAGACGAGCAACGCACGCGCTTCCGCCGGCGTCGCGGCCCTGTCGCCGACATATTTCTTGAATGCGTCGGCGCAATTCCTGGTGGTCGCTTTGGGCGACGGATTGTAGGGCAGAAATGCTTTGATCGCATTCGCCGCCATGCGGTAATCGGGCGCGCACAGCGTTAACGGAGCGTCCGAGCAAAGCGCGGCGGACGCGGCGGAACATCCGGTGATTCTGGAGAAATTGCTTGTCGGACTCACCGGGTTGGCAGGGTCGGACTGGTTGAGCTGAGACCCGCTCAAACTGAGCGTGAGCCGCTTTTGCGTCTCGAGCGACAACCTCAGGTCAAATGCGCTTTGAAAGGCCTCGGCCCATCCCTCTATCGAGGGAATGAAAAGGCTTGTGTCCTGGCTGAGATCCATGACCAACAGCGTGTAGGCCTGTCCGGCGACGATGGATTGAGGGCTGAAGCCGACATAGAGCAGGATATCTCGCGTCACCGTTCCGCCCGACGCCGGATGCCGGCACTGTCTCAGGCGCCATTGCGCGTATTTTTCCAGATTTTCGAATCCATTGCTCCACGCCCATTGGAAGCCCTTGGGATAAGGGGTTGTGACGTTGCCCGGAGAGCCGACGGCGATTGTGCTGTAGAGCTTCGGACTGACGCAAGCGACGGGCGTGCAGCTTTCCCATGCCTTGCGATAGGCTTCGGCGGTCTCCACGCAACCCTGCGCAAGCGCTGCGGAGCCGCTCATCCTGATAACGACGGCGAGAATCAGAATGTAAATTGCTCGATTAATCATCCTCCTTACGGCGACCTCATTCTTGAAAAAACGAGCCTCGACTCGTTTTACCCTCACTGAACTGGTCCAGTCTGATGTATGTCGACGGACATTACAACGAGGATCGTTATGCGTCGGTCGACGGCCCCAGCATGGGAAAATTAGGAAGAAACTGAACTGATGGGGTGACTGCCCCTTCGGGCGGCGTCATATGATTGCTGAGCGGCGCTCGGGAAGCGCCGTGAAGGCGGAGAGGCATTTGGTAGATGATGAAAATTCAAGTTTTTTGCGATAGATATGGCGAAGCGGAGCTTTCAGCTCCGCGGACCGAATCGCGGCGGCGCGTTTCTATTCAACTGAATGGTTTTGCGTTCGAAGCTCGAACAGTTTCTGCGAGAGCAACCGCCTTGCATCGTCGCGAAGGAAACTTGCGCCCGAGATTTCGGCCACGAAGTCCGACAAATTCCACCAACTTACGTAAAACCGTCCGTTAAGCGCATCCCGCCCGCGCCGCCAACTTTTCTTCGCCTTCGGCGAGACTTTGGCGGACGGAGCGCGAGTTTCCTGCTATGTTCCAAGTTTGCGCGCTGGCTTCCCATAGCGCCTGTTGCCTGGGAGGCCAAGCGAGACTCGAAGTGACGGATGTTAACGACGCTGGGGAACCATTTGGCGCAAATATTTTGAACGAATTGCGCACCTGACGTCTGGAGGCAGTCGGCAACGCTTACGAGAGCGTCGTCAATCGCCTATGGGCAGGGGAAAGCAGCAGCAGGGGTTTGCGGCCATCATTTGTATCGCAGACAAGGAAACCTGCCGCGACGCCTAACTACGTCATCGCTGGCGTCCTTTGTCGTTGGTCGCTTGCTATAGGAACAAGACTTGACGTCGGCAATCATCGCCAGGTCAGGACACATTGAACAGGATACTAGAGAATGCCGATCGACGTTGGCGCGCCTTATGACAACCTTCCGCTAGCCGAGCTGAAAGAAGATGTGGGGGAGAAATATTGATGAGTTCTGCAGCTTCGGCGAAGCGAATGGAAGTTTCGCTAGAATTTCGCTCTTTTGGCGAGTGGATGACCTGGCTGCGAGACAATGCCTGGGCGATCGACAATCAGCACATTGCAAATATTGTCGCCGACATCCGGCGCGGCGGTCTGATCGATCCCCTTTCGGGATATATTGCTCCGGATAAAATCGATTTCGGCGGCGCCAATTATCGCGAGGGATTGATCGCCGAAGGCATGAATTCACGGCTGCGCGCCGTGTGCTTGGCGCTCATCGAGGAATTGCTCGCCAAAGGTCCGCAATTGGGAGTTTACGCATCGGAATGGGTATCGCCTTTCGCGGCTGTCATGCGCAAATTCGTCGCCTATCAGGGCAGCGAATATTTGCCGACGCCGGAAGACCGGGCCAAGCATCCGGAGATTCGTCATGAAGACGTGATGGCGACCACTTTCGCCGACGGAAGTTTTGACGCCTATATTACAAATGAAGTGCTCGAACATGTGCCGATCGTCGAAGCCGCGTTACTTGAGGCGCATCGAATTCTTGCGCCCGGCGGCTTGTTTTTTGGAACTTTCCCGATGGCCTATGCGTCGGCGAGAACGGTTAGGAAAGCCGAACTAAGGGACGGTCAAATCATTCATCTGACGGAGCCCGAATATCACGGCAATCCGATTGACCCTTCGGGCGGAAGCCTTGTCTTCAACATTCCGGCCTGGGACATTCTCGACCAGGCCCGCAAAGTGGGATTTCCCGACCCGAAGATCAGATTCATAACATCGCGCCGGCACGGGATTCTGGGCGCAGAAATTTGCGGAATTCTCCTTTTTCTGGCGCGGCGAAAGTAGACTATCTTTGGGCTTGCAATGAGTCTGTGCCGCTCGCCCCAATTCACGGGCATGATCATTGCGACGATCCAAAGGTACCGCAAGAAACGGGTGACTCTGAAGTGCCGGCAACGATAAATGACAAAGCGATTTTGGATATCTGCCGTTCTACTGTAGGCAGCCTTGTGGCGGCTTGCATTGTTGTGATTTGCCCATCGGCCGCGCAAAGTCGTGGAATAAGTCCTTTTGAGTTTTTGCAACCTACTGGGCAAACGCTAGATGAATACTACCCCCTTAGAAAGGCCGAGAGCGGGGTTATTTTCAGTCTCAGAGATGGACGTCCTATGTCAAAATGGCGAACTGAGCCAACAGGCTCAGATACTGTGGACGTCATTTGGGAGGACCCTCGGAGCCCGAACAAACCTGAGAGGATCGAAGAGTGGGCCGTTAAGCGTAATTGCGCTGGGGGGGCAAATTTTGTCTGGCTGAACGCCTATCGAAATGAAGCTCTCGCTAACGGTGTGAGTGTCCGCTTCGTAATTCGAACCACTAAGGCAGAGATAAAGGTGAATGATGAAGGTTGGTTCGACATTACAAGTGGCGGGAGCTGCGGCACCGATGGACAACCGTACGCACTGTTCGACGCAGTGTCCGCTCCCTATAGTCTTCGGGTCTGGGGAGAGATCATTAGGCCCAACGGAGCAACGGTCGGAAGGCGATTCTTTTGGCAGCATACCGTGTCGTTGGAGCGACTTTCGCATAGCCCATGCTTGCATGGAAAGGACGCAGAAGAACGGCCAGCGCTCAAACGGTCCGAAGCTTGGTGGGATACTTCGCATGGATGGACACTTGGATCATCTGGAAGTACTGGGGCCAATGGGGAGCCGGATGGGCAGGTGGTTAACTACGGGCGGTGGGGACTTGTTGCTAAAGACCGCGGATGGGGTTGGGTTGTTGGCGGCGGGCGCAATAACCTAGCATACGGGTGCATGATGGATTAGCCAAAATTTGCTAGCGCGCACAACGACACGGGTCCGTGGTATCTAGAGGAAATAGGAGGAGAGCGCCTGTGGCAATCATCAACAATACCCACCGCTTTATATTTATCCACATCCCTAAGGCAGCGGGCACATCTTTATCGCAATATTATTGCCAGCAGTGTTCAACTATCGCCGATGTTGAAATCGGCGGGTCGGCGATGGGCGAGGCTATCCAAGCATTCTACTTGAAACGATTTAAGATAACAAAACACGCAACGGCGCTCGAAATCAGAACAGCGCTTGGAATGAGCGTTTTCAATCAATACTTTAGGTTCTCTTTCGTTAGAAACCCATTTGATAGGACGATTTCGACCTTTAAATTTCTAAAAAAATGGCTGCCCGGCAGCGAACTTGTTGAGCATGCGAATGTATTTGGCCAATTCGACAACGTCAATGATATGATAAATAGTGCATATTGGGAAACCCCAGGGATTGATAAAATATTTCAGCCTCAGTGGCGCTGGCTGTATGACGATAGCGGTATGCATTTAGCTAACTATATCGGTAAGGTCGAGGCAATAAGCGATGACGTAAAAAAACTTAATTGCCGCCTTGGCCTCAATCTGGCTCCTCTTTCAATTCATAACAACAAGACTTCCGAAGATGCGGTCCACTTGTCAGCATCTTCTATGGAGAAGATTAGCAACCGCTATTGCAAGGATTTTGAAATCTTCGGATACGGTCGCTCTGAGGGAGAGAAGGCGGCCTAATTCGCGGTCGAAACTTTCACAGCGTCAACACCCATGATACTTGGGCGACGATACTTGGGCGACCCTACCGAGGGACTGCAGTGACGGCGCACGATCCGCTCTGTTCTATGGCGGCTTGCTGTGTCCTGAAGCGTGTCACGAATTGACCCGAATGACTTTCACAGGCGGGTAATTGGAAGTCCAGGCCGGATCGGCATTCGGATTGCGAATGCTCGCCCGCGCGGACCGTCCTCGATAGAATTTTTCCTCACCCGGCTCTTTATAAAAATGAGCAAGCATGAGAGTTGGCGTGATCTGGCCGTTGTCGAGCAATGCATCATTCAGCTTTGCGATGAATTCTAGCATATGGCGGTCTCTTTCCTCGGCGAGGTCAAACCCAAAACCAAATCCTCTTTCAATAAACGGATCGATAAGGCCGCCGCCCGCAAGGAACCGCCGGGGATAGAACCGCTCGACAAGCAGGGCGAGTATGTCTTGGGCGCGAACGCCCTCAAAGCCCGAACTCGAACAATCGATGTCCTCAAACTCGGCATAAAGCTTTTTCAACCGTGCGTGATAGCGCTGGCGATCGTTCAATATCGGCCAAAGCATCTGCACGAAAGCGGCCGTCTCCGGCCAGCGCATGTGGCCATTTCGCCCGATCATGTCGTTGATTGCGAAAACGCAGCCAGGACGCAACACCTCCTTGACCCAATCGAAAATGTGCTCAAGTTCGACGAGATGGTGGAGCGAGTGGCTCGCCATCACGCCATCAAACTGGCCGGAAATGCCGGTGTCGATCCGATTGAGGTCGACGTCCGCCAGCGTAAACAGCGGACGCAACGACGGCTCCAGTATCTTTTCGAAACGCTCGAGCAAAGAGGATGACAGATCCGCACAGACGAACTCAAAATCCGTCAGCCCTCGCTCGACGAGCCGTTTCGCAAGCGCGACTTCATTCGCGCCGTCTCCACATCCGATACTGAGGAATCGCGGGCGGTTCTTGCCCTTGGCGCCCTCTATGAACGGAATCGCATAGAAGTCGTTCAGATCGATCTGCCCGTAAACTTCGGTTAGGCCCGGACGCAAGAAATGGTGCGACCAATGGTGAAAAGCAGCGGGCAATTGATGTAGATCGAAGCCTTCGGCGAATTGCCGAAGTTGCTGCTCGACTTTCTTTTGATAGTCTGGATCCATCTCGTGTTCCACGCCCATGCTTTAAAATTTGGTTTAAGCCGCTGGATGGCGGAAAACGAAATGCGGATAGATTTGTTCCGATAGCAGCCCGTCGCGCTGAATCACGAAAGCCTCGACCGCCTCAGTCGCGCCGATGCAGCTCGACGTTGTGGCGTCGTCGAAGACATAGTAGCCCATCGGGACCATATGCGGTTTCGAGACGTCGTAGGCATATTTTACGGCGCTGTAGATGTCGCAGTCGATGTGCGCGAGGGCGACGGGTCCGATCTGCGGAAGAAGCGTCGGGGCCGTGTCCTGAAACAGGCCTTTGACGAGGTGGAGATTGTTCAAGCCGAGCTTGTCCGCCGCCAGACGAATCTCTTCCATGTTCGTGTTGACGAAATCGCCGGCGGAGTGCGCATCGATCGCGCGATCCGTCTCCGGCATGCCGGCGAATGTGTCGAGCGCATAGACCTGCGCGCCCGGCAGGAAGCGCTGCGCCAACGCCGCCATGAACATCGCCGAGCCGCCCCGGAAGGAGCCATATTCGACGATATGCCCGAGGGGCAATCGCGGCAGGAAGAATTTGCACAGCAGAAAAAGATTCATCATTCGCTCGAGCAGCAGCACCGAGCGCGCCTTGGCGATCTCCGCAGCGAAGCGATAGTCGGGGTCCTCGCTGACGCGCGCTTTGAGGTCGCCGAACTCGAGGCCCCAACCACGTTGATAGCCGTCGTAAACATGTCGGCCGCCCCTCAATTCGTTTTTCTTGCCGCCGAGGACAGGAAGGTAGTCAGACATAATTGCTGCTCTCAATCTTCGAGGAGGCCGCTCCATAGTCGAGGCGTGTCGCCGCCAGCGCGCTAATCGCCAATCTCTGCGAAGTTCTATCCTTTTTCACTGACGGGGGAAACCGCCTCGCCACGCGCCGAACGCGCAAATTGCGCCACAGCGTCGAGCCGAACGCGTAGATCGCCGCCTTCGAAGAGATAGCCCGAAACGCCGGCGGCGCGCGCGGCGGCAAGATCGCTGTCCTTGTCGCCGATCAGAAAGCTCCCTTCAATATCGACAGGCCAGTGCGCCAGGAGATCGAGCAGCATGCCGGGCGCCGGCTTCCGCCAGGACGAATCCGACCGGTATTCCGGCCGCACCGCCTCAATATGGTAGGGGCAGTATCTAAAATCGTCGACATGACCGCCGGCCTGCGCCAGCTGTTCCTGCATGAATTCATGCAGCAGGCCGACATCGCCTTCTTCGTAGAGGCCCTTCGCCACGCCCGCCTGATTGGTGACGACGAACACGAGGAAACCACGATCATTGCAGGCGCGCACCGCGTCGATCGCGCCATCCACCCAGCGAAAACGATCGACCGATCCGACATGATGCAGATCCACATTCAAGACGCCGTCGCGATCGAAAAAAGCGGCGGGCCGGCGCTGATGGCGCGGAATCTCGGTTTGCGCGGCCGCATATGACTCTGGCACGCCGATGTCGAGAAAATAACCGTCGCAGATCAGGCCGCCGAGCGCGCCGCGCGCGGACAACGCCGGCATGACATCCGTTTCGAGCGATAGCGCTGCCGTCTGGCTCGGCGCCAAAGCCTGCATTGCGCCAAGCAAAGCCGCCTTGCGGCACACGTAAACGCCGCCGTTGACCAGGCCCGCGCCGAGACCCTGCGCCTTTTCCCGAAAGCCGGTTATCTTGTCGCCGGCAAGAGCCACCGCGCCGTAGCGTGAGACGTCGGGCATCGCGCGGAGCGCCAAAGTCATCGCGTTTTCGCCGCGGGCCTGCGCAAATGCCGTGAGGCGGCGCAGGTTCATGTCGAACCATGAGTCGCCGTTCATAAGCAGAAAGACGTCATCGAGCCTGTCCGCGGCAAAGCGCACGGCCCCACCCGTGCCGGCGCGCATCGGCTCGACCGAGAGATCGATCTGGACGCCTCGCCGCTTCGCGGCCGCGGAGGTCCTCACAAAGGCTTCGATCTCCTGCGAGAGATGGCCAGCGAGCAGGAGCACGCGGTCGAAGCCGTGGCGGCCGAGTTCTTCCACCAGCACGTCGAGGAAAGGCGCCCCGGCGACGGGCAGCAGCGGCTTCGGCGTATTTGCCGTCAGCGCGCCGAGCCGCGTCCCCTGCCCGCCGCAGAGTATGACCGCCTGGCGGATCACCCACCCACGCCGTGATATTTTGCGGCAGCCTCGGGAAACATCGCGTCTTCCACCAAACCGCAGATGAGATGGGCCGCGACAATATGGATCTGCTGAATCAGCGGCGTCCAGTCGCTGGGCGCATGCAGGCAGAGATCCACGGCCCCGGCGAGCTTTCCGCCACTCTTTCCGGTGAGGCCAACCGTGGTGACGCCGATGCTGCGCGCAACCTCGACCGCCTCGAGAATGTTCTTCGAGTTGCCAGAGGTCGTAATGGCGACAAAGACGTCGCCTTTTCGCCCAAGCCCCTGGACCTGACGAGAAAATACGTCGGCATAACCATAATCGTTTCCGATCGCAGTCAGCACCGACGTGTCGGTCGAAAGCGCCAATCCAGCGAGCGGCGCGCGATCGTAGTTCAGCCGCGAGACAAATTCTCCAGCGATGTGCTGCGCGTCCCCCGCGCTGCCGCCATTGCCCGCAAACAGCGCCTTGCCGCCATTCCTGAGGCTCGCAGCAATGCAGTCGGAGATATCGACCAGCGCCCGCTTGAAGTTCTCGTCCTGAGCCGCCGCGTCGAGCGTTGCAATAGAGCGGGCTAGATAACCGTCGATGTGACTCAAGTTGTCGCCTTCCACGTAACGCTCCCCGTATGAGTGAATGCCACGGCGCTCGCGTCGCCGCCGGCCGCACGCAGGGCGACGACCAATTTCTGGCGATCTTCCGGGCGCACGAAGAACATCATGAAGCCGCCGCCGCCGGCGCCGGAAATCTTGCCCGCCAGAGCGCCATTCTCAGCCGCCAAAGCATGGAAATTGTCGATCGCCGCGTTGGAAACGCCCTTGGCTGTGGCGCGCTTGGCGATCCAGGACCGACGCATGACCTCGGCCATCCGGGGCATATCGCCGTGAACGAAAGCCAATTTCATCTCGAGCGCGTCCGCTTTGAGCTGATGCATGGCTTCCATGGCGCCGGCGTCGGCGGAGACGACTCCGCTCGTCTGCTGAACGATAATGTCGTGAGAGCTGCGCGATTGGCCGGTAAAGCAGATGACGATCGACGACTCGATTTCCTCCAATGCGCCAGGAACGAGCCGCAAAGGGTTCACAATGACACGATCGTTGGAAAGAAACTCGACGAAATTTACACCGCCGAAGGCCGCCGCATACTGGTCCTGCCGTCCGCCGGCAAGACCAAGATCGACACGCTCAATCTCCCATGCAAGATGCGCAATCTCATAGCGACCGAGTGGCAGCTCATAGCGCGCGCGAAAGGCTTCGACCAGCGCCACCATGAGCGCGGAAGAGGAACCGAGACCTGATCCGGCTGGGGCGTCGACCGTGGTCTGGATCGATAACGCCGGCTTATCGCCGCCTAAGTAATCCTTAGAGATACGGCGGTAGACGCCCTGATGCAGCAGGAGCGAGGTGGGCGCCGAAAATGAGTCTTCGACATCAAAGACTTCTTCTACGCCCATGTCGAGCGCGGCGAAGCTGGTTCTACCGTCGCTACGCGAAGAGATAAAAGCATATGCGTGCCGGTCGATAGTGACATTGAGAACTGCGCCACCGTGGAGCTGACAGTAAGGCGACAAATCCGTTCCGCCGCCGGCGAGACCGAGGCGAAGCGGCGCTCGCGCGCGGATCAACCCGATCTTTTCGTCGCTTCTAGCCATCGGTCCGATCCCTAATTATGTCCGCTTTCTCCCCGACCAGCCTCCAGGACCTTATGGCGCCGTCGCTGTCACATTGGCATTCTCCGCTGCGCCCAGTTTTGGAATGAAAGGCAAAAATGCGCGCCGCATGGCGTCGAGCGAATAATGTTCTTCAATAAAGGAAGCGCCGCGCTCTGCATGCAACTTTGCTGTCTTGCGATCGCTTTGCGCCGAAATCACGGCTTTGGCAAAACTCTCCGGATCATCGGCAACATAGGCGATCGGCTTCTGCGGATAGAGGCCCTGCATGCCGACTGAAGTCGCAACAAGCGGTATGGTGTGGAAAAGCGCCTCGATGGTTTTACCCTTCACCCCGCCGCCGAAACGAAGCGGGATGACCGCGACGCCTGCTGTCGCATAAAGTCTGGCAAGCTCTTCGTCGCTTATGCGCCCCTTGATGACGATCTCCTCCGACTCCAGCGCGGCGATCTCAGGGATGCGCGACGAACCGACGACATTGAGCTTGGTCTGCGGACTCTCGGCGACGATCAATGGCATGACTTCCTTCGCGAACCAAAGCAGCGCGTCGACGTTTGGCGGATGAGACCCTCCGACGAACAACAGCTGATTAAAATCCCGAGCGTCGAATTGCGCTATATTCGCGCGCGCCTCACCGAGTTCAGCGGGAAAATAACCAAGCATCGGCACGGCGCGGGCCACCGCGCCCGGTAACGCCTTCTCGACTTCGACGCGCTCTTCATCGCTGGGATACAGGACAACGTCCGACTTCCGCCAGTTTTCCAGTTCCAACTTGCGGAATTGTTCAATTTCTTCCGAGAGCCGGCGATCCTCGCTGGTCAGGAGTTCCGACTCGAGCCTTTTATAGTGGATGTCGTGACCGTAGTAGAGGATCACGCAGTGCGAATGAGCGCGGATCGAATCGTAATATTTGGGCGCAACATGCGGACGGTTGACGAGCGCGTAATCGAAATAAGATCCGTTTGCCGCCATGAACTCGTCGAAACGATCGACATAGGCGGCAGAATAGAGCACCTCGACTCCAGCTTGTTGGAGCATCTCGCAATATTCGCGATCCTCGTTGAGATTATCCGGCCAGAAGCTCACGTGAAAACCGGCCTCAACGAACATGCGCAGGAAATGATAGATAGTCCGTGACCCTGCATCACGGTCCCATTGCGGAATGTAATGGTCCACCATGAGGATGTGTGGGCGATTGCGCGATCTATCGCGCGCCAAAAAGACATTTTCGCCATTGGCGAAATGTTCCTTCTCCAGAACGCTTCGCCAACGATCGAGCAACTTTTTCTGGTTCGAGATCTGATACGCCTTAACGCCGCTGCTCGTGTCGCGGCCGTGGCTCTTGCCCTCGTGATGCACGAGCGCCGAATGGGGCGCATAGATCGTTCGCAACCCTCTGTCGCGCACGCGAAAGGCGATATCCGAGTCTTCGCAATACGCCGGAGAATAAATAGGATCGAAGCCCCCTAACTCCTTCCATAATTTTGTCGGCAACGCGATCGAAGCGCCAGAAATATAATCGATGTCCTTGAGATAGTTGAACTCAGGCAGACGGGGATCGCTATTGCGGCCAAAATTCCACGCCGACCCGTCATTCCAGAAGATGCCTCCAGCCTCCTGCAATGTGCCGTCCGCGTTGAGCAGCTTCGAGCCGGTTAGACCGATGCGAGCGTCTTTCTCCATAGGCGCTATCAATTCATCGAGCCAGCCAGGCAGCGTGATGGTGTCATTGTTGAGCATCACGACATAACGGCCGTTCGCGTGCTGTGCGGCAGCGTTGCAATTGCCTAGGAAGCCGAGATTTTTCTCTTGCCTTACATAGACGATCGGCGCGCCCACCGACGAAAATACTTCTTGCGTCAGATCACTGGAACGATCGTCTGCAATGATGACTTCGTAGGCGTAGCGCGACTTGCTTTCCAATAAACTCAGGGCGCTCGTGAGCGTAAACGCCAGATTGTTGTACACGGGCACGATTACCGAGACATCTGGCTGTTTGACTCGCCTGCCTCGAGAGCAGCAGCCCCGTAGCCGATGTCTGAGCGCAGCCAGTTCCTTTGATTCTGCAAAAGCATCCGGCCGATCTCCGTAGCGGTCGATGACCGACATCAAATAGAGGTAGAATGGGATTTCATCTTCGCCGTAGCGTTCAATAATGTAATCGCGTAGCTGCTGCGGCAGCCAATAAGCGACCTCGGGAGATGGCGGCCAAGAGCTATCGAACTGGTCGCCGCCAATATCAACCAGCGCCGGAGCCGAGATACGCGTTTCGCCGAAAAAGGTGAAAGCGGAGATCGGATCAAACCGATGCCAGTAAGCCCTCGGCACGATCTCCTTCATGTCGTCGACTTTGATTTTCTCCGTAGTTTCGCGCCGTTCCTCACCTCCGACGGTGACATAATGCGTCAGCACGTCTTGCTTTCCGGTGCGCGCATCGAGGTTCTGACGCACATAGAACCTCGTGTCGAAGAGGGGATGTGGTGAGCGATCCTCCCACGCCCCCGACATAACGAAGTGGATCAATGGATTAATCTGCGCTGATAGAACGTCGGGATTTTGTTCGAGATACCAATCGCCGGCAAAGGCTCGGTGCGGTTGTCGCCCTTCGCGCCAGCCGACCGCGCAATAATGCAGCAGCGGACATATGCCGTGCTTGCATACGTCCCTATTCTCATGGAGATAAAATTCTCCGTCGAATAGCGGATGAACGCTGGCGAGGAAAAAGCGGGAATCGCTGATATATGCTTTAAATGGCCGCTCGACGCCTCCGAGGCTAGGTTGAACAGCCAGCCGGTCCATCCAAATCAGCGGATGCGGGTCGCGCCTCTCAACTTCGCCAACGTCTATAAAATGCTTTAACGGGTCGAGATTGCGCCCGGCGACATCCTTGTTCTGGCGCAGATAGAATGCTGAGTCGAATAATGGATGCGAGGCGCGTTTCTGACTGCCGCCGTTGCGCAAGAAATGAATGAGCGGCGAAACGCCATTTAGTTCGCGGCCATAAATCGCGCGGTACCAAGCGGCGTTGAACAGCGGATGGGGATCGCGATCCTCCATGAACCCGTTACGCACGTAGTGCGCCACAGGATCTATTCCGTGCCTGGCGACATCGGGGTTCTGATCCAGATACCACTCTCGGTCGAAAAGAAAGCTGCGCTCGATCTCCTTGCGTTCGGAACGATCAAGCGGCCTGCTGGGGGCATAAGCGGCGATTGCGGCGCGCAGACGCCCGCCGTGCATTACAAGGCCGAGGGGGGACTGGGACAAAACGTTCCGCACTGCCCGCGCGGCTTTGACCAATTGCTGATCGACCGCGTGCTTCGCGTTAACAATCCCCAGCTGTCGCTCAAACCGCTGCAACCTGTCGCGATGCTGGCTGAACAGCGACGCGTACTTTTCCAATTGCGAATGTGCTGTCGCCAGCTCCTGCTCGATACGCGCGAGATCTTCGAGAGCATTGAGAGCTTCGCTATCGCGCTCTTTCAACGCTCGCCGAAGGAAGGTCAACTCTTGGTTGAACGATTCGTTGCCGCAGCCAAACTCTCGCGTTTCGTCGTCAGCAACGCCTTCCGAAAGTCGTCCGATCGCGGGCTCCGCAAGTTCATCAGATAAAGCGGCAATCCCCTCCCCGGCGACGCGCTTCGCCTGCAGGAATTCATCGTTGCGCTGGCGCAGCTTTTCATCTTCGACGTGCAGCCGGGAAGTCCAGCGCAATATGCGTTCAGCAAGCCACATCGAACACCCGCTTTCCGCAGACAAAATCGCCACAAAGCACGTAACGATGGCGATTCTCGTAAGCTGTCGCTTCGACGAGGTCTGGTATAAATCTCTCGAGATCCGGCATCATGCCCTCAATCCGATGGATTGGGCCTCGACGCGCTCCGAATCATTCGATCGCAGAGATCGACAGAGACCGAAACGCCAAACCCAGTGTTCGTTCGTCGGTACTTACGCCGACGTCGCGCGGACACAATGCGTTTGGCATTAGTAAAGCGATGACGCTTTCTCGAGCGCCAAGGAGCGCTGATTCTATGCGCGCCTTTTTTATACCCGACTGCGCCACCGGCCAGTACGCCACAAAGGCGCCATTCATGAACACGAACAGCTCTTGATTTACTCCCCTTACGGATAGCGGAATTACATCGACTTCCAGCAGGAGGTCCGTATTCGTGAACTCAAGCATGACCCGCAACTTTGCGAGGTGGTTGGCCCAAGTGTGCTCGCGATCATTCGCGTCGTGATGCCAGCCATCCGCGGCCCACAACTTATAATCTCCAGACGCGCCAAACTGAACTCTGAACGGTAGACGCGGCATTGCATGGCCTCCCTGCGTTTCTCCGCAAAAAAAATCGCTTGCGTGCATCGAGCGATAGCTCAAGGTGCAAGATCGGAGCCATATGATCATTGATCCAGCCAGCGAGGTTTGTATCGTTTCGCAAAGCGAATGACAATAGTTTGGATCAAGCTTTCAGGGCGACGAAGTCGGGTTAGCGACGCTTAATGGATTGCGAAAGGCGTGATTCCCTTTCAGCGGACTGATTCTGGTGCCGTCATGAGCCTTGCCTTTGCCGTGTTTGGAAAGAAGTCGCGCCTCAAGGCGCTTCTCGGTCCGTTCTCGACAAAGCCCCGATGTCGATCGACAGTTCGATGCTGGACTCGTATATTTTTGAATTTCAATGGCTTAGCCGATACTGACCTGCACCCGAATTTTTATCCGGCAGCAAGCTGAGTCCCGACGATTGGTGAGCGACAGGCGATCGGCGGAACTGGTCGTGGTTGTGCAGCCGATCGCCTGTTGCGATGAGATTTGCTGCGTATTCTGCTGGTGTCGCGTAGCCGAGGGAGGAAGCGAACGCCTGTGGTTGTAGTCGTTCGCGCAGGAACCGATCTTCGCTCTCGCGTGGTCGGATCAACGGCGCGACAGAAAGTGAGGAAGAACCCGTTTAATGGCTTTTTCGATACGAAATCGAATATTCTCAAGCCAAGATGGCTCCCGACAGTCGCGAGCTGTTGGACGATTAAAAACTGGGCATGTCATTGAGGGAGCGCGTGGCCGCGACAGCCAGGACTTCGCGCAGCTCCGCAACGGCGGAAACATCGGTTGATCGCTCGGCGACGACGATTGAGGCGTCGCTCATCGCCTAATGCGACACCCTATAGGAAAGTCTGCGTCAGCATGAAGGATTTGCGCAAGCGAAGCAAACCGACACGGCGATTTCGTCAAGCGGCCCACACGCGCAAATTGCATCCGGTCGCCAGTCCGTCATGAAGGGCCGAACCAAACATTCTTGCGTCGACGGCGCGTTCGAATAATCGGGGCGAAGCTGGTGAACGACGATCGCTCTTCCCTCTCCATCCCGGATACGCTGCGCCAGATCCTGCAATTCTGGAAGGCGCTGCTTGGACGGGCGAGCCTTTGCCAGATGCTGGTTGCAAGTACGCTGATGTTGCTTGGCGGATTGAGCGAAGGCCTTGCCCTTCTCTACGTTGTTCCACTCGTGCAGTCGCTCGATGCGGCTACAGGATCTACGCAAGAGGGCGCGGGATGGCTGCCGCAGCTCGCCAGCAGATTCGGCCTGCAGTCGAGCCTCTTAGGCGTCTTGGCCATTTTCATTGGTCTTGCGTCGGCGCGCGCGTTTCTCATTCGGCAAAGCGATCTTTATCTCAGCGGTCTTCGCCTAAATCTCATACGCGACGCCAGAGTTGAACTCTATGCGGCCATCGCCCATGCAAATTGGTCTTTTCTGCGCGGGAAGCGGCGTGCAACCCTTCTCTCTGCTCTCACCGCCGAGTGTGACAGGTTCGATTCTGCCATCCACTATGCGCTCGACATGCTGAGCAAGGCCATATTGATCGTCGCGCATGTCATTGCTGCGTGCCTGATCGCGCCTACGCTGACCTTTGGCGCATTGGGAACCGGACTCCTACTTGCTTGGCTGGTCCGGGCGAGGTTGGTCGAGAGTCTGCGTCTTGGAGAAGCGCTCTCGTCCGCTTATGAAAACTTCCACCATCAGGCGTCTGAATTTCTCGCCGGGCTGAAGATCGCAAAAAGCTATGGCGCTGAAGATCTGCATGTTTCCGCCCTTTCAAGGGTGATTGACGAGGTCACGGACAATTGGCTTTCCTATATCCGAAGCAGCGCTAACGCGCGGCTGTTTCAAGACATTGCCGGCGCAGGAGTGGTGGCGATCTTCCTATGGCTAAGCGTCGCCTTTTTTCACATGCCCGTCGCGCAAGTCCTCGCGCTTACTTTAATTTTTTATCGGCTTCTCCCGTTGATCCAAGGGTTGCAGCAGACGATGCAGCAGCTCCTGCATGCGTCGCCGGGCGCTCAAACCTTATTTTCTCTCATAACCGCTTGCGCCAATGCGCGCGAGCCTCTCCGTGGGCGGTCGCCAAGAGCTTTCAACCCGTGCCCGGTCGTTCGTCTTGAGCATGTGAGCTTCAAGCATGGCGAAAACGACCCCGACGCGCTCACTGACATCAATCTTCGCCTGCCGCCCGGAACGCTTACCGTCCTTTCAGGACCGTCGGGCGCCGGAAAAAGCACGCTGCTTGACCTGCTGGCTGGCCTCTTGAGGCCAACTCAAGGAAGCATATGGGTCGACGATCGCGCTCTGACGGACGATCTGGCGCGGGAATGGCGGAATTCTAGCGCTTATCTCTTGCAAGAACCGTTCCTGTTCAATGACACCATCCGCGCGAATCTGCTTGTCGCGAAGCCCGAAGCGACTGCGAGCGAACTTCATCACGCCCTGACCATCTCAGGAGCCGCCGCATTCGTCGATGTCTTGCCGCAACGGATGGACACCATCGTCGGCGATCGCGGCGCCCGTTTTTCAGGGGGTGAGCGGCAGCGGCTCGCACTAGCGCGCGCACTGCTTCGCGAGCCCGCACTATTGATTCTTGACGAGCCAACAAGCTCGCTCGACGAAAGCAATGCGCAAGCGGTGATGGAGGGGATCGAAGCGCTTAGGGGGCGCGTCACGATGATATTGGCGACGCATCGCCGCGAACAGGTCCGCGCGGTTGATCTATCTGTCCAGCTTGTCGATGGCAGATTGACCGAAATTCAATCGACCGCGGCTCCCTGGCCAAATCAGGCGTTCGAAAGCACCTGATGACGTAAGAGGAGGGGGATATTCTTGGAAACAAATTCTTGATTGGCCGCCGCAATAAGCGCTAAACGCCAACCTCGATCTTCGATGGGTTTGCCAAAAGCTCTTAGTGGATAGCCGATCTCGCATAGCCGATCGTCAACCGACGCCTCGATTCCCTCTCCTTTGTTGTTCAGATGCGCGATCAGCAGTTCCGCCTCCATCGCTGTCAATTCAAGCCCACCGCCTGTTACGGGGTCAGCTAGCAATCGACGTCCGTCAGCCAAAATATTTTCCACAAGCGCGATTCGATTGAAAGAGATCGGCAGGCTCAGTTGGCGATTACGCGCATCGAACTTCGCGTTCGAATTTTCCAGCCCAACGACTGCGATGCCTAGAATTACCGCTCGTATCAATTTTTTTTCGAGTTCGCCTTGTGCAAGTTTTACAATCGACTCTCGGGCGGCGAGGTCAGCAATTCGAACGCTCGACTGGTGCAGGAGCGAGGACAATTCGCGGTAAAAGGGGTCTTCGATCGAAAGGCTTCGCCCATGCCTCGCTAGGCCTGAAGCTGCGACATCGGCGCAAGGTCCGGGCAAGAACCAAAATGGCTCAAGATCCGCACGCATCGGTGGCGATGGCGCGTCGCTCCTGATGTAAATGTCGCAACGGCCTCCTGTATTGTTGAAGAGATCCTTGACGAATTCTCTCTGAACAGGATCGGCTTCTCTGTCGAGAAAAGATGAAATGCGATCGTCGCAGAGGCCGTGAATCAGGCCGTTTTCTCGTTCCGGCAGGCTGCCAGCGAAGCGCAGTCCCGCGGGTTCGAGAAACGCCGCGACCTGCGTAACGTAAAACGGGTTAAACGCCTTGTTCAAAAATTCATGGGCAAGATATTGCCGATCCGAGACGCGAAGCTCGTCGAAAAATTTTTGTGCAGCCGGATTGGCGACGAAATATTCAGCCCCCAGTTCCTGCAGCCGGCCCGCAGCGCATAGCGCCGCCTCGACCCTTTCGAGGGAGGACTCAGATGAATCGCGCGTCAACGTCTCGAAGATCGCCCGAATCGGAAGCAGGGGCGCCCAGCCCGGCATTGCGATATAGCTGACGACGGTCAATCCGTTCGGCTTGAGCCGGCGACGCAAGATATTCCGCAGGGCTTCGCGCTTCGAAACCGGCACCCAGCTCCAGACGCCGTTGATAACGCCAATTTCGAAGTCTGGTAGGTTATCAACCAGCTCATCTTCGAAATCCATGCACAGGAACGAAACGTTCTGTAGTCCCGCCATCGCCGCCCGATTTGCGCCAGCGGCGACATGAACTGGATTAATGTCGACGCCAATGAACCGACCGGCTGGATTGGCGGCGGCGATGGTCAGGAGTTCGCCGCCCTGCCCACACCCGAAATCTACGAGCGTGAAAGGCGCGCCCGCTCGCAATACCGGACAAAAGCCGTTCGCGCTCGCGATGAAGCTCGCGGCAAGTGGACTATAAGCGCTCGTAGCGTCGGGATAGGCCGTGTCGATGACATAATCGACCTCCACGTCGGCTTCGCCTGTCGTTGACGTCTGCCGGCCCCTTGAGGTTGAATTCAGCGCCGCCTCCAATTTGTTGACCTGAACAGCTTAAGACGGGCATTCGCAGACCGCCATGAGAAACAATGCGACGGGTTGTCGTCCGCCGACGGTAATATAGTATGGTTGCAATTTCCACGCGGATGGAACGTCGCCATGAACAATGATGATGCCGATAAGAAAAACGGAAAAGCGCTAGCGCGCTCAAAGGCTGTCGATGAGAAGCCTCAGTGGACCAAACCTATTCTCACGATCCGCAGGATCAAGGACATCACGCGTTCGTCGACAGGGTCTGGCACCGACGGCACTATGATGATGATGTTCAGCGACGCACGCCTCAAAACGAACATCGCCTGCATCGGGCTGGCGCCGAGCGGGTTGAGGATTTATTCTTTCCGTTACCTGTGGGGTGGGCCGGTTCGTAGTGGCGGAATCGCCCAAGAGATCGCGCGCGTTCGGCCGGACGCCGTGTCGGTTGGGACCGACGGCTATTTGAGGGTCGACTATTCGCTCATCGACATTGATCCGTCTTGAGAGAATGCCGGACAAGAGCCGTTCGCGCTCGCGATGAAGCCCGCGGCAAGTGGGCTAGAAGCGCTTGTAGCGTCGGGAGAGGCCGTGTCGATGACATAATCGACCGCCACGTCGGCTTCGCCTGTCGCTGGCCTCTGCCGACCCCTTGAGGTTGAACTCAGCGCCGCCACCAATGTTGGCCTGAACAGCTTAAGACGGGCAACCGCAGACCGCCATAAGAAACTAAACGACCGGTTGTCGTCCGCGGACGGTAATATAGTATGGTTGTCATTCCATGCTGATGGAGCGTCGCCATGAACAATGATGCCGCCGATAAGAAAAATGGAAAAGCGCAAGCGAGCTTGGGCGCCGCCGATGAGAAGCCTCAGTGGACCAAACCTGTTCTCACGATCCGCAAGATCAAGGATATCACGCGTGGGTCGTCAGTGTCGGGCACCGACGTTGCTATGATGATGATGCCTAGCGATGCGCGCCTCAAAACGAACATTGCCTGCGTCGGGCGAGCGCCGAGCGGGTTGAGCATTTATTCTTTCCGATACATCTGGGGTGGGCCGGTTCGCAGTGGCGGCATCGCCCAAGAGATCGCACGCGCTCGGCCAGACGCCGTGTCGGTTGGGGCCGACGGCTATTTGAGGGTCGACTATTCGCTCATCGACGTTGATCCGACTTGAGAGGCGCCGGCGCAGATGACCGACATTCGATTCGTACGACGTAAGGACATTCCGGAAGCTGTTCTCGGGGAAGGCGAAATCGCGCTCCTCAATCCCGAACGCGGGAATTATTACGGCCTGTCCGGGACTGGCTTACGAATTTGGACGCTTCTCGAGAAGCCGACGAACCTGGCTCAACTGTGCGGCCAGCTGCAGACGGAATTCGCGACCACTCCAGCGGAATGCGCCGACGACGCCCGGGAATTTGTGGAAGCGCTGGTTAGCGAGAACTTGGTGGAAATTATCCGTGAATAAAATTTGGCGTTTTCTGAGCCTCGATCTCGACGGCAAGGCGATGCTGCTTGCGGCAGTGGGATATCTTCTGATTGGCAGAATTTTGGTAGCGGTCTTGCCGATTCAAAACCTATTTCAGATGGCGTTAGCTGGTCAGCAAGAGCCTTCAGTAGCGGCGCCCGCTCACGATCGCGCGCGAGGAATCGCATGGGCCATCGGCGTCGCCTGCCATTATGTCCCCTGGCGATCCGATTGTCTGGTCCGGTCGGTCGCCGCGCTTCTATGGGCGCGGAGAGCGGGGTTGGACCCGGTCTTTCACCTTGGGATTAAGCAGGAAGATGCAAGCGAAATGCTTGCTCATACTTGGCTGACCGTGGGCGAAATCTATGTCACAGACCCCGGCGCGCCGAACGCGTTTTCCCAATTCGGCAATTTATCGATCCGATGACATTTATTTTTGGCGCGTTTTCGCCGACGCCCGCTCTTGCGGCCAATCGTCGTGCGGTCGACGCCATCGCAAAGTCAACTGACGCTGCTGTTGTCTCAATCGTTGAGATCGACGAACATTTTATCGTGGGTTGGACCGGCGCGTCGTTGGAGCGCGAGGTTCTTGCGCGATCAGCATCATTGCACCTTCTCATGGATGCGTGCCTCTATAACCGGCGCGACCTAGAGGCGTCGTTGCTGCCGTCGCAGCATCCGCTGGCCGAGATCACGGACGTTGAACTCGTCTGCAAGCTCGTCACACAAGACTCCAGCATTTTTCCGGACGTTTTGAATGGCGATTTTGCAGGAGCGCTCTACGACAAGACATCGAAGCGATTCTGTCTTTTCAGAGATCATTTTGGCGTTAGGCCACTATGCTATCTGCTCGATGGCGCGAGCGTCTACTTCGCCAGCAAAGCCAAGCCGCTGATCGCCACGCCGAACGCGAACACGAACTTTCGACTGAACTCACTCGCCGCCTATTTGCTCAACGGAGCGGCGTTTGAAGATCACAGCTTTTACGAGGCGGTTCGCGCCGTAAGGCCAGGAACAGTTCTCGAGAGATGCGGAGCTTCGCTCAAGCAGCAACGATATTGGCGTCCAGAAAATACGCGAATCGCACGCGGAATTCCCGACGCAGCATTGCTCGAGAATTTCCAGGACCAACTCGTTCAAGCGGTTCGCTCACGCATTCCAGCGCGAGGCGTGATCGGCGCCATGGTGTCGGGCGGATTGGATTCCTCGACGATCGCGGCGATTGTCTGCGCAGGAAACCGCGATCGGCAAATGCACGCGTTCAGCGTGGCGTTGCCGGAGGGATACAGCGGACCCGCCACGGATGAGCGCCAATATATTGATGCGCTCGCGAGACATTACCCGAATTTGTCTGTCCACTACGTCGTGAATGTGAGTCGCGATCCGTTGGCGGACCTCATCGGACGCACGACATTTCAGGGAGGTCCGCCGCTTGAAGTGAGCGGCGGCTCGGACGAAGAAATTGAGAAGGCCGCGCAAGCTGAAGACCTCGACGTAATGTTGTCCGGTTTGGGCGGCGATCTGCTCATATCAGGCTTTGCCGACAGCTATTTGGCGGAATCATTGGCGAATGGAAAGGTAGGGCGCGTCCTCGGAGAGTTTCGACGGCGCACGTCAAGCGGCGAGCGTGTGCTTCAAACGCTTGTTCAGGGCGTCATAAAGCCTTTTCTGCCTTGGTCAATTCTTCGACTTAAGCGCCGCATGATGGCGCAGGACTACACGCGCCATCATGCGTTGCGCGCCGACTTTCCGGGAAGTGGGGATTTTGAGTCAGAATGCATCGAGAGCGGCTGGGAAGCGCATACGCGAACGTTCCGCTCGGTGCGTGACGAGGAAATTGCAGTGATCCATCTGACCACGCAATTGGGCGGATGGTTCTTTGATGACCTCAGCGACCAGAACAGCAAGATTTCATACCGTCATCCGCTGTTCGACAAGAGCTTGGTGGAGAGCTGTCTGTCGACGCCATCGCACATCAAAGTTTCGTCGGGGTTCAACCGGATGCTGATCCGATCAACAGCGAGGGATTTCGCGCCAAAGCAGATCGCAGATCGGCTGGATAAGGGCGAAGTGTTCTTGCGCTACAATGAGATGATACGGCCTCACGCGACGACCATGCGACTGGAATTCGAACGTTTCCGGAAGAATGAACTTTGGAATTCCGTCGTCGATCAAAATAAGATCGAAGAGGGGTTTCGCGCCCTTGATTCTGATGCGCGTGAAGATGTTTCTGTCGTGTCGCTGAAGCTTTGGCGGCCGTTGTCGCTCGGCCTCCTGCTGTGTCCGCGGACGTAGGCGCGCAGCCTATGCAACGCCCGAACGACCTTCGGAACATGCGAAGCTATCGACTTCACGGACTATCGATCGAGTCGGCTATCGACCTCGGCTTGCCTGAGGCAGCGCCAGCGGCTACCGCAAGACAGGACTGGGTCAGCATTGAATTGGGCGCCGTTCCAAGGCGACTCCAGAGATCATTAGGCTCGCGTGTTGGATTCAAAATCGCGCAAGAAGAGGCAATTTTTAATGCGTCGGGCGTTGCTCGCTTTCATATCACTGGCGGCCAGCGAGTCGCCGTGGAGCCTGCAGTAGATTCCGACCCTGCGGCGGTTTGCCTGTTCATCCTTGGCGCATCCATTGGCGTAGTCTTGCACCAGCGCGGATTTTTTCCGTTACACGGCTGCGCTTTAGCGCTCGATGGCAAGGGCCTCGCTTTTCTGGGACCTTCTGGAAGAGGTAAATCGACGCTAGCCGCGGCGTTCAGCGAGGCTGAATATAAAATCCTTTCGGACGATCGCTTTGCGTTGAATCGCCTCGGCGCAGGGCGCTATGTCGTCGAACCGGGTCTGCCGATTTTCCGGCTGAGATCATTGGCGGTCATGAAAGGTCAGGATTTGAGCGCCGCCTATTTGGCGCCGGATGTCGACGACAAATGGTCAGTTCCCGCCGCCCAATTATTTTCAACAGACGCTGTTCCGTTAACAAGCCTGTTCTTTCTCGAATGGTCGAACTCGAAGACGACAAAGATAGTACGGCTCGATCGTTTCGAGGCCTTGGCGTTTCTTCGCCGCGACGTTTGGCTGAACTTCTTCATCAATACCCTTGGCCGCGAAAGCGAGTTTCTCGCTTGGGCTGCGGATCTGCTCAATCATGTCCCGGCTTTCGTTCTTCGGCGCCCGCGCGATCTTGCCGCGATGGGCGACGTGATCGCGCGTGTCGAGGATCATGTCTCAAATCTCTAGTTTTTCCGCTCTCTTGCGTGAGTCGCATGAACTGAGGCTTCTCCACGCCCTCGCCCGACCCGGCGACGAGAGCCTATCCGACGTCTCGATGGATGGAATTGATTGGGACGACTTCGTTTGGCATGCGCAGCGCCACGGCCTGGCGGCGCTGTCCTACTCGCGACTGCATGCGCTTGACGCCGGAGCTATCCCGCGAAACGCAATGACGAGCCTTGAACAGGATTATCGATTGGGGCAGGTCCGCTTTCTCGCTCAGGCTCATGAAACCGTCAGAATTACAAAGATGTTTTGCGAGGAGGGAATCGACAGTCTTGTTCTCAAAGGCGTCGCCGCCGCGCATCGTCTTTATGCGGCTGATCCGGCGGTAAGGCAGTCGACCGACATCGACCTGATCGTGGCTCCCGAAAATTTTTTGGCGGCCGATCAAATTCTTCGCCGAGACGGCTATCTTCGCAAGACGCCGAGCTTTGAGATTCCCGAGGAGTCCATCGACATACTCGGCTTCTTGCTGCACGCATTCGAGTATGAGGACGTGCGCAACGGCCATAGCGTCGAAGTGCACCATCGCCTCACGGCAAACCCTCACGCAATGAATGCTGACTTTGGAGAACTTTCGCGTTCTGCTCTGGTCATTGAAACATCAGCGGGATGCATTCGTGGGATGAATGACGCGGATGCGGCGCGATACCTTTGCAGTCATGGAGGCGGCCATGCGTTTGCGATGCTCAAATGGCTATGCGACGTTGAGCGAGCGTTTCATTTAATCGGCAGAGACGGCGTTTACGCCCTTCTCCATTTGGAGCGCAACGCATTTACTCGCAACGCCATCGATCTCGCACAATCTCTCCTCGACGATGCGAACCAAGTGAGGCCGACAACAATGGCGCCGGCTCGCCGTAACGACAAGAATATGTCGTTCGTCGTCGCGGAGCTCTGCGCGGACGAGATTCCCGGCGGGCTACGCACGTCGAAGTCGATGCTACGAGAACTCGCAATGTTGCGCTTTCAGGTCCGGATGGGCGCCGACATGACCTTCGCCATGAATGAACTGGTCAGATTCCTTTGCGACCCCCGCGACGCCCTGACGTTACGCCGAGGATTAACGTGGTTGCCGCTATATATGTTGCTGGGTCCTTTCTTAGCGTTGCGGCGTTTCCTCACGCGGGCGTAGCCGTTCGGCTCTGCGAAACTCCGAATGCGACGTGAAATTAAGTTGTCGACGCTGGCATAGGACAACCTCCAGCCCTTTGAGGGTATGACACGCGGATCAATCCGGGCATGCCGGACCCCGATTTGAGCTTCGTGAACGTCGCCGCGCTCTGTATGCGCTGAGAGATCGAAAAGCAGCGAAAAGTGTCGTATCGAGGCGTAGAATAGAGTGCACACGACGCGACCTACGCGGTTGAGACTAAATGAATAATGCTGACAAATCAGGATATTAGATTCGCCGTTGCGCCGATGATGGATTGGATCGAACAATGCATGTTTTCATATGTTTAGATCATAGCGTGTGCAGTTCGTGTGCGCCGGCTGTTCGCTTTTTCTTCTTGTGCGATATCGCGCGCGATCACGCTTAATGCTTCGATGTTCAAAGTGGGTTGACCTGGGCAACTCGGCCCGGAAGATTTCGTCGTTCAGAAGGCGACGGAGCCTACGCGGCTATGGCCCTTAGCGCCTTGTCCATCGAGAAGTTACCTGTCTTCCCATCTTCAAAGGTTACTCCAAAGCATCGAGTGGTATAGCCTGGACCGCGATCGTGAGTGGGATAGAAGGACGCCGGCCGCGATTGCAACGCCCAGCCCGTCTTCGCGCAGTAATCCTCATACACTGCGCGAATGTCGGCCAACTCTTCGCCGCCGAATGCCTGTTTTAGGGTCCAGACCCATAAACTGCTTGGCATGAACCAAGCGTTGTGATTCACGGCTTCCTGAAAGGGGACGCTGATGATTCTGGATCACTTCTGGCTGACGGCGGCGCAGTTTTCGAAG
>JALHNQ010000006.1 GCA_022843405.1 Methylocystis sp. | reverse complement strand
AGCGTGCCGCAACAATTCCAATATCCCCAACGCCACACAATACCCCTTGGTATAGAGCATCACAATCTATCGAATAGCCAATACAATCATTATAGATAGGTATAGACCTACCCGAGTGGAGTGGACATGACGCAGATGCAACCCCGGCATGACGGATATATAAAGTATTAAAACAATCGCTTACAACGTATCGGCGCTAGCGCAGGCAATCATTTGGCGCAAATGTGGCCGTTTCGGCGCGATCCCCGCCAGACGGACGGAACGGCCTTTCCGGGCTCAAGGGATTACGGCTCGATAAGCGCATTGCGCAAGTCCGTCGCCTTAGCGTCGCGCTCGGCAAGCGGCGCGACGCCGAAGCGCAGCTCGATCGTGCGCAGAATTGATAGGGTGTCATAGACGGTCTTGTCGACGAAGCCCTTCTTGGCGAAAGGCGAGATGATCAGCGTGGGAACGCGAGTTCCCGGCCCGAACCGGTCTCTTTTCGGCGGCGCGACATGGTCCCAAAAACCGCCGTTCTCATCCGCCGTGACGATGATCAGCATATCCGCCCAATTCGGGCTCTTGCGCAGTCGCGCGACGACGTCCGCGACATGAGCGTCGCCGGCGGCGAGATCGGAGTAGTCCGGATGTCCGTTGAACACGCCGAGCGGCTTGTAAAAGCTGACCTGCGGCAGCTCGCCTTTGTCGGCGGCCCGGAAAAATTCGTCGGCGTCCTTCAGATGCGCGCGTCCTTCCCGGCCTTCGGCGTAATTGGCGAAATAGACAAACGGCTGATGGTGAGTCTGAAAGCCGTCCGGCCTGTCTTCGTAGGGCTTGAGACGGCCGTCGACGACGTCGCGCCAGCCGCCGGCATACCATGCCCAGCTCACGTTCTTTTCGGTCAACCGATCGCCGATCGTCGGCAGATGCAACGGCGGCAGCCGTTCCTGCGCTTCCGTCTTGTCATGTTTCGAGATCGGATTTCCGGGCTGCAGCGTGCCGATCGCCTCCAAATCCACGGTCAGTCGGCCGAAGCGCTTGTGCCGCGGCGGACCGTCGAGCACGCTTTGTGGAGAATCCTCTTCCCGCTCGCGAATTGTCAGCTCCGCGCCTTGAGAGTCTTTGATCGTCGCGAGCTTTGGCAGAAATTTCTTTCGAACCGACTCGACCGGATTGTCGAAGACCGGCCCGCAACCGCAGATGAGGAAAAAGTGATTGAGCATCGAACCGCCGAAGGCGGCGTGAAAGAAATGGTCGGCGAGCGTGAATTCCTTCGCCAAGGCCCATTGTTTGAGCTGTGAGCCGTCGTAATAGCCCATGACGAGCGCGCCGGCGTTCGACGCTTCGACAAAGCGATCCATTTTTCCGCCGTCGATCTGCTCCTTCTCAAGATAAAAATCATGCACCGGGTCCATGGTGTGACCATCGACGTCGACGAAAGATTCGAGGCGAAACGGCGCATTCGGCAAACGCCGTGGAAAGCGATCATCCCATCGGGGACGCGGCAGCGCGGCGAGCGGCCGTCCATCAAAATCAACTTGTGGCGGGTGCTCGGCCGAATTTACGCCCTCGGCGCCGGGAAACAGCCCGAACACATGATCGAAGCTGCGATTCTCGGTGAAGATGACCACGATGTGGCCGATGCGCACGAACGGATTCGCCTGATCCTGCGCAAGCACCGGCGCGCACGCCGCCGTCGCGACAGCCGCAAGCAACATTCCAAAATGATGTACGACTTTCATTTTGACGGCGTCCCTTCCGCACCCTTTGTGCGGCGCAGGAAATTAGTAAACCGCCAACCCAATATTGTGACAGCCAGAGCGGCGAGCGCCGACCGACCGGCGCTCGCTTCGAGACTTTGTCGGACTTCGCTTTGCGGCTTACTGCGGCATCGGCGTGCTGGATGAGCGCGGCGGCAGCATAGGATAGGCAACTTTCGGCGGTTCGCCGTTCAGCGTCCCAAGGAAGGCCACGATCGCCTTGACGTCCTGATCGGAGAGAGATTCGCCGAGCTGATCTTTCGCCATCACGTCAACCGCCTGTTCAAGAGTCCAGACGGAGCCGGTGTGGAAATAAGGCGCGCGCAGGGCGACATTGCGCAGCGGCGCCGAGCGGAAGACAAATTCGTCCGCTGCGTCATTCGTCACCTTGGCCCGGCCTTTGTCCGCGACAGGAAGAATTTCGAGGCTCGGCCTTTGCGCGACTCCAAAGGGGAAATAGCCGTTGCCGCCGATATTGACGCCGCCATGACAACCGGCGCATCCCTTGTCGAGGAAAAGACGCAGGCCGTTCTTCTCCATGTCATTGAGCGCGTTGACATCGCCCTTGAGGAATTTGTCGAAACGCGAATTGGGCGTCGTCAGCGTCGCCTCAAATGCTTCGATCGCTTTGGCCATATTATCGAAGCTTACGGGATTGGGATCCGAGGGAAAGGCCGCCTTGAACTCCGCGACATAGGCAGGAATGCTGTTGAGCGTCTTTTCGACCTGTCCCGGCGTATTGTTCATTTCGACATCCGCCTGCACCGGACCTTTCGCCTGCGCCTTAAGGTCGACGGCGCGCCCGTCCCAGAACTGCGCGACATTGAATACGGCGTTGAGCACCGTCGGCGCGCGCCGCGGCCCCTTCGCCCAACCATGGCCGATCGACGTCGGACCTGCGTCGGCGCCGCCCGTTCCGAGATTGTGACATGAGTTGCAGCTGATGATCTGACTTTTCGAAAGCCGCGGATCGAAAAAGAGCTTTCCGCCTAGTTCGATCTTGGCGGGGGTGATCTCATTATTCTTGACGACCGCCGCGACGCTGGCTGCGTCAATCGGCTTGAAGACGGCGTTGGCGTCGGCGCGCAGATCGCCTGCGGCGGCCAGGGCGGGCGCCAATAGAGTCGCCGCGAGCGCGGCGAACCGTGTCAGATGCATCACTTCCTCCCTTAGTGATTTTGCCGAGGCGCTTTCGCACCGCAAAACATCGTCTCTCTCGGCCGTCAGCTATCACAGCCGCGTTCGCGGCGGAAGGGCGCGCCGAAGCGACATTCTTTAAAATCAATCCTATGTAGCATGAACGTGACAGGTAAGCCGAAAACGACCGATTGCAAATCACATGAAGAGAAGCGCAAATTATTGCGCCCCGGCAGTGCAGCGCACAATTATTACTCGCGAAAGCGGAATATTCGCCCTCCGAATTCTTCGATTTCCCTTCGGAGCGTCACAACGACGACTTGCCCTGCCGCTAAAAGCAGCGCAAACTTAATGAGAAAACAAGAGCCGGCGATAAGCCGAGCGTCAGCGGAGGGAGCACATGGCGCGCATTCCTAATGTCCGGAAATCCGTCAAGACGACGCTTGCCGCGCTTCCGCTTGCGGCCTTGCTGGCCGGCGGATCGGCGATGGCCGAGCCGCTGCTCGGCCTGCCAAAAGTCCCGATTCCGGCCGACAATCCGCAGTCGCCGGAGAAGGTGGCGCTCGGCGACAAGCTCTTCCATGACACGCGCTTCTCGATCGACGGCACGGTGAGCTGCGCGACCTGTCATAACGACAAGAAGGCTTTCACCGACAGCCCTCTGCGCGTTTCAGAAGGCCATCACAAGCTGACCGGCACCCGCAACGCCCCGACGGTGATCAACGCCGCCTACTACACGTCGCAGTTCTGGGACGGACGCTCGCCCTCGCTAGAGGACCAGTCGCAGCACCCGATGGTCAATCCCGTGGAAATGGGGATGCCCAATCACGACCCGGTGCTCAAGATCATTCGCGAAGACCCGGCCTATGTCGATGGCTTCAAGAAGGCGTTCGACAAGACCGGCCGCGACGTGACGATGAATGACGTGCAGAAGGCGATCGCGAGTTTCGAGCGCACCATCGTCTCGGGCGATTCGCCCTTCGACAGATGGTATTTCGGTGGCGACCGCAACGCCATCAGCGATCAGGCGAAGCGCGGCTTCGACCTTTATGTCGGTCAGGGACGCTGCGTCTCCTGCCATGTCATCGAACAGACGCAGGCGCTCTTCACCGACAACAGATTCCACAACATCGGCGTCGGCATCAACCGCATCCAAGACGACGTGCCGCGTCTTGCCGCCGAATTCCTCAAGGCCAAAGCGGCTGGCGCCTCGGTCGACAAGACCGTGCTCGCCGATCCGAAGGTCTCCGAACTCGGCCGCTTCGCCGTCACAAATTCCTTCGACGAAATCGGCGCCTTCAAGACCACAACGCTGCGCAATATCGCGATGACCGCGCCTTACATGCACGACGGATCGCTCAAGACGCTCAAAGACGTGGTCAAGCACTACAATGAGGGCGGCAAGAGTCCGAGCGATCCATGGCCGGTCAACCCTTATCTTTCCGGCGGCATTCGGCCGTTGGATCTGAAGGATCAGCAGATCGACGATCTCGTCGCCTTCCTGGAGACGCTGACCAGTCCCGCTTATGTGACGGCGCAGTCGAAATAAGACGCAAAAAACAAGCGGCGTCGCCCGCGCAAGCGCGAAGCCGCGAGGGAGGATAGGACATGACCAGACTGATCACCCGGCGCAGCGTGATCGCCGCCGGCGCCGCGGCCGGAACGCTGACGACCCTGCCGATCTCCATGGTGCGCCTCGCTTTCGGAGGAACCCGCGAGGATTTCAGCTTCACCTATATTTCCGACGCGCATATTCAGCAGATCAAAGGCGCGAGCTTCGTACGCAATTGGGACATGGGCTTGAAGCGCGCCGTCGCCGAAGCCAATCTCATCACGCCTGAAGCGGATTTCGTCATGTTCGGCGGCGATCTTGCCCAGCTCGGCAAGAAGGAGGAACTCGACCACGGCGGCGAGATGCTGTCGCATCTCAAGAGCAAATTTCACTGCGTCATGGGCGAGCACGACTATTATTTCGACCTCGGCGACTATTGGTCGAAGCTCTATGGTCCGCAGTGGTACAGCTTCGACCATAAGGGCGTGCATTTCGTCGTGTTGAATTCGATTCTCACGACGGACGAATGGACGTTTCATCGCTGGCCAACGGCCGAGCAGCGCATGCTTGAGATGGCCGGGCTCGACAATCCCAACGGCTCGCCATTCATGGTCGGCGACAAGCAGCGCGCCTGGCTCAAGGACGATCTCGACAAAGTGTCCAAGGACACGCCGCTCATCGTCTTCTCGCATTCGCCCTTGCAGAAAATCTACAAGGGCTGGAATTTCTGGACTGACGATGCCGAACAGGTCCAGGCGCTGTTGCAGCCGTTCAAGAACGTCAGCGTCATCTACGGTCATGTGCACCAGATCCAATATAATCAGATCGGCAACATCTCCTTCAATGCGGTGATGGCGACGGCCTGGCCCTGGCCCTATCCCGACACCTATTCGCAGGCCGGCGCGCATGTGCCTGTTCTGACGGTGCCGATGAACCGCGCCGATCCGTTCTTCGAACGCGACGCCACAGGCTGGCAGATGATCGACGTGAACTCCGGCCGCGTCACGGCGCGTTATCAGCTGTGGGACAATCAGGAGCGCGTCGTCGGCTACGATCCGAAGCTCGGGAAGCCGGTCGACAAGAAATATCAAGAGGCGATCATTCGCAAGGCGCCGCAACAGCACTACTAAGTCGAGGAGAAGGAATATGCGCCGCTATTTGATTGCGCTTGTTTTGGGCGCCGCGCTGCTTTCGCCGGCAACGCGCGCCGACGAATTCACGACGACCGACGTCGACCGCTGGCAGGGCGAATTTGATTCCGTCGCCAAGAAAGGCCGCGAACTTTGGACGAGCGGCGCGGTCGGCACGAATGGCGTCGCCTGCGCCCAGTGCCACCCGAACGCCGCCAACACCCATCCGGAAACCTATCCGAAATTCCAAAAACAGCTTGGCAAGGTCGCGCAACTCTTTGAAATGGTGAACTGGTGCATCAAGAATCCGCTGCAGGGAACGGCGCTGCCGGCTGACGATCCGAAGATGACGGCGTTCATCGCCTATATCCACAAGGAGCGCAAAGGGGTCGCGATCGACGCCGGCAGGCACTAGCGCGCGCCGCGAAAAAGCGGAATCCGGTTTTTCGTGAAAAAAAGGCGCGCTCTAAACTTTTGGAATCGATCTTGATAGCTCGCCAATAGGGCGGCCGGCTGGAACCATCTTGTCGGCCGCACGTTTGCATAGGATTTATTTCGAGCGCTCGCGCCTTTAGCGTGGCCGTCCAACAAGAGATATTGAGGATGGTTCAGGAACTCATCGACCGCATTTACGAATGCTCATTTGCGCCGGACATGTGGCCGGATGTCCTCGACGAGCTTTCGCATCTGGCCGAAGCACAGGGCGGCGTGCTGTTCGCCGCACGCGAAAGAGTCTCGCGGTGGACCGCGTCCCCGGCGATTTGCGAACATGTCGAGAACTTCATGCGCGGCGACTGGCTCAGCAACTGCACGCGCGGCGGCAAGCTGTTCAGCCGGCGCCATCCGGGCTTTCTCACCGACGACGACGTCTATACGGCGGAGGAGCTCGAACGCGATCCCAACTACTCTGAATTTCTGCGGCCGCGCGGGCTCGGGTTCAGCGCCGCGACGGCGATTGCGCTGCCGACCGGCGACACCGGCATTATCTGCCTCGAGCGCGCGCATCATCGCGGGCCGGTCGAACCGTCGATCATCCGCCAGCTTGACGAACTGCGCCCGCATCTGGCGCGCGCGGCGTTCCTCGCCACGCGGCTGCAGCTCGAGCGTGCGCGCGTCGCCGGCGAAACCTTCGCGCTCATCGGCCTTCCGGCGCTGGTGCTGGACGACGACGGGCGCGTCATTTCGGCCAACGACCCGAGCAGCGCGTTGAGCGCCTACGTTCGCTGGCGCGCGCATGACCGCGTGTCGCTCGTCGACGCCGCCGCCGACGGTCTCCTGCGTCAGGCGATGGAGGCGCTCGATCACGACCGCGTTGGCGCGCCGCGATCCTTCGCGGCCCGCTCAGGCGACGACGCAGGTCCGATGATCGCCAATCTTGTGCCGATTCGCGGTGCGGCGCGCGACATTTTCGTGCGTTGCGCGGCGGTTCTGGTGATGACCCCGGTGGGATCGTCCCAGGCGCCGGCGACCGAGCTGGTTCAGTCGCTCTACGACCTCACGCCAGCCGAGGCGCGCATCGCCCGCGGCCTTGTCGCCGGCAAGACGCTCGAAGAAATCGCCGCCGAGCAGTCCGTGTCGCGCAACACCGTTCGCACCCATTTGCGCGGCGTCATGGAAAAGACCGGATGCAAACGGCAGGCGGAAGTGGTCGCGCTTCTTGGCGGACTGGCCGCGCTCGGCAGGCCAATGGACGAATAAGCGTATACAATTGATTTAAGATTATTTTTGGCCGGCCTCATCCATTTGGATGATGCCGGCCCATTTCTTTTGTCTTAACGTTTCTTGCGAACGTCGGGGGGGTGGACGAAATTACCGCGGACGCTTCAGTAACTCGGGGTTCGGTACTACGCGCTCAATTTTCAGCTCGCCATTCACGCAAATTTACGACGATCAATTTTTTATCAATTGGGGTCGTCGCGAGGCCCTCTACTTTCCCGGCGACAACTCCGGCGCGCCGCCAGGCGGCGATCATAGAGCGCGCTGCGACGGCGCAGACGCCGCTTTGTGAATAGCGCGCAACGCAAGACTTAAGAGAGCCGTCGCGTCTGCCCTTCGGGCGAATCCGTCCAAATCATCGCGATCCCGCCGCCTGCGCGGCGCTTTTAGAAAAAACACCGGTCATCACCAATTCGAATGATGCGTGGAGAGGATTTTCGTCATAGCTTTTTGATGAACAGTGAGAGGCGCAAGGAATTAGTCGGGCGCAAATACTCTCATCGTTCGCTAAAATTGACGCTCAGTTTTCAAGTCTTGTTGCTACTAGATCTTTCGTCCTTCACTTTTCTCCCAAGTCTTAAGGGGCCGTTGCGCGGCCCTTTTTTTTGCCTGTCTCATACGCCTGTCGGATAGTTCGGGCTCTCGCGGGTGATCGCTACGTCATGCACATGGCTTTCGCGCAATCCGGCGTTGGTGATGCGAACGAATTGCGCGCGCTCCTGAAACTCCTTGATCGTCGGTGCGCCGACGTAGCCCATCGCGGCGCGCAGGCCCCCCGCCAATTGGTAAAGGATCGGCGCGATCGGGCCGCGATAAGGCACCTGCCCCTCGATGCCCTCGGGCACGAGTTTGAGCTGCTCCTTCACGTCGCCCTGAAAATAGCGCGTCGCCGACCCGGCGGTCATCGCGCCCACCGATCCCATGCCGCGATAGGCTTTGAACGAGCGGCCCTGGTACAAAAACACCTCGCCGGGCGATTCCTCGGCGCCGGCGAAAAGCGAGCCGATCATGACGACGTCCGCACCCGCCGCAATCGCCTTGGCAAGGTCGCCTGAATATTTAACGCCGCCGTCGCCGATCACCGGCACGTCGGCTTTGCGCGCCTCTTCAGCCGCCTCCATGATTGCGGTGAGCTGCGGCACGCCGACGCCGGCGACAATTCTTGTCGTGCAGATCGAACCGGGTCCAATGCCGACCTTGATGGCGTCGGCGCCGGCGCCGATCAGCGCCTTGGCCGCTTCGGCGGTGGCGATGTTGCCGGCGATGATCGACACCTTGTTCGACGCTTTCTTCACCCGCGCCACCTGATCGATCACCGCCTGCGAATGCCCATGCGCCGTATCGATCACCACGCAGTCGACGCCGGCGTCGATCAGCTGAAGCGCCCGCTCGAAGCCGTGGTCGCCGACGGTCGAGGCGGCGGCGACGCGCAATCGCCCTTCATGATCCTTGCAGGCGTACGGATGGAGCGTCGCCTTCTCGATGTCCTTGACAGTGACGAGTCCGACGCAGCGGTAATCTTCGTCGACGACTAGCAGTTTCTCGATGCGATGTTCGTGCAGCAGACGTTGGGCCTCCGCCTGCCCGACGCCTTCCTGCACCGTGACGAGCTTTTTCGTCATCAACTCGGCCACCGGCTGGCTGCGGTCCTGCGCGAAACGCACGTCGCGATTGGTGAGAATGCCGACGAGCCTGCCCCTGTCGCCGTCGACGGCGCGCTCGACGACCGGAATTCCCGAAATGCCGTGGCCCGCCATCAGGGCGAGCGCATCGGCGAGAGTCTCGTCGGGGAAAATCGTGATGGGATCGATCACCATCCCGCTTTCGTAGCGCTTGACCTTGCGCACTTCTGCGGCCTGCGCCGCCGGCGACATGTTCTGGTGGATGACGCCGATGCCGCCCGCCTGCGCCATGGCGATGGCGAGACGCGCCTCGGTGACAGTGTCCATGGCGGCGGAGACGATCGGCAGATTGAGCGAGATTTCGCGGGTCAGGCGGGTCGTGACATCGACGCCGGACGGCATCACCCGTGAATGGCCTGGCCGCAGCAGCACGTCATCGAAGGTCAGCGCTTCGGTCAACGTGACGGGCGATATGGCCATGAGCGCCAACTCCTTTGCGCGGCGACGCGAACGCGTCAGCCGTGAACGGACATGTGACGGCCTGCGCCGTCAGGGGTTGGCGGGTGCTCATAGCATCATTCAGGCGGAAGGCAAATGACAGGCGCTACGGTCGAGTTGGACCGTCTTGGGCGGATCAACGTCGGCGCATTTCTGATAAGCCTTGTTTATGCGCGCCAGGGCGTCCTAAAAAGCGCACCACGTCTCCTCGCGCCTCGACCTCGCCAATGCTCATCCTGCGCTCGCTTGTTTTTCAGATTCTGTTCTTCCTGAACACGATCGGCCTGATGTTGATCTGGCTGCCGGCGATGCCGATGCGCCGCCAGATCAATCAGGAGCTCGGTCGCACCTGGGGGCGCACGACTCTCTGGCTGCTCGACAAAATCTGCGGCACGAAGATCGACTGGCGCGGCTTGG
The DNA here is from genome assembly GCA_022843405.1 of Methylocystis sp. GTDB lineage: Bacteria > Pseudomonadota > Alphaproteobacteria > Rhizobiales > Beijerinckiaceae > Methylocystis. The sequence continues at coordinate 88,630 of JALHNQ010000006.1, read as the reverse complement.
AGAACATCCCGAAAGGCGCGGTGATCGTCGCCTGCAAGCATCAGTCGATCTGGGAGACCTTCGTCCTTCCCATCAAATTTCCCGACTTCAGCTACATCTTGAAGCACGAGCTAATCTGGCTGCCTTTTTTCGGTTGGTATCTGCTGGCCGCCGAGCAGATCGCCATCGATCGCGCCAAAGGCGGCAAGCTCCTACCTCAGCTGATCGCCAAATCGAAGAAAATCTTCAGGCAGGGACGTCAGCTCTTCATTTTCCCTGAAGGCACCCGCCGTCCGGCCGGGGCGCCGCCGCAATACAGGTTCGGCGTCGCCCAACTTTACGCCGCAACCGAGACGCCGGTTCTGCCGGTCGCGGTGAATTCGGGGCTCTTTTGGCCGCGCCGGTCTTTCATCGTTCGGCCGGGAACGGCGGTGATCGAATTCCTGCCGCTGATCGCGCCGGGCATGGGGGCGCGCGATTTTTTCGATCGGCTAACGAGTGAGATCGAGGGAACGTCCAATCGGCTGATCGATGAGGCGGTGGCCAAAGACCCGTCGCTCGCGGCGATCGTCGAAAAGGGCCGAGCAATGGCGGCGGCCGCGCCGAAGGTGCGGGAAGCGCCGGAAAGCTGATCGGCGCGTTCTCATCGCAAGGCTAGCGTTTCGGGCGCCGATGATTTTCGCCGCGAAAGCGATTGAGCAAAACATGAGCCGCCGAGATGAAATTCTCAAACATGCCGCCAAAGACGCGAGAGGGATTGAACTCGGCCCCTATTTCTCGCCCCTCGCCGCCAAGCGCGACGGCTATAATTGCCTCTATCTCGATGTGTTCGACACGGAGACCATCAAGCGACGCGCCGCCGCCGATCCATTTCTTTCGGCCGAGCAGGCCGCTCAGGTCGAACCGATTGATCTCGTCGGCGACGCCATGCGCATCGACGAATTATGCCGCGACGCCGGGGAGACCGAGCCTTTCGACTACATCATTTCCGCGAATAATTTCGAGCATCTTCCCAATCCGATAAGATTTCTGCAGGCCTGCGGGCGCGTCCTCAAGACGGGCGGCTTTCTCTCGATCGTGGTTCCCGACAAAAGCGGCTGCCTCGACTTCTATCGACCGCGAACGAGTCTGACCGCCTGGATCGAAGCGTTTTTCGAGGACAGAAAGCGTCCGACCCACGCTCAGATATTCGAGCAGGTCAGCACGATCGCGAGAGGCGCCGGCGAGGAGGCGTCCGCCGCCTCCTTCAGCTTTGTCGCCGAACGGAATTTGCGCGAGGCGTTCGACGATTGGACGAAAAAGCGCGTGGAAAATGACGAAACCTATTTCGACGTTCATTGTTCCGCCTTCACGCCAAACAGCTTCAGACTGCTGCTGACCGACGCCTATTTTCTCGGCCTGTCGCCCTTCATCGTCGAAGAAGTGACCGACGATAAGGTGCAAGGAGGATTTTACGCGCATTTGCGTCTCGACTCTTACAAGACCTTCTCGCCGCAGGAGACCGCCACGCATTACGTCCATCGCCAGCAAATTCTGCAACAGGTCATCGACGACGAGGCGGGCGTTATCGAGAATGAGCGTATCTGTCAGATTTTCGAGAGCATGTCGCAGCGTTACGGACGCGCCCGTTTCGGCCGCGCCCTTGCGATGGCGAGAGCCTTCGAATTATTGCTGCGCAGACGCGACGTGAAGCTCGTCAAACCTTATCTCGCCCTAAGGACGTCCGTCCTCTTCGATCCTGTTTTCTATGCCGAACGCGTCTGGTTCGCGGGCGACGCCGCCATGCATTATCTCCTGCATGGGGCCGATGAGGGCCTCGATCCGGGACCCTTTTTCTCGACGAACGGATATCTGCGACAAAATCCCGACGTGGCGCAGAGAGGGATGAATCCTCTCGCCCATTATGAGCTGTTCGGTCGCAAGGAAGGCCGCAAGCTGGCGCTGCGATAGCCCGCCGCCGACGAATAGGGCCTCCCTACGCCGCTTAACCCGCCGCTGTTCCTGTCAGCGCTTGCGGCGCCGCGCTCAGCGGATATTCCGCCTCGACGATATAGGGGCCGCCGCCGACTGAATCGCGCGACGAATAAAGCACGAAGCGTTCGGCGGTGAAGCGCAGCGGCGGGAAATAGCCGCGCGTCCCGAGATAGGCGGCGACCGCCCCGGCGCTGACGCCGCGCAGCCGCGCCAGCGTGACATGCGGGATGAATTTGCGCGGCTCCGGCGGCGCGCCGATCCGGCGCAACAGCCGCTCCTGTTCCGCCTGCATCTCAGTGAGCGCCGGCTCCTGTCTTGCGCGCGCGACGATGGCGCGCGGCTTGTCGCCGCCGAAGGAGGCCAGTTGGTCGAAGGTTACCGTGACTTCGGGGCGACGAATGAATGACAGGGCGTTTGCGACATCCCGGGCGAAAGCGTCATCGACGTCGCCGATGAAGCGCAAGGTGACGTGATAATTCTCAACGTCGATCCAGCGGGCGCCGGGGATTCCGCCGCGCAGGCGCGCAATGCTTTCCGCGATCGGTCGGGGAATCTCCAAGGCCGTGAACAGTCTGGGCATGACATCCTCCCCAAACGGAATCGCGTCGTCTCATTGTGCGCGTGAACTCTTGCTCGCCCCCATCGAAACGAGCGTCTTTTCGACATAGGGCGCAAGCTTTTTCACCATTTTCGCCACGCCGTAGGCGTTCGGATGAATGCCGTCTGCGATGAGCAGCGCAGGGGAACCCCAGACGCCTTCCAGGATAAAAGGCACGAGCGGAGCCTGATGTTTGGCGGCCAGATCCGGATAAATCGAATCGAAATCCCGTTTGTAAGATTGCCCGTGATTCGCGCTCGACACCATCGCCGTCAGGATCGGACGAACGCCTTTTTGCTGCAATACGGTAAGAATTTGATCGAGATTGGCTCGCGCCGTCTTGGGGTCGCGCCCATTCAGCATGTCGTTTGCGCCAAGCTCGACGATGGCGATATCGAACGGGCCGGCGCCGAGCGTATATTCGAGGCGGGCGAGTCCCGTCGTCGTGGTGTCTCCGGAAACGCCGCCTTGCACGACTTCGACGTCGAACCCATCCTCGCTCAGGCGCCGTTTGAGTTGCGCCGGCAGCGAATCTTGTGCGGCGATGCCGGCGCCCGCCGTCAGACTGTCGCCGAACGCCAGAATCCGGACCGGACCAGCCTGCGCCGGCGCGAGCGCGAACACGAACAGCGCCAGGACGGCGAGAGCAGCGGCTTGGAGAGAGCGGCGGAAAGCGCCATAAGGCGATTGGACCAAGGGCGTCGAATGCGGCGTGTCAATCAAGGTTTTCCTCCGTGCGGCGACAAATTATCGAGGTTGAGGGCGTCGATCTCACTTTAGGCGAAGGCGCGGCCCGCGTGCATGTGCTCAAGAATGTCAGCTTGAGCGTGGCGCAAGGCGAGACGGTCGCTCTTCTGGGACCCTCCGGCTCGGGCAAGTCGACGTTGCTCATGACCCTCGCCGGACTGGAACGGCCCGACGCCGGAAGCGTCAGGATCGACGGGCGCGATCTGGGCGCGCTTTCGGAAGACGCGCTGGCGCGTTTCCGCGGAGCAAACATAGGAATCGTCTTCCAGTCTTTCCAGTTGATCCCGACCATGACGGCGCTGGAGAATGTCGCCGTTCCGCTGGAATTGGCCGGCAAATCCGACGCTTTCCAGCGTGCCGAGGCCGAGCTGGCGGCGGTGGGGCTCGCGGAGCGCCTGTCCCACTACCCGGCGCAGCTTTCGGGCGGCGAGCAGCAGAGGGTCGCGCTCGCAAGGGCGCTCGCGCCCGACCCGCTCATCCTTGCGGCTGACGAACCTACCGGCAATCTCGATTCCGAAACCGGCGCCGCGGTGATCGACCTGATTTTTGCGCAGCAACGGCGCCGCGGGGCGACGCTGGCGCTCGTCACCCATGATCCCGCGCTCGCCGCCCGTTGCGACCGTCGCGTGCTGCTGCGCTCGGGCCGCGTCGAGGCTAGCGAGCGGGCTGCATCATGAGGGCGTTACGCTTCGCCGCCGTGCCCTTCGCGCTGCGCTTCGCCCTGCGCGACCTGCTCGGCGATCCGCGCGGCTTTGGCGTCTTCATCGCCTGCATCGCCATCGGCGTCGCCGCCATCTCTGGCGTCTCGGGACTGTCGCGATCGCTGGCGCAGGGGCTCGCGCGGGAGGGCCGAACGATCTTGGGCGGCGACGCCTCCTTCAGCCTGGTTTCACGGCAGTTTTCGCCAGAACAACGCGCCTTCTTCGAGGCGCGCGGCCGGCTTTCCGAGATCACGCTGATGCGGGCGATGGCCCGCCGCGACGACGGCGAAGCGGCGCTGGTGGAAATCAAGGCCGTCGATCCGGAAACCTATCCCGCCTTCGGCGCGGTCGCGCTCGAACCGGACATGCCTTTAGCCGAGGCGCTGGCGGAGCGGAACGGCCTCCCGGGCCTCGCCGTCGACCCGATGCTGCTCGCGCGCCTCGACGCCAGGCTCGGCGACGCGGTGACGATCGGCGTTTCGCGCTTTTTGCTGCGCGCGATGCTGCGCAGCGAACCCGACAAGCTTGCCGGCGGGATTGGCTTCGGTCCGCGCGTGATGATGACACGCGCCGCGCTCGCGGCCGCGCAACTGGCCTCGCCGGGCTCGATATTCAGAAATGTCGTCCGAATCTCTCTCAACGGCGCAGGCGACGCGGACGCGAGGGCTTTGGCCGCCGACGCCGCGGCGGCCTTTCCGCATGCCGGATGGGAAGCGCGCTCCCGCGATGCGGTCTCTCCGCAATTCTCGCACAATCTCGAGCGTTTCTCGCAATTGCTGACGCTCGTCGCGCTCACCGCCCTTGTCGCCGGCGGCGCGGGCGTGGCGAACGCGGTGCAGGGTTTCGTCGAGCGCAAGCGGGCGCAATTCGCGATTCTGAAGGCGCTGGGCGCGGAGGGGTCGCGCGTCTTTAAGATCGCCCTCGCCCAGGTTCTGGCGGCGGCGTCATTCGCCATTTTGATCGGTCTCGCCATCGGCGCGCTCATTCCCTGGGCCGGAGCGCAGGCGCTGCGCGAACTCGCCGATTTGCCCGTGTCCGCCGCGCTCGACGCGCAGGGGGCGTTCTTTGGCGCGCTTTACGGAGTGCTCGTCGTGTTGATCTTCGCGCTGGTCCCGCTGGGCCGGGCGCATGCAACGCCTGTCGCGGCGCTGCTGCGCGACGATTCCAGGGGCGCGACTCTTACGCGCTATCGCGCCGGCGCGACGGCGGCGGCGATCGCGCTTGCCGCATTGGTCATGGCCACATCCTTCGACATGAAGCTCGGCGCGGCCTATGTCGGCGCCGCCGTTGCGGCCTTCGCCTTGCTGCGCGGCGCCGCATGGGTCGCGATGCGGCTGGCGCGCGCCCTTCCCCGCCTGCGCGACGCGCGGCTGCGGTTCGCGCTGGCCAACATCTGGAGGCCAAAAAGCCTGACGCCGGCGCTGATGATCTCCATCGGCCTGACGCAAACGCTGCTCATTGCGCTGGCGCTCGTCGAAGGCGCCATTCACAATGAGCTGGCGCGCGCCGACGCGGGAGAAATTCCCAACTTCTTCTTCATCGACATTCCGAAGGCGCAGACCCAGGCCTTCGCCGATTTCGTTTACGCCGAAGCGCCCGGCGCGCGCGTCGAACATGTGCCGATGATGCGCGGGCGCATCGTCGCCGTGAAGGACATGTCCGTCGACAGGATCGCCGTCGCCGATGACGCCAAATGGGCGCTCGAAGGCGACCGCGGCGTGACGTTTTCCGCGACTGTTCCGTCGAACTCCACGCTGGCGGAAGGCGTATGGTGGCCGGCCGATTACGCCGGTCCGCCGCTGGTCTCCCTGGAGCAGAAGATCGCCGAGGGTCTGGGACTGACCATCGGCGACGCGATCAGGGTCAATGTGCTCGGCCGGGAGATTACCGCGAAGATCGCCAGTCTGCGCAAAGTGGACTGGCGGAGCTATGCGATCAATTTCGTCATGGTGTTTTCGCCCAATGTCTTCGACGGCGCGCCTTACGCCGAACTCTTCACCGTCGCATATGGCGCGCCGACGGTCGCGGCGCGCGACGCCAAGGATTCGCGCCTCATGCGCGAGGCCGCCAAGCGCTTTCCGAGCGTCGTCTCGGTGCGCGTGAAGGATGCGCTGGCGGCGATCGACAAGATCGCCGGGCAGTTGGCGCTGGCCGCGCGCGCCGCGGCGGGACTGGCCATCGTCACGGCGGTCCTGGCGCTGGCGAGCGCGCTCGCCAGCGGCCAGCGCGCGCGGCTGCATGACGCGGTCGTGCTGAAAACCCTCGGCGCGACGAGGCTCTGGCTCGCCACAGCCTATGCGCTGGAATTTGCGCTCGTCGGTCTCGCCGCGTCGCTGATCGCGCTCGCCGCCGGCGCCGGCGCCGCCTACGCCATGACCACGATCGTGATGAAGATCGATTTCGCCTTCCCCCCCGGTATCATAGCGGCGACGACGCTGGCGACGCTCGCCGTCACGATCGGCCTCGGCCTCGCCGGAACTTGGCGGGTGCTGTCGCGAAGGCCGGGGCCGGAATTGCGGGAGTTCTGACCAGAGTCAGGAGCGACATTCCAACTGCGTCAGTCAGGCGTCTGCGACACGGAATTTAAATTCGGGAACCGCTGCGCAGCTCAATGTTTCCTCCGGCCCTTTACGCGTCACGCTGGCCCAGCCGGCTTCGCTGGGTCCCTGATGGACAAATGTCACGCGTTCATTGGCGTCGACCACCCAATATTCTTGCACGCCATGACGCGCATAAAGCTTCGCCTTGAGATCGAGATCATAGGCGAGGCTCGACGCCGCCACCTCGATCGCGAGCAGAACGTCAGGCCCACGCACTTCTTGCGAGCGAAGACGCTCGGGATAGAGCGAAATGTCGGGTTCGACGAAGGTGTTCGAAGAAAGGAATATCGATGTTTCAATCCCTACGATCAGCGAAGGGGGCATGCCCGCGAAAGAGCCATTACCATCTTCGACTTAATGCGCTCATGGGCGGAATATTTTGGCCCCATCGGGACAATTTCTCCCTCGATCAATTCGAAATTTTCTTCTTCGGAAATGATCCCGGCGTCCTGCATGGCGATGATCTCATCGACCGTAAAGGCGCGGCGGGGGTAGCCTTCGGCGGCTTTGGTCAAGGCGGACGGCATGGTCGGCTCCTCTATGCGATGATATCATGTCGGCCTCTGGCGGAGAACGCTACGGCCCTAAGGCTTGCCCTCCCGGCCCTGGCGGCCTAAAAGCAAGCGCGCCCCGACGGCTCAGCCTTCCGGGCTTCTGGCTCGCTGCCCTTTCCTCGCTGCGCCATAGAAACCCGAAAGCCCGATCGCCCGTGTCCGACAAGAGCGTCCTTTCCTGGCCGAATTTCGCCGTGTCGGTTCTCGGCGGCGTCGCGGCGGCCGTGATCTTCGCCGTCGTCGTGCGGGGCGGCCTCGGCGGAATCCTCCTGGCGCATCTTGCGCCCTTGACGATCATGATCGTCGGCCTCGCTTTCGGTCTCATCCATGGCGCGACGTCGGCGATCCTCGCCTCGGTGATCCTGTCCCTGTGGCTCAATCCGGTGATCGGAATGGCCTATGCGCTGCTGATCGCGGCGCCGGCCTGGACCGCCGTCTATGCGGCGTCAGGCGCGCCGCGCGGCGGCCGCGACCTGCTGACGAGCAATCTGCCGGGCTGGGCGGCGCTCGCGCCGGCGGTTTTTCTGGCGACGGCGATCATTTTCTGGCTGATTGTCGCCAGCGTCATCTTCGGCTCGCTTGACGAGGCGCTCAACCCGATCCGGGCGCGCGCCTTCATCCTGCTCGACCTCATGGTCAAAGAGCGCGACCTTGGCGACAAGATCGACCCGACGACGCTTTCCGCTTCGGTGGCGCGCGCCGTTCCGGCCTTTCTCGCCGGCTACGGCCTCTTGATCCATGTCGTCAATTTGTGGCTCGCCGCACGGATCGCCCAAGCCTCCAAGCTGCTGAGCCGCCCCTGGCCGGACATCGCCAAGGAATTCCGCGTTCCTAAGGCGGTTGGCGGTCTCTTCCTGGGCGGGATCGCACTGTCCTTCTTCGACGGGCCCGCCGGACCGATCGGGATGGTGCTTGCGACGACTACGGGACTGCTTCTCGCGTTCCAGGGACTGGCCGTCGCGCATATTTTCCTGCGCGGTTCGCGCTCAAGCGCCCTTGTCCTTGCGATCATCTATTTCACGCTCGGATTCCTCGGCTGGCCGATCCTGATTTTCGCCGCGCTCGGATTGGCCGATCTCATCTTCAACTATCGGGCCCGAAAGCCCGACGCCGGGCCCGCCGCGATGCAAAAACCGGATTGACTTTCGCCCGGTTTTTCCCGACATAGCCCGCAATCCTGGAGAAATAGGACAGATGGACGTCATTTTGCTTGAACGCGTGGCCAAGCTCGGCCAGATGGGCGACACCGTGCGGGTGCGCGACGGCTACGCCCGCAATTTCCTGCTGGCGCGGGGCAAGGCGCTGCGGGCGACAGAGAACAATAAGAAGCATTTCGAGACGCAGCGGGCGCAGATCGAAGCGCGCAACCTCGAAGCGAAGAAGGAAGCCGAGGCCGTCGCCGAGAAGCTGAACGGCCAAAGCTTCACGATCATTCGCCAGGCGGGCGAGAGCGGCCAGCTTTACGGCTCGGTGTCGGCGCGCGATATCGCCGAAGCCGCCACCGCCGGCGGGTTCTCGGTCAATCGCAACCAGATCGTTCTGGTGCATCCGATCAAGACCTTGGGTCTTCATCCGACGCCCGTGCATCTGCATCCGGAAGTCGATGTGAGCGTCACCATCAACGTCGCCCGCTCGGAAGAAGAGGCCGAGCGGCAGGCGCGAGGCGAGAGCGTCACGCTCAAGGAAGAGACGTCGATGGACGATCTCGGGCTCGAAGTTGGCGCGGCTCTGGCCGAAGCCGGCGACGTCGAGATGTAAGCTTTCGCAAATTGCAACTGTCAATCGGCGGCCCCTTCGGCCGCCGTTTTTCTTTCGGCCAGACTCACTCCCGATTCTCACATCAGTGCAAGCGCGATGCTTCGCACAGTCGAAGATTATTTTTCTCGTGTGGATATGACTCGTAACGCCGCGCTTTGGAGAGACGCGCGCAAAAGGATGTGGCGACGCTAGCACGTTAATGTATTGTTAACTTCCCCCCGACGAGTCGCGCGTCGCGTTCGCGGCCAAGGGCTGTCTCGCAAAGTCACAAAGATCGATGCCACCAATCGAACAATTGGCGGGCCGGCGCGCGATTCAGATCGCGCCGCCGGATGCGCCCGCCTATCGCGCGCCGCCGCACAATATCGAAGCCGAACAGGCGCTGCTCGGCGCCATTCTGGTCAACAATGACGCTTTCGACAGAGTGTCGGACTTTTTAAAGCCCGAACATTTCTCGGAGGAACTGCACCGCCGCATCTATGAAGTCGTGGCGCAGCTCATTCGCGCTGGCAAGCTCGCGACCGTCGTGACGCTGAAGACGTTCCTCGCCGAGATTGAACTGCCGGCGGGCGTGACGATCCAGGCCTATCTGGCGCGGCTCGCCGCCGAGGCGACGACGATCATCAACGCCGAAGACTATGGCCGCGCGGTGCATGATCTCGCGGTTCGCCGCGAGCTCATCGTCATCGGCCAGGACATCGTCAACACGGCCTATGATTCGCCGATCGATTCGCCGCCGCGCGCACAGATCGAGGAGGCCGAGCGCCAGCTTTATTCAATCGCCGAGACCGGCCGCTACGACGGCGGTTTTCAGCGCTTCGCCGACGCGCTCACCACCGCGCTCGACATGGCGAGCAGCGCCTATATGCGCGACGGCCATCTGTCAGGCGTCGCCACCGGGCTGCTCGATCTCGACGACAAGATGGGCGGCCTACAGAAATCCGACCTCATCATCGTCGCAGGGCGTCCCGGCATGGGCAAAACGGCGCTCGCCACCAACATCGCCTTCAACGTCGCAAGCGCCTATCAATTCGAAACCGAACCCGACGGAACGCACAAGACGATCAACGGCGGGATTGTCGGCTTCTTCTCCTTGGAAATGTCGGCCGAACAATTGGCGACCCGCGTTATCGCCGAACAGTCTGGCGTTGCGAGCTATAAAATCCGGCGCGGCGACATCAACGAAGACGATTTTCGCCGCATCGCCGACGCGGCCCGGCATATGCAGAGCATTCCCTTCTACATCGACCAGAGCGGCGGCATTTCGATCGCACAGCTCACGGCGCGGGCGCGGCGCCTGAAACGTCAGAAGGGACTCGATCTCTTGGTCATCGACTACATTCAACTGCTTTCCGGCTCGCGCTCACGCAATGACAATCGCGTACAAGAGCTCACCGAAATCACCACCGGCCTCAAGGCGCTCGCCAAGGAATTGAACGTGCCCATCATCGCGCTGTCGCAACTCTCGCGCCAGGTCGAGAACCGCGACGACAAGCGCCCGCAACTGTCCGATCTGCGCGAGTCAGGCTCGATCGAGCAGGACGCCGACGTTGTGATTTTCGTATTTCGCGAGGAATATTATCTGCGCAACCGCGAGCCGCGCGAAGGCACGGAAGAACACGTCAAATGGATGAGCGACATGGAGAACGCGCATGGCCGCGCCGAAGCGATCATCGGCAAGCAGCGTCATGGGCCGACCGGAACGGTGCAACTCGCCTTCGAGGCGGAAGTGACGCGCTTCTCCAATCTCGCCGACGAAGACAAATTGCCGGCGCGCCTGTGAGGAAACGCCTCGCCGACATGCGGCGAGGCTTGGCGTTGAACGCAATATTGAAGGCGTGGGATTACTTGGCGCCGAGCGTCCACGATCCCTTGTTCTTGTCGAAGCGGAAGCCCGTGGCCTTCTTTAGCTCATCCTTGGTGGCGTTCACGGTGAGCCACCATTTGCTGTCGCGCTCGGTCGCCATGATGTCGCTGAAGGCGACCGCGACGTCTTTTTCGCCGATGCCGAGAAATCCGCCGACCGAAATGATCGCGACGGTGATCTTGCCGCTGCGATCCAGCACCAGATCCTTGACTTCGCCGATCTTGCTCTCGCGCGGATCGTAAACATTCTGCTCGTGAATGTTCGAGACCAGCAAGGCGTTTTGCGGAAGCGTCGTCAGGAATTCCGGCCCGCCAGTCGTCGCGCCTGTCGTGCGATTCATCGTCTGTTCGGCCAAAGCCGCGGCTGACAGCGTCGCGACGAGCGCGCCGGCGAGGGCATAGGACTTGAGCATGGCTAACTCCGTGCATGTTTGTTGGCGTCACAACGAACGACTGTTCGCATGAGCCTAGAACAAGCATCGGAGACCGATGTTCCAAGCTTCGCGGCAGATATCCGATTTGGTTGAAGTCTGCCGCGCGTTGAAAAAAGCTTCGCCGTTCAGATCGGATCCCAAAGGCCGGTGGCCTTGTCGAACTTATATGCGACGGCCTTCTTGAGCAGTTCTTTAGTCGTGTTCATCGTCAGCCAAGTCTTGCTGTTCTTCTGTATGATGGTGATCGCGGAAACCGGAATGGCAATGTGCTTCACGCCGATGCCCAGAAAACCGCCGACGTTCAGCATCACCGCATTTATCGAGCCGTCGGCGGAAAACAGCATGTCGGCGATCGTGCCGAGCTTCTTTTCATTGGGGTCATAGACCGGCTGTTTGTACCACGCGGAAACCACCGAACCATAGACCGGCAACCGTTCGAGCGGCACAATGACCATGGTTTCGGTTTGGGCCTGTTGCGCGCCGACCGGCAATGGCGCGAAGGCGACAAGGGCGAGCGAGGCTGCGAAGACGACTTGTTTCAGCATGAAAAACTCCCTAGGGAAAAAGTATGACGCGGCGCGGCGCGGGCGGAGCGACGCCGTCGCTCCGGCGTTTGCTACATCTTCTTCCAGGCGTGTTCCTTCGCGTCATATTTATAGCCGGTCGCCTTCTTCACGACGTCCTTCGTCGTATTGATGGTCAACCAGCTCTTGTTGTTCTTCTCGGTGACGGTGATGGCTTCCGCAGGAATGGCGACATGCTTGGCGCCGATGCCAAGAAAACCGCCAACATCGAGCATGACAGCGTTGATCTCGCCGCCGGAAAACAGCATGTCGGTAATCACGCCGACTTTCTTCTCATTGGTGTCGTAGACAGGCTTCTTGTACCAAGCGGAAACGAGCGAGCCATAGCGCGGCAACGCTTCCATCGGCACGACGATCTTGCTGTCCGGCGCAGCCGGCTCGGCGAAGACAGGCTGCGCGACCGCCATGGCCACGCCCAAGGAAAGCGCAACGAGCAAAGTTTTGTTCATTCGACCAATCCCCCCAGATTGCTGTTAGGACCGCGCATCATAGCTGATTCACCGCGGCAGCACGCCCCAATAATCAAGATCAAGCAATACCACCGGGTCGGGCTTGCCGTCGGCGCCCTGGAGCGGAAAGTCGGCGCAGGGCTTGTCCTTCGTCGCGACGAGTCGCAGGCGCAGCGCGCCAATATCCTTGCGCCCGGGAATCTCCGCCTTATCCAGCACTTCCGACCAGGCGAAGACAGTCCCGCCGGCGAACAGCGGATTGACATGGCGCCCGCCGTTCACGGCCGAGATATGGAAGACATTCTCCAGGCCGTTGAAGGACAGAGCCCGGGCGAGCGAGATGACATGGCCGCCGTAGATGATGCGTTTGCCGAACCGGCCTTGCGCTTCATAATACTGATTGAAATGGACTTTCGAGTTGTTCTGATAGAGCCGGGTGGCGAGTTGGTGCTCCGCCTCCTCGACCGTCATGCCGTCAATATGGTCGATCTTCTCGCCCTTGTCGTAATCACCCCAGACATAGGGCGAACCGGCAAGCGCTTTGTCGTAAGCGGCGACATTGATCGGCGGCGCCGCCCGGCCGAGCTCTGACGGATCGACGGACTTCGGCAGATCGGGAACGACATCCGGCCCAACGGGGGCGTCCCTGTCGCGCTTCTTAACCATGACCCATCGCGCATAGCTCAGCACGGTCTCGCCGCGCTGATTGGCGCCCGTGGTGCGCACATAGACAACGCCGGTTTCCTTGTTGGAATTTTCCTTTAGGCCGATGACCTCGGACGTCGCCGACAGCGTGTCGCCAGGATAGACGGGCAGAAGAAACTTGAAATCGGCATAGCCGAGATTGGCGATGGCGTTGAGAGATACGTCCGGCACCGTCTTGCCGAGCACGAGATGAAAGACGAGCAGGTCGTCGATCGGCGCGTGCTCATAGCCGATCGCCTGCGCAAAGGCCGTCGACGACTGAACAGCGAAGCGCGGCAGATAAAGCGCCGTATAGAGCGCAACCTCGCCGACCGTCACCGTGCGCGGCGCGGCGTGGCGAATGATCTGGCCGATTTTGAAGTCCTCGAAGAAATTGCCGACGTTGATCTTCGACTTGCTCATGTCCTAACCATGTGTTGGCGCCAGCTTCGCCAGCGCGTCGAGAAAAAGCGCGGGCGCGCCCGCAACGAAAACTGTCTTGACCCGGCTTGTCGCGCCGGCGCGGATCGCTACCGCGCTCTTGGGGACGCGTAACGCAGAGGCGATCAGCGCAATCAGCGCCTCATTCGCCCGGCCGTTTTCCGGCGCGGCGCGCACACGCGCCTTCAGCACGCTGCGGCCGTCGGCGAGAGTCTCCACGCCGTCGAGCGCGTCACGTCCGCCCTTTGGCGTCAGCCGCACGTAGAGCGCGACGCCTCCAGACTCCGCCGCCCAAGGGGAAGAGGCCTGCCGCGCCTCCCTCACCCAAATGCGGCGCCGGCGCTGGTGGCGATGAGATCGCGCAGGAATTGCATGAGCAGCAGCAAAATGAGCGGCGAAATGTCCAGCCCGCCGACGCTCGGCAGCACCGAGCGGATTGGCCCGAGCACTGGCTCGGTGACGGCGTTCAGCCATTTCCAGATCGAATAGGCGGCGTTCGAGCGCATGTTGATGACATCGAAGGCGATGAGCCAGGACACGACCACCGTGGCGAGCAGGATCCACCAGTAAATGTCGATGACCGTGAGAAGCAGTTTGACCATGGCGTAGGACATGAGGCGATTTCCAACGGATGAGGCTGCCGACTGTCTAGCCTCCCCGCCCGCCTGCGGCAATCCTCCTCACAGCCACGCCCGCGGCGACTAGAGGCCGGGAAAAATCCGGGAATCGAGCAGCGCCGTCCAGCCGAGGCCGCCAAGCGGCAGCAGCAATGCGCGAATAGGCGGCTGTTGCGAAAGCGGCACGAAGGAGCCTTCGCGCAGTTCATCGACGAGTTTGAGCAGCGTTTCGAGCTGCGCGGCCTTCCGACCGGAGGGGTCGGCCGCTTTGGCGGCGACCATCCCCTTCATCAGCTTATGTTTCGTCGTCTCGCGGGCCTTTTCGGCGCTGAAGCAAAGGAGCATGGCGCAACCGAAAATAATCACGCAGCCGACGACTTGCGTAATGATGATCGGCCAGCTAAGCGCGAATTCAGCAAATGCCGTGCTGCGCGAAGCAATCATCAGCGCAAAAATCGCGAAGGGGAAATAGATAAGACGACTGATGCAGCGCGTGCGCACGGCCAGGAAATCGAGATCTATCCATTCGTCAAGCAAGAGATCCTGGAAATTGAATATATCCCCAAAACCTCTATGTGTATCCGGCGGCCAAATGGTTCTATTCTTGCGAAGAACGTCGACAAACCGCAGACAAAGCAATGTCGCGTCGAACACCAGGAACGTCAGGAACAGCAACAGCAGGACAAGAGGCCAAGTCACATCTTTATATATTTTATGCAGCTCGCCGCGCCAAGGCACGTTAGGATCGCCAAACAAGACAATTAAAAGCTTATATAGAAGAAACATTATTCCAGTTATTAAAATAATTCGTAAGAAGCTCGGAACAAATTTGCTTTTTAGCGTATAGTATTTCCATATCTGATCTACATCAATCTTTGCGCCACTATCTTTATCATGTGGCAAACTATAGCAAAGCATATTAACATAGCGACAGACTGCCGACCATAGCTTCCGAATCGCTCCCTTATCATGTTCTTCGGCAGACCATGACCCAGCCTTTGGAAGAAAAAACCGCTCCTCCACTCTCTTCTGATTATCCCTGAGTTCCCGCAAAGCGTCGAGGATAAGACAGACAGCCAAAAGGGCTGCGATGACTCTCAAGCCGAGCGACGGCCACATGCTGACGCCTTGCGTCCAGGCGATTGGTTCGCCGAGCCCACCCTCCGTGGCATATTCGGCAAATTGATCCCACCGAAGGACGAGCGCCGTTCCAGACAGGAAAATTAGAGCCATGCACGCCGATGTGGCTTTGAGGAACGGAAAGAGCCGCCAGAATAGAAACGGCACGATAACGCCGATCAGCGCCAGGACGATCGCAATGTGCCTGACGCTCCCAGGCGCCAATTCCGAGTATAGCGGCGGAATGGGCGGATGGACTCCATTCTCGCGTATCTGACCCGGCTTCTCTTCCGGCGGCGGCGATATTGCAGCCCCATCCAGCGCGGCGTATTGCGTTCGAATTGTCGGAATGTCTTTGTTGTCGCTTGTCAGCTTGTTGCTCTTTCGCGACTCACTCATCGTCGGCAGAGCGAGAAATTCGCCATGGCGATCGATCTCAAAGAGCCGCGCCGCGCCAATGCTATTATTGATCCTGCTGCGCAGCGGGCTCCGAACATTCGGTTCCCTTTCCTGCGCCGCCATGCGCGCCGCCAAAAAGGCCGCGCTTTGGTAGGTTGACCGGAATGGCGGGGCCTCGCCCTGAATGTCGTCAGCTAAGGTCGGCCCGTAGCTCGAAGCGACAATCAAATTGCGGCTCCATTCGATCTCGTCGCGCCCGGCGAGGGCGGCGTCATAGTCGGTGGTGAAAAACACCGCTTCGGGAAACAACGGCTTTAGCGCGCGCAGCACGAGCAACTTATCGAAAACGTCGAAGCCCAGAACGCCGATCGCCTTTATGCCGTCTTTGCCATTGCGCCTAAGATCGGCGTCTTTCTCTTTCAGACTCGCCGCAAGCCTTCGTAGATAGTCGAATTGGTCCTGGCCGAAGGCGCGCTCAAATGATTTTGAAATGTCCTGCGGCCTTGGTCCTTCGCCCGATTCCTTAGCGTCGCCCTCTTTCTTCGAAGACTTATTGAGGTTGGCGGGAGGCAGCAGCCCGTCGATCCCGCGCAGATAGGTGCGTTTGAGAATCCACGCCGGCGGCGCCATCTCATTGGGCGACATTGAAACACATTGATTGTATTGATCGTCGCTTTTCGTATGCAGACAACGCAGGTCGCGCATGAATGCATCGACGATGGCGCGTCCATAAAGCGTATCTCGATCGGAAATCAGAGCGACATGCTGCTTGCCTAAACAGGCCGGGGCGCCTTCCTTGCCGCCATTCTGGCTTACGGCAGCGACGGAACTTTTGCTTCTCAGGCACAGTTCCGCTCCGATCGCCTGTGCCAGCACATTGTCTCCAGAACTTATCCGAAATATGCGCTCGGGCGTTGGCGCCGCTCCCAAGTCCTTGTCGCTGATCGTCGCGGCGAATGAGTAAAAACGAATATTCTCGGGCGAAGCCGCAGATTTCGAATCTTTCATTTCTTTTACCAGGTCGCGAAGAACGCCAGACGAATACGGCCCCAATATCTGCAAGGGCGGGCAACGCCCTGAATTTTTTTTCTCCGCGCACAATTCATTTTGCAGCCGTGACAGTCTTTCAAGCGGCTGATGCGTGTCGCCCAGCACGTCCTCGTCGATCCACAGCAGCACAATCTTGTGCTGCGCAGGCTCGTGATCGAACCATTCAAAGGGAATGGCCGCGGGCAACCCTTTCTCTTCGTGACTCTTTGGGCGGAAATAGCCGATTTGCTGCTCGTTCTGGGGCAAATAGCCCTCCAGATGCAGCCCGCTGAGAATCGCATATCGCAACCGTCGACGCGTTTCAGCGTCTTCGAAATAGGGCGCGCCAGGAGCGGTGACGCCGACCACGCGAATATCCTCGGACTCCGGCTTGAATTTTCCGCTTTCCTCAAACAAGGGAGAACGGCAATGGAGGGCGAGCGCAGGTCGGGTTTTCGAAGCGCTCTTCTTTCTAGGCGCAGCGCCCTCGTCGCATTCCTTTTTACCTGCGTCGCTGTCCCGCTTCTTGATTTCTCGAGCGACCGTGTCGAAAGGGTCTTGCCACTGCCGCGCCGCAACGTCCTGCGTGCGGAATTTCTCCTCGATGCGCGACTCCAAAGGCGGCGGACGCAACACCGTCAGCGGGGCCTGCTGTGTGTAAAAATAAGCCCCGGTCGCGATCAAGGCGACGACGATGGCGCTATTGGCGCCGATTCCGGGCGAATTCTTCTTGCCGTCCTCAAGCATAACGCCTACTCCGCAAATACTTCGCCGCACGGCGGCACAAAATTTTATCGAATCGTTCGCGCGCTAATGCGCGCCGGAAAAAACGTCCGTTTTGCCTCTAAAGCCTTCGCAAAATCGCGGAAGAGAAGCGCTCAACCAATATGCTTTGCTATGTCTGACCCCGCTGATGGCTTGCAGGGCGCCCTCAAGCGCAAACGCGCGCGACGGCGTGGCCCCGGTCCCTCAACCCCGAGTAATCAATTCATTATGTGCCATAAATTGAGAAAGACAAGCGCGTCTCCGCCTTGGCTACGCGTTGCGGCCAAATCCAATTGACAGGATTTCGCCCCCCGTGTACCCCACGCGCCGGAGCGGGGCTGTAGCTCAGATGGGAGAGCGCTGCAATCGCACTGCAGAGGTCGGGGGTTCGAATCCCCCCAGCTCCACCAGTCGGCGTCGCGTCTGACGAACCTCTATCTCTCCCATTGGACGCAGATTCGAAAGCGGGAAAGCCGCCGTTGCCGAGCAAGCGCGCGGCGCCCCTCAAAACCGCTTTTAGCTAGAAAAGCCGGTCCGTGAACTGACCATGCAGCGCGAAGGGCACGTGATGTTTGAGTCGCGCGACGAATAAAGGCCGATCCGACAGGTCGCGTGCGTCAAGGCCGACGATCGCCGTGCGCCGCTGAGCGGCGTTATAGACGAGAGTCAGCACGACGCCGTCATCCTCCTCGCTGTCGGCTCTGGTGGGAGCGAAGACGGGTTCTCCCACATAGCCGTCGGGGCCGAAATCATGTGAGATGGTCGCGCCGCTATCGAGGTCGACGCGGGTGATGCGCTGCTGCAGCCCGAGGGTCTGGCCTGGCCGGTTGTCGGCGACATAGGCGTAACGATAGGGCTTGGAGACGACGCGCGGATTGACCCTGGGAAATTCAACGGCTGGACCCGTCTCGAAGACGCGCCTCTCGACGGCGCCGGTCGCAAGATCGACGCGCAAGCGCATGAACTCCGCCATGCCGTCCGCGTTGAAGTCCGACCGCCAGTAGTTTCGCAGGGCGTCGCCGATCGCGCCGTAGTCCGGATAGCGCGCGAAGTCGAGAACGACCGCGCCCTCCTCCTCGAAGCCATTGGCGAAGTGAAACTGGAAGAATGGCTCCGCCTCGATGAAACGGGGCGGCCCCGAACCGTCGCGCGAAACGAGCAGGATTAGGGTCGGACGCCCACCGTCCCATGAAAGCGCGCCATCGAAACTTGAGAAGCCCAGCATGAACTTCAACGGGCTCATGAGAATCGGACCGAGGCAGAAAACGAGGAAACGCTCGGTCAGCGCGAAATCATGGTTCATCAGGGGATAAGGCAGCGCGACGGGCGCCAACCGCGTCAAGCCGCGAGAATCGATGCGATAAGGCGTGAGCGTCGTCTTGAGTCCAAAGTCGATTCCGAAGTTGAACAATTCTCCAGTAACGGGGTCGACTTTCGGATGCGCGGAGAAGGCGCGAACCTGACCGCCGAAATCCTCCAAACCCAACGTCGACAGCGTCTTCGGTTCGAGCGCGAAAGGCGGTCCGCCCTCCCAGAGCGTCAGCAGCCGCTCGCCGAGCAACGTCACGGAAGTATTGGAGACATTTCCAGGCCAACGAAAAATATTGGCGAGGGCGCCGCCCGGCCGCATCTTGCCGAAGCCGCGATAAAGGATGCGTTCCGCGCGCGTTTCGTCGACATAATTTTTGGTGCGGACATAGCGGTTTTGGTAGCGGACGCCGGTCTCGTCAAAGCGGATCGCCGAGATCATGCCATCGCCGTCGAACCAGTGGGGAAACCACTGGCCGGCGAGGTCGTTACGGCCGGAGCCGTTGCGAAACAGGGTCCCGCGCAGGCTGGGCGGCACGCTGCCGTCGATGTCCTCGATGCGGTAGTCGCGCTCGTCGGGAAGGCTGCGGAAGCCCGCGCTCCAGGGCTGTTCGCCAGGCGCGGGCCGCATCGTCAATAGTTGACCCGAACGGTCAGCGACTTCTGGCCGCCGGCGTAATCGAAGGCGGCGTCAGAGAAGGACGGCGGGCCGAAGGTCATTGACGGATTATTGGAGACGCCGAAGCCCTCCTGCGGTTTGCCGAACGCGCCGGTCGTGATCTCCGTTTCGTTGTGCTCGGCATGGAATAAGGCGACGGCGTAATTGCCAGGTGGAATGTTGCTGAACGCGCAGTTCGCCTGCCCGCCGCTGATCTTGGCGATGACGCCTTTGAATTGCGCGCCCGGCTGGCGAAACGTGCTCGCCGAATTGTAGAGCCCGCAGCGCACGACGCCGTCATCGTCGCGCAAGCCGGTGACATTGACCGAGATTTTGTTTGAGGATTGTGCGGCGGCGGTGGCCGTAAGACCTGTAGTCAGCAACAAGACAAAGGCGACGTTTACGAAACGCATGGTTCTTCTCCTGCATTCGGACGGTACGCCTCGGCAGGATTAGCCGCGGTCCGGCCGAAGAATTGCCTAAGAAATTCAGGTCGCCTTCACTTGGCGATTGCTTTCTTAGATTCGCTCATGGCGCCGTGCAAGCGTTTCGCTTGAGTCGCCGCGCGCGCAAGTAGCGCCCAATGCATGACGATCCGGCCCCGCTTCGACAATCTTGGCGAATTCCGCTAGCTTCGCCGCTGACAAACTCGGCTGGGGCTCATTGCGTCAAATGAGTCAGAAAACTCGCGCCAAGGGAACCCGTATGTCCTGCTTGCGGCGCAATCTATCGACTCCCGGAATGGACGCTCCAGCTTCCACGGCGTACCGCCCCTCCATAAACAGGACAGAACGGGTAAGGATGGGCGAGACACTGCGAGTGCGTCATGTCCGTCCAATAGAACTCCATGCTTCCATTGGAGTCCGGAGCGTCGAGATTGCCCCAGCGGTCGGTGAGCCAATATGGTTGCGCGAATGATCGTGCTCGTCCATCGCGCGCGAGACCAAGCGCGAAGTCCGAGGTCAGCTGAAGATCGCTAAGGCCGCCAGGACCGAAGACATCCAGACTTCGCGTGTACTGAACGCAGATGTCCTGAAGGTTTCCGACATAGCAGCCATACATTACTGCCCATCTGTCGAGATTCCAGGCTTTCGCCACGCGAACCATACGAAGGCCAATCGAAGAAAGTACGAGCTTCGCGGGCGACCATCCGCCACGCCGGACATCCGTGCTGGTGCGAAGGTAGAGATTGAACTCGTTTCCGTCGGGTCCGTAATCGAAATAGAAAAAGTAATAGAGACCGTTCACGAATGAGATCGAGCCGATGAGACCCTGGGTGTGGCCGAGGACGCGCGCCGAGTTGCTGCGTATGATGGCGCCCGCCGTATCCCGCACCGGCGCGGGCCGTATATCGGGCGAGAACGGCGCCCATCCCGCATCGGTCATCAAGTCGAAGGAAACAAAGTCTCGCGTGCGCGCCTCAAGCAGATAGTGGCGCCAATGGCTACGTGCGAGATCGCGCATTTGTTCGTCGTCGTTGACGCCCAAAAAAAACACATAAAAATAAGGGTCGCCGGGAAGGCCCGAAATCGCGATTGGATTCGCCGCGCCCCCGGTGCCCGTAGACGCCATCAGCGACACAGGATCGTCTTCGGGTCCCCACAGGCGAAAGTCGTGCGGCGGCATTTTGAAAGAATATGGACCCGAACGGGCGCCCGCCTTGACGCCGTCGCCCGTCTTGTAATGCGTTCTGGGTTCGGAATGATAGATCGTATAAAAATTATCGCCATCGTGAATAGTCTGAACGTTGTAGGCGACCTGGTTCTCGGGCGTGGCGTAGAAAACTGATTCGTCGTTGTCGTAACAAACGAAAATCCCGCTGGTCTCGAAACAGGGAGCCTCGGCTTTCGCCGCGCTATATGCCAGCAAAACTATGGCGCCGATCAACAAGCGTAAGACTTGGCATTTAGCCTGAAGATCACGCGACATGGCTTACGTGAGGTTTCCCTGGGAGTTTCTTCGCCCGAGCTGAAGGGCGAAATCTTGTTTGGGCGACTCCTTGCCGTCAAGACGTTTTTGAAACCTGGATGGCTCCATTAACGTCAATTCTTGTCGATTGTTTTGCCTGAGGTCTGCGCCATATCCGGTGAAAGAGTCGCCCCGGAGCGCGCCGATGTATCGCAAAATTCTTCTGCCGATCGACATCACTGAATCCGCGATGACCGACCGCGCGATCGCCGTCGCGCAGCGATTGGCGAAGCCTTTCGACAGCGAGATGCGGCTCGTCAATGTGCAGTCGCTCCTACCGTTCGCCTTTCTCGACTATGTGCCTGAGAATTTCGACCTTCAGGTGCGCCGCGGCCTCGAGAAGGAAATAGCGGCGGTCGCCGCCAAGATCGACTGCGCGCCGGAACGCGTTTCCACCGTCGTGCTGTTTGGACCTGTCTACCAAAGGGTCCTGGCCGAGGCCGAGGAATGGCGCGCCGATCTCATCGTTCTGTGCTCGCATCGACCCGGCATGGATCGGTTTCTCATCGGCTCCAACGCCACGACGATCGTCAATCACGCACAATGTTCGGTGCTGGTGGTGCGCGGCGCCGCGCCGTAGCGCTCCAGCTTTTGCGACTGGAGAAATTGGATCAAGAACCGCTTGTGGAAACGGCGGCGCGTCGCTTGCGCCACAATGAACCTAAAATGGCGCCGCGATGACGACGCCTTCACGAAACTCTCATCACGCCCTCACATGACTTTGCTACCGGTCCTTCGATGCGGCGGCCACTCGATGTCGCGGGAGGATTCCATGTCGAAAGAGGCGATGCAGGACGCCGGCGGTTCGGCGACGGAAAAGGCTGAGAGCAACACCGGTAAGATCGTCGGCGGCGTCATTGCGGCGGCGATCGGCGGCGTCATCGGCGCGCTGCTGATGGGCGGCTACGCCATTCTGCCGGCGGCGGTCGTCGTCGGTCTGCTCGGCGTCGCGCTGGGCTCGGTGTTCGACTGAGCAGGAGTTCGCGCCGGGCGCCTGCGTTTACAAAGGGGTCCGGCCCGGAGCGTGCGTTTTTGAGTTTCGCGCGTGAAAAACTTGGCGGCTTGCGTCTTCCTTGAAGGCGAAGCCGCCTTTTTATTGGTGGAAAGGCCGGGACGTCCATTCTACTGCCGAGCGGCTAACCTTAAATCAAACTGGTTCTGGCGCTCCCGGCCATGGCTTGGCTAAATCGAAGCGCGGGAATATGAGAATCGTTTACGAGGATTGTGGTCTTGGGCGGAACCGTTTCGTTCCGTTTTCGTTACTCCCCAAAGCCAGAGCCTCGCGCTGATCAGGCCAAGTTTGCAACTGGGAGGAAAAAAATGAATAAAATCCTTGGACTCGCCGCCGCCGCCGCCGTTCTGTTAGGGGGCGCCGCCTTCGCCGATCCGGTGACCAGCCCGGCCAATGTCCGGTCCGGCCCGAGCCCGAAATGGCCGGTCATCGCGAGCCTGCCGGAAGGCACCGACGTGACGGTGATCGACTGCGGCGCCGGCTGGAAGCGCGACTGGTGCGAGGTTCAGGCGGGCCCGGTGCACGGCTTCGTCGCCGCGGGCGTGCTCGGCACGCAGGGAAATAATGTGCTCATCGCGCCGGTCGTCACCAATAATGACGTTGCGATCTACAAGGGCCCGGGCGTCAACTTCAAGATCATCGGCAGCATCCCGGAAAATCAGACGGTCAATATGGGCGCATGCGTCGCCGGCAACGGCGGCGTCACCTGGTGCAAGGTCACTTACGGCCGCAAATCCGGCTATTCCATCCAGTCCGAGCTGCAGCGCCAGAATTCGCTTTTCCCGATGTGACCGCACGACGCGGCGGTGGGACGTCGCCATCGCCGCGCCGCTCTTTCGGAGCCTCGTTGGACGCCCTATAATGCCGCTCGGCCGCATTGAGGGTGCCGTCATCCGAGCCGAAACTTCCCGGGCCGCTACCGAGCGCGTTTCGCCGCTGACGCGGCGCGTGCTCGCGCCTAATCCCGGTCCCTTCACCTATACGGGAACCTGCAGCTATATCGTCGGATCGGGCGATGTGGCGATCATCGATCCAGGGCCTGACGATCCGCGTCATATCGAAGTGCTACTTACCGCGATTGCCGGCGAAAGACTGCGCTATGTGCTCGTCACCCATACGCATCGCGACCACTCGCCGGCTGCGCGGGCCTTGCAGCAGGCCACGGGCGCGACGATCGCCGGATGCGCTCCCTACGCGCCTCGCGAGACGTCAAGCGCCGGCGGCCCCAATCTCGACGCAGCCCACGATCTGGGCTACGCGCCGGACATTGTGCTGAGAGACGGCGACGCGCTTGCGGTCGGCGGCGTTTCGCTCATCGCCGCGGCGACCCCGGGTCACACCGCGAACCATCTGTGCTTCGCGCTTGCCGAGGAGCAGGCGCTCTTCACCGGCGACCATGTCATGGCTTGGGCGACGACCGTTATCGCGCCGCCCGACGGCTCGATGCGCGACTATTTGTCCTCGGTCGAGCGGTTGCTTCGGCGAGATGACCGCATCTATTGGCCGGCGCATGGCGGGCCGGTGTGCGATCCCCCTCGCTTTCTGCGCGCCCTAATTCACCATCGGCGCGCGCGCGAAGCCGCGATTCTCCGGCGTCTCGAAGCGGGAGACGAGACGATCGCCGAAATCGTCGCACATATCTACGAGGGCGTTGACAAATGCCTCCATCCGGCCGCGGCGATGACCGCGCTTGCGCATCTTGAAGATCTGATCGCGCGGGGTCTTGTCGATTGCGCGGGGCGGCCCCTCCTACAGGCGCGCTTCTGGCGCCGCGAGGGTTAGAGCGCGCTGCGAAAAAGTGGGAACCGGTTTTTCGCGTAGAGCGCGCTCTAAACTTTTGGAATCGATCACGTTATCTGCATTTGGGCGATTCCGCCCAAATGCAGCGTGATCTAGAGCGCGCTCGAAGCCGGCAAAAATATTACGACGTCGTTCTTGTGGGCGCGTCCAAGCCGCTTGCGGGTCTCTTCATCCAGAATGTCGGCGTCGACCGACTGGCCTTTGATGAGCGCGAGACGGCTTTCCCAAAGCATGCGTTGAAGCTTGAGAATATTGCGCTCCAGACGCAACTGCTCGAGCTTCTGCTCATATTCTTCGCCGGTCTTCAGCCCGCGCTGGCCGTTGACGCCATGCCAGACGAAATAGGCCGCCGTGACGCCCGCCACTGTGTAGAGGCTGAGCGGAAGCACAAGCGCGCGAACGAGAACTCTAAGGCGATGCATGACCGCCACCCTATCTGTCACGCGTTTATGCGCCGTTAAGGCTGAGTCGATTTCGCGGCTGAGGCCGAGATGCGGCTTCCCGCCCGCGTGATGCGTTCAATTTCGCCGCGCACGAGCCGCTCCACGAGCGACGGCAGATTCTCGTTGAGCCAGTTCTCGACCATCGGCCGCAGCATGTCTTGCGCACATCGGTCGAGAATGTCGCTTTCGCTGAACGCCACGCCTGCGGCGAGGGCCTGAAACCCAGAGGCGACCGTCGCGGCTGATTCGGGCGACAGCAGCGGCCTGTCCTGGCCGGACGCCGAGTCGGCGATGCTTACGCCGAGATTTTCTTGTTCGGTCACGCTTTCACCTTCCGACAGCTCCCTAGCTTGCGGCGAATCCTCCTCGCGCTCCGGTCTCGCGCCGACCGCGTCATTTGACAGCCGAAGCGCTGCTGCCGCTTCGCGCTCGCCGCGAGAAACATCGGCGGGCGACAGCGGCGGCTCGTCCTGAAAGCGCTCAAGCACGGGTGCCGGATAGGCGCTGCGCGCCGCCGGCGTTACGTCAATGTCGGCGCGTGGGCGGCGGACGTCACGACGCACGCCCGGCATGCCCTCGTCGTCGGCGATAATGCGACGGATCGAAGTAAGAATTTCCTCCATTGACGGCTCGTTCGCACGCGCTTCGTCCTGAAACGAGTGCGAAGATGCGGAGGCGTTCGCTGCGCTCATGGAATTCTGCCGCTGTGCGCGGAAAGCTCCGCGCATGAGGGTGACCGGATCTCCGATTGCGCCAAAACGACGAATCAACTCGGCCCGAATGAATTCGACACTTTTCGCGTTATGATGTCACCCGCATTCGCGAAATTCTTATCGGCCGTCGGGCGTGTCGATACCGATCCACTTCTCCTGCACCTGATCGAGATGGACGCCCGGATCATAGAGCGCGACGGCGAGGTCGAGTTCGCGCGCCGACAAGCGACCGATCGAGCCCAATGCGGCATATGAGGCGACGACGCGATCGCGCTGAGAGACGATGAGATTGACTCTCGCGTTCAGAAGCGCCTGCTGCGCATTCAATACGTCGAGGGTCGTGCGCTGCCCGACCTTGGCCTCTTCACGCACGCCGGCGAGCGCCGTCTCAGCGGCTTTGACCGCCGCCTGGCCGGAGATGATCGACGCTTTCGCGGTCTCGAGGAGTCCGTAGCTCGAAACGACGCTGGCGCGCACGCTGTCGCGTTGAACGTCCGCGTTGAGCCTCGCCTGCCCAAGCTGCTCTTTCGCCTGCCGGATCGAGGCGTATTCCGCGCCGCCCTGATAGAGCGGCACGTTCAACTGTCCGATTGCCGAAGCGGTGAACTGCCTGGAGCCCGGCAGGCCCAGGAAGGAATCATATTGATTCGAAACCTGGGTATTGACCGAGAGATTGGGCATTAATGCCGCTTCCGCGACCTTGACCGCAAGTGAGGCGGCGTCGACCTGATGCAGCGCCGCCGTCACGCCGGGATGCTCCACCAGAGCGATCGAAATCGCCGCTTCCAGCGACTTCGGGAGCAAAGGCTCGAGGCTGCGCCCAGGCTCCAGACGCTTCGGCTCGACGCCGATGATCTGGCGATAATTCGCCATGCTGTTCTTGAGCTGCGCCTGCGCGGCGTAAAATTCCGAACGGGCCAAAGCGACCGAGGCTTCCGCCTGGGCGACGTCGGTTCGGGTCACCTCGCCGACCTGGAAACGGTCGCGCGTCTGCTTGAGCTGCTCTTCGAGCACCGTAATGTTGTTCCTGCGCAGGGACACGACCGCCGTATCGCGCAGCACATTCATATAGGCGGTTGCGCCGTTCTGCAGGGTCGCCTGCTCGGTCAGCCGCATTGTCGATCGCGCCGCGAACACGCCGGATTCCGCCTGACGCACGGAATTTTCGGTCCGAAAGCCGTCGAACAGCGTCTGCGACAGGTTGAGCGTCGCACCGCGTGGATAGCCCACATACGTATCTTCGAAATCGCCGCTGGCGCCCGATGCGGCGCCGGCCTGCTGGCTGGCGCTTCCGCCGAACGGAATCTTGATGGCGGCATATTGCGTGCCATACTGAGCCGTGATGCTCGCCTTCGGCCGGAGGCCCGCCTTGGCTTTCGGCGCGTCTTCGTCCCGCACTCGAACATTGGCGCGGCTCTGGTTGAGGTCGGGATTGCCGTAATAGGCGCGCGCCAGAGCCGACATCAGGCTTTCGGCCGAAGCGCGGTCGGGCGAAACGCAGATAAACGCAAGCACCAACAGGGCGGACGCGCAGGTCAAGAAGTTGGCTGATCGCCGCCCTCCGAAGCCATGCCCGTCAGTCGTCATTTTTTCCAACCTAACCTCGCGCCGGCCGCTCTGCGGCTGGTGAGTCGCAACGATGAACGCCGAACGCAACGCTAATTATGATTTGGGCGAATTGGCGGCGCTACAGACTGAATCCGGGAGCCTGAGCGAATCCTTCGAGAATTGGAGCGCTGGCCGAGAACAGCGGCCGATCTCCCGCGGCGCGACCGGCGTGACGCTCGAAACGTACGGCTTGCTGGCCGCCGCGCGGGTCCGGGGTGACGATCGCCAGCAAGCGTCCATTGGGCGTCAGCTGCTCGAACAAGGCGTCAAGGCCCGCCCGGGCATGGCCCTCGACGATAATGACGTCATAAGGCGCAGCGCCGCGGCAGCCCTCTTCCAGCGGCCCCAGCTCCAACTGCACGTTCTTGCAGCCCAGCGCGTCGAGCCCCGCCCGGGCGCGCTCAAAAAGTCCGGGATCGCATTCGAGCGCGACGATATTCTCGGCAAGTCCGGCGAGCAGCGCCGCGGCATAGCCGGCGCCGCCGATATCGAGCACCTTGTCGGTCGTTTTGACCTCCGCAGCCTGAAGCATTCGCGCCAGAACGAGCGGCGGCAGTAGACCGCGGCTGCGTCCGCCGGCCGGCCTCACGGTGACCGCGAGATCCGAATAGGCGAGCGGCGCGAGCGAATCTGGAAGGAACATTTCGCGCGGAACGCTCAAAAAGCGCTCAAGCAAGGGGACATCCGTGACGTCGAAAGGACGGAGCTGACGCTCAACCATGGTGTGCCGAAGCGTCGCCGTCGTCTCGCCAGTCTTCGCCACTCGCGCCACCACGTCCAACATTCGAATTCCGGCCACGGGCCGGCCCCTCAAGGGAGATGCTGCAGCGCAGGAAACGCCGCCGGCGCTTTATAGGCGCCGTCTCGCGACATGTCCATGGCTAGCGGCTCACAACGCCGCGCCGACGAGCAGACGGACACTGTCGTCGCCAGCCGCCATTCGGCGCATTTGTTCGAGCGACGTCTTGTCGAGAACCTCGGCGATGGCATCGCGCGCGCGCAGCATCACGAGACGCACCGCGCACCGCGTCTCATCGACGCAGTCGTCGCAACGACGATAAACAGTCTTGCTCGCGCATTGGATGGGCGCCAGCGGCCCATCGAGCGCGCGCACAATATTGCCGACGCCGATATCCTCGGGCGGGCGCGCCAGCATATAGCCGCCGCCCTTGCCCTTTTTGGAATGCACGAAGCCCGCGTTCCGCAGCTCGCCCAAAATTGCGTCGAGAAACTTTTTTGGAATTTGGTTCGAGGCGGCGATATCCGCGACCAGAGCGGTCTCTCCCGGCCGCACGCCGGCGAGGTGCACCATCGCCTTGAGGCCATATTTGGCTTTTTTCGTCAGCATTCCTCTAAACCTTAGGGTCGGCGCCAATCGCGTGGACTCGCTGCTTCGCCGGCATTCTATGGCAAGTCTGCAGATTTTCTATAATTGTGAGGAACAGGCAAACAGCTCGAATTGACAAAGTCGACCCACTTTATAGAGTATAAATGGGGCTTCGGCAGGAAAAGGGCAAATGCCGGCAATTTTCGACGCTTTAGGCGCAATCAATCCGCTCTATTCCATTTCCGGTTTCGCGGTTGGCGCGCTTGTGGGGTTCACCGGCGTCGGCGGCGGCTCGCTGATGACGCCGATTCTGGTGCTCATGTTTGGCGTCGCGCCGTCGACAGCCGTCGGCACCGACCTGCTCTACGCCGCCATCACCAAGACCAACGGCACGGTCGTTCACGCCCTGCATGGCACTGTCGATTGGCGCATCACCCGCCGGCTGGCCTATGGCAGCGTGCCCGCGACCGTCGCGAGCCTTTTTCTCCTCTCCTGGCTTGGCAAGTCGAGCGGTCACGCGGCCAATGGACTGATCACCTCGGCGCTGGGATTCGCCCTCATTCTCACCGCCTGCTCCATCCTCTTTCGGCGCTGGCTGCTCGATCATATCGCCAGACACACCGGCGCGATGAGCGACAGGCGCCTGCTCTGGCTGACGGCGACTCTCGGCGCCTTTCTCGGGGTTCTGGTTTCGATTTCCTCGGTCGGCGCCGGCGCGATCGGCATGACCGTGCTGCTGGCGCTCTATTCGCATACGCCGACCGCGCGTCTCGTCGGCTCGGACATCGCCCATGCCGTGCCGCTGACGCTGATCGCCGGCTTCGGGCATTGGCTGATGGGCGGCGTCGACTGGCTGCTGCTGCTCTCGCTGCTGGTGGGCTCGATCCCGGGCATCGCCATTGGCGCGCATTTCGCCGCGCGCGTTCCGGATCGCTTTTTGCGCCCGGCGCTGGCCAGCGTCATGGCGCTCGTCGGAATCAAACTCTCCATCTAGTCACGAATTCGCTCAGGAGCGCCTCATGTTGCAGACTGCGCCAAAGTTCACCCCGCCGACGAAACCCGGCCGAGGCCGAATCTATGATTCGATCACCCAGACGATCGGCGATACGCCGCTGGTTCGGCTCGACCGGCTGGCGCGAGAGCGCGGCTTGGAGGCGAATCTCCTCGCCAAGCTCGAATTCTTCAATCCGATCGCGAGCGTGAAGGATCGTATCGGCGTCAGCATGATCGAGTCGCTCGAGAACAGCGGCCGGATCACGCCGGGCAAATCGGTATTGATCGAACCGACGTCGGGCAACACCGGAATCGCCCTCGCCTTCGTCGCGGCGGCGCGCGGCTATCGACTCATTCTCGTCATGCCCGAGTCGATGTCGCTTGAGCGGCGCAAGATGCTCGCGCTGCTCGGCGCCGAACTGGTGCTCACCCCAGCCTCGCAGGGCATGAAGGGCGCGCTGGCCAAGGCCAGCGAACTTGCCGCCGAAAATCCCGACGCGGTCATCCCCCAGCAGTTCGAGAATCCCGCCAATCCTGAAATTCACCGCGCCACGACGGCGGAGGAAATCTGGAACGACACCAATGGCGAAGTCGACTATTTCGTTTCCGGCGTCGGCACCGGCGGCACGATCACCGGCGTCGGCCAGGCGCTGAAGGCGCGCCGGCCCAGCGTGCGCATCGTCGCCGTGGAGCCGGAAGATTCGGCGGTGCTCTCGGGACGGCCGCCCGGTCCGCACAAGATACAGGGCATCGGCGCCGGCTTCGTGCCGCCGATTCTCGATCGCGGAATCATCGACGAGATCGTCACCATCGGCAATCAGACGGCCTTCGAAACGGCGCGCCTGCTTGCGCGGATTGAGGGCATTCCGGTCGGCATCTCATCCGGCGCCGCGGTCGCCGCCGCGCTGGAAATCGCGAGCCGCCCCGAGGCCGCCGGCAAGAATATCGTCATCATCATCCCCTCCTTCGCCGAGCGCTATCTCTCGACGGCGCTCTTCGAGGGGCTGTGAGGCGCCGGCGCCGCGCCAGCGCCTGCGCATTCTTTCAGGCTTTCGACGATCCGCGTCTGTTGCGCTTTTGCTGCGGCTTCGGCTCGGGGCTGGGCTTTGGCGCCGGGGCCGGCGCCGCCTGAGCGAGCTTACGTTGAAGCAGCCACTGTCGCGAATAGCCGCCGGCGACATAGCCGACCGCGACGATCACGATGTAGACGATCACCAAGAAGCCGCCACGCATATTCGCCGACGCCGCCTTCTCGAGAATGCTGACCACTTCGCTTTGATCGATGAATTTATCGGCGATGACGCCGCAGATAATGCCGACAATCGGCACGAGCCAGGACGGCAAGCGGAAATAGCCGAGCGCCGCCGCGAGGAGAAACGCGACAAGCCCGAAAAAGTGCAAGAACTGGATGAGGATTGACTGTATGACGAGTCCTACGAAGCGGACGAGCTTAACCATCTTACTCCCCTGGCGTCATTGATTTTTGGCAAAGCTTACACATTCGGCAGATGTTGCGCGAGCGCTTCGAGCACCGCCATACGCACCGCAACGCCCATCTCGACCTGCTCCCGAATGAGCGAGCGGGCGCTGTCGGCGACGGCCGAGTCGATCTCGACGCCGCGGTTCATCGGCCCCGGATGCATCACCAGCGCATCGGGCGCGGCGCAGGCGAGCTTCTCCTCATCCAGCCCGAAGAAATGGAAATATTCGCGGGCGCTCGGAGTCAGCGAGCCCGCCATGCGTTCGCGTTGAAGCCGCAGCATCATGACAATGTCGGCGTCCACGAGCCCACGCCGCATGTCGTGAAACACCTCGACGCCCAGCCGCGAAAGACTGTCGGGCGCCAGCGTAGAGGGGCCGACGACGCGCACGACGGCGCCGAGCGCGCCGAGCAGCAGAATATTCGACCGCGCGACGCGGGAATGAAGAATGTCGCCGCAGATCGCCACCGTCAGCCCTTCGATGCGCCCCTTGTTGCGCCTGATCGTCAGCGCGTCGAGCAGCGCCTGGGTCGGGTGTTCATGCGCGCCGTCGCCGGCGTTGACCACGGAACAGTCGACCTTCCGCGCCAGAAGGAGTGCCGCCCCGGCGTGCGCATGGCGGACCACAATGATGTCCGGCCGCATCGCGTTGAGCGTCACCGCCGTGTCGATCAGCGTCTCGCCTTTCGTTTCCGAGGAACGCGCGACCGACATGTTCATCACATCAGCGCCCAGGCGCTTGCCGGCGATCTCGAAGGACGCCTGCGTGCGGGTCGAGGGCTCGTAAAACAGATTGATGAGCGTTCGCCCGCGCAAATTCGAGCGCTTCTTGTCGACGCGCCGGGACACTTCGACCGCCTCCTCGGCCATGTCGAGGAGAGTCTCAATGTCGGGACGAGACAGTCCTTCAATGCCGAGAAGGTGCCGGTGCGGGAAAGAAGCCTGCGTCGTCCCAGTTTGCATGCGCCGTCTATAGCAGCTTTGCCCAGCGCCGGAAGCGCCCGTCGCCGCGCTGAAGTCGTCGATCGCGGATCGCTTCCTTGACATATGCTCGCGCCGAGCACATGTCAGCGTAAACGACGGTTGCGAGTTCGCATCCTGCGGCTTAGTCTGTAACGCTTGAGCGCTCCGAGCGGGAACCCGCCTCGGAGATTTTATGGGGTCTACTTATACTCACTTTGAGTATAAGTAGGAGGCGTAAACGATGACTCAACTGATCGGCGATGTGCGCAGCGGGTCGAGCCCCGCGCGCGAGCCTCCCGCAAGCGGCCTCGGCGTTAGCCCGAGCGGCCAGTTTCCGCCCCTGCCCCGCCCCGTTCTGAAATGGACTCCGGAGGTGCAGGCCGCGACCGCGCATCTTTACGAACGCGTGGCGAGAGTCATTCCGCCCGTCGAATGGCCTTTTCACGCCCCTTATGTGAAGGCGATCAACGATCTCAAGCATGTGCGCAACGCCACCATTCTCGCGCATAATTACATGACCCCGGAAATCTACCATTGCGTCGCCGATCACATCGGCGACAGCCTGCAGCTCGCCAAGCTCGCGGCGAAATCCGACGCCGAGATCATCGTCCAGGGCGGCGTGCATTTCATGGCTGAAACGTCGAAGCTGCTTAATCCCGATAAGCTCGTGCTCATGCCCGACCTTAAAGCCGGCTGCTCGCTTGCGGAGTCGATCACCGGCGCCGACGTGCGCGCCTTGCGCAAGCAATATCCCGGTGTTCCCGTCGTCGCCTATGTGAACACCTCGGCCGACGTGAAGGCGGAAGTGGACATCTGCTGCACCTCGTCGAACGCGGTCAAAGTCGTCGAGAGCCTCGGCGCCGATCGCGTGATCATGGTCCCGGACCGCTATCTGGCGCAGAACGTTGCCGCGCAGACCAAGGTGAAAATCATCGCCTGGCATGGCGCCTGCGAGGTGCATGAGCGCTTCACCGCCGAAGAAATCGAAAATTATCGCGCCGATCATCCCGGCGTGCAGGTGCTGGCGCATCCGGAATGTCCGCGCGAAGTCGTCGAGGTCGCCGACTTCGCCGGTTCGACCGCCGCGATGATCGATTTTGTGCGCAGCAAAAAGCCGGCCCGCGTGCTGCTCGTCACCGAATGCTCGATGGCCGACAATGTCGCCGCCGAAACGCCGGACGTCGAATTCGTGCGGCCCTGCAACTTCTGCCCGCATATGAAGCGGATCACCCTGCCGAAAATCCTCGACAGCCTGCTTTACCTGCGGGAAGAAGTAACCGTCGATCCCGCAGTCGCCGAGCGCGCGCGCCGCAGCGTGCAGCGTATGATCGATCTGGGCTAAACTGCCGGCCGCTTCGGCCTCACTTGAACAGGGCGGACCATGCCGGCGCTCGATGCGACGATTGCGGCCATCGACGCCGCCAATGCCGACGATCCCCGCCGGATCGAGGGCCGCGCTTTCGAACTGGTCTACGCCGAGCGCATGAGCGCGCGGCTCGCCGCGCTCTATCCCGACGCCTCCGATCTCCTCAAGATCGCGACGCGCGCGCAGCATTTGCGCCGCTGGG
Organism: Methylocystis sp.; assembly: GCA_022843405.1. GTDB lineage: Bacteria > Pseudomonadota > Alphaproteobacteria > Rhizobiales > Beijerinckiaceae > Methylocystis. The sequence continues at coordinate 55,490 of JALHNQ010000006.1, read as the reverse complement.
AGATGGAGCGCGCAAACTATGAGGAAGGGCGTCGCGGTTATAACGACTGGCGACGCGCCTGCCGAATCCATCACGCCAGTCTCGCCGGGGACATCATGCGCGCGCATGACTATGACGCGCCGGCGATCGCCCATGTCGGCGCGCTGATCCGCAAGGAACAGCTCAAGAAAGACCCAGAGTCTCAGGCGCTCGAGAACATCGCCGTGATCGTCTTTCTCGAGCATTACTTCGACGATTTTCTCGAAAAGCATCGAGATTACGCCGACGACAAGCTCGTCGACATTCTCAGAAAGACCTTGTGCAAAATGTCGCCTAAGGGCCATGCGGCGGCGCTCGCCCTGCCCTTGCCTTCGCGCGCGCGCAAGCTCGTCGAAGCCGCGATCGCCCGCGAATCCGCCGCTCTCGCGCGGCTCGCCGCCGTCGCCGTCGACTGACTGTCGATGCGCGAGGATCTGCCTTCCATAATTATCGTCGGCGGTGGGCTCGCTGGCGTGTTTTGCGCGCTCAAACTGGCGCCGACGCCGGTGGCGATCTTCGCGCCGACGCCGATCGGCTACAGCGGCGCTTCCTTTTGGGCGCAGGGCGGCATCGCCGCCGCCGTCGAACAGGGCGACACGCCCGAACGCCACGCCAACGACACGGTGGCGGCGGGCGGCGGCATCGTCGAGCGCGACATCGCGCTCGGCATGGCGCGAGAAGCGCGCGCCCGCGTCGAAGACCTGGCGGCGATGGGAACGCCCTTCGATCGGTCGGCCGTCGGCGGCTTCCTGCCGTCGAAGGAGGCGGCGCATTCGGCCCGGCGCATCGTTCGCGTCAAAGGCGACGTCGCCGGGCGGGCGATCATGGAGATTCTCGCAAGGGAAGTCGCCAGAACCCCGTCGATTCACATCGTCGAAGGCTATTCGGCGCAGGAAATCGTGATGCGCGCCGGCCGCGTCGTCGGCGTCCGCGCCCGCGACAACGCCGGCGTGACCCGCGACACGCCCTGCGCGGCGCTCATTCTCGCGACGGGCGGAATCGGCCATCTGTACAGGGTCACGACCAATCCCTTGGAGGCGCGTGGAATCGGCCTCGCGATGGCGGCGCGGGCCGGCGCGCTGATCGCCGACGCCGAATTCGTTCAGTTTCACCCGACCGCGATCGATATCGACGCCGATCCCGCGCCGCTCGCGACCGAAGCGCTGAGAGGCGAAGGCGCGGCGATCGTCGACCGCAACGGCCGACGCTTTTTGCTCGACATCGATCCAAGCGGCGAACTCGCGCCCCGCGACATCGTCGCGCGGGGAGTCTTCGCCAGCATAGTGGCAGGAAATGGCGCTTTCCTTGACGCCCGTTCGGCGGTCGGAGTCGAATTCGCCACGCGCTTTCCCACGGTTTACGGAAGCTGCATGCGCGCTGGGATCGATCCCTCGCGCGAACTGATTCCGATCGCGCCCGCCGCGCATTACCACATGGGCGGCGTCTGGACCGACGCGCACGGACGCACGAGCGTTGACGGCCTTTGGGCCGTCGGCGAAGTCGCATCGACCGGCGTTCACGGCGCGAACCGGCTCGCGTCGAACTCTCTGCTCGAAGCGATCGTGTTCGGCGCGCGCGTGGCGGCGGATCTGCGCGCGACGCCGCTGTCGCCCGTCGAATGGCGGCCGCAGGCGGATCGAATCGAGCCGGCGCCGCGCGATCGCGAATTTGCCGTGATCGAGGAGTTGCGCGATCTGATGTCCGCGCATGTCGGCGTCATCCGCAATGGTGCGGGACTGGCCGCCGCAGTGCGGTCGATCCGCCGGATGATGTCGCACACGCGCGACATCGAGGCGCATAACATGCTGACGACGAGCCTCATCGTCGCGGCGGCGGCGCTCGCGCGGCGCGAGAGCCGCGGCGCGCATTACCGCGCGGACTATCCGCAACCCGACGCCGCGTTCGCGCGACGCTCGCTTATGACGCTCGAGGCCGTCCTGCGCATCGCCGACGAGGCCGACGCATGAATTGCGAATTGCCGCCGCTGCTGGTCGAGGAGGCGGTCCGCGCCGCGCTCGCCGAAGATCTGGGGCGCGCCGGCGACGTCACGACCCAGGCGACCATCCCCGCGAACGCCCGGGCGTGCGCGGCCATCGTCGCCCGCGACAGCGGCGTCGTCGCCGGACTTGCGGCGGCGCGCGCCGCCTTCGCCCTGTCCGACCCGGAAATCCTGTTTGAGGCGCAGACGAACGACGGCGCCCGCGTCGAGCCGGGATCGCTGATCGCCCATGTTTCCGGTCCCGCTCGCGCGATCCTGTCCGCCGAGCGCGTCGCGCTCAACTTTCTTGGCCGTCTTTCGGGCATCGCCACCCTCACCGCCCGCTATGTCAGCGCGGTCGCCGGCACGTCCGCGCGGATTTGCGATACGCGCAAAACCACGCCCTTGCTGCGCGCCCTAGAGAAATACGCCGTGCGTTGCGGCGGCGGGGTCAATCATCGCTTCGGCCTCGACGACGCCGTGCTCATCAAGGACAATCACATCGCCGTCGCCGGCGGCGTCATTCCGGCGCTACGGGCGGCGAAGGCGAATATCGGCCATCTGGTGAAGGTGGAAATCGAGGTCGATACGCTCGACCAGCTTCGGGAAGTTCTCGACGAAGGGGCGGACGCCGTGCTGCTCGACAATATGACGCTCGACGATCTTCGCAGGGCCGTCGCGCTGGTCGGCGGTCGGATGATCTGCGAAGCCTCGGGCGGCGTCACGCTCTCGAACGTCGCCGAAATCGCGAAAACCGGGGTCAATTTGATCTCCGTCGGCGCGCTGACCCACTCCGCCCCGGCGTTTGATGTGGGCTTAGACATGGAAATCAATTGATTTTTTGGCGTATCCCGGCTTTCTCAGCGCACAGCCGACGCGCGCTTTCATGGCGACGCGCGCGCTGCTATAACCGCCTCCCCGAATTCGAAAACCCTCAGGAGCCATGCCTTCCTTCGTTCGCAAGCTGATCAGCCGAGCACGGCGAAGGCTTTGGAGCTCCCCGATCTCGTCAATGCCGGGCCCGCTCCGGGCCGAGGCGACGCGCGACAAAACGATTGCCGCCGAAATCGGCGACTATGAGCGCGACTTCGGCTTCGCCCACAGCGCGGGATCGATGCCGCTGCGCACCTTGCTGCGCATCGAGCGGCTGCTGACCGGATCGTCGATCGCTTCCGCCGAAACCGGCTGCGGCAAGTCGACCATATTCCTGTCGCGCATCGCCGATCGCCACAAGGTCTTCTGCTATGACGATCGCGGGCAGAAAAACTCCAGCGTCGACTACTTCCTGACTTGTCCGGCGACGCGGCAGGATCGCCTTGACCTTGTCTTTGGTCCGACTCAGGTCACGCTGCCGAACTACGAGGATCATGTTCCCTACGACCTCGTCCTGATCGACGGGCCGCACGGCTTTCCGTTCCCCGATCTCGAATACTACTACTTCTATCCGCACCTGAAGACCGACGGGCTGCTGGTCGTCGACGACATCCATATCCCGACGATCAGCCGGCTCGCGGACTTCCTCAGCGAAGACCGCATGTTCGAGAAGCTGGAATTCGTCGGCTCGACCGGCATATTTCGACGTACCGACGCGCCGGTCTTCGATCCGCTGGGCGATGGCTGGTGGCTTCAGGACTTCAACCGCAGGCGGGCGTCGTTCCTGAAGGACATTTATCTAAAAGACGGTAAGAAACGAGCGCCGATTTCCTTTGAGGGAATCTACTGAGCCGCAGCCGTTTGCGGCTCCGGCGGCCTTCTGTCCGCTTGCGAGAGGCGGGCCAGACGCAGGCCGCGCCGCTCCAGCATCTCCGGCAGTCTGGGCGACAGGAGAAAGGCAAGTTCCTGCTCGCGGGTGATCGTCACCGGATCGAGCTGGCGCAGATCTTCGTCCACATGCCCAGGATGGCACATGATGAGATGTCTGCGGCCGGGCGCGCGCAGATAGCTTTGAAAGATTCTCGCGTAGTCGAAGCTCGGGTGGAAATCCGAGAATCCCGCAAATCCGTCGTTGACGCTGAAGCCCCGCCGGCGCGCCTCGCGGCGAAAGCCGCTGGCCAGGGAAAGAGCGGAGAGCGCTTTGCGAGCGTTGGCGCGACGCGCCAGAATGCGATGCACGCCGTCTCCCGCATCGCGAAGCCAGACCCGGCCGCCAAGCCTTCGCGCCGCCATGGCGTCAAGCAGCGCCGTCCGAATGCCCGGAAGAACATGGATATGCTGGTGGCCGTCGACATGGTCCGGCGGGCGATCCGCTATAGCTTCGAACCTGTCGAACTGCCGATCGATCTCCCCCCGGATTTCATCCATCGGCAACCGTTTGCCATAGGCCATCCGGACAACTTGGGCGAGCGGAGGGAATTCGCCATTGGGCGCGAATTTGGGCATCGACGACAGCGGCCGCCCCAAGGTGAGATTGAAATGAAGGCCGATGTCGGCGTCGCGTCCGCGGCGAACCAGCTCTAACCCCATCGCAGGCCAGCGTGGACCGTTCACCAGCGCCGAAACTGCGGTAATCCTTCCCGCGTCGAGCGCCTCCAAAATGCCGGCGCTCACCCCATAAGACAGGCCATAATCGTCCGCACACAGCGCAACAATCTGCTCCTTAGCCATCAGCCTGCTTCTCCGAATCCGGCGATGATCCCTTTGCCGCTCCATTAAATATTGGTTTAACCCATCCATGAACAGCCCAGACCTCTCACTTGTCATCCCTCTTTTTAACGAAGCGCAAAACCTTCGGCCGCTGGCGGCTCGAATCGAAGCCGCTCTCGACGCCTGCGACGTGACCTACGAGGCCATTTATGTCGACGACGGGTCGACCGACGAGAGCCTGGACATTTTGCGGGAGCTTTGCGCCGAGGAGCCGCGGTTTTACGCCCTGTCGCTTTCGCGCAATTTCGGCAAGGAGGTCGCGATCGCCGCCGGGCTTGACCACGCCAGAGGAGGCGCGGTCGTGGTCATGGACGCCGATCTGCAGCACCCGCCGGAAGTCATCGCGCAATTCATCGAAAAATGGCGAGAAGGCTACAAGAACGTCTATGGTCAGCGCATCGATCGCGCGACCGATTCGAAGCTGCGCGTGGCGCTTACCGGCGTCTTCTATCATTTGCTGGAGAAGTTTGGCGACGTGCGCCTGCCGCCCGGCGCCGGCGACTTTCGCCTCCTTGACCGGCAAGCGGTCGACGCGCTTCTGACCATGCGCGAGCGCGCTCGCTTTAATAAGGGTCTTTTCGCCTGGATCGGCTTCAAGTCGATCGGCGTGCCTTTCGACGTCGATGAACGCGCGGGCGGAAGGTCGAAATTCAACCTCGCTCGGCTGGTGCGTTTCGCGCTCGACGGGATGATGTCCTTCTCGTCAATTCCGCTCAAGGTGTGGACCTATGTCGGACTCTTGATTTCGGCCTTCGCCCTCGCCCTGGCAGGCTACTATTGGGTCCGAACGATGCTGTTTGGCGTTGATACGCCGGGCTTTCCCACGCTCGTGGTCTCGATCGCGTTCTTTTCCGGCATTCAGCTGATTTCGCTCGGCGTGCTCGGAGAATATGTCGCGCGCATCTTTAATGAGGTAAAGGGGAGGCCGCTCTATCTCGTCGCCGAGAGGCTGGGCGCAAGGGAAGCGAACGCAAAAGCGGATGATCGGCCGTAGCGAAAGCGAAGAAGTACAAGCTTCTTTGGCGATCGCCGCGCGATCCAGCCGCACATCTGAGACGAGGCGCAAATACATGAGCTCCAACGCCACCCGTTCGCCGTTGCGCGGATTTAACCTCATCATCGCGGCGGCGCTGATCGCGCTGTTCGCGGCGTTCGGCGTGCGCATGTGGCGCTTCTTCGCGGCCAGCGGTGTGCCGAGCCTGCTTGAGGACCTACCCCCGTCACGGACTGAAGCCGACCAGCAGCTCTTCCAGTCGCGGCTCGCGAAACACTTTCACGTGGGATCGACCGAGGTCGATGATCTCATCGACGAATTGCGCGATGACGGATTTACGGTCGACGCCGACAACGACATCGCGACCTATGAACGTGGCGCAGGCATTTCCGACAAGTGCCGCCGAAGCGCCAATATTCGATGGTCGCGCGGCGAAGGCGACGAACTCGCCACGATCACCGGCGGCTATTCCCTGCACTGTCCCGAACGCTGAGAAGAGCGCAGGCTTAACGGAATTCTGCTAGGACGATTGCGATGATTCGCAATCTGCTTTCGGTCGGCGGCTTTACTCTGCTCTCGCGCGTGACGGGGTTCCTATCGCTCGCCATGCAGTCGGCGATCATGGGCGCCGGCGCCGTCTCCGACGCGTTTTTTATTGCGCAGCGATTGCCCAACAGCTTTCGCGCAATTTTCGGCGAAGGCGCGTTCAATGCGGCGTTCGTTCCGTCCTATTCGATGGCGATCGAACGAGAAGGCGACGCGGCGGCCGAGGAATTCGCCGGCGAAGTCTACACGCTGCTGCTCGCCTCGCAGATCATATTGCTCGCGATCGTCTGGACGCTCACGCCGCAATTCGTCTCGCTGATCGCGCCCGGCCTCGACGACCGTCCGGAAAAATTCGCGCTGGCCGTCAATCTGACCCGCATCACCTTTCCCTATCTGCTGTTCATCACCCTTTTCGTCTTGCACCAAGGCGCGCTGAACGCGCATGGGCGTTTCGCGCTTCCGGCCTTCGCCCCCAATCTGATGAATTTCTCGGTGATGGCGGCGCTCGCCGTCGCCTTTCTTTTTCCAAACGCCGGCTATGCGGCAAGTTGGGGAGTCACCGTCTCCGGCGCGCTGGAGCTTGGCTTGTTGATGTGGCAAGCGCGGCAAATCGGCGTCCTGAAGCGCTTGCGCAAGCCGCATTGGCCGCGCGTGCGCGATTTTTTCATTCGTCTCGGGCCGGCGATCATCGGCTCGGCAAGTCCTCAGATCGCCGTCCTCGCCGATACGATTCTCTCGTCGATGCTTCCCGACGGCGGCGTTTCGTCGATCTCCTATGCGGAGCGGCTCTATCAGCTTCCGGTCGGCGTGATCGGCATCGCCGCCGGGACGGTGCTCCTGCCGGAAATGAGCCGACGCCTCGCCGCGGGCGACGAGGCGGGCGCGCTTCACGCCCAGAGCCGAACCATGGCGCTCACCGTCGCGCTCACGGCGCCGTTCTTCATCGCCTTCGACACCATCCCGGAACTGATCGTCGCCGGGCTCTTCCAGCGTGGAAAATTTTCAGCCGCCGACGCCTACGCCGCTGGCGACGTGCTCGCCGCCTATGGCGCCGGTCTGATGGCGCTTGTGCTGATCGCCTCGGCCCGGGCGAGCTTCCAGGCGCGCGGCGACACCAGGACGCCGATGCTCATCGCCCTTGCGGCGCTGGCCGCCAATGTCGCTTTGAAAGTCGCGCTGTTCCAGCCGCTCGGCGCCGTCGGACTCGCGACGGCGACGTCGGTCGGATTGTGGATCAACCTCGCCGCGCTCGTCGGAATCGCTCTCGCCCAGGAGACGATGCGTTTCGACGCGATTTTCGTCAAAACGCTCGGCGCGACATTCGTCGCCTGCGCTTTTTTGACCGCAGTCGCGATTTTCGGTCGTTCACCTGCGTTGGCGCTCGGCGGGCATTTCGGCGCGCTCGCCAATCTCGTCGCGCTTGCCGCGCTCGGCGTCGCCGGCGCGCTGATTTACGCCGGCGCGCTTATCGTCGCGCTTCACGCAAGCGGCGTGACGATCGGAAACCTCAGACGTTAAACGAACTGGGCGAGGCCAGGGACGGAATCGATGATCTCGCGGAGCTTTTCGGGGCCGAGCTTGGCTTCGGCATAGCCGAAAATCTCATGACCGAGCGTTGGGATCTGGCTCATTTCAATGCCAGCGCCATTGAGCTTGGCGCCAAGTCCCATCAGCCCGCCCATGCCGCCCATCAATCCTGCAAGACCACCCCCGCCGCCGGCGGATTGCGCAGACTCGATCGCCTCGCGCGCGCCGGGAAGCTTGTCGAGAAATTCGGCGACCGCGCCGTCCGGCGACTCTTTTTCCAAGAAGCCCAGAACGAGGCCGATCGCGGTCCGCGCAACCTGCGCATCAACCCCGAGGGCCGCGGAAACGCGCGCTGCCAGTTCATCCATAGTTGGGCTCCTACTTCGCAATCTCAAAACGCGAGGACTGTCGCCGCGACGGGGAGGAAAATCAAGCGCCGCTCCGCTTGCGCTTCGCGCGCCAGCTGGACAGCGAAAAGCTGGCGCACTGATCGCGCGCGCCAGCTCAATGCTTACGCCGATCGGCGCAAATCCGTCGGCGAATCGGTGCGCTCGCGCAGGGCGGGCAGGATGCTCTTGATCTTCTCGGCACCCTCCGCGCCGATGACATTCTCCGCGCGCTTCAGAACTTGGCGCACCAGCGCGTCGGTTTGAACTTCGCTGATCCCGAGCTTTTCGAGCTGTCCGGCAAGAATGTTTACGTCAGCGCGGCCGTGGCCGATGAAGCTTGCCATGCCTTCAATGACCTGAGTGACGCCGCCGTCGCCGACATGTTGCGACGCCTCGATCACTTCCTGGGCGCGCGGCATCTTGGCGATCATAATCTCCATATTGCCGGTCGTATCCTTGTCCCGCAGGAAACCAAGCACGAGGCCGAGCGCCGCCTTGGCGATCGTCGGATCGAGCTTCGTATCGGCGACGACATTTGTGGTGAGTTCTTCCATTGGACGTCCTCCCCGCAAGCATTGCGGTTGCGGGGAAAGATGTCGCGGCGACGCGCGGCTTCAAGCGTGGCTATGTGCGCGAGGCTATGAAGCGTCCAGCCCATAAAGCGAATGAAGCGTGCGGACGGCAAGTTCGGTGTATGCCTCGTCGATCAGCACGGAGAATTTGATCTCCGACGTGGTGATTGCGCGGATATTGACGCCCTTTTCGGAAAGGGCGTGAAACGCCTGCGCGGCGACGCCGGCGTGGCTGCGCATGCCGATGCCGATCGCCGAAATCTTGGCGACGTCCTTCTCGCCGGTGATATGCGCGAAACCGACCGCGTCCTTGACCTGTTCGATGATGGCGAAGGCGCGCTCATAATCGGCCGTTCCCACAGTAAAGGTCATGTCGGTCATGCCTTCTTCAGAGACGACCTGCACGATCATGTCGACGTTGATCCCGGCCTCGGCCAGCGGCATGAACACCGCGGCGGCGACCCCCGGCTTGTCGGCGACGCGTCGAAGCGTGATCTGCGCCTCGTCGCGCGAGAAGGCGATGCCTGTGACGACCTGCGCTTCCACGATGTCCTCCTCGTTGCAGATCAGCGTGCCCTGCCCCGGATTCTCCGGATCGTCGAAGGATGAGCGCACATAGGTCGGCACGCCATGCACCATGGCGACTTCGACCGAGCGCACTTGCAGCACCTTCGCGCCGAGCGACGCCATCTCCAGCATTTCTTCAAAAGCGACCTTGTCCATACGCTGCGCCTTCGGCACAACGCGCGGATCGGTCGTGTAGACGCCGTCGACGTCCGTGTAGATATCGCAGCGATCCGCTCTGATCGCCGCGGCGAGCGCGACTGCGCTTGTATCCGAGCCGCCGCGCCCGAGCGTCGTGATCCGCCCGCTGTCGCGGTGCACGCCTTGAAAGCCGGCGACGACGGCGACTTCTCCACGGGTGAAACCATTGACGATGCCCGAGCCGTCGATCGACTCGATGCGCGCCGCGCCATGCGTTGCGTTGGTGCAGATCGGCGCCTGCCAGCCGAGCCAGGAGCGCGCCGGCACGCCCGCCGTCTGCAACGCCATCGCGAGAAGCCCGGCGGTCACCTGTTCTCCTGAGGCGACGACGGCGTCATATTCGCGCTGGTCGCAAAGCGGCGCCGCCTCCTTGCACCAGGCGACAAGCTCGTTGGTCTTGCCGGCCATCGCAGAGACGACGACCGCGACCTCATGCCCGGCGTCGACCTCGCGTTTGACGTGGCGCGCAACATTGTGGATGCGTTCGACAGTGGCGACCGATGTGCCGCCGAATTTCATGACCAGGCGTGACATGAAGACCGGGAAATGGGTGGGACGCTCGCGTCCTACAGGAAGCGGCGCTATATGTGTCCGCGCCGGCGGGCCTGTCAACGGCGGCGTCCCGAAGGACACAGCCGCGGGAATTACCTAATTTCTCCGCATTTTCACGAGGGTCCACTTGCCCCAACAGTCATCGCCCCACTCCGCCAGCGTCGACCCCGAAGACGTCGCGCGCTTCAACCGCTTGGCCGAGCTTTGGTGGGACAGAAGCGGCAAAATGGGGATTCTCCACGAGATCAACCCCATTCGGGTCGCCTATATCCGCGATCACGTGCGCCGCTTCATCCGTCATGACGCCGGCGCCCTGAATGCGCCGGGCGACCGGCCGCTCAACGGCGTGCGCATCGCCGACATCGGCTGCGGCGGCGGAATATTGAGCGAATCTCTGGCGCAGCTCGGCGCCGATGTGACCGGCGTCGATCCGGCGCCCAACAACATCGCCATCGCGAAGCGGCATGCCGAGAAATCCGGACTGGACATCGACTACCGCAATGTCACCGCCGAAGACCTCGCCGCCGCCGGCGAGCAGTTCGACGCGGTGGCGGCGCTCGAAGTCATCGAGCATGTCGAAGGGCCACGGGAGTTCGTCGCTACGCTCGGGCGGCTGCTGAAGCCCGGCGGCCTGCTCTTCCTGGCGACGATCGACCGGACGATGAAGAGCTATCTGCTGGCGATCGTCGCCGCCGAATATGTGATCGGCTGGGTGCCGAAAGGCACGCACAATCACGACAAATTCATCCGCCCTGACGAGCTTTCGTCTTGGCTGCGCCAGGGCGGCATGCGGGAAATCGACCGCGCCGGAATGAGCTTCCAGCCGTTGACCAGACGGTGGCGCAAGAGCCATGACACAGACGTTAATTATTTGATGGCGGCCCGGAAAGAGGGCTAAGCTTGATCATGGCGAAGAGGCGAGAATGGCGCTGAAGCTCTTGTTCGCGCCTGCCGCCGCCGGTAGACTCTCGGCCTATGCATAGAACATCTCGCGCACGCTCCCGACTTCTCGTCGCTCTCGCCGCCGCCGGACTGGCCGCCGCCTTCGCCTTTGACCAGGCGGAAGGAAAGCCCAAGCCCGCAGAAGAAGCGCCGGCTGAAGACGCCGGCGCGAAAGCCGCCAACAAGCGCAAGCCGGCAAAGAACGACCCGAAAAGCGAAAAGGTCGATAAGCCCTCTTCCGACAAAGGCTCGGAAAAGCCGGAGCAGCTCGGCAGCTACGGAGAATGGGGCGCCTATGCCGCCCAGAGCGGACGCAACAGGACCTGCTATGCGCTCGGACAGCCGAAAGAACGGACGCCGAAGACGAAGCTCAAAGAGTCCGCCGCCTATGTCTTTATCTCGACGCGGCCGGCGGAAAATATCCACAACGAAGTCGCGATCAATCTCGGCTATCCGACCAAGGACGGCTCACCCGCAGTGGCCGACATCGATGGCGACAGCTACGAGCTGATCACCAAGGGAACGAACGCCTGGGTGAAGGATCAGGCGCGGGAGAAAGAATTCGTCGGCGCGCTGCGCGGCGGCTCCAAGCTCATTGTGAAGGCCTCTTCGTCAAAAGGCACAAGCACGACCGACAGCTATTCGCTTAAAGGATTGTCGGACGCGATCGCCCGCGCCGTGCAGGAATGCAAATAGTCATCGCGGGCCGGTCTGGATTGTGCCTCGCGCACGTCGACCGCTCTTTTACGGCCGCCGCGCTTGGTCGACGGGATTAAAGGCGCAACAAGAGCCCGCTCCGCGTCGGTCAGATCAGAAGGGTAACGAAAGCCGCGACGATCGGCCACGACGCGAAGCTCCGGCTTCCACATCCACAATTCCCTTGCGAATCATCCTCTTCGCAAGGGAATCACAACCGACTCTTTCGACTCAAATTCTTTCAGGATCGGCCCTTAGAAACAGGTGACTAACCTTTGGCTGCAAGAATTGCTTCAAGGGCTGGATCGTGTATTGCCTCGAGCCGATCGAGTTGAATTGTGCACCATTGGTATGCCGCTTCGAGAACATCTGAATGGCGATCGAAATCGATAAAGCTTGAGCCCGGAAATGGTGGCGGAGCGAGGAGAAGATCATGTGGTCCTGTTGGGAGCAGAGCTGGACCTTGGCGGACGTTAAAGCAGCGGCGAAGCATGTCAGCGGGTCCAGGCACGTTTGGCAGCTTTTTCCGTGCAAAGGGATTCAAAAGGCGGCCCAACAATTCCCAACGACCGGGAATGCTTTCATAGTTCACCGCGTGCGGCCCTGCGGGAGGGGCATCGAAGTACACAACAAGGTTTGGACCGCTCTTTAGACGTTTCATGGAAGAGAGAGGTATGTTTTCGACTACTGCTCCATCTACCAACATTCGACCGTCATCCGTAAACATGGGTGGTAGAATTGCTGGGATAGAACAAGAGGCGCGCACCGCCTTCCAGAGAGGTCCGCGGCGGAAGAGATGTAAACTTTGAGCGGCGCAATCCACGTCTGTCGCGACGGCGAAATAAGGAATCCACAAGTCCTCGATATGCGCCCCCCGGCATAGGCGTCGGAGCGCTTTATCCAAAGCGATATGGTCTAGAAGCGAATACCTAGGAAGGGTACGACGTTTGAATCCCCGGCTGGCGACAAAGACATCCTCCAAAGCCAAGTCAAGTTCCGCGGGCGTAAAGAGTTGGGCGAACCCTCCCAGAACCGCCGCCCCGACGCTCGATCCGCCTAAAATGTCAAACTCCACGCCCCGCTCTTGAAAAGCCTTGAAGATACCTGCATGCGCCGGACCGAATCCGCCGCCGCCGCCCGCTACGAACCCAACCGCCCGCCCTGTGAAAAAACGATGCAGACGCTTAAAATCGCGGTCGTCTTCGATCGAGACATGGTGATGCATGGCCACATCGCGCTTGCGTAGCCACTTGCTGGTGCCAGCGGTGAACGATATGCGCTGGTCATGAATTCGTATCAGACTTCGATGGCTAGGGGGGTGAAATGCGAGCCCAATTTCCTCAACGCTGTTGAGGTCTGGAGGAGCTGGACCATACCCCAGCAGAACAAGCTGATCAGCCTGTCGAATTGCCTTGCGCGTCCAGTTAGTGGGCTCCGCGTCGGTCAGATAGAGGATTAACTCGTACTCGCTTTCGATGGCGTTCAGCCAGCTAACAACCGAAGGGTCGTCAATCCCTAAATCCGGAAAGCGCTGCTTGAGGTCCGCGCTACTGAGAAAAAGACACTTGCCCCGAGCAGCAAAGGCCCTCTGCAAGCGCAAAATGAAAAGGTCCGGGATACGGCGTTGCCCTGCTTGAACTAGCGCTAACGTCCGCGGCGTCACGGCGTCCACGCTGCTTTCTATGCGGGCGGTGGTCTCAGCAAGCCTTCCAGCAAGGCTTGTCAGTAACCGATAATAAACCGCCGGATCACCGCTCACGACTTTGAAAAACGCGGCGCGATCGAGCTCAAGCACGATCGAATCGCGCACTGCGACAGCCGACGCGGTGCGCAGTCCACCGGCAAAAAATGCGATTTCACCGATTGGGTGACCGACGCCAACCTCAGTTACCGGAGTGGTCCGTCCCTCGATACGAATTTCGAAACGTCCGGAGGCGACAAGGAAGACTGCGTCGGCCGGCGTGTTCTGTACGACAAGCGTTTCGCCGCTGAGCAAGTGGCGAACTCGGGCGTGGGACCAAATGTCTGACCGTTGATCAAGCAACAGCTGGTCGCCAGACAGCCCTAGCGCTGCGCCTTGAAGCGACAAAGATTCAGAACCCAAGCCCGAACTCTTCTTTGGCTGGGTCCCGGAGATCGCTGCGGGGAGAATCGGAGCGTAAGATGGATCCATATAGTGCACAACGACAGATCCATATTACTCACGACTGTGCCTAACACTAAATTGGAATCTGTTCTTCGTCAAGGAGCAGGCGCATTCGCCGGGTACGAAACTGGAGAGCGCTGCGTACGATTTGCAGCCGCTCGTCAAAAAGCGGATTGCAGAGACAATCTAAAAGATTTGGGAACATAATAAAGACGTTGCGCGCATCAGGCGCTTAGGCATGATGCGCGCAACGTCTTATTCATGAATCCAAACTTTCAAGATCGGTTGTAAGTTGTGAAACTCGACTTTTGTTGTCGCCCATTTTTTCGTATATGCGCAGCATCTCCCCACGGTACGCGTGGCATGACGCAACTCGTCGATCGTTGAATGATCGGCGGTCTACACAAATCGGGCGGACATGGGATGGAACCGACGACAGGACTGGGGTCCGGGGAGCCTTCTCTAGGACCAAAGTCTTCGTCAGGGCGCCAAGCGCGAATGGCGACACCCGACGCGCCGTATCGTCCAGTTGCAAAGCAAATTCGTTTCCGGCATAACGGCGCCCGCGACGGTTCGGCCAAACGCTGACCCGGCGCGACGGATGCGGGTGTAGCTCAGGGGTAGAGCACAACCTTGCCAAGGTTGGGGTCGAGGGTTCGAATCCCTTCGCCCGCTCCAATTTGAGAGGCTCCGCGATTTCCCCATATGCGGAGGCCCGGGGTTCGATGCTGACGACGCGCGCCCCCGCGAAAATCAATCTCACGCTTCATGTGCGCGGCCGCCGGCAGGATGGCTATCACGACCTCGAAAGCCTCGTCGCCTTTTCCGGGGCGGGCGACAAATTGTCCCTCACGCCGGGCGAGGCGCTGTCGCTCGACATATGGGGACCGACGTCCTCGGCCGCCGGCGCCGGCGACGACAATCTCGTGCTGCGCGCCGCGCGGACGCTCGCCGAAGAAATCAAGGGCCTGCGGCTGGGACGGTTCCGACTTGAGAAGAGGCTGCCCGTGGCGGCCGGCGTCGGCGGCGGCTCGTCGGATGCGGCCGCAGCGCTGCGCCTTTTGGCGAAAGCCAATGATCTTGCGCTCGACGATCCGCGCATTCGCGCGGTCGCGTCCTCCGTCGGCTCGGATGTGCCGGTCTGCCTTGAAGCGCGGGCGCGCATGATGCGCGGCGCCGGCGAAAGTCTCGGCGCGCCGATCGAACTTCCGCCGCTGCCGGTGGCGCTGATCAATCCTGGCGTTCCCGTCGCGACGGCGCCGGTCTTCGCCGCGCTCGGACTGCAGCCGGGCGCGTCACGCGGCGGCGCCGCGCATGTGGAGATCGGCGTAGAGCCGAGCGCAGCGGAACTCCTCGCCGCGCTTGCAAAGTGCCGCAACGACCTTGAAGACGCCGCCTGCCTGCAAGCGCCGGTGATCGTCGACGCGCTCGCTATTCTGCGCGCCGCGCGCGGCTGCAGGCTCGCGCGCATGTCGGGCTCCGGCGCGACATGTTTCGCGCTGTTTGCGACGCGGCGCGACGCCGTCCGCGCGGCCCGAGTCATTCGCGCCCAACATCCCGGATGGTGGGTCAAGACGGCGCTGCTGAGATGACCCGCCGGCCGCCGCCGAAAGATCGCAGCGCGCCTGAAAGGGGCCGCCGCGCCCCCGCCCCGCCGGCCGAGGCGCGCGGTGTGTTCCGCCCCGCCTCGCCCGATCTCGTCGCGCTTTACGGCGCGCATCCGGTGCGCGCCGCGCTGACCGCGCGCAGGCGCAAGCTGCTGACGCTTTACGCGACCGAAACGGCGCTGCCGCGCATCAGGGATCTCGCCGCCGCGGCGGGTCTCGAGCCGCGCCTCGTCGAATCTTGCGATCTCGAGCGCCGCCTCGGCGCCGAGGCTGTGCATCAAGGCCTGATGCTCGAAGCGCGTCCGCTGCCGGAAGCGGATATTTCCGACATCGTCAGCGTCAGCGGAATCGTTCTGGCGCTCGATCAGATCACCGACCCGCACAATGTCGGCGCCATTCTGCGCACGGCCTGCGCCTTCAATGTCGACGCGGTGATCGTCACCGAGCGTCACAGCCCGGAATTTTCCGGTGCGCTCGCCAAGGCGGCGTCGGGCGCTCTGGAATTGGTGACGGTCGTTTCCGTGGTCAATCTCGCGCGCGCGCTCGACGCGTTCGCCGAGCGCGGCTACGCCCGCATCGGTCTGGATTCAGAAGGCGCCGAATCGCTCTCGACCGTCGCGCTGTCGAAGCCGCTCGTGCTGGCGCTCGGCGCCGAAGGCAAAGGCCTGCGCCGTCTCACCCGCGAGCGCTGCGACGCCGTCGCGCGGCTCGATCTTCCGGGGCCGATCAAGAGTCTCAACGTGTCAAACGCCTGCGCCGCCGCTCTGAGCGTCGCGACGATGCGGCTTGGATAGGAGCGCCGGGCGCGGGATTGACCTCTCCGCCGGCTTCGACGCATAGAGAGATCGCGCGACGCGCCCCAAGGACGCCACTGGCCGGTTTAGCTCAGCTGGTAGAGCAACTGATTTGTAATCAGTAGGTCGCGGGTTCGAATCCTGCAACCGGCACCAGTGAAATCAATATGATAAGTGAAAAACGCGTAGGATTTTGGTGGTGATCTCACTTTGGGGTATCGATCTGGGTATCAATTGGCCGAGCTTTGAGGATTGAGAAAATGCCCCTCGTTAGTGGTGACGAAAACGGCTTCCCTGACCTATTTCGAATCGGGTTCGGTATGAAGGACGGAACAGATCCCGTGACCGTGTGGGTCTCTCACGAGGCACTCGAGGACTGGGAGCCGCGGGCGACTGACGGGCACATGGCGATCTTTGAACGACAGCGATCGATCATCGAAAGTATCGCGAGTGAAAAGTACGACGCAAAGAAGATCCAGCGAGACGGTTCCGTTCTTGTGACAAGTGCCGACGTGGATGCTCGCCCCTGAACAGAGAGCTTCGGCCCCTGTCAGCACGAAAAAGCCCGGTCATCGCCGGCCGGGCTGCGATGGGAGCTACAAGCCTCCGCGACGATCTTTTCTCCATTCCCAAGGCGGTTGAGCCGAGCCGGCCCACACTCCTCTCTTTGCGTTCTTCGCTTCCTGTTCGGCGCCGATGTGGTCGCTCGAATAGCGACGATATGCGAAGGCATGCCCGTTTCGAACAAGCCAAGCCTCGATGTCGACGCCGCGCACGGCGCATGCGGCGACGATGCGGCCGTAGCGGTCTATGTCTCGCTCGCGGCAAGTGACAGGCGACGCGCCGATGAACTCGTCTAGAGCCATCGCGGCAATCTGGCCGCAGCGATAGGACTTGCCAAAGGAGTCAAAGCAGGGCTGTCCTTTCTCGGGCGCGTCGATGCCGTGAAGCCTAATGCGCTGTCCATGAATTTCGATCGTGTCGCCGTCGATGACCGAGGCGCGGCCCACGATGTCGGCGAGCGCGGCGCTTGAAATGGTCGCCGCTAAGATGGGGATGATGATCCGTTTCATCGGAGCAATCACTTTGGCGCGACCTCCTTTGGTTGCTTCGATTCGATCGCCTTCAGTCCGAATTTGGCGGCTGCTGCGGCGCCTGCATTTGGACCCTCGGGCGTGCATCGTGTTTCCGGCGGACTTCCGCACTTGCGGCCGATATCCGCCCAACCAACACAGCGGCCGTCGGGCGCCCGATAACCGGGGCCACCCCGACAGCCGCAGCCGCTGCAGGCCTCCGTCTGCGGGATGGCGCCAACGCAGGATAAGAGAACGGAAGCGAAGAAAAGCGCCGCGCGCATCTATCCGCCACGCCAAAGCGCATAAGTGAATGCGGCAAGAAAGATCACGAACAGCGCCATGCTCGGCCAGTCGTAGCGCTCGCGAAGTGGCATCTTGCGCCACTCGCGCTCGGCGTCACGGTCCCGGTTGTCTTGCCCACGCCATCCCATGAGCGCAGGCTAAACGAGTTCCTCGAGCGCTGGAAGAGATGACGCGCACGCCCTACGCCCTGCCCCTGCGGATCCGCAAGGCCGCCGAGGCCTTCGTCGTAGAAGATGCCGGCGGCGTCGCCTTGGCCTACGTCTATTTCGAGGAAGATCCCAGCCGGCGGAGACTCGTCCCGCCTATCCGGCGCCGACGCCAAGATCGTAGCGCAGACGATTGCAAGGGCGCTGACGGCGGAAGCGAAGCGCTGAAGGCGCGGAACTGGCGACGTGGACGTCGGCGTGACAAAGCCCGGTCGTCGCCGGTCAGGCTGGACGTGGTTGGACAACAAGGATAGCGCGCTGGTGACGGCGCATGCGCGTTAGGTGGACCGCGGCGGAGCCTAGTTAACTGGCTTCTTAGCCGCGCGAATATGCAAGCGCTCAAAAATGCCTGGCATCATGAAATCGGCACGCTCGCGAATAAGTGCGCTGGCCTCGCTGACGTCTTGCGACGAGGCGTTTCCTTTAGCCAAGCGATGGAGCCTGGTCCCGATTTCTCGGTCCAGCGTCTCAATATCTGATTTCGGCCATTCCTTGACTTTGGTCTCATTCATGATTCGCGGGTCCTTCGACCGCTTTTTGAAGATCGGCCGCTTTCATGGCGAAAGCAAGAGCGCTTGCCAAAATTCTCAGGGGCTCGATAGGGTCTATTGCGGTTTCTTCGCCCTTCTGGCGAAATCGGAATCTGCAAGGAATATCGCTAGTTGCGACTAATATGCCCCTTATGGGGTCGCCTGTAAGGCGGATCGGAAGCGAGGCTATTGACCTGTAACGCTTCCGATCCTCGTCACGGCGCGCGATGTCGGGAGAATCAAAAAGCGCTCGCGCCTCCGGTGCCGAAGTATCTCCCGCTACGATCTCGCGCTGGGTTTGGAACGCGACTCCGACGTGCCCTTCTCCAGGACTCCACGACCGATGCGACGCATCCTCTTCGGCCCGGATAGGACGTCGACAAGCCAAACATTCGAGTTTTCCCGTTTCGGGATTAAAGATATAAACGGCGAAATTCCAGCGGTCTGAATCAATTCCAAACAACGTGGATTTATCGGCAACGACTACGTCCAACATGGCAGCGAAATGTTGCTTGACGTCGATCGCATTAGAATTGGCAGAAATTACGTCCTCGACGATGTCGCGCAATGCGCGAGCCGTCGCATAAAGTCGCGTAAACCACACGAAGTCCACTTCGAGCGAAGAAATTTGTCGATCGCGCTCTCCGACAGCATCAGAAAGGAGATTTGCCCTTTGAATGGCGTCCGCCGCACCTTCGTCTATGAATTCCATAACAGCGCCGCCGGCGAGAACCATCAATCCCCCGAGGATCTGGCACGCGTAAAACGGCCACTTGATTGATACATCAATCAAATTTGCGGCCGCTCCGGCACCGGCAGCGACAAATGCGCCGACAAGAACTAGTCCAATCTTAATTCGGCGGCGCCACTGAGAAGAACGCTTCAGATGATTATGCGTCGTCTCTTTTAGCCATTTCTTGTGCTCCGCAATATCATCCATTGTTGACTACTGCTTTAATTTGCCCGGCCGGCTCGATTTCTTCCCGCTGCACGGGGATGGCCGGGTTCGCAAGGGACCGGCCAATCTTGCCGCGCGGCGCAATCGCGCGCAATCGTTGAAGAGCCAAGCCAATCTCATCAAAAAGGAAACGCCCCGCGCGTACATCCGGCGTCGGGGCGCTTGATCTCTTGGGAAGATCGCTTTCGTTTTTCTACATCATCGCAGCCGGAACGGCAACGGCGAGCAGGGAAGCCCGCTGAGCGCGTTTTCTGAGACCGCTCCATCAGTCGAAAAGCTCACCACGGGCCGCCGCTGCCTCGGCAATTGACTCTCTAGCCTTCTCCGACGCCCGAGCCGTGGCGAGGTATCGCCCAGAGGCGCGTGGCCTGGTTGAATCGTTTTTCGGCTACGCGCATGCGGTCAGCCGCGCCGGGCCGTCGACGATCGAAAAAAAGCATCGCCGCAATTAGGCGTTCATTCACGATGGGATTATCCGAAGTGAAACGGATCAGCAAAAGCCGAGCACGTTCCTCGGCGCGCGACTGTGCAGGCTCAAAGGCGGCTTCGATGTAGAGAACAAGTTGCTCTGCTGCTTCAAGAAATTCAGGCGTCCCCTTGGGGAAAGACAAATACGACCGCATCGCCGTTTTGACTTCGTCATAGCGGGATGGACATGGGGGTGTTGTGATAGAAATGACGTTGCCCATGATGCGAAATCTCCTTCGCGTTGCGGGAAGGGCGGCCATGGCGTTCCAACCGCCGGGGCTGCCCGCTCTTCCGAGCCACGAAATGATGCTCCCGGTCCAAGAATTGTCAATAAAAAATAAAGTAGGATCAATCCATCCTACTTTGCGCGCCAAATAGTATGATCATTCCTACTTGGATTGTAGGAGGAATTACTTGAAAACTATTGGTATTCGTCTTCGGCGGCTCCGCCGCTCCCGCTCTTCGGCCTCTTTCTGCTCGGCGTCGCTCTTTGCCCGCGCGGCTTCCTCGCGGGCTTTCTGCTCTCGCAGTTCGAGCGCCGCGATTGCTTCGTCAACGTCCATCGCGTCGTCGCCGACAAGCTTCGCGAGATCGGGACCGTCCTTTTTCAGACGAGCGATCTTCGCCTCGCGATCCTCTTTCGCTTTCTTGCGGGCGCGGGCGATGTCAGCGGCAGCCTGCAGATTCTTGTCGCCGGACACAACGTCGCGGACGAGGTCGCCGTCCATGGAAAGGTCGATAACGAGCCCGGCTTCTGACAGGCGCATCTGGTCGACACCAGCCTGTTTGGCGATTTCCTTCTTGGAAGTAGCAATTTTGCTATTTTCGTTGCGCTTCCGCCTTGCCATCTCCGTTACCAGATGGCGCGCGCCCGGCTTCATGTGCCGACGATGGATATTCGTGTCGAGCGCATAGCCGTCAGGATCATCGCCATCGAACGTGGTGAAGCTTGGCTCGACCCCGGCGAGCTTGCACGCGGCCAGCCGGTTGCGGCCGTCGAGGACTCGGCCTTCCTTGTCGAGAACGATCGGATGCTCAGCCCCGCGCGCCTCGATGAACCGTCACTGCTCAAGCTGAAGCAAAAGCATCATGCCGCCCAAAATCACTGCGACGATGATGGATGCGATCACGGCATTTGCGATCGGAGCGCGGATCATGCGGGAGTCTGTGGGCGCAAGGGGATCGAACGTCAACTAGGCACCTCGCCGCACGCAGCCAGACGGTGGCGGGAGGCATCTGCTTCGAGAAAACCGGCGGGTGGCCCGGAGCCGAAAAGCCCGGCTCGCCGCTAGACAGCAACCCCTCTTATGCTAAGCTCCGACCGCGTCGAAATGACGCATGTCGCCACTTGTGAGGACAGAAGAGCCTGAAGACAAAGGCTCATGCACAAATCGCGAAGCAAAAGGGAGAGATGATCATGGCCAGTAAAGAACTAGAAATCACGCCGAACGTTTACATGTTCGCTGGTATCGGCGCCGTTATTATCGGCGGGCTCGCGAGTTTTGCTCTTGGCGGCGTTGCCAACACGGTCGCCGCCGCTGTCGTCGGCGGTCTTGCCGGTGGCTGCCTCGGCCTCTTCTTCTAATAATCAATGGTTCACCGACGTTGGGCTCAGCTCGGGGTCGGCTCCCGCCAGAGGGCCTCCTCCATTTGGCGGCTAGAGGCGCGTCAGAGCAGGCTCTGACGCGCCTACTTCGCTTCGCGCCGCTCGAGCGCCCATGCGGGAACGACCTGGCGGGGATAGCGCTCGAAGCCTCCGTTGCGAATCCCATAGGAGCGCGAGCCGTGACGGCCATGCGTTTCAACATATCCGTTTTCGCATGACTCAACCGACTGGCCTGCGAATGAGCCATATCGGCAATCGCCTGCGAAGGCCGGCGCCGTGGCGAGAGCAATGATGATGGTGATGGCGAGGCGTGTCGTCATTTCTCGTCGTGCTCGTCCATTTCGAAAATCTCGTCGCGCGCCTGCTCCCCCGCGCGGTGCAAGATGTGGAATGCGCGCCGCCAAGCGCTGGTTTCACGGCCGCCGCGCATTATCGCATGCGAGACCATCTTTCCCATCATTTCGTGAATCTGCAGCTCAAGCCCCATTGCTGCAAGTCCGATGAACGGCCGCGGCGGAATGTTCACCGTGCCCATTTCCATGTATCGCGCGACCTCGGAATTCGAAAAGACGTAGCCGACGCAAGTCGTTTGGTCTTCCCACGCCGGAGCGGCCCATTGTATTGAATTGCGCAGCTCGCCAGTGCGCAACAACGGCTCATTGGCCGGGAAGCCTTGCCGCACCCGATCGGCCATCGTTGCTTCCTTGAGTGCGGGCCATTCCGGCTGCGGCGTGCCGATTAAGTTGCGCGCTTTCGTTCTAACCTTTTTGCAGGCGCGCACGACCGCCGCCTCTTGGGCCGCTCTTATGTCCGCCTCGGCGCCGAGGAGATGCGCTGCGAAGTCGCTCAGACTCATTGGTGTTGGCATGATCCGCCCTCCGCTTCCGCCACAGCGATTTTCTCGAAAAGCAAAACTTCGAACGTCGCCCGAGCAGCGCCGATGAATTCCGGAGAAGCGCCTTTGTGATGCAGCTCCGAGGCAAACTCCTCGGCTGCCGCTTTGATCTTGGCTCGCTTTTCGGACGCGGTCAGTCCGGCGATTTTGAGGGCGAGATCGTCGATGATCTGCGATTGCTCGAAGGAGCACAGATAACGCTTGGCGATTTCAAGCGGGCGTTCCATTTCACTCACCTCCAATATGGGCGACGGCCGATAGGAGAACAGCCGTCGCCCACGACGCGCGCGCCGTGGTCTTTCCAGGCCGGGCGCGCTTTTCGGCTCCGCAAGAGCCCCGGTGAGGACCCCGCCCGGGTTCCGCATCGCCGGCCGCGACGTCACGCGGCCCCGGCGGCAGTTTCCTCCGCCGCCGATGTTGCTAACAGGCCGCGGCGAATAAGCTCCGCCCTCGCGATCTGCTTCGAAACGAGTCCGATCTTCGCGCTATCGACG
Source organism: Methylocystis sp. (assembly GCA_022843405.1). GTDB lineage: Bacteria > Pseudomonadota > Alphaproteobacteria > Rhizobiales > Beijerinckiaceae > Methylocystis. The sequence goes on along the minus strand of JALHNQ010000006.1, from coordinate 32,785 downwards.
ATGATGCGCGCTTCCTCGTTGCGGCCGATTTCTGAGCCGAAGTCGTGATGAACGTCGACTACGGGCGTCCAGGCGCCGACGGCGCGTCGATCGTCATGCAACATGAAGGGAATCGTCCTCTGCAGCGCGGTCTGCAAAGCGTCTCGCAGGCCCAGCGCCCACGCTTCGAGCGCGCTGTGCGCCTTGGCCGCCTGCAAGCCGACTTCGGTCGCTGTGGCGCCGGGTCTGACCAACGCCGGCTGCATCGACAGCCTTTGCATGTCGGCGATGACGTCCTTGGCGTGCTCGCGAATCTCGCGAATGTTGTCGGCTTCCGGTTGGACGTACTTCCAATCCCCGCCTTCGCCGCACTGAAGGCAAAAACGCGGGCCGATTTTAATTTCAGTGGAGGAGTCGAGTTGCACGTTTCGAGCGACGAGCATCGGCGACGCGCTATATTCGAGCACTTCGGCGAGGTTGCTCAGTGACTTCCACAATTCGACTTGCACATAGCTCAAATCGAGCAGCGGCGGCCTACACGACCAATCTCCGAGCGGCTCGCCGGTGCGTAGCAGCACGGCGTTCACGCCCACCTGCGGCGCCGCGTTGGAGGTTTCGCCGGCGTCGATGATTTGCCACTCGCCGGGCTTGGACTCGCGCCAAACTTGCCAGGCGCCGGGTGTGAGGCGCCGGATTTGCGTGATCGATTTTTCGCCCCACTCGCCGTCGGGCTCATTGACGACCTCGCACAGCCTGGCGTCGATGATCTCGATGCGACCGCCGATCCGCGCCGTGCGAAGCGAAATGATCGAACTCGCCGGGTATAGCGCCCAAAAGGGCTTCAAGCCGGCGGCCTTTTCGTCCGCGACTGTGCGGATGCCTTCCGCCTTGGGATAGTCGACAAGCAACAGCGCGCAGCCGTCGGCGATGGCCGACTCGAAGAATCTCCGAGCGAAGACGTGGAGGCAATTCCCGCGCCCGTCGACGTCGTCGGTGAACCGGATGATCGGTTCCGGCGCATCGGGGCCCAGCGTGACCGGCTTCGAAAACGGCTTCGCAGTCAGGGTCCGCAGCGCGTCGACGAATTCGCTCCGCCACGGCGCGAGATTGACGCGGCGCTTGTAGTCATCCGCAGATTCGTTCTGATAGCGTGGCAGATAGATGCTCGACCGCTGGCGCATCCTCGGCAAGCCGGCTCTGACATCGTCGATGATTTCGAGCATCGGCGCCAAGGCGGAGGCCTCGGCGGACGGCGTCGAGACGTTGGCGGTCAGCATCATGCGGCCTCCCGTTCGGTCTCGGCGAGCTTCTCGAGCGCCCGTCCGGCCACTTCGAGCGCTGCGCCGGTGGCTTCGAGGGCGTCTTCCTCGGCCTCGAGATCGCGCAGCGCCGGACCGTTGGTCGCTCCCATGAAATGCTCGACCGCCTTGGCTCGCATTTCGGCATCGATGCCAGACAGCGCCGCCGGCGCATCGATGATGGCTTCGATGATATCCCGATCGCCAGAGAACACGAGCTGGTTGCGCTCGGCCGGCGACATGCCCCGCAATAAGGTCCGGAGCTCAGCTCGTCGCATCTCGGCGACAGGATCCGAGTGATCCTTGACGACCGGCTGCAGCGCCTTCCTACGCGCCGCGATCGACGCAACAGCCGCGCGGTTTTTCTGCTTGAGTTGCGCGAGATGATCGCGCGGCCCCTTCGCGGCCTCTTGCTGCAGGCGCTCGCGGCGCCCGGTGCTCGACAGCGTCGGATCGGCGTGAATCGCCCTCGCCTTGGTGTCGAAGTTTTCGACGATCTTGAAGGCCGTTGCGATGTCGTCGCGCAGGCCCGTCATGTGCTCGGGAACGCGATTTACGAGGTTGTGCCAGTGGTTCATTTCAGCCTCCTATGTCCAGGAAAACGTCAAGATGCGAGCCGTCGGCGTCGCGGATTCGCTCGCCAAAACCAGCGCGCCGCAGGCGGCGTTCGCGTGGTCGTCGCGATCGCCGGCAATGTGATCAATCTTGCCGGAACGGCCGACAACGAGCGTCAAGAGCTGTTCCTGCAGCTTGGGCAGGTCGAGCAGCTCCACTTCACCGGCGTTCAGCTTCGGCTCGAATTCGTCGTAAATGTCGGCCTTCGATCGGCGCGAAACCTCGTAATGAATTCCCGCCGATTCGAAGTCGGACCTGAATGTCAGGCCGGCATAGGCGTCGCCAACGACTTTCGCGAGGCCATAGGGCTTGATCTCGGCGACGAACTTACGCACCGCATCTCGGGGATTGAATGGGGGCCGGCCGGTCTGCGACATCAACGATGCGAGCACCGACCGCTTCGTCGCCGCGTCGTAATAGGCGATGCCGAGCACGGCCTCGTCGCTGGAACCACCCGACATGTCGACGAAAGCATGATAGGTGCGGCCTGCCTCGTAGGGCAGACGCTTCCGACCGTCCACGATCGCCGAGATCACCGCGTCGGCGTCAAAGGCTGCGCCTTGCGGCGCGCCAGGTTCATTGAGATGCAACCGGCGGAACTTCGACGTCGGAAGCCGGCGCTTTTGCTGGGCGAGATAATCGGCATTCCCCCATGACGCCATCGAAGGATTCGCGCGCTGCTCGGGCGTCGCATCCTCGGGCACGGTCGCATCGGTCGTGAAGGAACCGCTGTACCAACTGAAATACATGCGCGGGTCGTCACCGCGCTTTCCAGCCTCGATATAGTCGTGGAGCGGGATCCCAGGCACGTTGCGAATCGACGCGTAGGAAGTAATCCAAGTCAGGGCATCACGGCGCGTCGGGTCCGGCGCCAGCGCCTCGAGGAGGTCGTAATTGCGATAGCCGTGAATTTCGTCAAACCCAATGAAGTTGTAAGTCTTGCCGTGCGCGCCAGCGGCATCGCGCGCCGGCAAGATGCGCAGAGTGCCGCGGCCGTCGTTGCGGATGATCTCATTCGTCGCGATCGTGACCTCAGCCGCCAGGATCGGATTGGCGGCGATCAGCTTCTTCGCCAGCGAAAGATCGTCGCCGGCTTGCTGCAGATCATTGGCGAGGATGAAGCCGTCATTCCCAGCCGATGAGGGCCAAACCAAATGCCGATAGAGCGCGGCGAGGATAAGGTCGGCAGTTTTCCAGTTTTTCTTCGCTCTGCCGACCAGCGCGAAATTGATCACCGGCACGCCGTCATCGTCGAACGTCCAGAGAACCGAGTCGAAGATCGCGCGGCGATATGGCTCGATCGTCTCGAGCAACGGCCGCCCGTCCAGCCATTTCAGCTTGCTGAAGAAGACCAGCGGATTGATCGCGCCGGCTGGGATCATTCGCCACCGGAAAGACGTTCAGCGAGGGTCAGCACGCGCTTGGGCGGATGCTTTTTCTTGATCGATGCCAACAGCCGGGTCAGGACGTTGGTGAGCCTGACGACTTGCTCGGCGTCGACGGGGTCACTGCGGACGATGGCGGCCTGCATAAACTCCGTTTGCATGGTGATGCCGGCCGCCTGGCGAATGATCGCGGCGTCATGCTCAGAGAGCGACTCGAAGCCGCCGAGCGGATCGGCGTAGGAGACGCACAGGTCTCTGAACCGGCGAGCCTCAAGGCTGCGGCCGTCCACGCCGGCGAGGATGGTGGAGCGGTTAGACGCGGCGCTGCGGTTCTGGCGGGACACCGTGACGGCGCGGAGCCGGTTCGCGCGCGGCGTCGCGACGGCGACGGGGCGGGATTGCATCTCGGAACTCGATTCCATGCGATTTGATACCCAATCGATACCCCTTGAATCGTAACGCTCTCGCCAATCTTCTACAATGCTGACAAATAACGACATTCTCAGACAGATCACCTGATTGATTGTCAGATGCACGATCCAACGACGGCGAGCGCAAGTCAGAGAGTCGCGATGCCAAGTCGCGGGCCGGGCCGAAAACGTCGTCGTGCGCGCGCGAAAGGCGCATGGACATTTTCGATCATTTTCGCGAGGCATTTCGCACCGGATCATCCGATGTGATGCGATGGTGATTGTGCTGCGCTTCGGTGCTGACTCGGACTGCGCTGATGTCTCGCGATTGATCATCCCGTGTGGACGGCGAAGTGCGCGAAGAGTGTGATCCGCTGCTGAGCGGCGGCGCTTCCCTCTACTGACAATCCGCTCTGCGCCCGATGCGCCTTCTTTGCGGGCTCGGCGCAGCGATTTCTCGCGCCCGGCTCCCTCAAATAAGCTCTTCCGCGAGAGTGCGCGTCGCGGTCGACGCCATGTCCATGGCGATTCCTGGCGCGTAGACGAGTTCTTTGTGATCGTGGCTTGCGCGGCGCCATGCCGACAGATAACGTTCCGGCCGCTCCCTGGAGAGGAATGCCTCGCGTTGGGTCAGCATCTGGTCAAGCGCGCGCAGCCGAGATCGGACCTGGCTTCGGGCGCAACTGAATGCGGCCACGATATTGCCGGGCCCCGGCGCGAAGTCGTTTTCGCGCTCCAGTAGCGCCTTCACGCCTAACGCGATCACTCTCGGCCCGAGCCCTTCTGCGCCATCGTCCCCCGCCTCGAGCAACGCAACGACGGCAGAACGCAATGTCGCGCTGTCCGCCTTCTGCGCCGACACGTAGGAATCGACCAGAAGCCCGAGCATCGCGGTTGTCTGTCGACCGTCGAAGGGATCAGAAGCCGCGGCTTTGAGCACCTTCGCGGACTCGATGACTTCCTCGACCGCCATGGCTTCGATGTCCCGACGTCGCCGAACGTAGGAATCACAGTCGTAAACGTCACAGTCGCAGCCTTTAGCGTTCCAGTATTCGATCGCGCGATCAGCGGCTTTAAATGCCGCGCACATAGAGCCGGCGAGCTTGATCGCTTGCGCGATCATATGCCCGGGCTTGGCGGATGGGCTTCTGTTGAAGGAGGCGATCTCGTTCACCGGATCACCCCCCAATCTTCGTCGCCGTAGGCATCGGCGAGCGCTTCGGCAGCATGACGTCCTAAGCCCGCGGGCCGCGGCGCGGCGTATTCGTCGCGCCAATGCCGACCTTTGAGCCATCGCTCAGCGCTCTTCGTGAACCTCTCGCGCTCTACGGGGTCCGACTCCGCTGCCTGGCGCGCCTCGGCATATCGCCTGGCGCCGGCGATGATTTCACTCGCATCCGCGTGCTTCAGCGCCTCAGAAAAGGCCGGGCCCGCTTCAAGCCTGCCGATCTTTTTGGGGTACACGTGCCAAAAGGCGGCAAAATCGCGCGGTTCAGCAGAACTCTCGACGATCTCAACCGGAATCGCGAGCTGCTTCCCTCCTCCTCTCGTTCGGTTGAATCTCTCTTCCCCCCGATCGATGGGAATTATCTCAGCAACCCGCTCGAGAGATAGAGTTCTTTCTCCGAGTTCTCTCTCCGAGTTATTCTCTAAGAGTTCGTAGGGCGCTAGCGCCCTAGCCCCCCTGACGCTAGCGCCCGAGCCCCCCTGACAGTAGCGTCCGGGGGTACTGACAGTAGCGTCAGGGGTGGCCTCACCCCCTGACGCTGGCGTCATGGGTGCGACACCATCGTGCAGCAGCGAATATCTATTCGAAGCGCTTCCGCCGCCGACTTCGACGGCGAGATACCCGCCGCCGACGAGCGCTCCAATGCACCGCCGAACGCTCCGCGAATTGAGGCTCAGGATCTCCGCGATCCGCTCAGCTGATGGCCAGGCGACTCCGCTCTTGCCGTTGACGTGCGACGCGATGGCGATCGCCACGCGCGTGGCGTTGGGCGGTAAACTCCCGTCGCTGGCGACCTGCTTCAGCCATTCGAGTTTCGCTACCGGGCCATTTTCCGATTGCCGTTCCGGTGAATTTTTTGTAAACGATTGGTCGCCAGACTCACCTATTACGCTTTTGGAAGTGCCCGCGGTGCCACCCGCGGGCATTTCTTTTTCCAAGCTATGTGCATGTTCCTGCTGACGCATGCCGGTTCCTCCCGCCGCCCTTTAGGTTTCGCATTGGATTTTTCCTTAGTTGGAGGCGGCACGCTTCGTTGAGCGCGCCGAGATGGGTGTTCGCTACGCCGTCTTGGCGCCGCGCGCGTTGCGAATTTGCTCGGCTTTCCAGTGCTCAATCTCCTCGCGCTTGAAGAAGAGACGGCCGCGAATCTTCACGGGCTCGGGAAGGCCGAGCGACTGGTCGACGATCCAACGCGCAAGGCTACGGCGATGAATTCCGAACTCTTGAGCAAGCGCGGGAGCGGGAACTAGTTCTGTTTTTGACATGGCGACCTCGCGTCATTGATTGTCGATGACGCAACGATCACCCAGCGAGACCGCCATGTCTCGCTACAAATTTTTTGCTGTTACGTGTAGCGGAGAAGCGCCTGAGACACGGTGCCCAACTCTTTCCGACCGTAGCCGCAGAGGTGAAGGGCGCCGGCAATAAATCGGACGGCGGCTCCATCCTTCGAGCGTCCCGCAGCGCCGTCGACGTGGCGCTTGTAAATCGTCAGCATTGCCATCGCAGCGCTGTGCCATTCCGTTTTTTGGTCGTCGTCCGGATACAGAACCGGCGCGCTCGAGATCCAAACATCGAACGCTTCAGCGGCATCGGCAAGCTCGCTAGCAAACTCGTCGTCGCGAGGATCGCGAAGGGCGGCGAGCACACTCGGACTGAGCTTGCGCAACTTGTCGATAAGCGTTTGCGCCTCCGCCACGACCTGCTCCTCGCGCGAGATCGGCGAGGTCTGGCGCTGGCGTCTCCATTCCAAATTGCCCCGCAAACTTTCCAGCATGGCCGCGATCAATGCCAGCCGATCGCGCGGGATATGAGCGACAACCTTTGCGTCCAAGAGAGTTGCGACCTGATCGGGCCGAAGCGGCTCACCTGCCATCTGCCGCCCTCGCCTGCGCGAGATCGACGACGTTGCCCGGCACCTTTCCGGTGACGATTTCCTCAAGGCGCCGACTCCAAGCGTCGAGAGCCTGGCGCTTCTCGGAGCTGTAGCTGTGGCGATTATAAATTCCGGCGACGCCGCGACGTTCGCCAGAAACGTGATTTAGCGTTGCCTCGATGACGTCAGTGGCAATCCCAATCGCCTTCATTCCCGTCGCGGCCGTGCGACGGAGGTCATGAAACGTCCAATGCGGTATTGCCAGGCCGCCGTTCAATTCGGCGATCGCCTCATCGATATTGCGCTTCGCGCGCGAAAAGCCGGAGACGACGGTGTTGCCGGTGGTCGTAAAGACCAGGTCGCTCGGTTCGAACGCCTGTCCCCGCTTGGCCGGACTCTCCATGCGGGGCAATTGCTTGATGATCCCAAGCGCCGCCTCAGAAAGCGGAAATTCGTGCGGCAGCTTGTTCTTTGTGCGAGTGCCAGGAAGACGCCATGCCTTGGCGTTGAGATCGATCTCGCTCCACTCGCCCCCGGCGATCTCCATCTTTCGTTGGCCCGTTAGGGCGAGCAACTGGACGATAGGGGCGAACGGCCAATCCAGCCGCATGGAGGCGTTCCAGACGAGCGCGAGTTCCTCGTCTGTCAGGACGCGCTCCCGGCTCTTTTGTTGAGATGGCTTCGGCAGCCCCTCCACAGGGTTTCTGGTCACATAGCCGTTGCCGCGCGCCCACTTGAAGAATTTCGAAAGGTAGGCATAGAGCGCTCCCGCTTGTCTGGGCGCGCTCTTCTTTTTTTCGCGCAAGAGATCACGCAGGTGCGTCGTGTCGACGTCTGCGATCGGCAGATTTCCGAGAACGCTCAAAACGTCCATGTCCAACGCGCGTTTCACCTCGCGCCAAGTGCGCAAGTTCGGCTTGGCGTGATCTGCGATGAAGTGGCCGACGATCTTGCTGAACGTATTTGCCTCGGCGGCGGCTGCAACAGTCCTGTCGGCCTTTTCCTGACGGCGCCTTACGGCAGGATCGACACCGCGAGCTTGCTCGACGAGCGCCTCGCGGGCGAGTTCGCGCGCCTTCGGAAGTCCGATTACAGCGCTACCGAGAGGTAGAGGCTTGAAGGGCCGCTTCCGCACCTCAAACGACATATGACCGGAAGGTCGGACACGAAGATAGAGGCCATCGCCGTCCGGATGCCACTCCTTGACCGTCTCGCCCTTCGCGACGCGGCGTGAAAGCGCCTCGATATATTTTGCAGTGAGCTTCGCCATGCTCTGTTACCCCGGCCTTGCCCGAGGAACCCGGTGGCGCGCGCCAATCAGGAAGTCCCATGGGGTATCACTGGGGTAGCATATGATTGGCGTCTGTGCTCGTCAATGATTGTCCGTGACAATTGGCGTGTCTGGCTATATATTATTGACTTTCATGAGATTTTTGCTTCGATCATGACCGATTATGTCTCGCCTTGTCCAGGGGTGACCTTAGATTTGTAATCAGTAGGTCGCGGGTTCGAATCCTGCAACCGGCACCAGTGAAGTGAGACAGTTATAAACTCCCGCTTGCCTCACGTGTGACGAATGACGACCAATTCAGATGGTCCGGACATTCTCTTGTTTCGAATTGCAAGATTGTTCTGACGCGGCCGCATCGGGGCGGCTCCACGCGTTGCCTTTTCGAACCCGCAATGCAGACTTCACGCTCGTCCGCCTCCACCGGGTGAACCAGGGCATCACTGCGGATCCCTTCTCGCGCCCGAGCCATCCGTGCTAGGTTACATGTAACCAATAGGGAAATACGATCATGCCGCCCTCTTCCAAGCCCAAGCCTTCCCGCGAAAAGGTGCGCGCCCATCGCGACCGACTGCGCGAACAGGGTTTGCGGCCCATTCAGATCTGGGTTCCTGATATGCGCGCACCGGGCTTCCGCGACGAGGCGCACCGGCAGTCGCTCGCCGTCGCCGCGAGTGCGCGAGCGGCTGACGACCAAGCCTTCGTCGACGCGGCCTCCGTCTGGGGCGATGAATGAGGCGCGGCGAAATCTGGACCGTTTCTGGTGGCAAGGATTATGCCGGCAAACCGCGCCCCGTCGCCATCCTTCAAGACGACAGCTTCGATGCGACAAATTCCATCACCGTATGCGCTTTCACGACCGATACGACCGACACGCCGCTATTTCGCTTGGCGATCGAACCGAGCGACCGCAACGGCTTGCGCGCTCCATGTCGTTTGATGGTCGACAAAATCACCACCGTCCCGAAATCCAAGGCCGGCGCGAAAATCGGCCGCCTCGACGACGAGGACATTTTGCGGCTCAACCGCGCGGTGGCCGTTTTTCTTGGACTGGCGGCGTCCTCGAAAGCAGAAAGAAACGCATCAGCCGACGCTTGATCAAGTTACTGAGTCCCCGGTTCTCACTATGCTCACGCCATGTTCGGGCGCTTCGCCAGTTGTGGAGTCTTGCCGACCCGAATGGCCAGCCGCGCACTCTCCAACAGCATAACTACATTTCGCCGACCGCGCGGATTGAAGGCGCTCGCCCGCAGTTGACGGCAATCAGCTCGTTGCGAGGCGCCCGGTCCAAAAGAAAAGCCCAGCCGGCAGGCTGGGCTTTCCCTCGACCAATCGGTTCGAGCGATCAATCAATATTTCGCGAGCACCGGGGCCGGAGCGCCGAAGTTGAAGTGATAGTTCACGCCCGCGCGGATCGTGTGGAAGCGCGTGCGGTTGTTGGTGCTGTTGAGGCCCCAGCCCGGGTTGAAGAACCAGGCGCCGTTGTTGTTCCCGGTGCCGCTGATCTGCGTATACAGATATTCGAGCTTGAGGGACCAGTTGGGGATGACCATCCACTCGGCGCCGCCGCCGGCGGTCCAGCCCGTCTGCACGGCGCTGTTCTGGTTCCACCAGCCGTTGCGCTGCACTTCGCCATAGGCGAAGCCGCCCGTGCCATAGACCAGAATCTTCGAGTTCAACAGCGTGACGCCGGCGCGGCCGCGAACGGTGCCGAACCAGTTCAAGGTAGCCGTCGTAACCGGGGGCAAGCCGAACAACCAGCCAAAGCTGTTGCCGCCGGCGCCAGAGCCGATGCTCGTGCCCTGGAAGTCGGTCTCGACGCCCACGAGGAACATCGGCGTGATCTGGTAGTTGTAGCCGATCTGGCCGCCGCCGACGACGCCCGCGCGGCTGCCGCCGTGATTGTTCCAGCCGGCGCCCCAGGCGTTGGAGGAATTGTTGGCGTAAAAACCGACGCCGAAGTTCAAACCCGCGTAGAGGCCCGTCCAGGTCATGACCGGCGGCGGGGGTGGCGGCGGGGGCGCCTTGTAAGACGGAAGGTCGGCGGCCATCGCCGATCCGGCTATCAGCGCAATGGCCGAGGCAGCAAGGATTGCCTTTTTCATGTACCTTCCTCCTTAAAGAGTCATCAAATTGAGCGCGTGGCGAGATTCGCCCGAGGCCCAGTTGGTAGAAAGAAACCTGTTACACAGTCAAAGGATATGACGGGTTTTTGGGCAGTCGACTTGTGCTTTCTGGGCGACTGTGGCAGTTGCGCCACAATTCGCCCAAGGTCGATGCGTCTTTGACGGCGCCACAACCCTGCGCCGGCCTGATCTTGACGCGGCGCGGCTCGATGTCGGTTATATTGGATAAGCAAACGGCTGCGCCGACCCTGACGGCGCATAAGGTCGAGAGGAACGTCATGAGAATTCCGCCAGACTGCGTCCCTCTCAAGGCCACAGCCGGGCGCGGTCAGCGAATTTCACCTTCCGGCCGGCCGACCGGCCTCATGAGCGGAGCGTTCGCCGTCATTCTCTTCGCCGCGGCGCTCTCGGGCGCCGCCCAGGCGAAGCAAAAATATGCGAGTTCTACGCCAACGCCCGCAGGCGCGGCGCCGGCGCCGACGGTCGACCAATGTGGCCACCCGATCGTCCTGGACAACGTCGGAACCCCCTATACCGACCCGGTCTGCACCGCCCTCTCCGACAGGCTTCAACCCCCGCTCTACATTCCCAATCCAGTTTGCAACCGGGGGGTGGAGCCCTATGATTCGCACTGCTTCGTCGAGAGGCTCCTGACCGTGATGACGGCTTCGCCGGGTCCCCCGCCGCTCGCCAGGCCCGCCCCCTATCCAGTCAAATAATCGACGAGCGATTTACGCCGTGGCGCTCTCCAGCCCGGGGAACGACCGCGCACGCCTTCACGCGCGCCCAGGCGGCGGCGAGGATTGACGACATTTCGCCGCGATTGAGGCGCAGCTTCAGACTTCCTTCGTTTCCGAAGGCAGGATTTTGCGCATGAACGACCTCATCATTCCGCCGGAGCCGCCGCAGCCGAAACGGAACGGCGCGCCAGCAAAATTGCCGGTGGAGATCGTCATCGATCGCCGTCGGCCTCGACCGCTGCGCTACGGCCTGATCGCGGCTTGTATCGGCCTCGCCGGTTTGGCCGCCACACGCTTTTATCCGTCCGATCGCCCCAAAGAGCCGCCGACTCAAAGCGCCGAGGCGCCGGCGCCTCAGCAGGTCGCGATCCCGGCGCTGGACGAATCGACAAAGAATCGAATCGCTTCTCTCCAAGGCGAAGTGCGGGAGCTGCGCGCGAAACTTGACGCTGTGGAGAAACGACAGCAGGCCGAACATCTCAGCGCCCGCGCCGCGAGCGCGCCGCCGCCCGTGGAAGACAAACCCGCCGCCGCCGCGACGGAAGCGACGCCCGCCGCGCAGCGTCCGTCCGATAAGCCCGATGCGAAAGCCGCGCGCGCCGCCAAGAGCGAGAGCGCCAGGAACGAGAGTTCCAAGATCGACATGACGCCCGTCCAGACGATCGCGCCGGCCGCGAAAGTCGTGAACGGCTACAGGGTGCGCGACGTTTTTCAAGGCGCAGCGCTGATCGAATCTGACAGCGGCATGATCGGCGTCGAACCAGGGGAAGTGGTGCCCGGCGTTGGCCGCGTCATCGCCATCAAGGAACGCGCCGGTCGCTGGATCGTCGTCACGGAGAGCGGCGAGATTCTGGGAAACGCGCATGGGCAACCTCGCGCTCAGGCGCCGCGCCAGCGTCAATTCGCTCGGGAGCTCGATGGCTTTATCCCGCGACCTTACGGGCCGCCGCCGATGTTTCCGCCATACTGATCGTCGGCGACTGGTCTTTATTCAACCGTCGCGGCGCATCGGCCATAGGCGAAGCGTTTCGTATGGTCCCCAGGCGAATTTGCCATTGTCGAAGGCGAAATCCCCGTCTTCGACATATTCGACCACAAGCTCGGAAATCTGTCGCCATTCATCCGGCGTCGGAGTCTCCCAAATCGCTTCGGCGGTTCGCAGATCATTCGACATAGCGAAGATCGCTTGAGCGACGGCTGGATGCGTTTGCCGGTTGACGCTCCAACCCACCGGCGGCGGGACGCAGGAGCACATTGCATTTTTCATTGTCGCCTCTTCGGGCTGCCTGCCCGGCGCGAGGCGCGCCATATATGTTAGTCTAGCATATACCTGGATGGCTCGAGAGTCCCCGCTCAGCGACGACTTGTCTGGAAGTTCCGGGAGGAGCAGAATCCGTCGCGGAAGCGATGCTTCTCGGTCGCGACCAGGCGATCGACCGTTGCGCCGCGCGATCTCGCATCAAGCGTCTTCCTGGGAGCCTCGCATGCGAAAAATATCCGTGACCGCGGCGGTGTGTGCGGCCTTCGGCATGACGCCGGGGCCGGCTGCCGCGGGGGCGATGAGCGCCAATAATTTCATGTTGCCGTCAAAGGACGTGGCCTTAACCTGCGCGCCGTTGCGCTACGCGATTCATTGTTCGATTTCGTTGCGCGCCAATCCACAATACAGCACCTATTGCTTCTATGTCGCGGGGGGTCGTTCCTATCCGATGAAAACCGACTCCCGCTGGGGATTTTATAACAACATCGTCAGCCTCCAGCTCGATAATGGCGAGCGCGTCACCGCTCGACTCAAGGATCTTCGGACCGGCGCGCATGCGCGCTGCGTCGAGTAATCGCGCTCCTTCACGCTCATCTCGCTCTGCTTGGCTACAGGCGGCTTTGCGCTCTCAGATCGCGCGATGCGCGGCGGGCCCTGCATGGCCCCAATTTCCGCTTCCGGAGCGGCGATTGTCAGCGCGCGCCGGTCGGACGCGAAAACGCCCCGCCTTTACATCCGAGGTCGGGGCGTTCGCTTGCGACGGCGAACCGTCGGCTTTTCGAACGCTATCCAGAAGATATGGCGGGCGCATGGCGCCGATCCCCGCGATTTGCCGCTCGCCGTCGCAAAGCGCTGCCTAAGGCGTTTCTCTTGCCATCGCGCCGGACCTTTGTCATATGTCGGTCGCCTTTCCGCGATGTATCGCGGAACGCTGGAGACGTGGCCGAGAGGCTGAAGGCGACGGTTTGCTAAATCGTTATAGGGGAAACCCTATCGTGGGTTCGAATCCCACCGTCTCCGCCAGCTCCGACGACTTTGTCCAGTCTGAAGACATGGGTGACAACCTCGGGGTCGAACGGGTTGTCGAGGGGCAGCAAAATCTTTTGTTCGAGATCGAAGAAGCCGAGATCGTCGCTCATGAGGCTAACGATCCAAATGCCTTCGTCGGTCGACCTCCTTGATTTCCAATCTTTGCTCTGTTCGCGCGCGTTCATGGGACGAGGCGCGCCGCGCATTCTCGCAAGCGATCGCGATCGCGCCCAACGACGGGCCGTCGCTCACATTTCTCGCGCGCATCGACGCCTTTGTCGCGCCGCCGCCGCAAGATTGGGACGGCTCCTGGCGGCTGGATCGGAAATAAGGCTCAGATCGCCGCGAGATAGGCGCTGAACCCGGCGACGCCGAGCAGCAGCACGGCCAGGACATACAGGCTGACGCTTGTCGTTTGCGCCGTATAGGGCTCGTCGCGCGACAACAACCGCGCCGTATGAATAAAACGCACGGTCGAAATGACGATGAGCGTGACGCCCACGGCGATGAGCGCGGCCCCGCCATAGCGCCCCGCCGGATTGTCGAAGCGATGGATGCGCAACCGGTCGGCATTATCCGGCAGCGCGCCCGCGATGCTGAGAAGAAACAGATTGAACCGCTCGATGACGAAGCCCAGCGCAATCACCGCGACGCCGGTGCGCACCCATGCGAGAAAAGTCCGCTCATTGGCCGCGACATTGCTGAAATCGCGAATCATTTCGTTCTCCCTTGCCCAACCACCGCGGTGGCGCGTCATTGCCGCAGCGGCCGCGAGTCCCTATAACATTGACGACGCGGCGCGACCGCCGCGGTTTCTCCTTCTGCGAGACGATATGCCCTGGAGCAGCGATCAAGGCGGACCGCGCAATCAGAATAACAATCCCTGGGGTCAGCCCGGAGGCCCATGGGGACAAGGCCCAGCCGGCCAGCCGCCCGACCTCGAAGAGATGCTGCGCCGCAGCCAGGAGGGCCTCAAACAGATTCTGCCGAGCGGATTTGGCGGACGCGGCTTCGCGATACTGGTGCTGGTCGCCGTGCTCGCATGGCTGCTGTCGGGCCTTTACACGGTCGGACCCAACGAGATCGGCCTCAATCTGATCTTTGGCAAATATATGGGCAAGACCCAGGCGGGCCTGAACTACAATCTGCCGGGTCCGATCGGGTCGGTGCTCAAGCTAGCGGTCACCGACCGTAACATCACCGACGTCGGCTTCCGCGAGGAGTCGGGAATCGTCGACGGTCGGCGCCGAGGCTCGCCCTCGGCTCCGCGCGGGCCGGAAGCGCCGGAAGAAAGCCTGATGCTGACGGGCGACGAGAATATCGCCGACGTCAAGTTTCGCGTCATCTGGCAGATTGATCCCTCTAAGCCCGAAGATTACGCCTTCAACGTCGCCAATCAGGCGGGAACAGTGAAGGCCGTGGCCGAAAGCGCCATGCGCGAGATCGTCGGCCAGACGCAAATTCAGAAGATTCTTACCGCCGATCGCAAGTTGATCGAGCCCGCCAGTCAGGCGTTGATGCAGAAGGTGCTCGACGAATATCACGCCGGCGTCCTGGTGCTGCAGGTCCTGCTGCTCTCGGTCGATCCGCCGCAACAGGTCATCGCAGCCTTTCGCGACGTGACCGCCGCCCAGCAAGATTTGCAGCGGCTCGGCAATGAGGCGGAAGCATATGCTAACCGCGTGGTGCCCGAGGCGCGCGGCGGCGCGGCGCGCATTCTGCAGGAGGCGGAAGCCTATCGCGAGCAGATCGTCGCCGAGGCGCGCGGCCAGGCGTCCCGTTTCGAGCAGATTTACGCCCAGTATAAGAACGCGCCGACCATTACCCGTCAGCGTCTCTATATCGAGACGATGGAGCGCGTGTTGGGCGGCGCGGAGAAAGTCATTCTCGACGATCCGTCGAAAGGCGGCGCGAACGTCACGCCCTTCGTGCCGCTGCCCGCTTTCGCGCCGTTCCAGGGAGGCCGCAAATGAGGTCCGGCCTACTGTTCACGCTCGCCTTCGCCGCGCTCCTCGCCGTCATCGGGCTCGGCGGCGCTCTCTTCACCGTGTCGCAAACCGAGCAGGCGCTGGTGCTGCGGCTCGGCGAGCCGGTCGCCGGCCGCGGGCTCATCACCCAGCCCGGCCTCCACTTCAAATTTCCGCTCATCGAAAATGTCGTGACCTTCGACAACCGCATCCTCGATGTCGAAAGCCCGAATCTCGAAGTTCTCGCCGCGGACAATCAGCGGCTCGAGGTGGACAGCTTCATCCGCTATCGCATCGTCAACGCATTGCGCTTTTATCAAACCGTCAACAGCGTCATGGGCGCGAATAATCAGCTCGGTTCGGTGTTGAACTCCGCCGTCCGCCGCGTGCTGAGCGAAGCCAACCAGCAGCAGATCGTGCGCGACGAGCGCGCCAGGTTGATGGTGAAGATCAAGGAGCAGGCGGACCGCGAGGCGCAAAAATTCGGCGTGCAGGTCGTCGATGCGCGCATCCGCCGCGTCGATCTCCCGCAACAGATTTCGGAAAAGGTTTTCGGTCGCATGCAGACCGAGCGCCAGCGCGAAGCGGCGGAATACCGCGCGCAGGGTTCGGAGCAAGCGCAAAAAATCACCGCCAAGGCCGATCGCGACGTCATCGTGCTGAAAGCCGAGGCGCAACGCCAAGCCGACCAAATGAAGGGCGAAGGCGACGCCGAGCGCAACCGCATTTTCGCCGAAGCCTTTGGCCGCGATCCCGACTTCTTCGCCTTCTATCGATCGATGCAAGCCTATGAAAGCGCTTTCAAGCCGGGCGAGACGCGCTTCCTGATCAGTCCGCGTTCTGAATTCTTCCGTTTTTTCTCAGCTCCGGAGGCGAGCGCCGCGCCGAGCGCGGACAGGCCGTCTCCGGAGAAAGGCAAGTAAAGCGCAAACGCGGTCCTCGACGATGAGCGCGGTCATAGGGCGCTGACGGCGCGATCAGCCGCCGCGCAATCACATCAGCTTGCGCGCGAGGGCGACAATTTCGCGAACCGGCGCATCGAAGGAAAACGATTCTCCTTCATATGCCCGATTTTGGGGCGACTCCGCGGCGATCATCACGCGATAAAATTCGCGCCCGCAGAGATGCGAAAGGAATAGATATTCGTTCGAAACATAATTGCTCGTCGCAATTTCAACGATTTTCGCATGTCTTGGCGCAAAGCCTGTATTCCAAAGCGCGGCGCCGAACTGCCCGATGACGATCGCCGCATTCGACATCGCATGGATTTGCTCGGAGAAGCTCAATTCATGCGGCCGGATGACGGTAAATCCAATGTCTGCGAGCGCCTCGGCGAGCTGGCGCTCATTGGCCATCAGCCGCCCTGACGCAAAGCCTTCCCGACTGACATAGACGTATATTGGCGCAGTCCGACCTTGCGCGCCGCAGGCGAAGCGCTCGGCGACATATTCAAGAAATCGCAGGGAGATTGATCCGGGAAACATGTTGGCGCTGGTGGTGAGCGGCGAAGGATAAATGACCTTCGACGCCGTGACGTAACGGGACGACGCTTCAATGATGCTTGTCTGCGGCGCGCCCAGACGAACTAGTTCTTCTCGCTGACGCGCAGATAGCGGCGGGCATAGAAGTTTCAGCCGTTCGGACCGGAGTTCGTCCAGCGCGAGGTAAACGGAAAACAAGCAATTCATCAGCCAATGCCCGTGATTAACGCGGCTGGCCCAAGAACAGGCGAGCATGACGGGCGTCTCGACATCCAATGTCGTCTCCGCCTCTGCGCGTCTGAGCCACCCATAGCGACCGTCCAGCGGAAAAATGTCCGGCGTGCGATTTAAGCCGCCCGGCGCGAGGACCGTCGCAAAAAAGGAATCGCCCCAAGCCTTGTCGCGCTCGAACAGCAGAATCCCGTTTTCAATCTCGACGCAGGCGTCTCGAAAAGCCGCAAGATAGACTGGCGCCGATCGCCATGCGCATTGCGTTGCAAGCGCGTCGAACTCGAGTCGTCCGGCGCCGATTGAATTTTCCGAGCGAAAGGTTTGCGTCGCGTCGTGCGGTTCGCTTGGGGCCACCACTGCTATCGCGACATTGCTTTCCGTCGCAAGCAATTGCGAACGTTTGACTTGTTCAACGGCGATGATTTCGCCTATTTGAAAGTTGGAAGCCTGGGAACGCGTTAAGATCAAAGGATAGGTGAACTCGTCGCCGGACGCGTCGCGCCGAACCCTGATCTGTCGCCCCTCCTCAACGCCATGTGTGAGAAAATGAAGGCGGGCGGAGGCGATCTCGCCCCTCGCGATGGCGTCGACCACATCCCGATTGGCGAATAGATAGCTTTGCTCGTCGAAATTTTCCTTTGTCGCCAATTCGGGGCACCCGAATGTCCTATCCAGGAATGCGCTGAAGCCGGGGTAAAAAGCCGCTGCGCCAAAACGCGTTTCGAGGATTTCCGCTGCTTTAGGCGCGCGCGCGCCAATTTGCGCCCAGATATGTGCTTCCTTGCTGCTTCGCACCCTGCGTTCCGCCAACAGACGCATTTGGGTAAAGTCGCCTTCTTTAACGCCGGGGAACGTGAAAAATTGTTCGGCCAGTCCGCCGAGCGTTTGAAGAAACACGGCGTCTTCCTTTGCGCGGATACAAAGCGCATGAAAAGCAAGACAAAGGCGCATGTTTCGAAAATGCTGTATTGTCGCGTCGACATCCTCGGCGCTTAGCCCATAAGCTTGCGCATGTTCGCCTATCTCCGGGTCCGGCTCCGACAGTTCGCTGATCCGGCGGATGATTGCATCGTGTCGTGGCGGCGCGAGAAATTCATTGATACGGGAAGGGCTGCCGATCGGTGAAAATATTCCGTGGCCGAACAATCGCTCTAAAACAGCGCGCAAAAATCTCGACATTTTGCGTTCCGACAAATTCACATCCCGACCGTCGCCATTTGACGCTAAAGCTCGCTTCGCGCCGAGACAACTGCGGAACGCCGTTTCGAGGCTCCAGCCGAGACGCCTCTTTTTGTCGAAGGCGTTTCCGCCTATATCTGCGTCCTCTCATCTTTGGAGATATCGGATGAAGGTGCTCCAGGCTTATGTGGCCGCTGGTTTTGTGGCCCTGCTTATTTCATTAACGCCAGCCGCCGCGAAAGGCCCGGATTCCCTGTCCGAACTCGCTGAGAAAGTTCAGGACGCCGTCGTCAACATTTCCGCGACTCAGACCGTCGAGGCCAAGCGCAGCAAGAACGGCGAAGGCCCGCAGATGCCGCCGGGAGTCGGACCGGGCGCGCCTTTCGACGATCTATTCGAAGAATTTTTCCGGCGACGCGGCCAGGGCGCGCCCGAAATGCCGCGTCAGCGCAGGTCAAGTTCGCTCGGCTCCGGATTCGTGATCGATCCCTCGGGAATTGTGATCACCAACAACCATGTGATCGCCGACGCCAATGAAGTGACGGTCATCTTCAATGACGGCCAGAAGCTCAAGGCGGAGGTTCTCGGCAAGGATCAGAAAGTCGACGTCGCCGTATTACGGGTAAAGCCCGAAAAGCCGCTGAAGGCAGTCAAATTCGGCGACAGCGACAAGGCCAAGGTCGGCGACTGGGTGCTCGCCGTCGGCAACCCGTTCGGGCTTGGCGGGTCGGTGACGGCCGGCATCGTTTCGGCGCGCAACCGCAACATTGATAGCGGACCCTACGACAACTACATCCAGACCGACGCCTCGATCAACAAAGGCAATTCCGGCGGCCCGCTGTTCAACATGGACGGCGAGGTTATCGGCATCAACACCGCGATCCTGTCGCCCTCCGGCGGTTCGGTCGGCATCGGTTTTGCGACGCCGGCGAATACGGTTCAACCCGTCATCGAGCAGTTGCAGCAATTCGGCGAGACTCGTCGCGGCTGGCTGGGAGTCCGCATTCAGAACATCGACGACGGAATCGCCGAGACGCTTAATCTCGGCGCGACGCGGGGCGCGCTTGTCGCCGGCATCGACGACAAGGGACCCTCGAAGCCGGCCGGGCTGAAAGCCGGCGACGTGATCATCAAATTCGACGGCAAGCCGATCAAGGAGTCGCGCGACCTGCCCAAGCTCGTCGCGGCGACCCCGGTCGGCAGGGATGTCGAACTCGTCATCGTGCGGGGCGGCAAGGAGCTGACCAAGACCGTCAAGCTCGGCAGGCTCGAGGATGGTGAGAAAGTCGCATCGAAGGACGGCGACAAGGAGAAGTCCGACGGCGCCGGCGGATCGTCGCAGAGCGTGCTGGGGCTTGAACTGTCGCGCCTCTCCGACGAGTTGCGGGCGCGTTTCCAGATCAAGGACACCGTCAAGGGCGGCGTCGTCATCACCGCGGTCGATCCGCGCTCGGATGCGGCGGAAAAGCGCCTCCAGCCCGGCGAGGTGCTGCTCGAGGTCAATCAGGAAGCGGTCAGCGATCCGGCGGAGGTGGTCAAGAAGGTCAAGGCGTTGAAAAGCGACGGCAAGAAAACCGCCCTGCTCATCGTCGCGAACGGCCAGGGCGATGCGCATTTCGTCGCCTTGCCGGTCGAATAGAACTTCCCCGTCCCTCTCCTGCGATGCGGGAGAGGGAAGGCCAACGATCCCCTCACGGGGAGAATGAAACGCGCCTCACTTCGGCTTGCCCTTTACGGTCCTTGTGCCTGGCTTGCCGCCTGACGAGCGTGGCGAGACACGTGGCGGCGGCGTGAGCCGCCCCAAGGGCCGCGCTTCGCCGCCGCCGAAATTATGCGGTCCCATGTCGGCGTCGGTCGGCTTATGCGCCCGGGTGGCGAGTTTTTCCGCTTCGTCGCGGCGTATGGCGCCGCGCCCTCCCCGTCCGAAGGACGCGCGAAATTGCGGGCTCGCCTCGGCGAGCAATTCGGCGCGCTGCAGCCGCTGGATTTCATCGCGCATGCGCGCCGCCTCCTCGAAGGCGAGATCGGCCGCCGCCGCCTTCATGCGCTTTTCGAGATCGGCGATCGTCGCCGCGAGATTATGCCCGGGCGCGATGTCATAGCCAGTATCGACCGTCACATGGTCCTGCTCGGCGACCGAGCCGAGAATGTCGGCGATGCCGCGCTTGATCGAGGCCGGCGTGATGTTGTGCTCGCGATTATAGGCTTCCTGCTTCGCCCGGCGGCGATTGGTCTCGTCGATCGCGCGCTTCATCGAACCGGTGATCTGGTCGGCGTAGAGAATCACGCGGCCGTCGATATTGCGCGCGGCGCGGCCGATGGTTTGCACGAGCGAGGTCTCGGAACGCAGAAAGCCTTCCTTGTCCGCGTCGAGGATCGCCACCAACCCGCATTCGGGAATATCCAACCCTTCGCGCAAAAGATTGATGCCGACCAGCACGTCGAAGGCGCCGAGCCGCAGATCGCGGATGATCTCGATGCGCTCGATCGTGTCGATGTCTGAATGCATGTAGCGTACGCGCACGCCGTTCTCATGCAGATATTCGGTCAAATCTTCCGCCATGCGCTTGGTAAGCACGGTGACCAGCGAGCGATAGCCGATCTGCGCGGTCGCCCGCGTTTCGTCGAGTAGATCGTCGACCTGGGCGCGCGCCGGGCGCACCTCGACCGGCGGATCGATCAGTCCGGTCGGGCGAATGACCTGTTCGACGAAGACGCCGCCGGTCTGATTGAGCTCCCAATTGCCCGGCGTCGCCGAGACCGCCACGGTCTGCGGCCGCATCGCGTCCCATTCCTCGAAGCGCAAAGGCCGATTGTCCATGCAGGACGGCAAACGGAAGCCATATTCGGCGAGCGTCGCCTTACGGCGGAAGTCGCCCTTATACATGCCGCCGATCTGCGGAACCGACACATGGCTCTCGTCGGCGAAGACCAGCGCATTGTCGGGTAGATATTCGAAAAGCGTCGGCGGCGGTTCGCCCGGCTTGCGGCCGGTGAGGTAGCGCGAATAATTCTCGACGCCGGCGCAGGAGCCGGTCGCCTCCATCATTTCGAGATCGAAGCGCGTGCGCTGCTCCAGCCGCTGCGCCTCCACCAGACGCCCTGAGCGGTATAATTCGTCGAGTCTCGCGCGCAATTCGTCCTTGATCGCCTTGATCGACTGCAGAAGCGTCGGGCGCGGCGTCACATAATGCGAATTTGCGTAGACCTTCACGAATTCGAGATCGACGGTCTTCTTGCCGGTGAGCGGATCAAATTCCGAAATCGACTCCACCTCGTCGCCAAAGAAGCTCACGCGCCAGGCGCGGTCCTCATAATGCGCCGGGAAAATATCCACCGTATCGCCGCGCACGCGAAAAGTTCCGCGAGTGAAATCGGCGCCGGTGCGGCGATAATGCAGCGCGACGAGATCGGTGACGAGCTGTCGCTGCTCCAGCTTCTCGCCGAGCGTCACCGAGAAGGTCATCGCTGTATAGGTCTCGACCGACCCGATGCCATAGATGCATGAGACCGACGCGACGATGATGACGTCGTCGCGCTCTAAGAGCGCGCGCGTTGCGGCGTGGCGCATGCGGTCGATCTGCTCGTTCACCGAGGATTCTTTCTCGATGTAAGTGTCCGAGCGCGGCACATAGGCTTCGGGCTGGTAATAGTCGTAGTAGGAGACGAAATACTCGACGGCGTTATTGGGAAAGAAGCTCTTAAACTCGCCATAGAGCTGCGCCGCGAGCGTCTTGTTCGGCGCGAGAATCAGCGCCGGCCGCTGCACGCGTTCGATCACGCTCGCCATGGTGAAGGTCTTGCCCGATCCGGTGACGCCGAGCAGCACCTGGTCGCGTTCCTGCGCGGCGATTCCCTTGACCAGCTCCTCGATCGCCGCCGGCTGATCGCCCTTCGGCGAATAGTCCGAGACCAGTTCGAACCGCACGCCGCCTTCGGATTTTGGCGGCCGCTCGGGCCGATGCGGGGTCCAGGGCTTTTGGTCGCGGATGTTCGGATCGCCAAGGCGCAGCAGTTCGGCGAGTCTGTCGGCGGTCGCCTGCACCCCGCCGCCCGCATGGAAGCCTTCGCCGAGCCCGTATTTCTCGATGTCCTCCTCGTCGAGACCCTGGATCGAGGCGGCGTCATAGGCGGCCTGCGGCGCCTCGCCGAAACCCGGCGCCAGCCCGGGATTAAGGAGTTGCATGAGATGCGGCGCGAGCGGCGCTACTTCCGGCTTCGCCGCCTTGGCGCGGGTCGGCCGCGCCGGGTCTCTGGGCTTTTTAGGGGGAGAGGCCATGGCGGCAATATGGGGGAGACGCGCGCGGGATGGAAGCGGGAAGTCCCCCTCTCTGTCCCTCCCCCGCTACGCGTGAGAGGGGACGCTAACGATCGGCGCCAGCGAAATCCCGATGAAACGCCGAGTCTGCTCCCTCTCCCGCGAAGCGGGGGAGGGTTGGGGAGGGGGCAAATCAAACCAACGCCTCCACTCTTACGATCATCGAACTCGGCGGCAAGGAAAACGCCCTCCGCGCCGCGAAGAATTATCGCCAGCTGCGCGCGCTCGGCGTGACGCCGAGGAAAACCATCGACACCATCATCGCCACGCGCTGCATCGAAAGCGATCTGCCGCTGCTCTACAGCGACAGGGATTTCGATCCCTTCGTCGAGCGCCTCGGTTTGCGCTCGGCGATGGCGTAGCGCATTTCACGCAACTTCCTTGCAACATCGCCAACTGGTCAGTTGGCCAATGCTCTGGCCGCGCTATTTACCTTGACAGGAGGCGGCGATGCGCAGAAGTCGAATAGGAATGAACAAGTTTTTCTCCGACGCGCTCAAGATGAGCTTCGTGGCCAATCAGGTAATGGGCTTGCGACTGCTGAAAATCGCCACCGGCGGCGCGCATGGCAGGCGCGAGAGCCAGCTGATGGTCGATGAAAAGATCAAAGCCGCAACCGACGCCAGCATGGAGGCCGCGAGGAGCATAGCGGCCGGCCAGCCGCATCTCGCCGCCGATCGCGCCCTCGCCGTTTACGCCAAGCGCGTCAATCGCAATCACAAGCGATTGACGAAGGGCTAACGACTATCCGACCCGCTCCCGCCTCTGGTCGCGCCGCCTTGCGGCGGCGGCGCCACATGCCCAGCGCGGCGCCAGCGCCGACAAGCGACATCAGTCCCAGCGCGACATACCATTCCGCCGTCTCGCCGACGGAGAAGTCATATTGACCGACATATTCCTTGGCGCCGTCGTCGCTCGTCGCCCTGACGAGCGCGATATAGTCGCCGTCGCTGACGAAATTATGGGTGAAGCTCGCCGTGCCCTTGTCCGCCAGATATTTCTTCGGCGGCAAGACGGCGACCGTGTTGGCGTCGAGATCGTCGCGCCAGTCCTTCTGCCCGACGTTTCGCAGCACGCGAATTTCGATGTTCATGTCGCGCAGCTCGACCTGCTGCGCATCGAGAATGATCATCGTCGGGCCCAGCGTCGGCACATGCCGGCAAAATATCGCGTCGGTCCCGTTCTCCTGAAAGGCGCTGAACATCATTTGCGTCGGACCGACGCTCATCACGCAATGGCGGGGATGCTCCGCCTTGATCTGCGCCCGGACGGCGCCCGGTCCCAGGCAGACGGCGACTACAAACGGGACGAGAATGCGTTTCCTCGTCATCGGACCCTCCGGGCATGACGACAACGCCGCCCTTCAGCCTACACGACCGCCGCTTCTATGGATGCATCATTTGCTGAAAACTGGGGCGCGAGATGCGATCCGACCAGAGCCGGAGAGAAGCGACCGGCTACGCCTCCAATTCCTCTTCCCGCTCCACCTCCAGCAATTTCGCGCGCGCCTCCGCCGCCTCGCGCTGTCGGTTCCACATGCCGGCGTAATGCCCGCCAAGCGCCAACAACTGGCTATGCGTCCCGCGCTCGACAATGCGGCCGTGATCGAGAAACAGGATTTCGTCGGCGTCGACGATGGTCGACAGCCGATGCGCGATGACCAGCGTGGTGCGGCCGCGCGCGACCCGTCTCAGCGCCTCCTGAATCTCATGTTCGGTCAAGCTGTCGAGCGCCGACGTCGCTTCGTCGAGAATGAGGATCGGCGGACCCTTGAGAATCGTCCGGGCGATCGCCACGCGCTGCTTCTCGCCGCCGGAGAGCTTCAGCCCGCGCTCGCCGACCTGCGCGCCATAGGCCTCCGGCACGCTTTCGATGAAGCGGTCGATCTGCGCAAGCCGCGCCGCGTCGCGCACCTCCTCATCGCTCGCATCCCACCGTCCGTAGCGAATGTTGTAGCCGATCGAATCGTTAAACAGCACCGTGTCCTGCGGCACCATGCCGATCGCCGCGCGCAGGCTCTCCTGCGTCACGTCCAGAATATTCTGCCCGTCGATCATGATGCGCCCGCCTTGCGGCTCGTAGAAGCGATACATCAGCCGGGAGATCGTCGACTTCCCCGCCCCCGAAGGGCCGACGATCGCGACCGTCTGTCCGGGCGCCGCTTCGAAGCTCACGCCCTTGAGAATCGGCCGGTTCGGCTCGTAGTGGAACGAGACATTGTCGAAAACGATCCGTCCGTCGCGCACGATGAGCGGTTGCGCGCCGGGCTTGTCCAAAATCTCGGGGCTCTGCGCGAGAATCGAGAACATCGTCTCGATGTCGATGATCGCCTGCCGCACCTCGCGATAGAAGGTGCCCATGAAATTCAAGGGCTGCGCCAGCTGCCCCATCATCAGGTTGATCAGGACGAAATCGCCAACCGTGTTACGGCCAGCCTCGATGCCGTAGACGCACATCACCATCATGGTAGTGAGCCCGATGATGAAGATCACAGTCTGGCCGGCGTTGAGAACCGCAAGCGAGACATAGGACTGCGTGCTTGCCTTCTCGTAGTGGATCATCGACCCGTCGTAGCGCTCCGCCTCTCGCCTTTCGGCGCCGAAATATTTGACCGTCTCATAATTCAACAGGCTGTCGATCGCCTTCTGATTGGCGTCGGTGTCGCTATCGTTCATTCGACGCCGAATGGCGATCCGCCAATTGGTGGCGAGCGCCGTGTAAAGAAAATATCCGCCGAGAGTGGCGAGCAGCACCAGCCCGTAGCGCCAATCGAACTGATAGACGAAAATGCCGAGAACCAGCCCCATTTCCAGCACGGTGGGCGCGCCGGTCGACATGATCAGACGCGACAGCGTCTCGATGCCATTGCGCCCGCGCTCAAGCACGCGCGTCAGCCCGCCGGTCTTTCTGCCGATATGGAAGCGCAGCGACAGTTCATGCATGTGAACGAAGAGATCGGTCGCCAGCCGGCGCACGGCATGCATCGCCACGGCCGCGAAAATGCCGTCGCGCATCTGCATCAGCACAACGGTGACGATGCGCATCGCGCCCATCAGCAGCGTGAAATAGATCGCGGCAGCCCCCACCTTTTCCCACGCGCCGGCGCCGCCCTCGGCAAGCGCGTCCGTCGCCCATTTGAAGGCGTAAGGCGTGGCGGCGTTGAACAGCTTGCTGACGACGAGCAGCGCGAAAACCGCGGCCACCCGAAACTCCAGATCGGCTCGGCCGCGCGGCCAGAGATAGGGCCACAAATGCCGTATCGTCTTGAAAAGAGACGAATCCGACAATTGTTGATCGGCAACGGGCGGGGGCGCGGCGTCTTCCGGATCGAGCGCCTCGGGATCGCTCGATTCGCCTTGATCGGGTCTAATCATATGTCTCCGAATGAATGAGGCCGCTGACGTGGCGTTTTGCGTCATATATGACGTTTAGAAGCAATGCGCACCCCGTGCGAGGCGCTGGCGAAGCGCGGCGAGAGAATCGATATGCGAGAAATTAAAAACATCTGCGTCTATTGCGGTTCATCGACGGGCGCCGATCCGCGCTACGTCGCGGCCACGCAGGCTTTCGGCGCCGCCTTGGCGCATGCCGGCGTCGGTCTTGTTTTCGGCGGCGGCTCCAAAGGTCTAATGGGAATCTTGGCGCAGGCGACGCTTGCCGCCGGCGGCCGCGTATCGGGCATCATCCCCGATTTTCTCGGCGAACGAGAGGCTCCCTTCGAAGGATTGACCGAGCTCATCGTCGTTGGCGACATGCATACGCGAAAACGCCTGATGTTCGAGCGCTCCGACGCCTTCGTGGCGTTGCCGGGCGGGGTCGGCACGCTGGAGGAATTGACCGAGCAGCTCACCTGGATTCAGCTTGGTCGGCATACAAAGCCGCTCGTCATTGCCGACATCGCCGGATTCTGGCGCCCGCTGCTGTCGCTCTTGGCGCATATGCATAACGCCGAATTCATCCGCGAGGACTATGAGGTGCGCTATCTCGTCGCCGAACGCGTCGAGGACATTCTGCCGATGATCTTCGCGGCAATCCGACATTCGCCCGACATCAGCGAGACAGCGGTCACCGAGCGGCTTTAGCCCTGCACCGGCGGCGCTGCCTTGGCGCCGGAGACGAGCAGCTTGTAGTTGATCGCGTCGACGAGCGCTTCGAAGGACGCGTCGATGACATTGGCCGAGACGCCGACGGTCGACCAGCGCTCACCTCGCGCGTCGGCGCATTCGACCAGAACGCGGGTCACCGCGTCGGTGCCGCCCTGGAACACGCGGACGCGATAGTCGACGAGCCGAACGTCCTCGATGAAGCGCTGATAGGCGCCGAGATCCTTGCGCAGCGCCAGATCAAGCGCATTGACCGGACCATTGCCTTCGGCGGCGGAAATGCGGCTCTCGCCATGCACGGTGATTTTAACGATGGCCTCGGCGCCCTGGTCCTCAAAGCCGCCGTTCCTGGCGAAGCGCCGATCGACCGCGACGCTATAGCGCTCGATGTCGAAGAAATGCGGCGCCTCGCCGAGCACGCGCTTCGCCAGAAGGAAGAACGACGCGTCGGCGCCTTCATAGGCGTAGCCCAGCGCTTCCTTCTCCTTCACCTCGTCGAGAAGACGCGCCAGCCGCGGATCGTCCTTGTCGAGGACGACGCCAAGCCGCGCGAGTTCGGAAACGATGTTGGACCGTCCCGCCTGATCCGACACCAGCACGCGCCGCACATTGCCGACCGATTCCGGCGTCACATGCTCATAGGTGCGCGGATCGGTCAGCACCGCCGAGGCGTGAATGCCGGCCTTGGTCGCGAAGGCGCTGGCCCCGACATAGGGCGCGTGGCGGTTCGGCGCGCGGTTGAGCAGCTCGTCGAGCGCATGGCTCACGCGCGTCAGATGGGCCAGCTTCTCTTGCGTCACGCCGATGTCGAAGCGCTCGGAAAATTCGCTCTTCAACAACAGCGTCGGAATGATCGTCGTGAGATTGGCGTTGCCGCAGCGCTCGCCAAGCCCGTTGAGCGTTCCCTGAATCTGCCGCGCGCCGGCGCGCACGGCGGCGAGCGAATTCGCCACCGCCTGCCCCGTGTCGTCATGGCAATGGACGCCGACGCGGTCTCCGGGAATATGCCGGACCACTTCCGCGACGATGGCCTCGACCTCATGCGGCAGCGCGCCGCCATTGGTGTCGCACAGCACGATCCATTTCGCGCCCGCGTCATAGGCGGCCTTGGCGCAGGCCAGCGCATAGTCGCGATTGGCCTTGAAGCCGTCGAAGAAATGTTCGCAGTCGACCGCGACCTCTTTACCGCGCGCGACGGCGGCTCTTACGGATTGCGTAACGCTTGCGAGATTGTCCTCTTCCGTGGAGCGTAAGGCGACTCGGACCTGAAAGTCCCAGCTCTTGGCGACGAAGGTGACAACATCGGCGCCGCTATCGAGAAGCGCCGCGACTCCCGGATCATTCTCGACCGAGCGGCCCTGCCGGCGGGTCATGCCGAAGGCGGCCAAGCGCGCGCGCAGCTTCGGAGGCTTCGCAAAAAACTCCGTGTCGAGCGGATTGGCGCCGGGATAGCCGCCCTCGACATAGTCGATGCCGAGATCGTCGAGCATGGCGGCGATTTGACGCTTGTCGTCGAGCGAAAAATCGACGCCCGTCGTCTGCGCGCCGTCGCGCAGCGTCGTATCATAGAGCGTCAGCCGCTCCTTTGCCGGCTCTTTGGCCATCAATGCGCGCTCCCGGCGAGTGGCGCCGCCAGCGCCTTGGTCATCGTGGTATTGCCGAGCCACTGGCCGCCGATCTCGATCGTGTTGCGCGTTGTGGCGACATAGCCCCGCGCGGCGAAGAAATCGCGGGCGGCGTCGGAGGCGTCGACGCTGAGCGTCAACGTCCCGTGCGCCCCGGCAAGTTTCTCGATGGCCTCGGCGAGCGCAGAACCAACGCCCTGGCGCGCCATGTCGGGCCGGACATAAAGCATATCGAAAACCGTGTTGTCGCGCAGCGACGCAAAGCCGACGATGTCGCCGTTGACAAGCGCGACGATGGTCAGCTCGCCCGCGAGCCGCGAGCCGAACGCCTCTACGTCGTCGGCCTCGGACGCCCAGGCCTCGCGCTGCCCGTCGTCATAATCCTCCTCGGCGAGTTCGTCGACGCTGTCGCGAAACAGCGCCGCGAGCGTCGCCGCGTCGGCGGGCATATAGGGGCGCAATCCCGGCGTTGACGAATTCGCCGCCATCGTCAGACGATCTCCAAGGCGCGCAGCAAATGCCAGGCGATGAAGGCCGCAAGCGCAAGGATCAACACCTTGAGCAAGAGATAGAACGCCCAATGGCGCTTGAACGGCAGCGTCTTTTTCCAGTCGTCATTCGACATCGGATACGCCTTTCTGGTCATCCCACCCGGTTCGCTTCGCGAACCACCCTCCCCGTCAAGGGGAGGGACGGGCCTGCATCAGCACAACGCAGGATTTCATAGAGTACGACTTGCACCATTGATTGGATACTATGTGAAGTCGCGCCGTTCATATCCCTCCCCCTTGCGGGGAGGGTGGCGCGCATAGCGCGCCGGGTGGGGGTAGCAGTGGCCGCTCTCATGACGCCTCCTGCATATGTTCTTTCGCCCGGGCGATGATGGTTTCCACCACGCCGATCAGATTGGCGTCGATCTCGTTGTTCCAGAAACGCCGCACGCGGAAGCCGTTCGCTTGGAAAATCGTGTCGCGCTTGCCGTCATGGCGAAGACCCTTATCCTCTCCATGCTGCGCGCCGTCAGCTTCCACAATCAACCGATGCTTGTAACAAACAAAATCGAGCACATAGCCTTCAAGCGGCGCCTGACGACGAAAATGAAACCCTTGCGGGCGAAGCTTGCGCAACTGCGACCACAGTTTCACTTCCTGCGGCGTCATGTTTTTGCGCAATTCGCGCGCGCGAGGGCTAGCCATGTCCGTCACCCTACCCGGTTCGCTTCGCGAACCACGCTCCCCGTCAAGGGGAGGGATTGGCTTGCATCGGGGAAACGCAAAACTTCCTGCGCGACGAACTGCATGAGCGACTCAACGCGACGTCGAGTCGCGCCGTTCCCCTCCCTCCCCCTTGCGGGGAGGGTGGCGCGCGCAGCGCGCCGGGTGGGGGAAAACGCGCTCACCGCTTTACCTCCCACGTCGTCGTGCCGTCCGCGTTGTCCTTCAGCGCGATGCCCATCGCCGCGAGTTCATCGCGAATGCGGTCGGACTCGGCCCAGTTTTTTGAAGCGCGGGCGGCGTTGCGGGCTTCAATTCGAACGTTTAGATCCTCAGCGGTGATTGCATCCTCGATCTCAGACAGATCGCCAATATTTTTAGGCGAAGCAGCGAATTTGTTCCACTTGGCCGCCCAATCTTCAAGGTGCGACACATTAAACTTGCGACTGATCCGTTCGGTGGCCTCTCTATAGCCCTGCCGGGTATAGCGATGAGGTAGAAGCCCCAAGAACGCGAGATTATTTGCTAGATCAACCTTGCTAGAGCTGGCTTCTGCGGTCGATCCAATGACTTGGATTGCTTCGTGCGTGTTCAGATCATCCGCTAGTGCGAGGACCACTCGCTCATCTGCGGCGCCCGTGATGTCATCCGGTAAAACATTGCCCAGAGAACGTCTCCAAGTTTGGAGATTGGCGTCCGCCTCCTCGAGCGCCTTCACCGTCCAGTCGATCGGCTGGCGATAATGCGTGCGCAGCATCGCGAGGCGAAGCACTTCGCCCGGCCACTTCCGCCCGCCAAACTTCTCCGTATGCAGCAGCTCATGGATCGTCACGAAATTCCCCAGGCTCTTGGACATTTTCTCGCCCTCGACCTGCAGGAAGCCGTTATGCATCCAGTAATTCGCCATCACGTCCTGCCCGAAGGCGCAGCAGCTTTGGGCAATCTCGTTTTCGTGATGCGGAAAGACGAGGTCGATGCCGCCGCCGTGAATGTCGAAGGTTTCGCCCAAATGCGCCCAGGACATTGCCGAACATTCGATATGCCAGCCGGGGCGCCCCCTGCCCCACGGGCTGTCCCAGCCGGGCTCATTGTCCTTTGACGGTTTCCATAAAACGAAATCCATGTCGCCGCGCTTATAGGGCGCGACGTCGACGCGCGCGCCGGCGATCATTTCGTCGAGCGAGCGCCGCGACAGGCGCCCGTAGCTCGGCATCGACGGCACGTCGAAGAGCACATGGCCGTCGGCGGCATAGGCATGTCCCGACGCGATCAGTCTCTCGATGATCGCGATCATCTGCGCAATATGCTCGGTCGCGCGCGGCTGCACGGTCGGCTCAAGACAGCCGAGCGCCTTCACGTCCGCCTGAAAGACCTTGTTGGTCTCTTCCGTCAGTTCACGAATGGAAATGCCGCTCTCCGCGGCGCGTGCGTTGATCTTGTCGTCGACGTCGGTGATGTTGCGGACGTAAGTGACTTTTGTTTCGCCCTTGCCGCCGTCCCACACGCCTTGTTTCGCGAGATGGCGCAGCAGACGAAACAGCACGTCGAAAACGATGAGCGGCCTGGCGTTGCCGATATGGGCGTAGTCATAGACCGTCGGCCCGCAGACATACATGCGCACCTTCGCGGGATCGATCGGACGAAAGTCCTCCTTCTTCCGCGTCAGCGTATTGTAAATTTTCAGCGCAGGCGTCGACATGAATTTCCCCGCAAGGCCGCCAGCCGGGGCGTCGTTTCATGTCATTGAGATAGACGTGACGGCTCCGGCCAGCGTGATCGCTAGCTGATAATGGTCTTCCGACAAAGGGTGAGCCGAGGCGTCATGGCGGCGACCATGCGCCAAAGCGCGCCGCCGCGTCAAGCGCGACGCCGGTTCGGGCTGCGGAGAACTTAACGGGCGTTTTACCGCTCTGCGCTAGTTCTGACGGCGAGCTGTCAGAGTCGTGTGGGGTTTGTCGGAAATGTTAAAATTCTGGGCGCCGATCGATCGGCGCGCGTTTGCGTCGCTGTTCGCCGGAGTTTTGATCGTCGCCGGCTGCTCCTTCGGCGCCTATGCCGAGGCAGGCCCAAGCGCCGCTTATATCATCTCCGACCAGGAGGGCTACGGCCTGCAGGAATGCCTTACCGGCAAGAATGATTGCGGACAGATCGTCGCCGACTCCTGGTGCGCGGCGCATGGCCATGGCGCGGCCCGAGCCTTCGGCCGCGCCGACGATGTGACCGCCTCGACCGAAGCGAAGGCGACGGGCGCGTCGATCGAGCCCGACGCCGCCATCGTCGCATGCATGGATTAGCGGTTCAGAAACTCTCCGCACTGCGGAACTTCGTTCTGGCCCGTCCAAGGCTGGATCGCGACGGTCGAGGTCGAGCTTTCTGGCGAGCCGTCCACGAGCTTGTCCGAATAGACCATATAGACGAGCACATTGCGCTTGGCGTCGCAGCCGCGCACGATATGCATCCGCTTGAATAACAGCGAACGCCGCTCGCTGAACGCCGTATCGCCCTGGCCGAATTTCTCCTTGAATTTGATCGGACCATATTGCCGGCAGGCGAGCGACACCTCCGACGACTGCTCGGCAACGCCGAACATGCCGGCGACGCCGCCTTTTTCATGGGCCGTATAATAGCAGGCGACCCCGTCGATGATCGGATCGTCGATCGCATAGGTGGCAAGCTTGTCGTTCGGGGTCAGCAGCTTGAAATCGACCGATTTGCGGAAGATGAGGTCCGGCCCGTTATCCGCGAGAGCCGGCGCGGCGCCCAAACAAAGCATGAAAGCCGTCGGAATCAGTGCAAGCAGTCTGGAACGCTTCATTTCGGCAACCTCCAAGGCGACGCCGTCGCCGATATGGGCGAAGTAGCGCGGCAAGTGAAGGGCTTCGACCCTGGGCGCGGCAAAAAAATCCCGTGCGACGACGGCGGCCGGCGTTCTGCGCCGGCGCCTTGTTGCCGACATGATACGCGGGACAATCTATGCGGGTTTGCGCTGGGCGCGGCATTCGCGAGAATAGTGCGATTCGCCGCAAGGCGGCGTGCGTCGCGGATAGGCCGCCAGCGGCCGGATGAGCGGCTCGCGGCATTTCGCGGGCATGCGACGAGAGCCAAAAGTTCAATGGGGCCAGGATCATAGTCATATTTTCGACCAAAGGCGCCTCCAGGCGGAGCAGATTGGCGGTCGTCGTCGTCGCGGCGTTCGGCCTCGTCGCCGTTTCGCCCGCCGCGGCCGAAAGTCCCTACTGCACGGAGTTACGCGCCCAGATCGGCCGCGCCGGCGCTGGCAGCCAGGCCGGCCGCTTCCAGGCCGCCGCCGCCAAGCAGCGCGGCGAATATGCGCGCGTCGCCGCGCGCGCCCGGGCGCTCGGCTGCGATCGCGGCCAGTTCCTGTTTTTCGGCGAGCCGCCGCCTCAGTGCGGGCAGATCAACGCGCAGCTC
>JALHNQ010000005.1 GCA_022843405.1 Methylocystis sp. | reverse complement strand
CCGGGCAATGAGCAGCGCATGCGCTGGGGCTCGGCCAGCGCCGACCAGGAAGCCTCCTTCAACCTCGCCGGCGCCGCCTCGCCGGCGATCGACGCGCTCATCGTCGATCTGCTCTCGGCGACGCGCCACGAGGATTTCGTCACCGCGGTGCGCGCCTATGACCGGGTGCTGCTGTCCGGCTTCTATGTCGTGCCGCTATTTCACGCGTCCGAACAATGGCTCGCGCATTCGACCGATATCGCGCGTCCGGCGCGACTGCCGCGCTATGCCTCGCCGATGTTCGGCCCGACGCTGGAAAGCTGGTGGCGACTGCGTTGAGCGTCGACGCCGACATGCGCCGGCGCACGCTTTCGACACATCCGGCGCGCTAAAGTCCGCTCGGCGCGTAGGGCAGGCCTTCGTTGACCGGCCTTCGCCCCCGAGCGACGAGACAGGAGCAACCGCGCCCTTGTCGCTCGATGACATTCGCTCAACGCGCCTCGCACCGGGAGTTCAATCCATGGGTTTCGCGCTTTTTATCGTCGGCGCCGTCGCGATCGGCCTCCTGATCGTCGATCGCTCCTTCAATCTCGGCCTGCCGATCGGCCTCTTCCAGAATCCGCTGTTCTGGTTCGCCTATGTCGCGCTGCTGGCGCTGTCGACGATGGTGCGCTTCGTGCGCCAGCAGACCGTGCTCGTCATCGAGCGGCTGGGCCGCTACAACCGATCGCTGACCGCGGGCGT
This sequence comes from Methylocystis sp., assembly GCA_022843405.1. Lineage (GTDB taxonomy): Bacteria > Pseudomonadota > Alphaproteobacteria > Rhizobiales > Beijerinckiaceae > Methylocystis. The sequence goes on along the minus strand of JALHNQ010000005.1, from coordinate 117,052 downwards.
CAATTTCGTCTGGCCGGTCGTCGAACGCGTGGCCTACACCTTCGATCTACGCGAACAGGTGATCGACGTGCCGGAGCAGGACGCGATCACCAAGGACAACGCCACCGTCACCATCGACGGCGTGCTCTATTATAAGATCGTCAGCGCCAAGGACGCCGCCTATGGCGCGCAGGACATCCGCCGCGCCATCATCAATCTGGCGCAGACGTCGATGCGCTCGGCGATCGGCTCGATGGAGCTCGACAAGACCTTCGAGAACCGAAGCGAGATCAATGAACGGGTCGTGCGGGCCGTCTCCGACGCGGCGCAGCTCTGGGGCGCGCATGTCACGCGCTATGAGATCAAGGACATCGCCATGCCAGAATCGCTGCGCCAGTCGATGGAGCGGCAGATGAAGGCCGAGCGCGACAAGCGGGCGACGGTGCTTGAATCGGAAGGCGTGAAACAGTCCGAGATCAACCGCGCCGAAGGCGAGAAGCAGGCCGCCATTCTGCGCGCCGAAGGCCAGGCCAAGGCGATCGAACTGGTGCGCACGCAAATTACCCAGCAGGGCGGCGATCAGGCCGTGCAGCTCGAAGTCGCCAAAAGCGCCATCGAGCAATATGGCCGCCTCGCCAAGGCCGGCAATTCCTTAGTGCTGATGGGCGACGGCGCCGACCCCGCCGGCTGGATCGCCAAGGCGATGGCGGTGCTCAAGGCCGTCAACGCCAGCCCGGCGTCAAACGAGGCGCAGCAGCGCCGCGCGCAGCCCTGGCGGGAAGCGGAATGATGGAGACGGCCTTCCTCTACGATCCCGCCAATGCGAGCCTGATCGCCGGCCTCATCCTGCTCGGACTCGACATTGTCGTGATCGGCCTGTCGCCGGTGATGTTCGTGGCGGTGGGGGCGCTACTGACCAGCGCGGTTCTCTATGCGACCGGCTGGCGGCCGTCTCTCGTCGAAACCGCGGCGATCGTCGCCGGCGCGAGTCTCCTGATCGCCATCGTCGGCAGGAAGCCGCTGCAGCGGTTTCAAAACGCCGACATCGAAGAAGATAAAAGCAGCGATCTGATCGGGCGCGAAGTGACGACGACGCATGAGGTGACGAAGACGCATGGCGTCATCTTCTGGTCGGGCGTCGAATGGCAGGCGCGACTTAGCGAGGACGCAGCCGTCGAGAGCCTCGCGCCCGGCGCCAGGGCGCGGGTAGTGGCGGTGGAGAATCTGGCGCTGGTGCTGGCGCCGCTGTCCTGAAGTTTGGCAACGCGGACTTTGGGGGGATGTTGTCCTTCGGAGCGCGTTGTTCGACTTGACGGGCGTGCGCCGCATGGAGAGAAATTTCAGGAGCTTAACGTATACAAAAATCAAACCTTTCACAAAAAAGCCAACGCATTGATTTCAGAGACGACTTTCGGTGCAGAAGTCGGGTATACAAACACGCTGCTGCCAAACTGGTGAGGGCCGTAAGGCCGCGATCCGAAAGGCGGTAATTGTGTCCGACAAATTTAGTGACCGCTCGATGACGAAGCCAGCTTCGATAAGACGTAGCTGTCCTTGCGCGACTTGTTGCCTGATATCGTCGAGTCTCTTTCGTGCAGTTGATGAATTAAACCGATTTCATGCTTCGTCAATGCAGCCTGCGGTTGGAGGTGCGATACCGGTCGGGCGCGGTCGGCGTGAAACTAATGTGCATTTGCGCGCGCCGATCTGGCGCATTTCGAACTGTATCATCGAAGGCCCGCTGATCGCTGCTATTTCTTGGTCAGCATGAACACTATCGCCAACAGACCAAGCAATCCTCTCGAGGAGGACCGGTGGTTGTGAATTCTCGCGATTTTTTGCTATGTTCGTGGCTAGCTAATGTCTAGTCATTTTATTTTATAGGAGACTTGGAAATGCCCCACATCCCACTTCAATTCGTTTTCCAAGGAGGAGGAGCAAAACTGGGAGCGCTCGTAGCTGCAGCAGAAGCCGTTTACGATCAGCGTGACACTTTCGGCTATACGATTACCTCGGTGTCGGGGACATCGGCTGGCGCGATCGCTGCTTGCATGCTCGCTTCTGGTCGGATCGGAGAGTTAAGAGAGCGATTGCTCGATATTTCAGGCGATTACGTCAAAAAAATAATCAAAAGAAATAGCTGGTATTCTACCGGATGGAAATTATACAGCGGACGCCCGTTATACGATACCGATCAATATAGCAAATTTCTGAAGGAATTGTTTAAAGTTGGCAATACGGAATTTAGATTCTTGTCAGATTTGGACGATCAATACGAAGTATTAGTCCATGCTGTTGATATTAAAAATAAAAAGCCAAAGATATGCAAAAAATCTTTGCACGGAGACGTTGAAATAGCTCGCGCCCTCTTGGATTCATCTGCGCTTCCGTTTATTTTCCGTACTTACAGTGATAAAGGAGGAGTTTTTGACGGAGGAATGATCAATAATTTTCCAAGCACAGATTTGATTTCTGATAAAGAACGTGGAGATGTTGTTGGATTTTCTTTTGAAGGAAATGATTCTGAGGATGAGTTTTCTAATATTAAAGAATTTTCTGAAGCGATAATATCGACAATGATAGACAACGCGACGAAGGCGTCCATTGAGAAATTAAAAAGTGGAGATGTTCATAAAATTAAAACGAACAGGCGTACTCTTGATTTCGAAGGCGCTATAAAAGATGACTTATCAGGAAAGAACTATAGCGATTTTAAATCCGGATCGGAAAATTTTTTACGTGATACGTGCAGGCGTATTAGGTCACGACACCTTGAAACGTCTCCCGCAGATTTTATAAAAAACGTTGTCAAGCTGCATGATAAGCTTTCATCTCGCTTGAAGGTACATGTTGAAAACATGGTATTGAAGTACACCTGTAATGCACTTAACGAAAGAAGTCGTATGGTTGATGATATTCGTGAAATAGATATGGACATGACTCCGGTAAATGCTACCATATTTACATATGGGTGGCGATTTGAATCGTCTGGACCGCTTAAGAGTAAAGTAGAAGCTTTTGATGCAGATGGCAATGTTATTGAGACAACTACGCTGGTGGTTCCGCGCGAGCATGACGTGATGCGCGATGGTAGGTTTTGCGATAATGTCATTGTCATTTTTAATCAAGGGCTGCAGATAGGACAAAAATGTAAGCTCAAAATTGTGTCTTTTGGAAATGAAATATTATATAATGTTATTGACGCAAGTAAAATGTATAGGGATGATATAGGTTTTATTATGAAGGAGCTTGATAGCATAGAATGCCTTACGTTTGTTGCATACGTCCCCGAAACGTTAAGGTTGCAGCTGATGGATATTGATGTGTCGGGCCGGCCGGGGTATGCGACTTGGAGGTCTGGCGCAGAGTTGAACGCCGGAGCGATTGCGAGGCTTGTCGGTGTGCCCAACCCAGGGTTTCGTGCTATAGGTTGGCAGACAAAACACCTAAGTGGTAGGGAAGCAAGCGGCTTTACCGCGCGAGCAATTTGAGTTTCCCTGAAAGGTCTCTATGCCTGTGCCGAACCTCCAGTGTTAGCGGGGTGCCTTGACGTGAGAACCAAGGGCGTCTATTTTGGTAAAATGAAAAAGCCTAATTGGATAGAGATCTAGCCTCGATGCGCAATGAGGCATGGCTGTGCGGATAGTGATATCCGCGCAGAAAGCTTTTGTGTTTATTTTAGGAATAAAATCCTAAAATTTATTTCGATTCGAAAGATGGTGCGATCGACGCGTGAACATAGTTGAGGTCAACCGAAGTTACAGATTGCACTTCTAAGTTCCATAGAGTGCCTTTGCAATAGGTAGACCTTTTGCAACCAAATTATCGCCTCAAGGCCGCGCGCCTTCACGATTGAAAGCAGCTTGAGCGAGGGGCCGCTTGGCTTCTTTTCACCGCGTTCCCATTCGCTCACGAGCTTCGGTTTTACGTTCAACACGCGGGCAAACACGCCACCCTTGGTGCAGGCCTAATAAAAACGCTATTGCCTATTTGCAGCATTGCCAGCAATTGGGAGTTCAGGCTTTGTCGCTGAAATTCGCCCGCAACTCCGCCATCCGGACAAGCATCGCGCGGCGCGGGTCGAAGGGCAGCTCCTGAAATCCCCACCGCGCATAGAAGCCCCTCACGCCGTCATCGAGCGGGTGCGCGATGACGCCCATGCTCCCGACGCTTTCGGAAACCCGTAGCGCGGTTTTCAGGGCGTAGTGCAGCAGGTCGACGGCATATCCCCGGCCCTGATAGGCCTTATCGACCGCGAGCTGGCCGAGCAGCAGGACGGGCACGGGGTCAAGGTGGTTGCGTTGCTGGGCTTTGGGCAGATAGGCCCGCTCGATTTGCGCGGCGCTCAGCGCGACATAGCCGGCGACGCGCCCCGTCGACGCATCCGCGATCACGCTCACGCGCGACATGTCGCTGGCGTGGTTCGCCCATGCATGGCGCTGAAACCAGCTATTGAGGGATTCCCGCCCGCAGTCGAATTGGCTGCGGTCGTCGCTTTCAGCGAGCGGACGGGGCGGCGTGACCGCCGCCATGCGCTAGCGTTTCCAGGACGGGGTGCGGCGCGCGAGTTCCGCAAGCGCAGGAACCGCCTCCGCCGGTCGGCCAATCCATGCTTCGAACGCTTCCCAGTCTTTGGCCGGAATGGTGATGTTGGAGCGATTGAGAACCTCTGCTTCCGCCGCCGAAACCGAGCGACGCCGCATGAATTCGCTCAAACTCATGTGCGCTTGCGCCGCCGCTTCTTCCATAAGGGCGCGCTCGCCGGGGGAAACCCGAACGCTTAGGACGGAGCTGCTTAAGCGCTGTTCTTTCATCTGTATGACATTAGCATACATGAACGCGGGTTCAATTGAATCTTAGTGGGTAAAGCTAAGACCATTCCGCGCGGGCGGGCTTTGGTGAACCGAATCCGCCGCCCTTGCGGCGGCTTCGATCCCCGACGCGCTCACCGCGCCTTGCGCCGTTCATAGCGATTGTTCCGCCAAAGCCGCTATAATCCACAAAACCCTGGCCTACTGAGCTGATTCACCCATGCCCGTTCGCCGTCTCGATCCCCTTCTCGTCGATCGCATCGCCGCCGGCGAGGTGGTCGAGCGCCCGGCGTCCGCCGTCAAGGAGCTGGTCGAGAACGCGCTCGACGCCGGCGCGACGCGCATCGACGTCGCGGTGGAACAGGGCGGCAAAAGCCTCATCCGCGTCATCGACGACGGCAGCGGCATGGACGCGCGCGACCTTGCGCTCGCCATCGAGCGCCATGCGACGTCCAAAATCCCCGACGGCGATCTGACCAGCATCGCGACGCTCGGCTTTCGCGGCGAGGCGCTGCCGTCGATCGCGGCGGTGGCGGACCTGACCATCGAAACCCGGGCGATGGGCGCCCCGCACGGCTGTTCCATCCGGGTCGACGCCGGCGAGAAGCGCCCACTCACCGCCTCGAACTGGCCGCGCGGCACCAAGATCGAAGCGCGCGCGCTGTTCGCCGCGACGCCGGCGCGGCTCAAATTCCTCAAGACCGAGCGAACCGAAACCGCGGCGATCGTCGATGTCGTCAAGCGACTCGCCATGGCCCATCCGCAGACGCGGTTCTCGCTGTCCGCCGACAGCGGCGCGCTCTTCGATTATGCCGCCTGCGGCGACGATCAGGCGCGGCGCATCTTCCAGATTCTTGGCGAAGAGTTCGCCGCCAGCGCGTTTCGGCTTGAAGCGGAACGCGAAGGCGTGAAGCTCTCGGGTCTCGCCGGCCTGCCGACCTACAGTCGCGGCAACGCCCAGATGCAATATGTCTATGTCAATGGAAGGCCGGTGCGCGACAAGCTCTTCGCCGGCGCCATTCGCGCCGCCTATCTCGATTTTCTCAGCGCCGACCGCCATCCGGTCGCGGCGCTCTTCATCGACTGCGATCCGCGCATCGTCGACGTCAATGTGCATCCGGCCAAGGCGGAGGTGCGCTTCGCTGATCCCGGACTGGTGCGCGGCCTCGTCGTCGGCGCATTGAAACAGGCGCTTGCCGAAAAGAGCGGCCGCAGCGCCGACACAAACGCGCGAGCCGCGATCGACGCGCTGACGCGCGCCAATGGCCCGCAGTATCGGGCGCCGGCGCCGGCGAATTGGAGCGTCGCGCGCTCGCCCTATGCGCCTTCCGGCTTCGAAGACCAGCCGCAGGCCGTTTTTGACGCAGGCGCGCCGATGGCCGATTCGCGCCCGCATGATACGCCCACGCAAGATACCGAGTCGCCGCTCGGCGCGGCGCGCGCGCAGCTGCATGAAACCTATATCATCGCGCAGACCCAGGACGGTCTCGTCATCGTCGATCAGCACGCCGCGCATGAGCGCATCGTCTATGAGAAGCTGAAGCGCCAGCGCGAGGAGGCGGGCGTCGCGCGACAGATGCTGCTGATTCCTTCGGTCGTCGAACTCGACGACTCGCGGATGAATGCGCTCGCGCCGGCGCTCGACGAACTTGCGGCCCTCGGCCTTTTGCTCGAATCTTTCGGCCCCGGCGCCGTGCTCGTGCGTGAGACGCCGGCGCTGCTTGGCGACATCGACTGCAAGCGGCTTGTCGAGGACATCGCCGATCTCCTTGCCGAAGAGGGCGACGCGCGGGGGCTTTCGCGCCGGCTCGATCATGTGCTGGCGACCTGCGCCTGCCATCATTCGGTCAGAGCCGGCCGGCGGCTTTCGGCGCCGGAGATGAATGCGCTGCTGCGCGAGATGGAGGCGACTCCGGGCGCCGGCCAGTGCAACCATGGCCGGCCGACCTATATTGAGCTGAAGCTCGCCGACATCGAGAAGCTGTTCGGGCGCAGGTGATCTCGAAAGCTTCGAGAGCCGCGTAACCTTTCCGGCCCGGGCACGAATAATAAGCGACAATGCAGGAGCCGATCGTGAACCGTCGCAGCCTCTTATCAGGCGCCGTCCTTCTCGCCTTTGCGCCGCGGGCGCGCGCCGTCGTCGACATGATCGAGATCGAGTCATTCGACGCCAATGGCAAGAGTCTCTGGCTGTCGCGCGTCGACAAAATCGCCAAGAGCGAGGCGGAATGGCGCGCGCAACTCTCGCCGCTCGCCTTCGAAGTGACTCGCAAGGACGGCACGGAGCGCGCCTTCACCGGCCCCTATTGGGACAATCACGCCGACGGTCTCTATCGATGCGTCTGCTGCGATACGGCGCTTTACGACTCAAAGACGAAATATGATTCCGGCACCGGCTGGCCGAGCTTCTTCGCGCCGATTTCTAAAGCGAATGTCGTTGAGAACGCCGATACGTCATTCGGCATGAGGCGCGTCGCCGTCTCCTGCAGGCGCTGCGACGCGCATCTTGGCCATGTCTTCACCGACGGACCGAAGCCGACGGGACTGCGCTACTGCATCAACGGCGTCGCGCTGCGTTTCGCCGGGCGCCGGGAAGCGTAAGGAAAATCGCCATGCGACTCGCCGTCATTGTCGCCACCGCCCTGATCGTTCTCGCTCCCATGCGCGCCGGCGCGGCTGAACGCGCCGTGGTTTTGCCCGCCCCCGCTTACGATCCGCAGTCGGCGATCGGCGGCGAACAGCAGCTCGTCGTCGCCGGCGGTTGCTTTTGGGGCGTGCAGGGCGTGTTTCAGCGCGTCAAGGGCGTCTCACGCGCAGTCTCCGGCTATGCCGGTGGCGCCAGGGAGACGGCGCATTACGACAGGGTCTCGCGGGGCGACACAAGCCACGCCGAAGCGGTCGAAATCACTTATGATCCGAAACTCGTGAGCCTTGGCGAATTGCTGCGCGTCTATTTTTCTGTCGCGCATGATCCGACGCAACTCAACCGTCAAGGACCGGACGCAGGCGCGCAATATCGCTCGGCGATTTTCGTCGCGAACGTGGTGCAAGAAAGAGTTGCGCGCGACTATATCGCGCAACTGTCCAGCGCCAAGGCTTTCTCAGCGCCGATCGTCACCGCGCTCGAACCGTTGAAGGCGTTCTATCCGGCGGAGGCCTATCATCAGGACTATCTCGTCCGTCATCCGGCGCAGCCTTACATCGTCTATAATGACTTGCCGAAAATCGACAATCTCAAGCGGCTCTTCCCATCGCTCTATCGCGAAAGCCCGGCGTTGACCAACTGATCGCTGCCGTGTGTCTGCGCGTCCGCCTGGCGCGCGATTCTGGAACGCAAATGTCGATAAATTGACCGTCGCAGATGACCGCCTGCCGGATCACGCGAAGGCGCTTTGCGGCGTCGTCGCCCCGTCGGCGAACATCGCCTTTTCGACAAGGCCGCAGATCAGATGCGCCGCGACGATGTGCGCCTGCTGAATCAGCGGCGTCGAATCGGAAGGAACATGCAGGCAGATGTCGCAGGCGGCGGCGAGCTTCCCGCCGCTCTTGCCGGTCAAGCCGATCGTCACGATGCCCATATCGCGCGCCGCCTCGACCGCCTTCAAAATGTTGGCCGAATTGCCGGAGGTGGTGATGGCGACAAAAACGTCGCCGTTGCGTCCAAGACCACGGACCTGGCGCGAGAAAACGTCGGCGTAGCCATAGTCGTTGCCGATCGCTGTAAGCACCGAAGTGTCGGTGGTCAGCGCCAGTCCGGCGAGCGGCGCGCGATCGAAATTCAACCGCGAGACGAATTCGCCGGCGATGTGCTGCGCGTCGCCGGCGCTGCCGCCGTTACTCGCAAATAGCGCCTTGCCGCCATTCTGAAACGCTTCGACGATGCGCGCCGCAATGATCACGAGCGCCTGCTTGAAGGCCGGGTCTTTCGCGGCCGCCTGCAGCGTCGCCAAAGACTCGTTAAAATAGGCGTCGATATAGCTTATGTCGTCGCGATGCATGTCACGTGCGTAAGGGCGACGCCACCCGCATGCGCCAATCAGTTGTCGCCTGTCCTCGGGCCGTCGCCTGGCTCAACGCTTCATGCTGCGGAGCAAACGTATCACAATTTCGACTCCTTTGACGAGTAACCGAACGTACTGCGGCGTGTCGCGAGCGACCGGAACGCCGATCGCATGCCGCAATGCGGCACGGTTCGGCCCTGCCGTCATTATTCCGCCCATCTCCTGAGAAATTTCTCGCTTTGCACGGATGACGGAGCAGCAAAGTGATGAGCTTGGCCCTTAACTCGCTTCTAGAGGAGCGCTGTACGAGGCTTCGCGGCCGGCTCGCGGAGTTTCGCCGCATCATGCGCGCGGTCTTGATCCAAGACATGCGCTCGCGTTTCGGAAGCAGCCATATCGGCTATTTGATCGCGATCGCCTGGCCGTTGTCGCATATGGGCGTCCTTACGATGGCTTACCTGCTCCGGGCCTCGATCGCGCCGATCGGCGACAGCCCTACAGTATTTGTGGGGACCGGCGTCGTGCCTTATATTTTGTGCTTCTATCCGGCGCGACTGCTGGCGATGTCGATTCAGCAGAATCGTCAACTGTTGAACATACCGGTCATTCAGCCGATCCATCTCATTTTCAGTCGTTGCATCCTCGAAACGCTCAACGCTGTGATCGTGCTTGCGCTCTTCATATTTGTCGTCAGTCTGTTCGACGTCGACATCTTGCCGCCCGACACGGCCGAAGCGTCAAAAGCGATCGGCGCCGCCGTCTTTCTGGGGATCGGGCTCGGATTTTTCAACGTGGTGATGTGCGCGCTTGTGGGACCTTACTTTCTGGTGTTTTTCTTCCTCGTCATGGTTGGCCTTTACTTGATCTCGGGCGCCTATTTGCCGCCGAATGCGATACCTGCAAATCTGCGGGAATACATGGCGTATAATCCGCTTACGCAGCTCATCGAGTGGTTGCGATCCGCCTATTATGTGAACTATGATTCCGAGCTAATCAACAAATCGCTCATTTACTGGATCGGGGGGATCAGCCTCGTGCTCGGGCTTGTCGGCGAGCGGTTCCTGCGCGGCAAATTCTTCTCCTGACTCTTCTTGGGGCGCCGGCTCGGCGTCCGACGGCGGTTCGTCCCTCGACGAAGCTTCGATCTGCTCCAGGGATAACGCCTCCTCGTCGCACATCAGGCGCATCGCGGCGGCGAGCGGATCCTCGGCCGGCGCGGAACGCACGGGGCCAAGCGCGCGCAATGCGCCGCGCAATGCTTCGCCGGCGACGCTCCGCTTGATGAAATGCCGCTCGAACACCCGCATGACATGCGCCACGCCTTCCTGCGTGACGCTGCGTCTGTCCGGCGCGAAGTAATCCGTCGGCGCATAGCCGCCGGCGACGATCTCGTAAGATGGAAAATAGGCGACCTGATTGAGCGAGCGCGAAAGCACATCGCAGGCGACGCGCAGCGCCGACTTCGAATACATGGTCGACACCACCACATGACGCGCTTCGGCCGTGGCGACGAGCGGCACCGGCGAAACGGTCAAAATGACCCGCGCGGCGGGATTGACGGCGCGCAGACCGCGAAGGAAGGCCGTCATGTCGGCGACGATCTCGTCGACGCCAAGATTGACGAACTCATGTCGCGATGGCGAGTAGTCGCCGCCCGCAACTCCCGGACAGAGCGGGAACGCCGCGCCATCCTCTCGCGAACGCCAAAGCTCGGTCAGTCCCAGCGTAAACACAAAGACGTCGAGCGTTTCGAATGCCTTGCGAACCGCCTCAAAGTGGCGTTCCCGATCACAATCGAGTTCACGGTCCGAATTGAATCCCCCGGGCTGAATTTGCGGCCGAAACGGGTCGATCACCTGCCCAGCGCGTTCTCGCCATTGGTTTTCCTTTGGCGTAAATCGCCCATACGCCCGTTCGAAGAGCTGCAGCAATTGCCGGCTCGTGTAAATGTTGCCGTAACGCGCGGTGTAGAGCCCGTAGCTGAGCGTGTCGGCCGCCTGCGGACTGATAAAGGAATGCGGCGGCTCGGTGACGAGATAGTTGCAGCCGCTCGACTTCAGATAGCGGCCGATGTGCTGGGCGAAGCAGCTCCCTGCGGTTGCGACTTTCTCGCGAACGCCGAGCCTGAAAGGCGCCTCTACAACGGGATCGAGTTCGCCTGGAGCGACATCGGCCACCGCGCGACGCCAAAGCGCGTAGTCGGGACGTTTCGAATAGGGATGCGTCTTCATTGCCGTCCATCGCCGAGCCGAGGCTCAAAAAGCTGAGCGGCGGCTTGGATCATCCGCCGGCCGAACAGCGCATTCGCGTGAGAGGCGTCGGCGCCCCATACGACCTCCGCCAACATGCCGGACGGAGCCATAAACTCGGCCGGAACGGCGGCGAAAAGAATGTCCTCTCTCATGCAGACTTCACGATAGAGCGCAGACTGCGCACGCCACATCTTATAACGAAAGACGTCTCCCGAGAGCCTGCGCGGATCGAACGATCTGCGGAAAAATTCCTGCGGACATTGCACGACGCGCCAATTCGGCAAAGGCGGCGGCGGCTCGATGCAAACGATGGGCGCGCCGGTTTCCTTCCGAATCGCTTCGATGGTCGCCAGGGTCGGCGTCATCTTTTCCCGCAACGTTTCGCGGACCGCGGCTTCGGGCAGGACCACGGCGCCGGGCTCGAGATCGAGCTCGGGCTCCGCGCCAAGAATGAAGTCGAAACGCTCCTTAGGCTGCGTTACCGAAAGAGCAATATGCTCATTGCCGCCGACCGACAATACGATCCCGTCCGGCCGCTCTTCCTCGATGATCCCGCGAAGGCGGGGATTGAGGCGCGAAGAGGCGCTCTCCTCCGCCAGCGTCGGCGAGAGTTCCGGGTCGTAGAGATAGACGAATCGCGAAACGAGCGGCGCGCCGCCGAGCTGGAATCCCTCATGCTGCAGCTCGTAACATCCCTTGGCGATGGCCACGATATGGCTGTGCCCTAGTCCCAAAATCTTGGTCATCTTTCAGGCCGCGGACTCGTCGCGCGCGTCGGCGCCGCGCAGTTCGACCCCGAACGGCTCGCCCTGATGGATCGGCCCGTATATCTGGCGCGCGATCGAGGCGACGACATAGCGGCGCCCGTCCGCCTCGATTGCGCGTCCGATGATGTCCGCGCCGTCGGCTCCCATCGCAAAGGGCGCGCGAATGGCGAGCATCTGGCGGCCCCCATAGCCGTAACGATAGAACGCTTCGACGGCGATCGGCGCCTCTGCTGCTTGATCGATCTGATCGCTGCTGGAATTCATGAATGGTTCCGAAACGTGGTCAATCGGACGAATGGCGCCCTCGCGCCGGCTGCGATTCGGGCCAATGCCTCCGGGTCAATGCGCCAATGCGTGTTTTCGCGCTCCGTCGCTTGTGCTAACAAGTCGGCAGGCCCGACCATTGAATAGCATCTCGCCGTCAGCATGAATAATCCCTTCGAGTCGGCGGCGCTGCAAGAGACGCCGACGCCGCAAACCTTCAACGAGCAAGCCTATCTCGCCGTCAACCCCGACGTCGCCGAGGCCGTTCGCCTCGGCAAGATGAGGTCGGGCTGGAATCATTTCAAGAAATTCGGCCATATTGAGGGCCGCCGGCAGAAGGTCGCCGAGGATGAACTCGCGACGCCGGAGAATTTCGACGAAGCGCGCTATCTGGCCGTGAATCCGGACGTGCGGCAGGCGATCGAGCTTGGCCAATTCCTCTCGGCCCGCGCGCATTTCGATGAGTTCGGCCGCACCCAGGGACGCCGCCAGAGGCGCGCGAGCGACATCCCCGCGATGCGCGCGCGAAAGCTCGCCGCGGTGCGTCCGCTGCTGCTCGACCCCGAAACGCCGCTGTCGGATTCGGGCAAATTCATATTTGCCGATGAGGCGACGCCTGGCGTGGGCGCTGGCGACGACGACATGCCGATCAGCGAGAACGGTTATGACGACGAAACCGTCGGATGGATCGAAGCTCTCGCCGACGGTTTGATCCTCGATGTCGGCGCCGGCTACCGGCCAGTCTATTACAGCAATGTCGTGAACTTCGAGATGATGGATTATGCAACGACCGATATCGTCGGCGTGGCGCATCGGCTGCCGTTCAAGGATGGCGCCTTTGATGGCGTCATTTCGATCGCCGTTCTCGAACATGTGAAGGATCCGTTTCGCTGCGCGGCTGAAATCGCGCGCGTGCTCAAGCCCGGCGGCTGGCTGAAATGCTGCGTGCCCTTTCTTCAACCGCTGCATGGCTATCCGCATCACTATTTCAACATGACGCATGAAGGATTGCGCACGCTCTTCGAAGGGCATTTGACCATCGAACGGCAAGAGGTCACCAATCCCACGCATCCGATCTGGGCGATCGCCTGGCAATTGCGCTCCTGGTCGCAAGGTCTCCCGCCGCGTTCGCGCAAGCAATTCCTGCGCACGCGCGTCGAGGATCTGATCGCCTATCCCGGGCCGCTGCTTGAAAAGCCCTGGGCGAGGGAATTGCCGCGCGAGAAGCTATTCGAACTCGCCGCCGCGACGATACTTTACGCGCGCAAGCCTGCGGCGGAAGCCGAGGCCGAGCCGACCGCGAATTGTGCGCCGTGACCGAACTCATCATTCACGAAGGCCACGACGGATGGTTGTTCCTCACCGGCGGAACGAATTTCGTCACGACGCTCTATGAGCGTAACGGCGGGCATCTGCCGGACACGAACTTGCGCCGATGGCGCGACGCCATTCTCGAACGGAAACGTCGTTGCGACGCGCTCGGCGTCGCCTACGCCCATCTCGTCGCGCCGGAAAAGCTCACGATCTATGGGCACAAGCAGGCCGCGCCGCTCGTCAATGTCGATCTTGCGCCGGCGATCCGCCTGCAACAGCTTTTTCACGGCGGCGCGCGCGCCGCGGGATGGGTCGATCTCGTCTGGCCCATGCGCGAGCGCCGCGACGAGGTCGAACTCTACTGGCGCAGCGACACGCATTGGACGCCCGAAGGCAGTCTGCTCGCCTATCGTCTTTTGTGCGACGCGCTTCAGCTGACGCCGAACGAGGGATTGCCGCACCGGCCCTGCAACACGCTTCACAAGATCATGGATCTCGGCGGCAAAATCGATCCGCCGCGGTGGGAGGAGATTCGCGAAATCGATTGGATCGCCCATGCGCAACGCACCTACGCCAACGCCGTCGCACGCATCCTGGAAAATCCCCTGCACGGCGGCGCCATCCATGTTGGCGCGCATGTCGTCTACAGGAACAAGGAAGCGCCCAACAAAGTGCGGATCTTGCTCTTCGGCGATTCCTTCGCCGGCGTCGGACATGATCGTCTGACGGCGCAGCTTGCCGAAACGGCGAGCGAAGTCATCTTTGTCTGGTCGGCCAATGTCGACTGGCGGGTTGTCGCGCGCGTGAAGCCCGATATCGTCATCACGCAAATCGCTGAACGCTACATGGCGCTCGCGCCGAATGACCGGTTCAATCTGTGGCGCACGGAACTCAGCCAGCTCGTCGAGGCGCAACGTCGCGAAGCCGCGGCAAAGTGGCGTCGCGTCTGGGCCAGATGGACTCAGCGCGCCAAGAACGGCCCGTAGGTCTCAAGCGCCTCGCGCCAATCGTCGGGGTCGCGGATCAATTCCGCCAAGGCCTCGCCGCGGCGCGTCAGGCGCCGAAACAGCCAGTCGCTCTCGCGATAGGCGCCGGGCCCTTCGATGAAATTCAAACCGGCGAGCATGTCGAGGCCCTCGATGATTTCTGAGCGCGACCGCTGCAGCCGCCGCGCCAGCTCGCCGACCGCGACGAAAATCGGCTCTGGAGGCGAGCGTTGAACATTTTCCAGCGCCAGCAGCAGCGCCCTTAACGCTTCGACCTCGCCGCCGGGAACCCCGCGACTCATCGCAAACGCCTGGCGACGGCGATCAAGCGAAGATCAGTTCGTAAGCTCATGACATGCGCGCCTTGGCGCTTGGGGAGCGCGCCGCATCGACGACTCGGTCATGACGCGTCGGCTTGGCGAGTCCTGTCGACGAATGCGGCGGTTGATCTGGCAAGGCATGCGCTCTTCGCAGCTAAGGAATGCTATAAATGAGCGAGAGTCGCTTCGGCGGTCGAAACGACGGCTTCGCCCGAATTTTCCTCGACATTGATCCATTTGACGACGCCGTCGTCAATGAGCGCCGCATAGCGCTTGCCGCGCACGCCAAGTCCAGGCTCGGTGAGATCGAGCTCCAGTCCAAGAGCTTTGGCGAAGGTCGCCGAACCGTCGGCGAGCGCTTCGATCTTGCCGGCGCCGCCTGACTCCTTCACCCAGGCGTCGAGCGCGAAAATGTCATTGACCGCGGTGACCGCGACGGCGTCCACGCCTTTCGACTTGATTTCATCCGCTTTGGCGATGAACCCCGGCAGATGTTTCTTGTGGCAGGTCGGCGTATAGGCCCCGGGAACGCTGAACAGCGCCACCCTGCGTCCGGCGAAATAGTCCTTCGAGTTGACCGGCTCTGGTCCATTCCTGCCCATGACGGCAAGCTTCACGTCGGGAAGTCGGTCTCCAGCTTTGATGCTCATGCCCAATCTCGCTCTGGTCTAAGGTGAGGCTTAGACAAGATAGCGCAGTTCCCGCCCTTGTGTCGCGTCGGCCGCGCGAGGTTTGCGGCCGCACTTGTCGATGGCGCGGCGGCGAGTCAACATGCGCGCAGGGTTGGCGCGGATGATGCGTTTTTTGGAGGGCGGACGGATGTCGGATTCTCAAAATGAGCGCTACGGCAGGACGCCGCCAGCCGCATGGGTGTGGAGCCAGTATCGCGCCGAGCAGCCCGATCCCCCCGCTCCGCCGGGGCTGACGCGCGCGTCGAAGAGCGAGGCTCCGACCGAGGCCGCGCCTCAGGCCGATCCGCCGCCGCCGCGGCGCGGCGGCGGGGCTGGCGGCGGGGCGATCGCCTTTCTGGTGGCGCTCGCCATTTTAACGCTCGCCGCCGCCTCATGGTGGCTCGCCGCCTCGCGTTCGCCGCCGCCGCCGGCTCCCGACGCCCTGCCCGTGGAGGAGAGCGGAGCGTCTCCCCCAGCCACGAACGTCACGCCGCCCGAGGAAGCCCTCCCCGCGCAGGGCGCCGTTCCGGCCGCCGAACCCTCCTCACCCGCTGCGGCGCCGGCCGAACCGACTCAGCAGCCGGAGGCGACGACGCAATCTGGAGAGAAGCGGAAAAAATCCAAAAAGCGGCGTCACTGACCGCCGCTCAGGTGCGCCAGGGATGTTCGGGCAGATCGCAAACGCCGAGCGTCTCGACGCCCGCCTGCGCGACGGCGTGATCGTTTTCGACCGACGAACCGCTCACTCCGATCGCGCCGATCATCACGCCGTCAGCGTCGACGATCGGCAGGCCGCCCGGAAAGGTAATCAGCCCGTCATTCGAGTGCTCGATGCCGTAGAGCGGTCCGCCGGGCTGCGACAGCTTGCCGATCTGGCCGGTCGGCATGCCGAAGAAGACGGCGGTCTTGGCCTTTTTCATCGAAATATCGATGCTGCCGACCCAGGCGTCGTCCATCCGCTCGAAGGCCTTTAGAACGCCGCCGGAATCGACGACGGCGATACACATCTGAGTCTTGAGCTCGATCGCCTTCCGCCGCGCTGCGGCAATGGCCTGGTGAGCCTGTTCGATCGACACATGCATTCGCCGCTCTCCCTTTCAGAAAAAAGCCGCTTCGGCTCCCGACGCGAGTCGGGAACGCCCGCCCGCGAGATGACGCCGACGCGGCGATTATTTTGGAGCCGTCTCCAGCGCGCGCGAGATCAACGCCTTGGCGTCTCCGCTGTCCCAGACCGCCGGGCCGTTCAACAGTCCGATCTGGCATCCGTCGGGGCCGATCAGCAGCGTGGTCGGAAGGCCGAGCGCCTTGCCGGATTGCTTCATCTCGAAGAAAATGTCGGCCTTGGGATCGCCATAATAGGTCAGCGATTTTACGCCTGCTTCGGCGAGGAAGGCTTTCGGCCGTTCAAGCCGCGTCGTATCGACATTGACGGCGACGACCTCGAAATTCCGCCCAGCGAACGCCTCTTGCAGTCTGTCGAGCGCGGGCATCTCGGCGCGGCAGGGCACGCACCAGGTCGCCCATAGGTTAAGGAGCGTCGTCTTGCCCTTGAAGGCGCTGAGCTTCACCGGGGCGCCATCCGGCCCCGCGAAGGCGTAGTCTGGGAGCGATCGCGGCGTTGCCGCGATGACCATCGCCGCCAATTCGCCCTTGGCGAGATCTTTCACATTGGCTGCGATCGCGGCCGAGTTGGCGCAGGCGGCGTCGCTTTCGGCCGCCGGCGCGGCGCTCGGTTGCGCCGTCCCGGTTGGATTCGCTTCATCTTCGGCCGCGTTTGTGGGCGGTTTCTTGCCGCCCATGCTGCCGATCACGTATAGAAACGCCACGCTCGCCGCTATGGTGATCAAGGCCGCCTTCGCGACAAACAGGAATGATCGCTGGGGGCGCGGCGGTTTCGACATCGGGCGCAGGCTCCGGGGCTAAAAATGACGAGCAAGATATGGGGCGGACGCTTCCAAAGCGCAACCGACGCGGTTCTGGAGGCGATCAACGTCTCGATCGACTTCGACAAGCGCCTCGGCCTGCAGGACGTCCGCGGCTCGCTCGCCCATGTCGCCATGCTGGCCGAAACGGGGATCGTTTCGCGCGAGGATGCGGCGAAAATTATTGAAGGGCTGGAGCGGATCAAAGAGGAAATCGAAAGCGAGCGTTTCGAATTTTCGCGCGCGCTCGAAGACATTCACATGAACGTCGAGTCGCGGCTTGCGGCGCTGATCGGCCCGGCGGCGGGCCGCCTGCACACGGCGCGGTCGCGCAACGATCAGGTGGCGACCGATTTTCGCCTTTACGTCCGCGATGAAATAGATGCGCTCGATCTCGAACTCGCCGATCTGCAAATCGCACTGGCGACGCGCGCCTTGGAAGAGGCGGCGAGCGTCATGCCGGGCTTCACCCATCTCCAGTCGGCGCAGCCGGTGACGCTCGGCCATCATCTTCTCGCCTATGTCGAGATGATCGCGCGCGACAGGGGACGTTTCCGCGACGCCCGCGCGCGCTTGAACGAATGTCCGCTCGGCGCGGCGGCGCTCGCCGGCACGAGCTTTCCGATCGACCGCGCGATGACGGCGCGGGCGCTTGGCTTCGACCGGCCGACGGCGAATTCGCTCGACAGCGTCTCCGATCGCGACTTCGTTCTGGAGTCGCTCAGCGCCGCGGCGATCTGCGCGACCCATCTGTCGCGCTTCGCCGAGGAGATCGTGCTGTGGACGACGCCGCAATTCGGCTTCATCACGCTTTCCGACAAATTCACCACCGGCTCGTCGATCATGCCGCAGAAGCGCAACCCTGACGCCGCCGAACTCGCGCGCGGCAAATCCGGCCGCGTCATCGGCGCGCTCGTCGCGCTGCTGGTCGTCATGAAAGGCCTGCCGCTCGCCTATTCGAAGGACATGCAGGAAGATAAGGAAGGCGCTTTCGACGCGCTCGACACGCTTTCGCTCTGCATCGCCGCCGTCGCCGGAATGGTCCGCGACATGCGCATCGACCGCGCGCGGATGAAGGCGGCGGCCGGCGCCGGCTACGCCACCGCGACTGATCTCGCCGATTGGCTGGTGCGGACGCTGGCGCTGCCGTTTCGCGAGGCGCACCACGTCACCGGCCGCATCGTGGCGCTCGCCGAAGCGCGGGGAGCGGGGTTGGAGGAGCTGACGCTCGAAGAGATGCAAAGCGTCGAGCCGCGCATCAACGCCGAAGTGTTCGACGTGCTCGGCGTGGAGAAGTCGGTGTTAAGTCGCAGGAGCTACGGCGGAACCGCGCCCGACAATGTGCGCGCCGCCGCGCAATCCTGGCTCGACAGGCTGAACGCCTGATGGACGATATCGCGCCGCGACTCTATCTCGCCACGCCGCCGCTCGCCGACGCGGCGGGTTTTGCGCCTGCGCTCAACGAAGCGCTGGGCGCTGGCGACGTCGCGAGCCTGCTCATTCGTTTCGCCGGCGCCGACGAGCGCGCCAATGAGGCGATCATTCGCGCCCTGGCGCCGGTCGCGCAAGCGAAGGATGTCGCCGTTCTTGTCGCCGCGCCGCCCAATGTCGCGCTGCGCGCCGGCGCCGACGGCGCACATGTTTCGGGCTGCGGCGACGCGCTCGCTGAAGCGGTGAAGAAACTCTCGCCGCGCTATATCGTCGGCGCCGGCGATCTCGAAACGCGCGACGACGCGATGCGCGCGGGCGAGGCGGGCGCTGATTATGTGATGTTTTCGGATCACGACCGCGACGCGCTGATTGATCGCGTCGCCTGGTGGGCGGAGCTGTTCATGACGCCCTGCGTCGCTCGCGCCGCGACGCTCGCCGACATCGCGCCGCTGGTCGAAGCCGGCGCGGACTTCATCCTGCTCGACGACGCCGTCTGGAGCGATGCGCGCGGACCGGCGGCGGCCGTGGCTGAAGCGCAGGCGCGGCTCAAGGGAGAAGGCAAATGACCCAAAGCCGTCCTCATCCTTTTGAAACGAATGCGTCATTGCGAGGCGCGAAGCGCCGAAGCAATCCAGGAGCGGGATGGCGCGTGCGGGATTGCTTCGCTTCGCTCGCAATGACGGCCTGTGTGGCTCTCTTGTTGACGCCCGCTCTTGGTTGGAGCGCAACGACGGATGCGCCGGCGCCCGATCTCGCCTTCGGCGCCTATCAGCGCGGCGACTATTCGACGGCGATGAAGGAGGCGAAGAAACGCATCGCCGCCAATCCCAAGGACGCGGCGGCGCTGACGCTCGTCGGCCAGCTTTACCTCGAAGGCGCCGGCGTGGCGCGCGATCTCTCGCTCGCGATGGAGTGGTTCAAACGGGGCGCTGACGCCGGAAATGGCGAAGCGGCCTATCTCTACGGCGCCGCGACGCTCAATGGCGCCGGCGCGCCGAAGAACCGCGCCGTCGCGCGCGCCTATCTTGAAAAAGCGGCGGCGCAGGACCACCCCGCCGCCCTGCATCTGCTGGGCGAACTCGCGCTCGAAAACGAGGGCGCGCCGTCCGACTTCGGCAAAGCGGCGGATTTTTTCCGGCGCGCCGCGGACAAGGGAAACGTGGACTCGCTTTATGCGCTTGGCGTTCTCTACAAGACCGGCCGGGGTGTGCAGAAGGATGATCGCGCGGCCGCCGAATGGTTCAAGCGCGCCGCCGAACTCGACTTCGCGCCGGCGATGGTCGAATTCGCGGTTTTGCAATTCAACGGCGTCGGCGCGCCGCGCGACACCGCCGCCGCGGCGCAATGGTTTCGCAAAGCGGCGATGAAGGGCAACGCCGTGGCGCAAAACCGCCTCGCGCACATCCTCGCCGAAGGCCTTGGGGTCGAGGCCAATCTCGCCGAAGCGCGGCAGTGGCGGGACAAGGCGCGCGAAGCTGGGCTGAACGATCCTTCGCTCGACAATTTCTCGAGCGCGGCCGAACCGGCGAAGCCAGCCGCGGGTAAATGAGCGCCGCCCCGAGCGCGGCGACGCGGCGAACCGTCGCCTTCCTGCGCCGGTTCGTCAAGCCGCGCATCCGATCGCTGACGGCGCCTCTGCGCCGTCTTCAGGCGGTGGTCGAAACATTCTCGCCCGAACGGCGAGCGCCCTTCGCGCCGCAAATTCCCGGCGACTGGATTCCCGCTTCAAGCGGCGCCGTCGCAACGCTGTTCTATCTTCACGGCGGCGCATTTCTGATCGGCTCGCCGCGGCTGTTTCGCTACGCCGCCCGCGCATTCGCCCGCGCCGGCTTCGATGTCTTCACGCCGGCCTATCGGCTTGCTCCCGAACATGTCTTTCCCGCCGCGCTCGAAGATGTATTGCGCGCCTACAAAGCCTTCGCCGAGGCGCGGCCGGGGCCTTTCGTCATTGTCGGAGACTCCGCCGGCGGCGGGCTTGCGGTTTCGTTGATGCTGCGCATCCGCGACGAGGGCCTGCCGGCGCCAGCCGCTGCGGCGCTGTCCTCGCCCTGGGTCGATTTCGCCGCGAGCGGCGCCTCGATGCGCGAGAACGAAGCGCGCGACCCTCTGTTCACGCGCAAGGACATATTGCTCGGCGCGAGAGCGGCGCTCGGACGCCAAAGCGCGCGACATCCGCTTGCGTCGCCGATCTACGCCGATCTTTCCGGCCTGCCGCCGATGCTCGTTCATGTCGGCGCGGATGAAGCGTTGAGGGACGACTCGACGCGGCTTGTCGCGCGCGCGCGGCAGGCGGGCGTCGACGCAAGGCTCGAAATGTGGCCCTGCGTCCCTCACGCTTGGCAGCTGATGAGCTTTCTGCCCGAAGCGCGCGAGTCGCGCGCAAAGGCGATGGAATTCTTGAAGGCGCGGGTCGCTGCGGCGACCGCGCGGTTGGCGGCGCCGCGCAATGGTTTCGCGAAGCGACGGTGACGGACGACGCGGTGACGCCTTTGCTTTTTTCCGCTCGCTTGGCCGATGCTAAGGATGGCGGTCGAAACTCCAGGACAGCGACAGGAGACGAATCATGTTTATCGCGATGAACCGCTTCAGGATCGTCAAGGGAGAGGAACAGGCTTTCGAAGAGATCTGGCGGTCGCGTCAGTCCCGGCTTCAGGAGCGGCCCGGATTCATCGTCTTCCATCTGCTCAAAGGGCCCGAGCGGGAAGACCACATTCTCTATGCGTCGCATGCGCTGTGGGAGACCCGGCAGCATTTTGTGGACTGGACGCATTCCGAACATTTTCGGGAGGCCCACAAAAACGCTGGCCAGAACCGCCATCTTTATATTGGCGGTCCCGAGTTCGAGGGTTTCGAGGTCGTTCTGACCGAAAAGAATCCGCGCCACGCGTCGGACGACGGTGCAGACCGCTAAGCAGCGGCTCACGATTGCCGCGGGTTCCGAACAGGCGCCGCCGTTCTTTGATCATTCAACCGCCAGAGGCGGCTCCTCCGGCGCGCGCCGACCGGAGCGGGTAAGGAAGCGGCGGCACTGCTGCTCGCGGTCATAGCCGAGCAGCGTGCCGAGCATAAAGTCTTCCTCCGCCGTGAGCGCATTTAGCGGACGCGTGACGATGGCGCGCGCCACGGCGACGAAGGCGGGCCGTCCAAAGAAAAGGTTCGCCTTGACCGGGCTGAGCTCCTGCACGAAGTGATGCATGCCTTGCGCATTTAACTTGTGGAGCGCCAGCTCCAGTTCCTGACGGCTGACGGTCATCAGAAACAGGCCGCGAACGCCTCTCCCATATTCGTAAATATGGTGGTGTAAGAGCCGCAGCACAGGCGCTGCTTCGACAGACCGATGCGGCGACAGCGACGGAGCGCCGTCGTAGATTAAAGTAACTGGCTCAGCCATGCGGTCACTCTTTTTTCGGTCATGCCGGACTGGGTGTCCTGGTCGAGCGCGAGGCCGACGAACTTGCCGTCCCGCTCGGCGGTGGAGCCGACATAGTCATAGCCGGCGGTTTCGGTGAAACCGATCACCTCGGCGCCGAGCGCCGACACCTCGTCGTAGAGGATGCCCATCGCGTCGACGAAGGACAGCGGATAGGTCTGCTGGTCGCCGGTGCCGAACAGGGCGACTTTCTTGCCCTTCAGATTGGCGCTGCGCAGCTTGTCGATGTTCGCTTCCCAATCCGTCTGCAGGGTGCCGTCGCCATAGGTGGGCGACCCCAGGATCAGCAGATGGCAATTCTCGAAGTCGTCCATCGTGGCGTCCTTGATGTCGACCGACCGCCCTTGGCACTTTTTCGAAATTTTGGAAGCTACCCCCTTGGTCGCGCCGCCGTCGGAACCAAAGATAACCGTGATGCTCATGCCCGCGCCTCGTCCGCGAAATTTAATGGTCAAGATCAGCGGTCAGCGCAAAGGTCCCAACAGCCCCTCTATTGATAAACGCCGCCAATGACACGCATAGCGTATCGCATGTTCAGTACTGATAAAAATCATATGTTTTGGAATAAGTGTAATGATCTATGTTTCTACTTTGGATTTAGTTTAATTATGAAGCGCGGCGCTGATTTCGCGGAGACAGAATACCTCGCCGCCGATCAGCGGCCGGCGCTTCCCCACGGACCTTGAGGCGACGACAGCGGCGGGCGTCCGTCCCCGGGCAAGAAGGCGGTTTCGGCTTCGTGTTCAGCTTGGCGCGGCGCGTCGATCGATTCGGACAGCGCCTGTCCTTCTACTTCAACCGATACGTCCCGCCCGCCGGCGAATTTGATCAGCGCCGCGACGCGCGCGTCGACGCTCGGATGAGTGGCGAACCAGCCCCACCCGGGGTGAAGCGCCGGCGATTCGATAAAGAAATACTGCATGCGCGACGGCATGGCGGGAATCGCCGCATGCGCTTCGATCTTGCGCAGCGCCGAAATCATCGCGTCGGGGTTCTTGGTCAGTTCGACGCTGCCGGCGTCGGCGAGGAATTCGCGCGAACGCGACAGCGCGAAGCGGATCAGCACCGAAGCGCCCCAGCTCAGCGCGATGATGAACAGCGCGACGAGAATGGCGAGGGCCGCGCCGCCATTGCCTCTTCGGCCATCGTCGCGTTCCGGACGGTGCGGCGAGAAGCCAAACGGAAAATCCCAGCGGCGAATCGTCAGATCGGCGACGAAGGCGAAAATGCCGGCGAAAATCACCGCGATCACGAGAAGCTGGGCGTCGCGGTTGCGGATGTGGGTCAATTCATGCCCGAGCACGGCTTCCAGTTCGGCGTCGGTCAGATAGCGCGTCAGACCGCGGGTCACCGCGATCTTATATTGTCCTTCTTTCAGCCCGGAGGCGTAGGCGTTGAGCGCGTCGCTCTCGATGATCTGCAGGGCCGGGATCGGCACGCCGCGCGAGATGCAAAGATTTTCGAGCAGATTGTATATTCGAGGGGATTCCGCGCGCGACAGAGGCACCGCGCCTGTCGCGAAGTCGATCATCTTCTGGTGGAAGAGATAGGCGATGAAGAACCAGATTCCCGCCACAATGACGCCGATCGGCCAGCCGCGCTTCAAATCATCGACGGCGAGCGCAAGAATGTAATCGAAAGGCGCGCCAGGATGCGCGCTCATCGCTTCGATCAGCAGCGCAAAGGAGAACATCAGCGCCAGCAATAGAATGACGAAGCCGGCGAGCAGGAAGGCCGAGCGCAGCTCATTGGCGCGAATGTAGGAGTAAAGACCGTAGGCTTTGAACATGGTATTTTCCGCCAAAGTCGCCGCTGTCGTTCCCGAAGCGCGCAATACGCGCGCGATCGGGCAATCCAGGAGGAACTCGAACTGCGTTCTGCTGAATCTGGATTCCCGAGCAGCCCTTGCGCTTGTCGGGAATGACAGCTTTCGCTCGCGCGCGCCTAAAACTCCACTTTCGGCGCGGTTTCGATCGCCCGCTGCTGCGCCTCGTCGAGCTCGAAATAGTCGAGCGGCTCGAAGCCGAAGCGCTGCGCGATGAGGAAACCCGGAAAGCCTTCCCGCGTGGCGTTGTATTCGGCCACGGTGTTGTTGAGGAATCGCCGCGCCGCGGAAATCTTGTTCTCGATGTCCGACAATTCGCTCTGCAACTGCTGGAAGTTCTGGTTCGCCTTCAGGTCCGGGTAGGATTCGGAGAGCGCGATCAGCCGTGAGAGCGCCCCGGTCAATACGCCTTCGGCGGCGCCCTGCTGCGCCGGACCCTGCGCGGACACGGCGGCGTTGCGCGCCTTGACCACGTCTTCGAGCGTGCTTTTCTCATGCGTGGCGTAGCCTTTCACCGTCTCGACGAGATTGGGCACGAGGTCGTGGCGCTGCTTGAGCTGCACGTTGACGTCGGAGAAGGCCTGTTTGCTGCGCTGGCGCAGTGACACGAGGCCGTTGTAGACGCCGACCAGCCAGAAGGCGACGGCGGCGATGAGCCCCAGAAAAATCAGCAAGGACATGGCGCGCGCTCCCGATGGCGCGCCGCCTCCGCGCGGCGGCGATCGCTCTTTACGCCTTCATGTTAGCCGGCTTTGGCGGCTTGGCAAAGACGCATGGTCTGCTTTGGATTTGACGCACGCTCCAAGCGCGCCTATCTCATGGAAACGTAAAGAGCCACGGCGAACATCAATGGCCATTCTGCCGATCATCACGCTTCCGGATCCGCTGCTGCGGAAAGTCTCCGAACCGGTCGACCGGGTCGACGACGCGGTGCGGCGTCTGCTCGACGACATGCTGGAGACGATGTACGAAGCGCCCGGCATCGGCCTTGCGGCGATCCAGGTCGCCGTGGCGAAGCGCATCGTCGTCGTCGACATCGGCAAGACCGAGGAGACGCGATCCCCTCTCTTCCTCATCAACCCGGAAATCGTCTGGGCGTCGGAGGACTTAAGCGTCTATCAGGAGGGCTGCCTCTCGGTGCCCGACTATTACGAGGACGTGAAGCGGCCGGCGCGGGTGCGCCTGCGCCATCTCGACCGTGAAGGCGCGATCCAGGAATTCGACGCCGAAGGGCTGCTCGCCACAGTGGTTCAGCATGAGCTGGATCATCTCGAAGGCGGCCTCTTCATCGACCATCTGTCGCGCTTGAAGCGCGAGCGCGTGGTCAAGAAGTTCAACAAGGCGGCGCGCTATGACGAAATCGCCGCCCAGCGCCGCGCCGCTACGGAGCGCCAGTCGGAACAGGCCGAGGCCTGACGATTGCGCGATGGCATGCGCGTCGTCTTCATGGGCACGCCGGAATTCGCAGCCTGTCTGCTGACGGAAATCGTCTCGCGTGGCCACGAGGTCGTAGCGGTTTATACGCAGCCGCCGCGTCCCGCCGGGCGCGGCATGGCCGAGAAAAAATCCGCCGTCCACCTGCTGGCGGAGCGCCTCGGACTTCCCGTCCGCACGCCGAAAAGCCTCAAAAGCGCCGAGGCGCAGGCGGAATTCACCGCGCTTGAGGCCGATGTCGCGGTCGTCGCCGCCTATGGCCTGCTGCTGCCTCAGCCGATTCTCGATGCGCCGCGATATGGCTGCCTCAATCTTCACGGCTCGCTTCTCCCCCGCTGGCGCGGCGCCGCGCCGATTCAGCGCGCCATCATGGCGGGTGACGCCGAGAGCGGCGTCATGGTGATGAAGATGGAGGCCGGTCTCGACACCGGTCCCGTCGCCCTGACCGCGAAGATCCCGATCGGCGCCGAGATGACGGCGGGCGAGTTGCACGACCGTCTCGCCGAACTCGGCGCGCCGCTGATGGCGCAAGCGCTCGATCTGCTGGCGACAGGCGAATTGCGTTACACGCCGCAGTGCGAGGAGGGCGCCTGCTATGCGCAAAAGATCGAAAAGGGCGAGGCGCGGATCGACTGGCGCCGCCCAGCGCAAGAGCTGCACAATCTCGTGCGCGGGCTCTCACCCTTTCCGGGCGCGTTTTTCGAGGCCGACCTCGGCCATGGCATGGAGCGTGTGAAAGTCTTGCACACGCGCGTCGAAGAGAGAGCGGGAAAGCCGGGCGCCGCCCTCGACGACGAGGGCCTTATCGCCTGCGGCGCGGGCGCGCTGAGGCTCTTGCGCGTGCAGCGCGCCGGCAAGGGCGAGATGGATTTTGGCGAATTCGCGCGCGGTCGCAGGCTTGCGAAGGGCGTGACATTAGCATGAGTTTGATGCTCGACCGGCGCGCGTCACCCTTCCCTCGAGGGGGAGGGTCGGCCCGCTCTGCGGGCGGGGGTGGGGTGAATTCCATAATCATTTGGGTGTCACCCCCACCCGGCCGCCTTCGGCGGCCGACCTCCCCCCTCAAGGGGGAGGTGAGGTCGCGCCATGCGCGAGCGCAATGAATGCCCCGTTTCGCCCTGACCATCGAATATGACGGCGCGCCTTTCGTCGGCTGGCAGCGGCAGGCGAATGGCGTTTCCGTTCAGCAACGGCTCGAGGAGGCCGTCGCCGCGATCAACGCCGGCGCGCGCGCGAATGTGTATGGCGCGGGCCGCACCGACGCGGGCGTTCATGCGCTGGGGCAAGTGGCGCATGTCGATCTCGCCCGCGACTGGCGAGCGGACCGGCTGCGCGACGCGATCAATGCGCATCTGAAGCCTGATCCGATTGCGGTGCTGTCGGCCCGCGCCGTCGGCGACGATTTCGAGGCGCGCTTTTCAGCGATCCGCCGCCACTACCTCTATGTCATCGACAATCGCCGCGCGCCTTTGGCGCTCGGCCTCGGCCGCGCCTGGCATGTCAAGCGCCCGCTCGACGCGCAGGCGATGCATGAAGCGGCGCAGTCGCTCGTCGGCCGCCACGACTTCACGACCTTTCGCGCGTCTGAATGCCAGGCGAATTCGCCGCTTCGCACGCTGGAGCGTCTAGACGTGCGCCGCGACGGCGCGTGCATCGAGATCGTGACGTCGGCGCGCTCCTTCCTGCATCATCAGGTGCGCTCGATGGTCGGGTCGCTGGAGCATGTCGGCAGCGGCAAGTGGCGCGTCGAGGATTTGGCGCTGGCGCTTCACGCAAAAGACCGTGCGCGCTGCGGACAGGTCGCGCCGCCGCACGGTCTCTACCTTGTCGCGGTTGACTATTAACGCATCGGTGGGGCGCCGCCGCCCGCTAAGGCTTGTCGCCCGCCGCCGCGTCGCCGTCCGGGGACGGCGCGTTGGCGCCGTGCTTTGGCGCTGGCGGCTTCGGCGGCTTCGCGCCATGTTTCGCGGCGCCGGAAGCAGTCGCAGACCTTTGTTCTTTGGCGAGCGCGCCGTGAATGGGAAGGAAACTCGCCGACAACACCACAGCCAATATGCCGTTCGCGCAGGGTCGCTGATTCATCGCTTGATGGTCCCCTCAAAGTGAGAGCCCCCGCCGAATCAACCGGCCCACCCCGCAGGCATCAGGCGGGTCAACGGTGATGAAGTTAGGTCGCCGCCACGCCTGCGCTGCGGTGATTTCATGACGCAATTCGCGCGATCAGGCGAAGTTCGATGAAATCGTTAATGAAATCTTAAAAAATCTCCCGGCCGATCATTCGTCGTCGTCGGCTTCCGTTTCCTCGGGCTTGATCGCTTCTCCTGGAGCGGATTCATTCTTCACCGGCAAGGTGGCGGGAAGCTTCACGACCGGCCGCTGAGCGGTTGGAGACTTCTCTTGCGCGAGCGCGCCGTGAATAGGGACGATGCTCGCCGACAGGACCGCTGCAAGAATGCCGTTAACGCAGGGTCGACGATTGGTCATATATCCTCGCTTAGAGTCTTGGCGCCGACTCATCGACCTGCCGGGGCGTGACCGACAGTCATATATAGTGGCGAGAAAGAGTCGAGACTTAGTTTTCGGACGAGGCGCCCAGTTAAGAGCCGCTGAACCAGTTGTAGCCTTTGTCCTCCCAGTAGCCGCCAGGATAGTCGTTCGCCACGAACATTTCATGAATGAATTTGGGATTCTTGAATCCGAGTTTCGTCGGGATGCGCAGGCGCAGCGGATAGCCATATTTGGCGTCGGCGAAATCCAGCGCGAGCAGCGTTTGCGGATGGAGCGCGCTCGCCATGTCGATGCTCGAATAATATTTGTCGGCGCATTTGAAGCCGACGTAACGCGCCGTGAGGTCGGCGCCGATTCGTTCGAGAAATTCGCGCAAGGCGACGCCGCGCCATTTGCCGATCGCGCTCCAGCCTTCGACGCAGACGAGGCGGGTGATCTGGCGCGCCTGCGGCAGCGCGCGCAATTCGTTTAAGCTCCAGGGGCGCTTGTCGGCGATGAGCCCCGAGAGCCGCAGCCGGTAGCTCTCGCCGTCGATGCGGGGGACGTCCTTTTCTTCGTAATAGGCGTTGAACGGGAACGGCGCTGTGACGTCGCCTTCGGCATAGGTCGGCGCGAGCTTTGCAGGGTCGAAAAGCGCCGCCTGCATTTTGTCGTTGAAGCGCGACATGGCGAAAAGCAGCCGATCGACGGCGTCGTCATCCTTCAAGGTGCAGCCGGAGAGCAGCGACAGCGCGCCCAGTGACAGGCCTTGCTTGAGAAAGAGGCGGCGCTCGAGCCGCGCAAGCTGCGGACGAAAGGCGGAGAGGCCGGACCGCTTCATCGCTGCACCTCCGCGCGGCCGGTGAACATCGGCGCGAGCACGCCCTTGACCATGACGGCGAGGCCGATATGGACGACAAGGAAGGCGACGATCGCGGCCATGGCGAAAAAATGCACGCGGCGCGCCGCCTCATAGCCGCCCATCACAGCCGTCAGCCCTTGAAGCTGCACGGGCTTCCAGATGGCGAGACCCGAAAGAATGGCAACGATCGCTGCGAGAATCACGCCGACATAGAGCAGACGTTGAGCGGCGTTGTAGCGGCCGGGCGCATGATCGAGCTGGCCGCGGCTGGCCAGGGCGACATCGTCGAGCGCTCGGCTCAACGAAATTGGCAAAAAGTTCCTTCGGAAGTGACCTGAAACAATGCCATAGGCGACATAGGCGACGCCATTGATCGCCAACAGCCACATGGCGGCGAAATGCCAGGCGAGCGCGCCCGCGAGCCAGCCGCCGAGCGTAAAACCGGGAGGAAATTCGAAGCCAAACAGCGGCGAGGCGTTGTAGATGCGCCAGCCGCTCAGCACCATGACGAAAATCGCGAAGGCGTTCACCCAATGCGTCACCCGAACGAAGAGCGGGTGAATCGCGCGCGGCGTCGTTGCGCCGGCCGCATCAGCCATGGCGGCTTCTCCTCTTTACGCGCCAACATATGGCTTGCGGGGCTGAAAACCCAGGCCCGCGCAGGCGCGTTGACAGGCCGGCCGCCTTCGCCCATGACGGCGAAGCTTTCATTTCGCGGGAATATGGCGGGCTCATGCGCGTCTTCGTGACCGGCGCGGCCGGCTTCATCGGCTTTCATCTAGCGAAACGTCTGCTCGAGGACGGGCATCTTGTCGACGGCTTCGACGGCATGACGCCCTATTACGATCCCAATCTCAAGGAGGCGCGCCGCGCCATTCTGCTGCGGACCAATGGCTATCGCGACACGATCGCCATGCTCGAGGACATGGAGGCGCTGACCCGCGCCGCCGAACAGGCGGCGCCCGACGTCATCATCCATCTCGCCGCGCAGGCGGGGGTGCGCTATTCGCTGCAAAATCCGCGCGCCTATGTCGACGCCAATCTCGTCGGCGCCTTCAACGTCATGGAGATCGCGCGGCTCTTGAAGCCGCGTCATTTTCTGTTCGCCTCGACGAGCTCAGTCTATGGCGCGAGCCCCACCGTGCCATTCCATGAGAGCGACCGAACCGATTTCCCTTTGACCCTTTACGCCGCGACCAAGAAGGCCGGCGAGGCGATGGCGCATTCCTACGCGCATCTCTGGTCGATCCCGACGACGATGTTTCGTTTCTTCACCGTTTACGGCCCCTGGGGGCGCCCGGACATGGCGCCGTTAAAATTCGTCGACGCGATCGAAAACGACCGCACAATCGACATCTATAACCACGGCGACATGTCGCGCGACTTCACCTATGTCGCGGATCTCGTCGAAGCCGTCGTGCGTCTGATCGATTGCGTTCCAGAGCGCGATTCGGGCGACGACAGCGTTTCGCCGGTCGCGCCGTATCGCATCGTGAACATCGGTCGGGGAGAACCCGTAAAGCTCCTCGATTTCATCGAGACGATCGAACGAGCTCTCGGCAAAAAGGCTAGGCGCAACTATCTCGACATGCAGCCGGGAGACGTGCCGCGCACTTTCGCCAGCGCCGATCTCCTGGAGCGGTTAACGGGATATCGCCCGCATACGTCGCTTGACGACGGCGTCGCGGCGCTCGTCGACTGGTATCGCGACTATCGCCGCGCTCATGGAGACTTGGCGTTGTAAGCCGCGAACCTATTTCTTCTTGGCTGCGAGGAAGCTGTGCGCCGCGTCTTCGTCGAAGACCGGCGTGATGTGATTAACATTGAGGTCGGTCCAGGAATGGAAGAGCGCGCCAAGATCGGCGGCGTCGCTGGCTTCGACGATGCTCCAGCCCTCGAGCAGGGTGACGGAAAGCCAGTTTCCGATCACTTTCAACCCCTTCGGAGCGGCGTCGCCGAACTTCTGAAAACGCTTGAGAACATCGTCGCGATGTTCGGGCGCCATTTCATAGTGGATCGCAAACAGCATCGGCCATCCTCCCTTTACGTGAAAATGCAAGTTGCGCCAGCCTGACGACGACGTCGCTCAAAGTGCCGCGGTACGAAGCGACATACAATCCGTGACGATCGGCTCACCCGATCCAATCGGGAACGCTGTCCATCGCGATGATCTCCTCGACGCTTTGGCGCTGGCGGATGACGGCGCGCGGAATTTGTTTTCGGCGAGGCCGGCCGATATTTTCTTTTGCGCGCGCTCGTCGCCTGTCGTCGCGACGATAGCGCCGCCCTTGGCGTCCTTGGCGCGCGTAACGATTAGGGACTTCATGACGCGCTATCTGAGACATGCGTTCGCCGCTCTTTTCGCCGGTTATTTCGCCGCGCTCGCCGGCCTCGTCGCCTTTCAGCGCGACTTTCTCTTTCGCCCAGACGCGCGGCGCGCCGATCCCGCCGCGGCTGGGCTTGCCGAGGCTCAGGAAACGACGCTCCAGACGCGCGACGGCGAGACGCTTCTCGCCTGGCGGCTTCCCGCCGACTGCGGCCGGCCGTTCATTCTCTATCTTCATGGCAACGGCGGCGCGCTTCGCGATCGTGTTCCCCGGTTCAAGCGCTTTGTCGAAGACCGGTTCGGCATGCTCGCCGTCTCCTATCGCGGCTATGGCGGCTCGACGGGCGTGCCCGCGCAGGAGGGTCTCTTCCTCGACGCTGAAGCGGCTTACGCAGAGGTGCTGAGGCTCGGCTACGCGCCCGAGCGGATCGTCATCATGGGCGAGTCGCTCGGAACGGGCGTCGCCACCCATCTCGCGGCCGCGCATCATGTGGCGGGACTGGTGCTCGATTCCCCCTATTCCTCCATCGCCGACCTGGCGGCGGAGCGATACGCCTGGGCGCCCGTCCAGTATCTGGTGCGCGATCCGTTTCGCTCGGATCTGGAGATCGGCAAGGCGCGGGCGCCGGTCCTGATGGTCCACGGCGAGAATGATTCCGTCATTCCGATTCGCCTCGCGCGCCGACTCTTCGATCTTGCCAAGGAGCCGAAGACGTTCCTTTCAGCGCCGGGCCGCGATCATCTGGCCCTGCTCGATTCGAACGTCTATCCCCGCGTGCGCGACTGGATCGAGGCGCACGCCGCCGGCGCCGCTTGCGAAAAACCGGACGCGAATTAAACGCGGCGCCATCTAAAGCCAGTCCGGGACGCTGTCCATCGCAATGATCTCCTCGACGCTTTGGCGCTGGCGGATAATCGCGTAACGCGCGCCATCGACCAAAACTTCCGGAATCAGCGGGCGCGTATTGTAAGTGCCGGACTGCACCGCGCCATAGGCGCCCGCAGTGAGCACGCAGAGCAATTCGCCGGGGCGGGGCTCCAACATCTCGCGTCCATGGGCAAGATAGTCGCCCGTCTCGCACACCGGCCCGACGACGTCGGCGACGATCCTTCGCCGATCCGGGCTCTGGCGCACGGGGATGATGTCATGCCAGGCGTCGTAGAGCGTCGGTCGGACAAGATCATTCATGCCGGCGTCGACGATGACGAAGGTCTTGGCGTCGCCATGCTTCACATAAATGACGCGCGTGACGAGCACGCCGGCGTTGCCGACGATGAGCCGTCCAGGCTCCAGCACCAGTCTGCAGCCGAGGTCGCCGAAATGCTTACGCACGATCCCGGCGTATTTTTCGGGATGGTAGGACTGCGGATCGTCGCCCTCATGATAGGGGATTCCCAGCCCGCCGCCGAGGTCGACATGCGAAATATTGCGCCCGTCGGCGCGCAGGTCGCGCACGAGTTCGGCGAGTAGCGAAAAAGCCTCATCGAACGGCGCGAGATCGGTGAGCTGCGAGCCGATATGCATGTCGGCGCCGGCGATCTCGATCCCTTCGAGCTTTGAGGCGAACGCGTATACTTCGCGCGCGCGCGACAGCGGCACGCCGAATTTGTTTTCGGCGAGGCCGGTGGAAATCTTCTTATGGGTGCGCGCATCGACGTCCGGATTGACGCGCAGCGACACGCGCGCGGCGCACCCGAGCGCGAGCGCGGCTTGCGACAGGGCTTCAAGCTCCGGCTCCGACTCGACGTTGAAACAGAAGATGCCGGCGCGAAGCGCCGCCGCAATCTCCTCCGCGGTCTTGCCGACACCGGAAAAGGTGATTTTTTCCGGCGCCACGCCTACGGCCAGCGCCCGCGCCAGTTCGCCGCCGGAAACCACGTCCATGCCCGCGCCCTCCTGGGCGAGAAGACGCAGCACGGCCTGATTGGAATTGGCCTTCACCGCGTAGCAGACCAGCGCGTCGAGACCCGCGAAGGCTTGCGAAAACACGCGAAAGTGGCGGCGGATCGTCGCCGCCGAATAGCAGTAGAAGGGGGCGCCTACCTCCTCGGCGAGCTGATGCACGGCTAGCTCCTCGGCGTGGAGCGCGCCGTTGCGATAGGCGAAGAGATGCATCGGCTTAAAGCAGCGGATCGAGCGGGAAGGGATATTGATCCGGCGGTCGATTGCCGACAGTGCCGGGGATTGGCGGCGCTGGGGCGTTCTCCGGCGGCGGCGCCCCGCGCGCCGCCGCCTTGGCTTGCGCGGCCTCGCTCTGCGCCCGAAGGTACGCGCCGCGCGCCTGGGTCTCTGGAGGAAGCTCCAGGGGACCGCGACGGCCGCAAGCGCCAAGGCTCGCGGCGACGAGCGCCAGCGCAAGAGCCGCCACGCAGCGGCGGGTGAGGTGCGGCAATCGAGGCGTCACGGCGATTCGTCCCAAAGGAATGCCGGCGCACTATAGCGATGAAGCGAAAAAAGGCGAGGGCGCCGGCGCGAAGCGCCGAGTTGCTCTTTCGCGCGGTTGCTCTTTCGCGCGAAGCGGGCTCTGCTTCCAATCGATTCTGGCCCGGCGACATCGATGCGAGTCGGGCGACATCCTGGAGACATGCTTAAGGAGTCATGAATCGAACCGCTTGCCGTTTCGGGACGGAACAGGCGCCAGGCGGCGGTTCGCCCAGCCGGCCGGCCGGCGCGCCTTGGTCCACGCCCGTTAACCGAAAAAGCTCGTAAATCCGGGTGATTCATCGGCGCGCCTTTACGATTGGGCGTCGGCGTGGTTAGGTCCGCCATGGCCAGCGTTCTGCGTTTATTCGCCACCCTCGCCGCAGTCGTTCTTCTGACGACCCTTCCTGCGACCGCCGCAGTGCGCATCCGAATCGATCTGGCGTCGCAAAGCCTTGAGGCGGTCACCCCGCAGGGCGAGACCGTGAGGTGGAAAATCTCAAGCGGACGCCGGGGTTACGAAACGCCGACGGGACATTACGGCGTCATGCGCATGGAGGCCGACCATCATTCCGACGAATATGACCAAGCGCCAATGCCTTATGCGATTTTCTTTTCCCCGCGCGGCCTCGCCATCCACGGCACCTACGAGCGCGGTCTGGGCCGTCCGCTTTCCCATGGCTGTGTGCGGCTCGCGGTCCCCAATGCGCGCCAGCTTTTCGAATGGGTCGAAAAAAATGGGGCGACGATCGAAATCACTGGCGGCGGCGGCGCGATCGCCAGCGAAGAGGTCGAGCGCCCGCGCGCGTCGCGCCAGCCGCGCGCCCAGCCGCGCCAGATGTATCGCCCCGCTTATCAGGAGCCGGCGCCCCAATCCAATATGGGAGATTTCTTCTTCTAGCCGACGCCTTCGCGCCAATTCGCCATCCGTTGCAACTTGGCAACAGTGTTCGACAGAATCGCTGTGAACGCCTCGGGGCGTTTGCTGGGGTGCTTTTTAACAGGTAAAGCTCGGATTTCTGGCGCTTGTTGATTGACCGAGCAGAGTAGAGCCGTTGACGACATCAAAGACCCCCCTCCTCGACCGGATCGCCACCCCCGAAGATTTGCGCAAGCTGCGCCCCAACGACCTCAAGCAAGTCGCTGACGAGTTGCGCCACGAGACGATCGACGCCGTCTCGGTCACCGGCGGCCATTTGGGGGCCGGCCTCGGCGTCGTCGAACTGACGGTCGCTCTGCACTATGTTTTTGACACGCCGCGCGACAAGCTGATCTGGGACGTCGGCCACCAGACCTATCCGCACAAAATCCTCACCTGCCGGCGCGACCGCATCCGAACGCTGCGTATGGGCGGCGGACTTTCCGGCTTCACCAAACGGGCCGAAAGCGAATATGACGCCTTCGGCGCCGGCCATTCATCGACCTCGATTTCGGCGGGACTCGGCATGGCCGTGGCGCGCGATCTTGCCGGCGGCGACAATCACGTCGTGGCGGTGATCGGCGACAGTTCGATGTCCGCCGGCATGGCCTATGAGGCCTTGAACAACGCCGGGGCGCTGCATTCCCGCTTGATTGTCATCCTGAACGACAATGACATGTCGATCGCCCCACCGACGGGCGCCATGTCGGCCTATCTCGCTCGCCTCGTGTCCGGCGGCGCCTATCGCTCGATCCGAGAGGCGGCCAAACAGCTCGCCAGCCATTTGCCGCGCTTTATCTATGACAAGGCGCGCAAGGCCGAGGAGTTCTCACGCAGCTTCATCACCGGCGGCACGATGTTCGAGGAGCTCGGCTTCTATTATGTCGGGCCGATCGACGGGCATAATCTCGACCATCTGCTGCCCGTCCTCAAGAATGTGCGAGACAAGGACGACGGCCCGGTACTCGTCCATGTCGTCACCCAGAAGGGCAAGGGCTTCGGGCCGGCGGAGGAATCGGCCGACAAGTGCCACGCCGTGAACAAATTCGACGTAACGACCGGCATCCAGATCAAGCCCAAGGCCAATGCGCCGACCTATACTAATGTGTTCGCCAGGGCGCTGATCGCCGAAGCCGAACATGATGATAAGATCGTCGCGGTCACGGCGGCGATGCCGTCGGGCACCGGCCTCGATATTTTCGGCAAGGCCTTTCCCCACCGCACCTTCGACGTGGCGATCGCCGAACAGCACGCGGTCACTTTCGCGGCCGGCCTCGCTTGCGAAGGCTACAAGCCCTTCTGCGCGCTCTATTCGACCTTCCTGCAGCGCGGCTACGATCAGGTCGTCCACGATGTGGCGATCCAGAATTTGCCGGTGCGCTTCGCCATGGATCGCGCTGGCCTTGTCGGCGCCGATGGGCCGACTCATGCCGGCGCTTTCGACCTCGCCTATCTCGGCTGCCTGCCGGGTTTCGTCATCATGGCGCCCGCCGACGAGGGCGAATTGATGCATATGGTGGCGACGGCATCGGCCTATGACGACGGGCCGATCGCCTTCCGCTATCCGCGCGGCGAGGGGCTGGGCGTCGAATTGCCGGAGCGCGGCGACATTCTCGAAATCGGCAAGGGGCGCATTTTGCGCGAGGGCTCGAGGGTCGCGATCCTCTCGCTCGGCACGCGGCTCGCCGATTCCTTGAAGGCGGCGGCGGAGCTTGAAAATTACGGAGTTTCGACGACCGTCGCCGACGCGCGCTTCGCCAAGCCCATCGACCGGGATTTGCTGCGCCGGCTTGCCGCCAACCACGAGGCGCTCATCGCCATCGAGGAAGGCGCGATCGGCGGCTTTGGCGCGCAGGTCTTCCAGGCGCTGTCCGAAGACGGGCTGCTGGACGGCGCCCGCGGCGCATTCAAATTCCGCAGCATGACCCTGCCCGACGCCTATATCGACCACGACAAGCATGAGCTGATGATCGCCAGAGCGATGCTCGACAGCCAGGCGATCGTCGCCAAGGTGCTCGAACTTTTGGGCGACGAAAAGGGCGCCGCGCGGGTGATGATCGCGTGAGCGGCCGCACTAACATTTCGCGGAAGTCTCCATAAAAATCTTGGCGCGGCGTGCGCCAACCCTCTCCCTGCGGGAGAGGGTTGGCGCCCGGGATTTTGATTGCGCATGCCGTTGATTTTCTGCGCCTCCGCCGTCTCCGCCCCCGCGGCTCCCGGCGCCTATGCCCTCTGGCTGCGCCTCGCCTCGCCGCTCGACGTGCGGGCGGGAACGCGCAGGGGCGTTCTGCCGGCCGGCGACTATCTTTACTGCGGCTCCGCGAACGGCCCCGGCGGATTGCGGGCGCGTCTCGCCCGGCACATGCGCAAGAACAAGCGTGTGCATTGGCATATCGATCAGCTGACATCGGCGGCGAAAGCGCTCGGCGCTTTCATCCTCGAAGGCGGCAACGAATGCGCGCTCAACGCCGCGCTCGCCGCCCTGCCGGTTCCCCTGCAAGGCTTCGGCAGTTCCGACTGCCGCCGCTGCGCCGCGCATTTACGATTCTGGCCGGAAGGCGCGGCGCTTCCCTCCGACTGGGAAAATGCTAGGAAGGCGGCGAGATTCACTTAGGAGCGAGCCGCAGAGCGCGGCCCGGACTCTCTCTAGAGGCGCGGACGACCGATTCCGCGGCCGAGCAGGCTCATGTCTAAAGACGAAAGCAAATCCAAAGTCGAAGCGCGGACGCCGCGCGGGCTCGCCGATCGCGAGGCGGGCGAACTCGCCGCCACCGGGCGGATGCTCGAAGTGATCCGCGATGTCTATGAACTCTATGGCTTCGAGGCGCTGGAGACCCCGGCGATCGAATATACCGACGCGCTCGGCAAGTTCCTGCCCGACCAGGACCGGCCGAATGAAGGCGTCTTTTCCTTTCAAGACGACGACGAACAATGGCTGTCGCTGCGATACGACCTCACCGCGCCGCTGGCGCGCTTCGTCGCGCAGAATTTCGACCGCCTGCCCAAGCCGTACCGCTCCTACCGGGTCGGGCCGGTCTATCGCAATGAAAAGCCGGGGCCCGGGCGCTTTCGCCAATTCATGCAGTTCGACGCCGATACGGTCGGCTCCGCCTCGCCCGCCGCCGACGCCGAAATCTGCATGATGGCCGCTGACGCCATGGAGCGGCTGGGGATCGCGCGCGGCGATTACGTCATCAAGATCAACAGCCGCAAGGTTCTCGACGGCGTGATGCAATCGATCGGCCTTTCCGGCGAGGAGAACGCCGGGAGCCGCCTCGTCGTGCTACGCGCGATCGACAAGCTGGACCGGCTCGGCCCCGACGGCGTCCGGCAATTGCTTGGCGAGGGCCGCAAGGACGAAAGCGGCGATTTCACCAAAGGCGCCGGCCTCGACCTGCCGGCGATCGACACAATCCTCTCCTTCAGCCTCGGCGGCCAATATCGGGACGGCGCGCCTGCCTTCGATCTTTTCGGCCTGCTCGGCAAAAGCGAGGTCGGCGCGCAGGGCGCCGAAGAGCTGCTCGAAATCGAGGATCTTGCGCGCGACGCCGGCTTCGGGCCCGACCGCATCCGCATCGACCCATCCGTCGTGCGCGGCCTTGAATATTACACCGGTCCCGTCTTCGAGGCGGACCTCACCTTCGAGACGCGCGACGAAAAGGGACATCCGGTGCGTTTCGGCTCGGTCGGCGGCGGCGGCCGCTATGACGGGCTGGTTGGGCGCTTCCGCCCCGAGAATACGCCCGCGACCGGCTTTTCGATCGGCGTCTCGCGACTCTTCGCGGCCCTAAAACTGATCGGCAGCCCGATCGTCTCGGCGCGCCCGCTCATCGGCCCGGTCGTCGTGCTGGTGCTCGATCGCGACAGGCTTGCCGATTATCAGCGCATGGCGGCGCAATTGCGCAGCGCCGGGATCGCCGCCGAAATCTATCTCGGCGCGGCGGGCATGAAGGCGCAGATGAAATACGCCGACCGGCGCAACAGCCCGCTCGCCATTATCCAGGGCTCGGACGAAAAGGCGCGTGGGGAGGTCACCATCAAAGACCTCGTCGCCGGCGCCAGGGCGGCCGCGAATATCGCCACCAACGAACAATGGAAGGCGCTGCGTCCCGCGCAGTTCGCCGTTGCCGAGGCCGAACTCGTCGCGCAGGTCAAAAAAGCGCTCGAAGAGCAAATTTAGCCTGCGGCGAAGCTCGTCATTGCCACGCGCGCCGGCGCGTATAGTTTTCGCGAAGCGGAAAAGGAGCAAACTAATATGAATGGCGACACGCCCAGATCAATCGTTCATCCGACCGATCTCTCCTTTGCGAGCCTTGACGCCTTCGCGCATGCGCTGCGCATCGCCGTGGCCTGCAAGAGCATGTTGCACATTCTGCACATCGAGGCGCCCGAGTCCGAGGAGGACGATTGGGAACGTTTTCCGCAGGTGCGCGAAATGCTGGCGCGCTGGAAGATGATCTCGCCGAACGCGACGCGGGCAGAGGCGGCCGAACAGCTTGGCGTCAAATTCGTCAAGGCCGCGGTCGAATCGGAATCGCCGGTGATGGGGGTTTCCGCCTATGCCGAGCGGCACCTGTGCGACCTTCTGGTGATGATGACGCGGCCGCGCAGCGCGCTGGAACGCCTGTTCGAGGGGTCGATCGCGGAGGAGACCGCGCGCGAGACTCATGTGCCGGTGCTGTTCCTGCGCGAGGACCAGAAAGGTTTCGTCGATCGCGAGACCGGCGCGGTGTCGCTCAACACCGTGCTGATGCCGGTCGAGGCGACGGTCTCGCCGCTCGACGCCTTTCGCCACGTCGCCGACATTTCCCGTTGTCTCAACCCGGCCGCCGACGTCATGATGCTACATGTCGGCGATGAACTGCCGCTTTTCGAAGGGCTGCTCCCCCACATCGAGCTGCGCCGGGGGCCTGTGGTCGAGACCATTCTTGCCTATGCTGGGGAAATCAAGGCGGATCTGATCGCCATGCCGACGCGCGGCCGAAAAGGCCTGATGGAGGCGCTCCGCGGCTCGACGACGGAGCGCGTGCTGCATGAGGCGCCCTGTCCGCTGCTCGCCTCGCCGGTGAAATAATCGCTGTCATTGCGAGCGAAACGAAGCAATCCAGCCTCTGGATTGTTTCGCTCGCAATGACGGGCGCAGGCGTTACAGCGACCGCTGGAAATGCAGCACGCCGCCTTGCGCGCCCTTCAGGATCAGATCGTCGCCCTTGGTGTCCCAATAGGGACCCGAGAGCAGGACCGCCCAATAATCGCGTTCGACGGCCGCGAGCGGGCCTTCGCATTTGCGTTCGTTGATCGCCGGCATGTTGCGTGGTCCGAGCCGGTTGGGGCCGATGACGAAAATGCCCGACCAGTTCTTGCAGCCTGAAAAGCCGTTGGCGCGGCCGGTCGAGTCGATCGAAATCCACATCTCCACCGGCGGCGGTTTGCCATTGATCTCCTTGAGCACGAAATTCTGGTTGTGCGGGAACGGTTGATAGCGGGGTATGCCGCCGGTCTCCTTGTTTTCGTCTTCCGGCTGCTTCTGCTCCGCCCCTTGAGGCGACTTCGCGCTCTTGGCGTCGGCTGGCGCAGCGGCGAGCGCAACGGCGCAGAGCGAGGCGGCTAAGGCGAGCAAAATCCTGTTCATCGCGTCAATCACCCTCCAAGTAAGGCAGCCGGCCGCCGGCCTTCTCCGGCATGCCGCGCAACGCCGCTTTATAGCATGCTCGGCAGGACGCGGTCAGGCGGGCGGTGGCCGTCCATGAAAGTTTTGATATTGATGATGACCTTCTCGCCCATGTCGATGCGGCCCTCAATGGTCGCGGAGCCCATATGCGGCAGCAGCGTCACCTTGCCGGCCTTGGCGAGCTTCAACAATTTCGGCGAGACGGCGGGCTCATGCTCAAAGACGTCGAGGCCGGCGCCCGCCATCTCGTCGGCTTCCAACATGCGCACTAGGGCGTTCTCGTCGACGATCTCGCCGCGCGCGGTATTGACCACGATCGCGTGGGGACGCAGGTGCGAAAGCCGGCGCGCGGAGAGAAGATGATAGGTCGCCGGCGTGTGCGGGCAATGGATCGAGACGATATCGACTCGCGCCAGCATTTGATCGAGCGACTCCCAGTAGGTCGCCTCCAATTGCTCTTCGAGCTCAGCCGCGACGCGCCGGCGATTGTGGTAATGGATCGACAGCCCGAAACTTTTCGCGCGCCGCGCCAAGGCCTGGCCGATCCTGCCCATGCCGACGATGCCGAGCCGCTTGCCGGTGATCCGATGGCCGAGCATCCAGGTCGGCGACCAGCCCGGCCAGGAGCCGTCCGGAATCGCGTTCGCGCCTTCGACGAGCCGGCGGGCGACTGAAAGGATCAGCGCCATCGTCATGTCGGCGGTGTCCTCGGTCAGAACGCCGGGCGTGTTGGTGACGGTAATCGAGCGGTCGAGCGCTGAGGCGACGTCGATATTGTCGACGCCATTGCCGAAATTGGCGATGAGCTTCATTTGCTCGCCGGCCTGAGCGATGAGATGGGAGTCGATACGGTCAGTGATGGTGGGCACCAGCACGTCGGCGGTGCGCATGGCCTCGACGAGTTCCTCGTGCGTGAGCGGCTTGTCGCTTTCATTGAGGCGGGTGTCGAACAGCTCGCACATGCGGGTTTCGATCACCTCGGGCAGCCGGCGCGACACGACAACGAGCGGCTTTTTTTTCGGCATATCCCTGGTCCGCCTCCGCGTTTATGTTGTGTTGCAGCAGCGATTCTGCGATTGCGACGATGATCTTCGCCGCTTGGCGGCGGCGGATGAAAAGGCGCCGGCGAGTTTCGCCGGCTTCAACCGGGTCTTAACGGCGGTCAGCGACAAAACCAATACGTCCCCTTATCGGACGCATTCGACTTCCTAGCAGATGACGGGCCAAAGACAAGCGAGCGATCACTCCACCATGTCGCGAATAAATGCAGAATTTGCGCCAATTTCGACGGCTTTTTCAGAGGCTTCGAAACATTTCCAAAATCGTCCGCGGGGCGTCGTCGCAGCGATCGCTTGCGCCCTCCTGTCAGCGTTTTTTTGCGCGATGCACGCGCACGCTCTGGAGCCTCAGAAGGGTCCGGTCAGCGGTCTGCCCTTGCCGCGCTATGTCAGCCTAAAATCCGATCGCGTGAATGTGCGCGAGGGGCCGAGCAAGGAACATCCGACCTTGTGGATTTACGAACGCGCCGCGCTGCCGGTCGAAATCACCGCCGAATTCGAAACCTGGCGCAAGATCCGCGATTCCGAAGGCGCGGAGGGCTGGGTGCTGCATTCGTTGCTGTCGGGACGGCGCACCGCCCTGGTCGCGCCATGGAAAAAGGAGCCGC
This sequence comes from Methylocystis sp., assembly GCA_022843405.1. Taxonomy (GTDB): domain Bacteria; phylum Pseudomonadota; class Alphaproteobacteria; order Rhizobiales; family Beijerinckiaceae; genus Methylocystis. The sequence goes on along the minus strand of JALHNQ010000005.1, from coordinate 75,292 downwards.
AACTGCTCGTCGCCGAAGACCATCAGACCCCGATGGCCAAGCTCGGCCCCGGCGTGATCGGCAATTTGCGCGGCTGCGACGGCAAATGGTGCCGGATCGCCGGCAAGGGCTTCGACGGCTATATGCAGCAGGAAAATCTCTGGGGCGTCTATCCGGGCGAGAAATTCGATTAGTCAGGCGGGCGGGCTCGCCGGCAGACGGCTCTTGAGTTTCTCGAGAGCCGCTGAAATGTCGCCTCGACTGAAGGGCTTGGCGACCACCGGCGCATCGGCGTGCGCCTCGAGCACGCCCTGCTCGCCATAGCCGGTGACGAAGGCGAAGGGCTTATGCCGGCGCTCCAGGACGCCGGGCAGGACATGCGCCTTCTGGCCATTGAGGTTGATATCGAGAAAAGCGAGGTCGAAGTCTGCGCTGGTCGCCTTTTGCAAGGCGTCTTGCACATTGCCGGAGATGGCCACGACCTGCGCGCCGAGTTCTTCGAGGAACATCTCCAGCGCCATGGCGATGACCGCCTCGTCTTCCACGATCAGGACCCGCGGGGCGTTCATTTGAGCACCTCCGCGGCCAGAGGAATGTCCATCGTGCAGCGCAATCCTTCGGACGGGAATTCGACCGCGACCCGAGCGCCCGCGTCGGCCGCCATCGTTTTCTCGATCAGCCGCATGCCGAATCCTTTCTTCGCGGGAGACGCGACCGCGGGGCCGCCATGCTCGCGCCAGACGAGTTGGAGCATGGGCGTTCTGAGCCCGGAATCGACGCTCCACTCGATGGAGACCCGTCCGCTGGGCGTGGACAACGATCCGTGTATGACGGCGTTCGTGCATAATTCGTGCAGCGTCATCGCCAGAGACGCCGCAATACGCGGACAAACGTCGATCGGAGGCCCCGATATGTCGAAATTTTCATGGCCTGCCGGCGCAATCGCCGTGCCAATGAGTTCGCCGACCTGCGCTTTCGTCCAATTCTCGCGCGTGAGAACGTCATGCACGGCGGCGAGCGCCAGCAGGCGGCGCTCGAAAAGTTCCGCGGAATTGGGCTTGAGTTCGCGCAGCGAATGCATGGCGATCGAGTGAACGGTCGCAAGCGTGTTCTTGACGCGATGATTGAGCTCGTGAATGAGAAGCTGCAGGCGCTCGCGATCGCGTTCCTGTTCGGTGACGTCGGTGTTCGTGCCAAACCAGCCGACGATGGCGCCGTTCTCACGCAATGGTTCGATGCGCGTCAGGAAGGGTCTGTAGAGCCCGTCGGCGCCCCTGAGCGGAAAGATCATCTGGAAGAATTCGCCATGCTGGATCGCATGGGTCCAGCGCTCCAGCATCTTGGGCAGCACATCCGGATGATGGACGGATTGCCATCCCCATCCCGCCATCTCCTCCGGCGTCGTGCCGGTGTATTCATACCAACGCTCATTATACCAGAAGACCCAGCCGTCCGGACGCGCCATCCAGGCGAGGTTCGGGATCGAGTTGGCGAGCGCCTTGAACTGCGCGTAGGTAAGATCAGATTCTCTTTCCGCCGCCTGCTGCGCCATCGCCCCGCCTGAAATCGTCGAAGAGTCTCGGCGGCCGTGCGGCCCCGCCAAGTCCGTTCGAAAAACTAACCTCTTTTCGAATATAGGGCCGACTTAGTCGCGGCGTAGCCGCACGACGACATCTACGCGCGCGATGCGCAATCCCTCAGGGGGCCGGGGAAGATCGGAGACCGATACATTCGCGCCGGCGATGTCGTAAAGCTCTCCGTCGTCTTCGAGCAGAAAATGATGGTGGTCGGCCGTGTTGGTGTCGAAATACACCCGCGCCCCGTCGACGGCGATTTCGCGCAGCAGGCCCGCCTGGGTGAACTGGTGGAGCGCATTGTATACGGTGGCCAGCGAAACCGAGAGATTGGCCGCGAGCGCCTCTTCGTAGAGCCGCTCCGCGGTCACATGGCGGTCGCCGTCCTGACCGAACAGCAGTTCCCCCAGCGCCAGCCGCTGGCGCGTCGGTCGCAGCCCGGCGTCCGCCAGCAGTTCGCTGACGGGCTTGCGCGGCGTGGCGTCGGGCGGAGCCATCGGAGTTTGGTCGGCGTCCATTCGCGGCCTTCAGCTGTCGGTTTCCCTTTGGCATCATAGGGACAATGGCGGGAAATTCAACGCCGCTGGGCCGTTTCGGCGGTTTCAGCACGACGCTTTCGGCCCGGGCGAGGCTATGTTACGGATCGCTTCGCCCAACAGCGGCGCCCCTGCCGGCGCTGATAAAAACAGGGCGCGCCGGATGGCGCTCAGGGAGGAGGGCCCCAGTGGCCCAAATGCGAGGAACAAGGAAATATGGGCGATAGGCGCTCCTCATTCGGCTACGAGGATCTTTTGGCGTGCGGCGAGGAGAAGCTGTTCGGCCCGGGCAATGCGCAGCTGCCGCTGCCGCCGATGCTGATGTTCGACCGCATCACGGAAATTTTCGAAGAGGGCGGTGCGCATGGCAAGGGCTATATGCGGGCCGAACTCGACGTCAAGCCGAGCCTCTGGTTCTTCGACTGCCATTTTAAAGGCAATCCCGTGATGCCCGGCTGCCTTGGCCTTGACGCGCTGTGGCAAATGGTCGGCTTCTATCTCGCGTGGCTCGACAATCCTGGCCGCGGCATGGCGCTCGGCGTCGGCGAGGTGAAATTTTCCGGCCAGGTGCGGCCGCATACCAAGCTTGTCACTTACGGCGTCGACTTCACGCGCCTTCGCACCGGCAAGCTGGTGATCGGGCTCGCCGACGGCTGGGTAGCGGCGGACGGCGAGCGTATTTACGAGGCCAAGGACCTCAAGGTCTGCCTCGCCAAAGAGGCGCCGGCCGCCTGAAACGGATAGGCAAGAACGCGCGAGACTGCTGACCGCGCGCCAGGGGAGAGCAGCATGAGACGAGTCGTCGTCACCGGCATGGGCATCGTGTCGTCGATCGGCAACACCACGCAGGAGGTCGTCGCCTCGCTGCGCGAAGCGAAATCCGGCATCGTACGCGCCGACAAATACGCCGAACTTGGCTTCCGCTCGCAGGTCTACGGACTGCCGTCGCTGGACCCATCGACGATGGTCGACCGCCGCGCCATGCGCTTCCATGCGACCGGCACGGCGTGGAACCATGTCGCCATGGATCAGGCGATCGCCGACGCCGGCCTCACCGAGGCGGAAATCTCCAATGAGCGCACCGGCATCATCATGGGCTCCGGCGGCCCCTCGACCCACACGCTTGTCGAAGCTGCGGACATCACCCGCACCAAGGGACCCAAGCGCGTCGGCCCCTTCGCCGTGCCGAAATGCATGTCGTCGACCGCCTCGGCGACTCTCGCCGTCTGGTTCAAGATCAAGGGCGTCAACTATTCCATCTCCTCGGCCTGCGCCACGTCCAATCACTGCATCGGCAACGCCTATGAGCTGATTCAGTACGGCAAGCAGGACATGATCTTCGCCGGCGGCTGCGAGGAATTGGAGTGGGAGCTCTCGGTCCTGTTCGACGCCATGGGCGCGATGTCCTCCTCCTATAATGATCGCCCGGCGACGGCCTCGCGCGCCTATGACAAGAATCGCGACGGCTTCGTCATCGCCGGCGGCGCCGGCGTGCTGGTGCTCGAAGAATTCGAACACGCCAAGGCGCGGGGCGCGAAAATCTACGCCGAGGTCGCTGGCTATGGCGCGACGTCCGACGGCTATGACATGGTCGCGCCCTCGGGCGAAGGCGCGGTGCGCTGCATGAAACAGGCGCTCGCGACGGTGAAATGCCCGATCGACTACATCAATCCGCACGCCACCGCGACGCCGGTCGGCGACGCCAAGGAGATCGAAGCTTTGCGCGAAGTGTTCGGCGTCGGCGACAAATGTCCGCCGATCGCCGCGACCAAATCCCTGACCGGCCATTCGCTCGGCGCGACGGGCGTGCAGGAGGCGATCTATTCGCTGTTGATGATGCAGAACGGCTTCATCTGCGAGAGCGCCAATATCGAAGAGCTTGACCCGGATTTCGCCGACATGCCGATCCTGCGCGAGCGGCGCGACAATGTGAAGCTCGGCGCGGTGCTGTCGAACTCCTTCGGCTTCGGCGGCACCAATGCGACATTGGCGTTCAAGCATCCGGACGCTTGATGACTTAAGATTGTCTTTTCTGGCGCGGCAGCGCGCCGACTCTCAAGAACAGCGTAACGCGCGCCGCGTGCTTGCAGTCGCCTAACTGCAATGCTTGGCGGTCGCGCCGTCTTTCCGAGGAATGTTTGTCTATGACGGTCGCCAGCAATTTGATGCAGGGTAAGCGCGGGCTCATCATGGGCGTCGCCAATGATCATTCGATCGCCTATGGCATTGCGCGCGTATTGGCGCGTCATGGCGCGACGCTCGCCTTCACCTATCAGGGCGAAGGGCTCGGCAAACGAGTCAAGCCGCTCGCCCAGGAATTGGGCTCGAGTCTCGTTCTCCCTTGCGACGTCGAGGACATCGCCACCGTCGACGACGTCTTCGCGCGGCTCGAATATGACTGGGGCGAGATGGACTTTCTCGTCCATTCCATCGCCTATTCCGACAAAAGCGAATTAAAGGGGCTTTACGCCGACACGTCGCGCGAAAATTTCATCCGCACGCTCGTCATCTCCTGCTTCTCCTTTACCGAAGCCGCGCGCCGCGCCGCCTCTCTCATGAAGAAGGGCGGGTCGCTGTTGACGGTGAGCTTTGGCGGCGGCACCCATGTCATGCCCAATTACAATGTGATGGGCGTGGCGAAAGCCGCGCTCGATTCATCGGTGCGCTATCTCGCCGCCGATTTCGGCGATCGCGGCATTCGCGTCAACGCGTTGTCGCCAGGGCCGGTGCGCACCATGGCGGGCGCCGGAATCACCGGCGCGCGTGCGATGGGCGCGTTCCAGAAGAAACATTGTCCCTTGCGTCGAATGATCACGCTTGATGAAATCGGCGGCTCGGCGCTCTATTTGCTATCTGAGCTTTCGGGCGGCGTCACCGGCGAAGTCCATCTCGTCGACGCCGGCTACAACATCATGTTGCAGCCCCGTCCCCAAGATCTGAACGGCGAGGAGTGAGCGAATGAGGATAGCGCTGTCTCTGGCCCTGGCCCTTGTTGCGGCGCCGGCGATCGCCGCGAGCGCTGATCCGACGACCGGCGAGAAAATCGCCAAGGCCGAATGCGTGTCATGTCACGCGATCGGCCGCGACGCCGAGGCCAAAAGCCCCGATCCGAAAGCGCCCCGCTTCGTTGACGTGGCCAAGATGCCGTCGACGACCGAATTGTCGCTCAAAGTGTTCCTGCGCTCGTCGCACAGGAACATGCCGAACTTCATTCTCGCGCGCGAAGAGATCGATTCGATTGCAAGTTATATTTTGGGACTTGGCGGCAAATAGCCGCCAAGTCGAATGCGTGTGACCGCTACGCGGCCATCTTGCGGCCCGACATTCTGCGGCATTCCTCGGCGCAGCGACGGCACTCGTCGGCGCATTCCTTCATGTCCGGAATCGGATCGCATTCCTTGGCGCAGGTTTCGCAGGCTTCGGCGCAAAGCGCGCAGATCTGCTTCGCTTGCTGCGAATTCATCAGCATCATCTGCGCGCTGTCGCGGCACATGTCGGCGCAGGCGATCATGGCCCGGAAATGTTGGGGCTTCACATGATCGCCGCCCTGCTCAAGGCAATGGGTCATCGCCATGCCGAAGCACATCTGATAACAGCTCAAGCAGGCGTCGATGCAGGCCTGGGTTTCCTTGGAGATCATGTGCATGATGGGTGGTCCTTTGGGTTCCTGTTGGGTTTTCGGCTCGCGGCGCTTCGCAGGCAGCTAGATCGCGCGGCTCGCAGGTCAAGGATTGCCGGTCGAAAGCTGATGGGGGCTTGACGTCGAGGGTTGGGACGCCAAGCTCAAGGGAAGCGCGAACGTTTCCCTTTCTCATCCAGTCATCGCCATGACATGATTGAGGGATTGAACCGGACAGGGCATGAAGCGATGAGAATAGACGAAGTGTTAAGCGAATTGCCGATTGAGAGGATTGTCGATTGAACGCTCCAAATACCTGGCGGCGGCTGGCGCGGGGGCAGCGTGACTCAGCAGGATAACGAACTGATGCGAACCGCCGCGCCGGAACTGCCGGTCGTGAGGCCACGAGAAAACGCAGGATTTTTTGAGTCGCTTCGCTATCGGCTGCCCAAAGGCGCGTTGAGCGCGCTGGGCGTCGCGGCCAGTCTCGCGATCTTTGCGCTCGCCGCTTACCTTCTCGGAAGGACGCTCTCGAACCTGAGCTACGCCGATCTGGTAAACGCATTTCGTGCGACGAGCGCCACGCAAATTCTCGCCGCGCTGGCGCTCTCCGCTCTCTCCTATCTCTTCCTGACGGGATATGACGTCGTCGCGCTGCACCACATGCGCGCGCATGCGCCTTACAGGGTGGCCGCTCTCGCGTCCTTCGCCAGCTACGCCATTTCCTTCAATCTGGGATTTCCGATCATCACCAGCGCGGCGGTCCGCTATTGGATCTACTCGCGCGTCGCGCTGAGCGCGCTGCAGGTGGCCAACATCACCGTGTTCGCCGGCGTCACCTTCTGGCTCGGCATGACGCTGATGATGGGCGTCGGCTTCGTCTACGGCGCGAGCGCGCTCGCCGAGCTCGACGGCGCGCCCGCCGTTCTTCACGTCATTCCGGGTCTGCTGATACTTGGCGGCGTGCTGTTTTATTTCGGCTGGGTGACGTTCGAGCGCCGCAGAATCACGCTTCGCGGCCATGCTCTCGATCTGCCCGGCTTCGTCCCGACTGCGGCGCAGTTCGCGCTTGGCGTCGCCGATTTATGCTGCGCCGCGGGCGCGCTGTATGTGCTGCTTCCCGCCGACGTGCCGCTGGACTTCGTGCCATTCGTCGCGGTCTATATCGTCGCCTGCATTCTCGGCGTGATCAGCCATGCGCCCGGCGGCATCGGCGTCTTCGAAGCGACGATGCTGCACGCCATTCCTGCGGCTTCGCAGGAAAGCCTTCTGGCCTCGCTGCTTCTTTTTCGCATGGTCTATTACCTTATCCCGTTCGTCGTCGCGCTTGCGCTTCTGGGCGCGGACGAAGGCGCGCGCCGCTGGACGACCTTGCGCGAGGCGATCGCGCGTATTTGGGAGGAGCGCTCGAATTGACCGGCGCGGGGCCAGTCGCCATGACCCTATCGATTCAGCAACGCAGATGGCGCGATCAGGCGATGGCTCTCCTGGCGCCGGTGATCAATGCGCTTCCGGAGCCGATTTTCGTCATCGACTCCGAAACGCATGTCGTCGCGGTAAACGCGGCGGCGCAGAGTCTCTCGCCCGCAATTCGGCTGAATGAACCGCTTTCCCGCGGTCTTCGCTCTCCCGACATGCTCGACGCCGTCGCCCGCGTGCTCGGCGGCGGCGAGGCCGAGAAGACCGTCTGGGTCGAGCGCCTGCCGGTGGAATGCTGGTTCGAGGCCCATATCGCGCCGATGCAGATCGAAGGCTTCGAGCCCGCCGCCATGGTGAGCCTGCGCGATCTCACCGAATCCCGGCGCGTCGAGCGCATGCGCGTCGACTTTGTGGCGAACGCCAGCCATGAGCTGCGCACGCCGCTCGCCTCGCTGCTCGGATTTGTCGAGACGCTGCAAGGACCAGCGCGCGAGGATAGCGAAACGCGCGACAAATTCCTCGCCATCATGCGCGAGCAGGCGCAGCGAATGGCGCGGCTGGTCGACGATCTTCTGTCGCTGTCGCGCATCGAGCAACACATGCATCTTCGGCCCGCGACGCCTGTCGATCTGACGCTGCTCGTCGCCCATATCGTCGATACGCTGTCGCAAATGGCCGAGGACGGGGGCGTCGCCATCAATCTCGATCTGCAACCGAATGTGGTTGCGCCGGGCGATCGTGACGAACTTGCCCGCGTCATCGAGAATCTCGTCGAGAACGCGTTGAAATATGGCTGCGCCGAGCACGGCGCCTGCAAGCCTATCGACATATCGCTTGTCCGCAAGGGCGCGCTCGTCGTCCTGTCGGTGCGCGATTACGGTCCCGGAGTCGCGCCGGAGCATATTCCGCGACTGACCGAGCGCTTCTATCGCGTCGATGCGGGGAAGAGCCGCGCCAAGGGCGGCACCGGTCTGGGGCTCGCCATCGTCAAACATATCGTGCTGCGCCATCGCGGTCGGCTTGCGATCGAGTCCGCGCTCGGCGAAGGGACGCTGTTTCGCGTCATTTTGCCGGGAAGCGAGGTAGTATGATTCATTTAAATACATGATATTTAGTTAATACCATTGTCACAAGACTGTAATCTTTTTGTCACAAAAGCCTATTGTCGGACCGATAGGTTCTCGCATGCGGTGACGCGGGGCGCATCGCAAACCTGTTCTCGAGCAAAAGAGACCTTCAAATGATCTCGACGATTTTCAAGCGCGGCGCGGGCGCAGCGCTGGCTCTCGCCGTCATGGCTGGCGCGGCGAGCGCGCTGGACATTTCCGGCGCCGGCGCCACCTTCCCTTATCCGATCTACGCCAAGTGGGCCGAAGCATATAAGAAGGAAACGGGTAGCGGCCTCAACTACCAGTCGATCGGCTCTGGCGGCGGCATCAAGCAGGTTAAGGCGCGCACCGTCACTTTCGGCGCCTCCGACCAGCCGCTCAAGGCCGACGAATTGCAGACCGCGGCGCTTATTCAATGGCCGCAGGTGATCGGCGCCATCGTGCCGGTGGTCAATCTCGAGGGCATTGCCGGCGGCGAGCTTACGCTCGACGGCGACACGCTCGCGAAGATTTTCCTCGGCGAAATCACCAAATGGGACGACCCGGCGATCAAGAAGCTCAACCCGAAGGCGAAGCTTCCTTCGGCTTCGATTGTCGTGGTTCATCGTTCGGACGGGTCGGGAACGACCTTTAACTTCACCAATTATCTGTCGAAGGTTTCGCCCGACTGGAAGTCGAAGGTCGGCGAGAACACCTCGGTCGAATGGCCGGTCGGCATCGGCGCGAAGGGCAATGAAGGCGTCGCCAACAACGTCGCCAACACTAAGGGCGCAATCGGCTATGTCGAATACGCCTACGCCAAGCAGAACAAAATGACCCACACCAAGATGATCAATAAGGACGGCAAAGTGATCGCGCCGAGCATGGACTCGTTTCAGGCCGCCGCCGCCGGGGCCGACTGGTCCCACGCCGAGGGCTTTTACGAAATCCTGACCAATGAGCCGGGCGCGAAGACCTGGCCGATCACGGCCGCGACCTTCATCCTGCTCCCCAAGGAGCCGAAGGACGAAGCAGCCGCAGCCGAAGCGCTCAAATTCTTCACTTGGGCTTTCGCTCATGGCGGGAAAATGGCCGAAGAACTCGACTACATTCCGATGCCCAAGCATGTGGTCGAACTCATCAAGAAGAGCTGGGCCAATGTTAAGGGAACAGACGGCAAGCCGTTGTCCCATTGACGAAGGCTAGAACTGCGCGGGTTGGCTTCAAGAATCTCGACGGCCGCGTGGAGCGGCCGTCGGTAGAATGTGCGGCGGTTCGCCGAAAGCGCGGCGCCGGGAGTTGATCAAATGTTCTCGATCGAACCAAACCGGCGCGACGCGAACGGCGCCGGCCAGGAGGCGGGTTCAAACATGTCGGAAGTAGTCTTGCAGCAAGCAGCGTCGCCATCGGTCGTGGCCGATCGAACGCGCGTTCTAGGTCGGCTGGCGCTGGTCGACCGCATTTTCCGTCAAGCCACGCGCGCCGCGGCCGTGATCGTTCTGGTGATCCTGGGCGGAGTCATCGTTTCGCTTGTCTATGGCTCGTTGCCGTCGATCAGAGCGTTCGGTTTCGGCTTCTTCGTCTCGCAGTCGTGGAATCCAGTTACCGAGAATTTCGGCGCGGCTCCGGCGATCTACGGCACGATCATGACCTCGGCCATCGCCATGTTGATCGCCGTTCCCGTCGGGCTCGGCATCGCGGTCTTCCTCACCGAGCTTTGCCCCTATGTTATGCGCCGGCCCATCGGCACGGCGATTGAACTTTTGGCCGGCATCCCGTCGATCATCTACGGCATTTGGGGCCTCTTCGTGCTGGCGCCGTTTCTCCAGTCGCATGTGCAGCCGGCGCTGATCGCGGCCTTCGGCGACATTCCAGTGTTCTCGATGCTCTTCGCGGGTCCGCCTTACGGCATCGGCATGCTGACGGCGGGCTTCATTCTCGCGATCATGGTGCTGCCCTTCGTCGCGTCGATCTCCCGCGACGTTTTCGAGACGGTGCCGCCCGTGCTGAAGGAAGCGGCGTCGGGAATCGGCTGCACGACTTGGGAAGTGATGCGCTATGTGGTGATGCCATATACGCGCGTCGGCGTGATCGGCGGCGTCATGCTCGGGCTCGGTCGGGCGCTCGGCGAAACGATGGCGGTGACTTTCGTCATCGGCAATGCGCATAAGATTTCCGGGTCTCTGCTTGCGCCCGGAACGACGATTTCGGCGACCATCGCCAATGAGTTCACCGAGGCGGTCGGCGATCTCTATACGTCGGCCCTGATCGAACTGGGGCTCATCCTCTTCCTCATCACCTTCGTCGTCCTTGCGATCGCGCGTTATATGCTGATGCGCATCGAGCAGAAATCAGCGTAAGGGAGACGCTCATGTCGCTTTACGCAACTCGACGCGGCGCCAATTCCATCGCGACGACGCTCTGCTGGGTCGCGGCCATATTCGGGCTGGCGTGGCTGTTCGTGATCCTCATCGCGCTTCTCTACGAAGGCGTGCGAGGACTGTCTCCCGCGGTCTTTACCGAGATGACGCCGCCCCCCGGCAGCGCCGGCGGATTGCTCAACGCCATCGCCGGCTCGCTGATCATGACTATCATCGGCGTCGCAGTCGGCACACCGCTCGGCATGCTGGCCGGAACCTACATGGCCGAATACGGCCGCTATACGAAGCTCACGATGATCGTGCGTTTCATCAACGACATCCTGCTCAGCGCGCCGTCGATCGTCATCGGCCTGTTCGTCTACACGATGCTCGTGCATCCGATGGGACACTTTTCGGCGATTTCGGGCGCTGTGGCCCTTGCGCTGCTCGTTGTTCCCGTCGTCGTGCGAACGACGGAGGACATGCTGCTGCTCGTGCCGGGATCGATGCGAGAGGCGGCTTCGGCGCTCGGCGCGCCCCGCGCCCATGTCGTCGGCAAGGTCGCCTATCGCGCCGCCAAGGCGGGGCTGATCACCGGCGTGCTGCTGGCCGTGGCGCGAGTCTCGGGCGAGACGGCGCCGCTTCTGTTCACGGCGCTCAACAACCAATTCTGGAGCACCGATCTCGCCGCGCCGATGGCGAGCCTGCCGGTGGTGATCTTCCAGTTCGCGCTGTCGCCCTACAAGGACTGGCAGCAACTCGCCTGGACCGGCGCGCTGCTCATCACCATCGCAGTTCTCGCCCTGTCGATTGCCGCGCGCATGCTGAGCGCCGGCCGGAGGAAATCGAAATGAACGCCACCGCCCATGCCCCGAAAGAGCCGCCGACAAAAGTCTCGGTGCGCGGCCTTGATTTCTACTACGGCGCAGATCGTTCGCTCAAGAACGTCAACCTGCCGCTGCACGCCAACAAGGTGACGGCGTTCATCGGTCCCTCGGGGTGCGGCAAGTCGACCTTGCTGCGCGTGTTGAACCGCATGTACGATCTCTACCCCGGACAACGGGCGGAGGGCGAGGTGCTCCTCGACGGCGAAAACATTCTGGACCCTGCGGTCGACCTCAACGCTTTGCGGTCGCGGGTCGGCATGATCTTCCAAAAGCCCACGCCTTTCCCGATGTCGATATACGAAAACATCGCCTTCGGCATTCGGCTTTACGAGAAACTGTCGCGCGCCGATCTCGACGAGCGCGTCGAAACGGCGCTGCGCGGCGCCGCGCTTTGGGACGAGGTCAAGGACAAGCTCCAGACGAGCGGCCTCGGGCTTTCGGGCGGGCAGCAGCAGCGCCTCTGCATTGCGCGCAGCGTCGCCGTGCAGCCGGAAGTGATCCTGTTCGACGAGCCTTGTTCCGCGCTCGATCCGATCTCGACGGCGAAGGTCGAGGAGCTGATCGACGAGCTCACGAACCGCTACACGATCGCGATCGTCACGCACAATATGCAGCAAGCGGTTCGCGTTTCCGATTACACCGCCTTCATGTATCTGGGCGAGCTCGTCGAGTACGGCGAGACGGACGACGTGTTCAACAAGCCGAAAGAGAAGCGAACGCTCGACTATATCACCGGCCGTTTCGGCTAACAGCGATTCAAGGACGGCGCACATGAGCGATCACATTGTCAAATCCTATGATCGGGATCTTGAATCCCTTGGACGCCGCATTGCCGAAATGGGCGGCGTCGCCGAAAAAATGCTGGCGGAGGCAATGGACGCCTTGTCGAGCTTCGACGTCGATCTTGCCCACCGCGTCGTCTCCAGCGATCCGAGGCTCGACGCGCTGCAACGCGAAATCGAGGAGAACGCCATTCTCACTATCGCGCGCCGACAGCCGCTCGCGGTCGATCTGCGCGAATGCATCGCCGCGATCCGCATCTCCGGCGACATCGAACGCGTTGGCGATCTCGCCAAGAACATCGCCAACCGGACGCTCAAGATCGTATCGGAAGCCCGCGTGCCGCGCGCGATCGTCGGCCTCAAGTCGATGCATGAAGTCGCCGCGATGCAGCTCAAGGACGCGCTCGACGCCTACGCCTTGCGCGACACCGAGCGCGCCCACGCGGTGTGGCAAAACGATTCCGATCTCGACGCGCTGGAGGATTCCGTCTTTCGCGATCTTCTCACTTTCATGATGGAGGATCCGCGCAACATTTCCTTCTGCACGCATCTCCTGTTCTGCTCGAAGAATCTGGAGCGGATCGGCGATCACACCACCAACATTTCTGAAACGGTCATTTATCTCGTCACGGGCGAAGCGATGCCCATCGAGCGGCCGAAGTCGCGCGCTGCCGACTTCGGCGTTAAGGATGAGGCGGCGCAATGAATGAAGTGACGGCCGTCGTACAGCGAAGCGTGAAAAGCGATCGCGCGCCGCGAATCCTCGTCGTCGAGGACGAGACGTCGCTCGCGACGCTGCTCGTCTACAATCTCGAAGCCGAGGGCTATCAGGTCGAGCATGTCGACAACGGCGACGAAGCCGAGTTGCGGCTCGCCGAGTCGCCGCCCGATCTCGTCATTCTCGACTGGATGCTGCCGGGCGTGTCCGGACTTGAAATCTGCCGGCGCCTGCGCGCGCGCGACAGCGCCAAGGACATGCCGGTGATCATGCTGACCGCGCGCGGCGAGGAAGGCGAGCGCGTGCGCGGCCTTTCGGTCGGCGCCGACGATTATGTCGTCAAGCCGTTTTCGACGCCTGAGCTGATGGCGCGGGTGCGCGCGCTGCTGCGCCGGGCGCGGCCCGAGCGCGTCGCCTCGCGGCTGACTCTCGGCGACATCGATCTCGATCGCGACACCCGTCGGGTGCGGCGCTCGGGACGGGAAATTCACCTCGGACCGACCGAGTTCCGGCTGCTCGAATATTTCATGGAGAAGCCGGGACGCGTGTTCACGCGCGCGCAGCTCCTCGACAGCGTCTGGGGCATGTCGGCGGAGATCGACGAGCGTACGGTCGACGTCCATGTCGGACGGCTGCGCAAGGCCATGATCCGCGGCCGCGAGAAGGATCCAATCCGCACGGTGCGCGGAGCCGGCTATTCCTTCGACGAGACCTTCGGTCACGAATGACCGCCGTCACGGTTTACGCGTAGCGCTGCGTCTTAAGCTGATCGCGCGCGCGGCGGCGATCCTGGGCCGGCTGATAGGCGACGCGCGCATGATAGGCGCAATACGGTCCCCCGCCGCTTGACTTGCCGCCGCAGAAACGGAATTCCGCAGATGTTGGATCGCCCATCGGCCAGCGGCACATGGATTCGCGCAGCTCCATGAGCGTGACGCGCTCCGACATCGGGATCACTACTTCTTCTTCGGGCGCATGCCGTGGCGCCGCCAGCGCATGCGGCGCGAACGCAAGGGCGAGATTGCCGTGCGAGGAGGCGCCGTTCATGCGCGGCTGCGTTTGACGAGGAGCCTTGGCGATCCGCGGTCGCTGCGCGCTGACCGTCTTGGCGCGCTCGGCGAGCCCGAGCCGGTGGATTTTGCCGATGACGGCGTTGCGCGTGATGCCCGGTCCGAGTTCAGCAGCCACTTGGCTGGCGCTCAGCCCGTCGCTCCAGAGCTTGCGGAGCAGTTCGACGCGTTCGTCGGTCCATGACATTAGGCTTCTCCATTCTTTCGGGTCGAGCGCGGATCGGAGTCTGCCTCCGACCGCAGCGCAGGCCTGAAGCCCAGCGGCGATGTGACGCGCATCAACACTCGAGAGAACGCGCCCAAACAAATGACGCGGGCGCCGACTAGAAACTTTCTGTTTACTTTGAATCACGCGCGAGTCGCGCTGGCAAGCGCGCGCTGGCGTTCTCAACAGCCTTTCACAAAGACTGTTGCCCGAAAGACTCACCCTCGCGCGGCGGCGCGACGCCAATGATCCTGCGGCGTCATGGATTTGACCGCGTAGGGCGGCGCGCTTAAAATCCCCATCGAACTGCCGCCCTCAAAAGGGCGGCGCTTTGTTTTTCGAGCTTCCTCCGGCCTGAAGCCGGCGACAGGGGCATGGAGCAGGGCTATTGACGTCAGCGCTTTATCCGACCTATCCGCGGGCCGATCTCACGTTCAAACATGGAGACGGCGCGTGGTTGATCGCTGACAACGGCGACCGCTATCTCGACTTCAGCGCGGGCGTCGCCGTGCTGTCGCTCGGCCATAATCATCCGCATCTCGTCGAGACGTTGAAGCGCGCCGCTGACGCGCCCTGGCACGTCTCCAATCTGTTCCGCATCCCTCAAGCCGAGCGCCTCGCCGAGCGGCTCTGCGACGCCACATTCGCCGATCTGGTCTTTTTCACCAATTCCGGCGCTGAGGCGGTGGAATGCGCGATCAAGACCGCGCGCAGATTCCATGCGGTCAACGGAAAGCCTGAGCGCTATCGGCTCATCACCTTCGAAGGCGCCTTCCACGGCCGCACGCTCGCGACGATCGCCGCCGGCGGCAACGCAAAATATCTCGACGGCTTCGGACCGCCGCTTGATGGCTTCGATCAGGTTGCTTTCGGCGATTACGAAGCGGTCGAAGCGGCGATCACGCAAGAAACGGCCGGCGTGCTGCTCGAACCGATCCAGGGCGAAGGCGGCCTGCGTGTTTTTGCGCCCTCGTTCCTTGCGCGGTTGCGGGCGCTTTGCGACGCGCGCGGGCTATTGCTGGTTCTCGACGAAGTGCAATGCGGCGTCGGCCGCACCGGCAAGTTTCTCGCTTGTGAACATGCCGGCGTCGCGCCCGATATCGCGGCGCTCGCCAAGGGGCTCGGCGGCGGCTTTCCGCTCGGCGCCTGTCTCGCGACGCGCGAGGCCGCCAAGGGCATGACGCTTGGCGCGCATGGCTCGACATTCGGCGGCAACCCGCTAGCGACGGCGGTCGGCGGCGCGGTTCTCGACGTCGTGCTCGCCGACGGCTTCCTGGCGCGCGTGGCGCGTCTCGGCGCGCTGCTGCGCCAGCGGCTCGCCGAACTCGAGGATCGCTATCCGTCGCTGATCGAAGAAATTCGCGGCGAAGGACTGATGTTCGGCCTCAAGATGAAAATTCCCAACGTCGACTTCGCCGCCGCCGCCCGCGCCGAAGGACTGTTGACGGTGCTGGCCGGGGACAATGTCGTGCGCCTCTTGCCGCCGCTCGTCATCGACGAGAGCGACATCGCGGCTGCGGCGTCGCGCCTCGCCGCCGCATGCGCCCGGCTCGCCGCGCCGACCGAAAAGCGCGGAGCCGCGTGATGACCGCTCATTCGTTGACGCGTCCGCGCAGCTTTCTCGATCTCTCCGATCATTCCGGCGATGAGCTGCGCCGTATTCTCGATCTCGCCAAATCGCTCAAGGCGCGCCGCGTGAAAGGCGTGGAGCCGACCGAACGGCCGCTCGCCGGCAAATATCTCGGCATGGTGTTCGACAAGCCGTCGACCCGCACGCGCGTCTCCTTCGATATCGCGATGCGCGAACTCGGCGGCGAGACGATCATGCTGACCGGCGCCGAAATGCAGTTGGGACGAGGCGAGACCATCGCCGATACGGCGCGCGTTCTGGCGCGGTTTCTCGACGCCGTGATGGTGCGCATTCTCTCGCATCCCGATCTCATGGAGCTCGCGCGCTACGGCAATCTGCCGGTCATCAACGGGCTGACCAAACAGTCGCATCCCTGCCAGGTCATGGCCGACGTCATGACCTTCGAGGAGCATCTGGGTCCGATCGAAGGGCGCACGGTCGCCTGGAGTGGCGACGCCAACAATGTGCTGACAAGCTGGGTGCATGCGGCCGGTCGGCTGGGCTTTTCCATCAATGTCGCGACGCCGAAAGATTTTGCGCCGTCGGAAGAACTCGTCGCCTGGGCGAAAGCCAATGGCGCGAAGATGAATCTGACGCGCGACGCCTATGAAGCGGTCGCGGGCGCCGACGCGGTGATCACCGATTGCTGGGTGTCGATGGGCGACGCCGACGAGGACGAGCGCCGCGCCGCGCTCGCGCCCTATCAGGTCGATGCGAAACTGATGGGCGCGGCGGCGAAACATGCGCTGTTCATGCATTGCCTGCCGGCGCATCGCGGCGAGGAAGTCGCCGCGGATGTGATCGACGGACCGCAGTCGGTCGTCTTCGACGAAGCCGAGAACCGCTTGCACGCCCAGAAAGGCGTGCTGTGCTGGTGTCTCGCGCCGGAGCAGGTCTGATGCCGCAAGGCGGAGACCCCGCTCCGAGCCGGCCAGTTGCGCTTCATTCCCAGGACGATCGGGTCTTGCCCTTCGCGGTCGAAGCGCTCGATCTGCGCGGCCGAGTCGTCCGGCTCGGCCCCATCGTCGATTCCATCCTCAATCATTACGACTATCCGCAACAGGTCGCGCGCCTGCTCGGCGAGGCGGTGGCGCTTGCCGCGCTTCTCGGCTCAATTCTGGAATCGCATGGCCGCTTTCAGCTGCAGACACGCAGCGACGGCCCGGTCGACATGCTCGTCGTCGACTATGACGCGCCCGGAAAGCTGCGGGGCTTCGCCCGTTTCGACGCCGAGCGGGTCGCCGAAATCCGCGACGCTGCGCCGGCGGCGCTGTTTGGGCGCGGTCATCTGGCGCTGACCATCGAGCGCGAGGAAGACGCCGCGCGCTATCAGGGCGTCGTGCCGCTTGAGGGCGAGAGCCTCGCCGAGGCGGCGCATCTCTATTTTCAGCAGTCGGAGCAGATTCCGTCTTTCGTCAGACTGGCTGTCGCGGAAAGCCTCACCCCACAGGGCCGCAGCTGGCGCGCCGGCGGGCTGCTCCTGCAATATTTGCCGCCCGGCGGCGCGCGCGCCCGCGACCTTCCGCCGGGCGACGCGCCCGAGGGCGAGGATGATCTATCGGAAGACGACAATGATCACTGGACCGAAGGTCAGGCGCTGGCCGCGACTCTCGAAGATCACGAACTCGTCGATCCGGCGCTCTCGGGCGAGCGTTTGCTCTATCGCCTGTTCCATGAGCGTGGCGTCAAAGTCTTCTCCGAACGCGCGCTCGAGGAATTCTGCCGCTGTTCGCAGGAGCGCATCGACAAGCTCTTGAGAAGCTTCTCGCCGCAAGAGCGGGCCGACATGATCGGTGACGACGGCCGCATCGGCGTCACCTGCGAATTCTGCGGCGCGCAGCGCAGCTTCGATCCCGCCGATTACGATTGACCGGGAGGCGGAAGCAAAGACATGTCCGCTGCGTTCATCTTCCCGCCGCCGCTTTCGCCAAGCGTCGCCATCGCGCATGACGCGCGGCGATTTCCCGTGCGGCGGATATTCTGCATCGCGTTGAACTACGCCGCGCACGCGCGCGAGATGGGGAAGGAGCCGGCGAAGGGCGGCGGCGGGGAGCCGCCCGTGTTCTTCGCCAAGCCCGCCGACGCCGTCGTCGAAAGCGGCGCGACGATTCCCTATCCGTCGCTGACGAACGATCTTCACCATGAGATCGAACTGGTTGTGGCGCTCTCCCGCGGCGGCGCAGACATTCCCGCCGGGCAGGCGCTCGATTGCGTCTTCGGCTACGCCGCCGGCATCGATCTGACGCGGCGCGACCTGCAGACGGCCGCGCGCAACGCCGGCCGCCCCTGGGACATGTCGAAAGGCTTCGATCATTCCGCGCCGATCGGCGCCATCCGCCCCGTCGCCGAAATCGGCCATCCGGCGTGCGGGGGCATCTCGCTTTCCGTCAATGGCGTCCTTCGGCAGACCGGCGATCTTAGCGATCTCATCTGGAGCGTTCCCGAGATCATCGCCGCGCTGTCGCGCAATGTCGCGCTCGCGCCAGGCGATCTCATCTTCACCGGCACGCCTTCGGGCGTCGGGCCGCTCCTCCCCGGCGACCTTGTCGAAGGCGAGGTCGAACGCGTCGGCTCTGTGACCGTAAGCATCGGAAAATAGATGAGGTTGCGCCGAACAGGGAATCCCGGCTATCTGCAGAAGCGTGAAACGCCTTCGCGCGATCCATCGCAACCGTCGTTGCGCCTCCACTGAGCGGCCGGCGCGCGAGGCTCTGGACATGCCGGTCAATCTCGACCCCGAAGACTGGGACGAATTTCGCGCCGAGAGCCATCGCGCCCTCGACATGATGCTCGAACATCTGCGCGACTTGCGCGAACGCCCGGTCTGGACGGCGCCCAGCGAAGAGGCGCGGGCGCGCTTTAAGCGCGAGCTTCCGCAGGAGGCGCGCGATTTCGCCGCCGTGCTCGAGGATTTCGACCGTTTCATCAAGCCCTTCGCGACCGGCAACACCCATCCGATGTTCATGGGCTGGGCGCAGGGCGCCGGCACGCCGGCCGGCATGGTCGCGGAAATGCTCGCCGCCGGCATGAATTCCAATTGCGGAGGACGCAATCACATCGCCATCGACGTGGAGCGCCAGATCGCCGCCTGGATGGCGCAGGCCTTCGGCTTTCCGGCGGACGCGAGCGGCATTTTCGTCACCGGCACCTCGATCGCCAACTTCCTCTGCCTGCTCGTCGCGCGCGACCAGGCCTATGGCGACAAGGACGTGCGGCTCAACGGCCTCTGCGCGCAGTCGGGTCAGCTCATCGCCTATGCATCGCGGGAGGCGCATAATTGCGTCCGCCAGGCGATGGAACTGGCGGGGCTCGGCGCCAGGCATCTGCGCCTTATTCCCTCGGACGAGCGCCGGGCGATGAAAGTGCGCGATCTGCGCCGCGCCATCGCCGCCGACCGCGCCGCGGGCTTTAGGCCGTTTCTGATCGTCGGCACGGCGGGAACCGTCGACACCGGCGCGATCGATCCGCTCGACCGGCTCGCCGACGTCGCGCATAGCGAGGACATGTGGTTCCACGTCGACGGGGCGTTCGGCGCGCTGGCGGCGCTCTCGCCGGCGCTGAAGCCGATGGTCAAGGGGCTGGAGCGCGCCGACAGCGTCGCCTTCGACTTCCATAAATGGCTGCACGTCCCTTACGACGCCGGATTCTTTCTGGTGCGCGATCCTGAGGCCCATAAGCGCGCCTTCGCGGCCAACGCCGCCTATCTGACGCGCGCGCCGCGCGGCCTTGCGGCGGGAGACGCCTGGCCGTGCGATCTCGGGCCTGATCTTTCGCGCGGCTTTCGGGCGCTCAAGACCTGGTTCACCATCGAAACCTTCGGCGTGAAGCGGCTCGGCCAATGTATCGAGCAGACCTGCGTCATGGCGAAGCGTCTCGAATCCTGGATCGCCCAGTCGGACGCCTTCGTTCTGCGCGCGCCGGTGACGCTCAATATCGTCTGCTTCGGCGTCAAGGACGATGACGACGGTTCGTTCGCCCGCGAGATCGTCATGGAGCTGCATGAGCGCGGCGAGGCGGCGCCGTCGCTGACCATCCTCGACGGGATTCCGGCGATCCGCGCCGCGATCATCAACCACCGGACCGAGGCGCGCGACATCGACGCCTTCACTGGAGTTTTGGAGGCGGCGCTTCGACGCGCCCGCAAGGAGCCGCATGATTTCGGCGTGCTCGTCGAGCCGCATGGGCCGGGCAAGACCCGGCTCTCAGAGGATTGACGCCGCGCCCGTCGTAAGCCTGTTATATTTCGCCGGGCTCTGTTTTCGTGCCTTTCCGTGAGCCAGCCATGATCCCACAACGCCTCGCACAAACGCCGCGCGCCGACATTCCCGGGTGTCTTTGGTTCGTGAGGTTCGACGCGAACGGCGCAGCCGAGCCGGGAACGGCCGCAGATTTCAAGACCCTCGGCGCGCCGCGCGAGGGATTCTTATGGCTGCACATGGATCTCGCCGATGTGCGCACACGGCCGCTGCTCGGGCGGATCGAGGCGCTTCCCGAACACGCGCGCGTTTCGCTGTGCGATCCGGTCGACCACCAACATCTCGAATATTCGGAAGGCATCGTCAGCGGCGCGCTGCTCGATTACGAGCGCGATCTCGGCGGTCCGACGTCGCGCACCGACTATGTCCGCTTCGCCTCGGGCGCGAGCTTCTTCATCAGCGCGCGACGGCTGCCGATGGATAGCGTCGAGCAGACGCGCGCCGCCGTCGATCACGGCGCTTGCCTGACCTCGCCGATCGATCTGTTCGAACTTCTGACGGATGCGCTGATCGACGGGCTGGCGCGGAAAGCCGCCGAGCTTGGCGCGTCGTTCGATCGCGTCGAGGACCGCATCATCGATCAGCGCGGCCGCCTGGCGCGGCCGGCGCTCAGCGCCGCGCGCCGCGACGCGGTGCGGCTGGCGCGCCAGATTAGCGGCCTGTCGATGACGGTGGCGCGTCTCGAAACGATCGAGGAGGAACTCGGCGAGCAGCGGGACGACGACCTACGCGAGGCCGCCGCGCGACTCGTTCAACACGCCGGCGCCCTGACCCAGGATGTGACGAGCCTTCAGGAGCGCGCCCGTCTCCTGCAGGACGAACTCAACGATTTGCTGAGCCTGGAGACCAATGACCGGCTCTATGTGTTGACGTTCACGACGATGCTGCTGCTGCCGGCGACCTTCGTCACCGGCTTTTTCGGGATGAACACCAAGAATCTGCTGTTCGACGACAGCGACAATGGCACGCTCTACGCGACAATTCTCTGCGTGCTCGCCTCGGCGACGGCGCTTTTTCTGATGCGCCGCTGGGGTCTCGCCGGCGCGCCGGAGAGCGAAGACAAGAAGCCGGCCTCGCGGGAGCGGCGCGATCGGCCGGCCGACAGGAGTTCTTGACGTTAGCGGCGTGAGTTGCGGGGTTTACAGGCGTGCGCGCGCCGCCTAATTTCCGCGCCAACTGCGGCGATCCCGCCCGCCAAATGCAACTGGATAGAACATGCGCGCCGAACCGCTTGCGCTGAAAGCCGACATCGAGCAGTCCATCGGACTGCTGAGGAGGCATCTTTGACGTCGACACCTCGCAACGGCGTCTCGCCGAACTGAACGTCCGCGCGGAAGACCCCGCGCTCTGGAACGATCCCGAAACCGCGCAAAGACTGATGCGGGAGCGAACCCAGCTCGAAGAGCAGATGGGGGGGCTGTCGAGCCTCGCGCGCGAACTCGACGACGCGCTGACGCTTGTCGAACTCGGCGAGTCGGAAGGCGACGCGGCGACCGAAAAAGAAGGCGTCGAGGCGCTGAAAGCGATCCTCAAGACGGCGCGCGCTCGCCAGACCGAGGCGCTGTTTTCCGGCGAGGCCGACGCCAACGACACTTTCATCGAGGTGCATTCGGGGGCCGGCGGCACCGAGAGCCAGGATTGGGCGCGCATGCTGTTTCGCATGTACGCCCGCTGGGGCGAGCGGCATAAATTCAAGGTCGAGGTGATCGAGGAGACGCCGGGCGAAGAGGCCGGCATCAAATCGGGCACGATTCTCGTCAAGGGCCATAACGCCCATGGCTGGGCGAAGACCGAATCCGGCGTGCATCGCCTGGTGCGCATCTCGCCCTTCGATTCGAATGCGCGCCGCCACACCAGCTTCGCCTCGGTCTGGGTCTATCCGGTGGTCGATGACCGCATCGAGGTCAACGTCAATGAATCCGATTGCCGTATAGACACGTATAGATCGTCGGGCGCGGGCGGCCAGCACGTCAACACGACCGACTCGGCGATCCGCATCACCCATCTGCCGACCGGCATCGTCGTCGCCTGTCAGGCCGAACGCTCGCAGCACAAGAACCGCGCCACCGCCTGGAACATGCTGCGCGCAAGACTTTATGAACGCGAGCTCGAAATGCGCGAAGCAGAGGCCAATAAGGTGGCGGCCTCAAAGACCGAGATCGGCTGGGGCCATCAGATCCGCAGCTATGTCCTGCAGCCCTATCAGCTGGTGAAGGATCTGCGCACGGGCTTCACCTCTGGAACGCCCTCAGAAGTTCTCGACGGCGAACTCGACGACTTTATGCAGGCCTCGCTGGCGCAGCGTATATACGGCGGCGGTCCGGAGAAGGTCGAAGACGTCGAGTAGCGGGCTCACGCCCATTTCTCGACGGTCAGGCCGGGGATGTCGTCGAAATCGTCGGTGTTGGCCGCGACCAGCGTCAGGCCGAGGTCGAGCGCCTGGGCGGCGATCATCCGGTCGAGCGTTCGGCGGCGCTTGTGGTCGATCTTGCCGAGCAGCGCGCCATAGGCGTCCGCGGCGCCGCGATCGAAAGGCAGTACGTCGATATTTTCGGCGATGAGCGCAATGTTCTCGGCGAGCCGCGGGTTTTGTTCGGCGCCGCCCGCGCCGCCGAGCGTCTCCGCAAGACTGATCGCCGAGATGGCCACGTCGCCGATTTCAAGCGCTGAGAGCCGATCGAGCACGCCGGGAAGGCCGAGCGCCGCGGCCATGACGACATTGGTGTCGATGAGATAGCGGGCCATGGCGTCAGCGCGTCTCGAACAGCCGCTTGGGCGGCTTGAACTCGGGACGCGCCAAGGCGACCGTGGGCGGCGCGGCCTTCAGCCGCGCCACGAGCTGCGCCATGTCCAGCCGCAGCGGCGTAACCACAAGGCTTTCGCCCTGCCGCCGCACGACGACCTCGGCGCCCTCGTCGAAGGCGATTCCGCGCGGCAGCCTGACCGCGAGACTGTTGCCGGATTTGAAAATGCGAGTCGCGCCCATGACGAGAATGTGATGCCAGTTTTTTGGAGTGTCAATCTATGTATATATTTTTCGGTGGATAGGTTTGGCGCGCTGCGCGCGCCGCACGTTCTAGATCGAACTGCTTTGAACGCAGGCCGATGTGTTGAGCTTTGCGTCGCTCTTGAGAAGAGGCGCAGTCGACTTGATCCTCAGTTCCGGCGCATGCTATTGGCGACGGCCCATGGCTGCGGAGAGGTGGCTGAGTGGTTGAAAGCACCGCACTCGAAATGCGGCATACGGGCAACTGTATCGGGGGTTCGAATCCCTCCCTCTCCGCCAAAGTTTCAAAAGAAGTTATTGAAATTCCACCATCTATGAACAGCGCTGGCATTCTTCCCCGCGGCTCTCCTCGCTATTGAACTTTGCGACAGGCTCATTGACGGCGGTCGAAATTACGCTCAGGGGCTGGCAGGGGGGTCGACGAATGAAAACGGATTTATGGGACGCGGCCGGCTGCCGAGCCATGCGCCGATTCCGCCGCCGATCCCCGCGGCAGGCGTGAGGATCATTCCGGCATAATCCCCGCCGGAGAAGCCTTGCTCGTTCTGCTGCGGCGGCTGCAGCTGCGAATATTCTTCCTTCGAGCACAGCGCTGGGCTCTGGGCGCACTGTTCCGCAAAAATCTGGGAGTTGGGAGCGAAGCCGGCCGCCGGCGAGCAGTTTGAGGCGGTGATCACCGCCGACTGGCCGGCGGAAAGATTACAGCCTCCGCCGCCCGTGGTGCGGACCTGCACCCCGCCCTCCAGCACATTGAGGATCGTTCGATTTGGCTCGGCTCGGCCTTCATAGATCGTTCCACGGACGCCTATGGTCGCGACGCCCGTCTTGACTTCATAGGCGCGCTTGTCGAAATGCCCCGTCGTGAAGCGGAAGGCGCCCTTCAATACGTTAATCGTTTCCTTGCCATAGCTGGACGCCCCCGCCGCGACGAACTTATCCAGCTTGACCATTGAGTTCGGCCCGATCGATAAATTCGAGCTGTCGGTGAAGACGAGCTTGGCGACGCTGTCCTGAGACGTTTTCACAATTTCGTCCCGGACGACGTTTTCGCCGACGTTGATCACCACCGAGCGCGTCGGCAAGACGCCAGTCACTTCGTTGCGGACGAAGGAAGCCACGCCGATATTTTCGTATGCGTGAACGTCGCCGGCGACGATCGCGGCCGCCAGCAGAAGGCATGATCCGGCGCGCCAACGGTGCATCGCATACCTCATTAATCGTCACCTTCGTTGAACTTGACGCTCATTCGAAACGTCTGATGACGCATGATACGTTTCTTTGCAGTTGACACCATTTTGCATTCGGCAAAAAGCGACTTGAATCGCAATTTGCGGCATTTTTCCAGTCTGGCCCTGTTGAAACCAACGAACGGAGCCTCGCGGCGTCCGGCGGCGCAGCCTAAGGGTCGCCCGCCACGACGTTTTTTGTTTGCAACTGCGCCATTCGCTTTCCCAGTCGCGCGACCAGCGCTCGCCCGCCGATTCGTTCATCTATCCAACCAATTTATTTTCATATGCTTATTATGCCGCGCCGCCCGACTGCCGTAAATCAAACGGCAATCAGCGCGCGCCGACGCTTGACCCGTCCGGACGCGCGCCTAGGTAAGCTTGCGCCTGCCGATCCCGTCCGCGCGAGCGGCTGGCGGTTCTCCATGGCGCGCCCGCCGCCCGGAAGAGGGACGGGGGTTCTGATCAAGGGAGGCGTCCGCGGATTTACGATAGCGACACTGGGAGGCCGTCTACCGCCATCTCGCAACGGTGGAGAGGACGTCATGGCCGAACCCCCGACTCGCCGCGGAATTCAGGGATCATTTTTTGCCCTCGTCGCCGGCGTTGGCCTTCTCACGCTGGGAACTTGGATCGGACCGACTTGGGAAGGAATCATGTTTGACGCCATCGGCATGGCGTCGCTGGTCGCGCTGCTTTGGCTCTTTTAGCCGTATCGGCGCGCGCATTTGAGGACAACGACATGTTGAGACGGACAATGGCTTATTTGATCTTTGCCGCCGGCGTTGCAGGTTCCGCCGCAGCGTTCGCGCAAACGGCGCCGGCCGCACCGGACTGCGCCGCCCGGGCGACCGAAAAAAAGCTGCATGGCTCGGCGCTGAACAGCTTCATGAAGAAGTGCGAAAGGGACGCCGCCGCCGCATCTTGCGAAACCGCCGCGATCGAGAAGAAATTGGCCGGCGCCGCCAAGGCGAGCTTCACCAAGAAATGCGTCAAGGACGCAACGGCGAAGCCGGGCGCTCAATAATCAGCTGCGCGGGAGATAAAACCGCCGCGCCGCGATCAAAACAAGCGGCGCCTCATAGCATGACGGCGCCGTCTAGCACTGTCGCCAGCGTCCGGCGTTTCTCACTGCCGTCGGCGTTCGCTCTTGAGCCGGCTCCATAGTTCGATGACGTGCGGCTTCGCCCAGCCGAAGAGCGCTTGCGCGCCTTTGAACGCCAGGCGGCTCAAGACTTTCACCAATTCGACCACTCGGTCGAACCAGGGCAGGAACGCGCTGTCCGAAGGGATTTTCGCACGCGTCCAGGCGACCCAGTCGCTGACGATCTGCGCCGCCGCGCGCCACAACACGTCCCATGGATTTTGGACCGGCGCATGCTTCGCCGCCTCGCGAAAACGAGCAAATTCGTCGGCGATCTCGGCGCGCTTCCGGCGCTCTTCGTCGAGTTGGCTCGAAAGTTCAGCCGCATGCGCGGCTTCCAGCTCCGCGCGATGCTCGCTCGCCTCGGCCTTCTTTTCGCTCTGCTGCGCGTCCAGCTCATCGGCGGCGATCTCTCGAACTGACTCGTCGACCTGCAGCGCCATCGATTCATATTGCGCAAGCAGGTTGTCGCGCTGCTCCGTCACACCGTGCAGGAGCGCGATCAATTCTTCTCGGCTGAGTTTTTCGTGCTCGATGTCCGTGGGGACCGCTTGGATTGGACTGCTCGCCAAATTCGCCTCCCGATGATCTTTTCTAAGCCGTTGCGCCTTACTGCGAGAGCAAGGCCAATCTGGGCCGGGCGCCCCTACCGCATCAGCGCGGCGACGCCCGGCAGAGTCTTGCCTTCGAGCCATTCGAGAAAGGCGCCGCCGGCCGTCGAGACATAAGAGAATTCCTGGGCGACATGCGCCTGATTGAGCGCCGCCACCGTGTCGCCGCCGCCGGCGATCGACCGCAGCTTGCCGTCGACGGTCAGCCGCGCCGCCGTCTGCGCCACCGCATTGGTGCCCTCGTCGAAAGGCGGCAGTTCAAATGCGCCGAACGGGCCGTTCCACACCAGCGTCTTGCACTTGGCGAGAAGCGATTCGACATGGGCGATCGACTTCGGCCCGACATCGAGGATCATGTCGCCTTCGCCGACATGATCGACAGAGACGATATGCGACGGCGCATGCGCCTCGAATCTCTGCGCGACCGTAGCGTCGACCGGGAGAACGATCTCGCAGCCGGCCTTTTCCGCCTTCGCCAGAATCTCCCGCGCGGCGCCGCCGAGATCATGTTCGCACAGCGACTTGCCGACGGACTTGCCTTGCGCCGCCAGGAAAGTGTTCGCCATGCCGCCGCCGATGACGAGATAATCGACCTTGTCGACGAGATTGCCGAGGAGTTCGAGCTTGGTTGAAACTTTCGCGCCGCCGACGATCGCCATGACCGGGCGCTCTGGACGGGCGAGCGCCGATTGCAGCGCGTCGAGTTCCGCCTGCATGGCGCGGCCGGCGTAGGCAGGCAGTCTGTGCGCCAAACCCTCGGTCGAGGCGTGGGCGCGATGCGTCGCGGAGAAGGCGTCGCTGACGAAAATGTCGCCGTTCTTGGCGAGCGCCTCGGCAAAGTCGTCGGCGTTCTTTTCCTCGCCCTTGTGGAAGCGGGTGTTTTCGAGCAAAGCGACGTCGCCGTCCTCGAGCGAGTCGACGACCAGCGCCGCGTCCTCTCCCACGCAGTCGTCGGCGAAGGCGATTTTGCGTTTGAGCAGATGTTCGATCGCCGGGACGACCTGACGCAGCGAATCCTCGTCGACGCGCTGGCCCTTCGGCCGGCCGAAATGCGAAAGCAGAATGACCCTGCCGCCTTTTTCAGCGATCTCGTTGATCGTCGGCAGCGCGCGCTCGATGCGCGTCGCGTCCGTGACCCGACCCTCTTCGGTCGGCACGTTGAGATCGACGCGCAGCAGGACTCTTTTGCCCTTCACGTCTGCGTCGTCGAGAGTGCGGAAGGCGGCCATGAAACATCCAATCGCGGCTTGAAAAAAGAGACGCGGACGATCACGCCCGCGCCGGCATATTGGCGCGAAGCTTAAAGAAGCTTCCCGATCACGCTCGCGACATCGGTCATGCGGCCCGAAAAGCCCCATTCATTGTCGTACCAGGACAGGATCGACACGAGATTGCCGTCCATGACCTTGGTCTGGTCGAGATGGAAGCAGGACGACAGCGGATTGTGGTTGAAGTCGATCGACACGAGCTTCTCGCTCGTATAGCCGAGCACGCCCTTGAGCGGACCGTCGGCGGCGGCCTTGATCGCGGCGTGGACCTCGTCCTTCGTCGTCGTGCGCTTGGCCAGAAACTTCAGATCGACCGCCGAGACATTGGGCGTTGGCACGCGAATGGCGTAGCCGTCGAGCCTGCCGTTGAGTTCTGGCAGCACCAGCCCGACCGCCTTCGCCGCGCCGGTCGAGGTCGGGATCATCGACAGCGCCGCCGCGCGGGCGCGATAGAGGTCCTTGTGCATCGTGTCGAGCGTCGGCTGATCGCCGGTATAGGCGTGGATCGTGGTCATCATCCCCTTGTCGATGCCGATCGCCTCATGCAGCACCTTGGCGACCGGCGCGAGGCAGTTGGTCGTGCAGGAGGCGTTGGAAATGACGAGATGGTCCTTCGTGATCTTGTCGTGATTGACGCCATAGACGACCGTTATGTCGGCGCCGTCAGCGGGCGCCGAGACCAGCACCCGCTTCGCGCCGGCATCGAGCAGCAGCTTGGCCTTGTCGCGCGCGGTGAAGAGGCCCGTGCATTCCAGCGCGATGTCGATCTTGAGGTCCTTGTAGGGAAGCTCCGCCGGATTCTTGATGGCGGTCACTTTGATCGGGCCGCGGCCGACGTCGATCGTGTCGCCGGCGACTTTCACCTCATGCGGAAAGCGGCCGTGAACGGAATCATAGCGCAACAGATGGGCATTGGTCTCGACCGGGCCGAGATCGTTGATGGCGACGACTTCGAGCTCCGTGCGCCCGGTCTCGACGATGTAGCGCAGGATATTGCGGCCAATGCGCCCGAAGCCGTTGATCGCCACTCTCACCGTCATTTCACGACTCTCCTTGCGCCGCGGCAAACCCGCGCGGCCGTCGCCCTTCGGGCCCTTGGGCTTCGAAGGCTGGCGTGTGATAGCACCTCGCGCCCCCCTGTCAACGCGCCGAGGCTGCGCCGTTGCGAGCGGTTTCGAATTGCCTGAATCATGTTAGGAACAGGCTGGCAGGCGAATCGCCCGGCGGGGTTCGCCGCGACCGAAAGCCTTGCGACTCCGGCTACCGGCGATGAACCAATCAAATAAGCGCGACGACGAAAACGCCAAGAGGGTAGAGGCCGACATCGCCGAACTGCAGATGGCGATCGCGCAATTGGAACGCACTGTCGCCGGCAAGCTCGAAGACGAGGCGTCCAACGCCGAACTTCAAGAAGAACTCGCCATCATGCAGGACGACCGTTCGCGACTCGCGCTCGATCTCGACGCCGCGCTGGCGCGGCAGAACGCCCTGGAGAAGAGCCGCGACGAAGTGTTGCGGCGACTTGAGTCCGCAAGCGAAGGCGTCGCCGCCGCGCTCGGCGCGGCGGTCGCGGCGCCGGTTCGGGAGGACTGACATGGGCTCTGTCGTCCTCTCCATCGCCGGCCGCACCTATCGCATGTCCTGCGAGGATGGCGAGGAGCAGCGCATCGAAGCGCTCGCCCATTACCTCGAGGGCAAGATCGAGTCGATGCGCGAGAATTTCGGCGAGATCGGCGAGCAACGCATCATCGTGATGGCGGCGCTCGCCATCGCCGACGAGGCGACCGACGCGCGCGCCAAAGCGCAGGCCGTGGAAGCGGATGTCGCGGGGCTGCGTGCTGAACTCGACGCCGCGCGCCAGGCGAACGACGCATTGTCGGCGCGCGCGTCGCAGGCGCTCAAGGACGCGACGCGCCGGCTCGCCAAGCTCAACGGCGATCTGTCGAGGCCGGCCGAGCCGGCGGACGAGATTCTCTAGAAGAGCCTTCTCGAACTTTGCGGACTATTTCGCCGCCCAGTCCGTAATGCTGGCGTCGGTCTTGGATTTTTCGAGATTGTCCGCTTGCTCGGACAATTGATAGTTGCGGTTTTGCGCCGCCATCGCCTCGGCGCCGTCCTTCATGATCGCGATCTTCATCTGCTCCGTGGCGAGGCGATTGAGTTCATTGATCCACTGATTGAGATGGAGCATCAACTTGCGTTTGCGCTCTCTTTGTATGTCATGCGAGGAATCATTGTTGTCGGAAAGCGCCAGTTCTTCCTGAGTCTCCGCAATCATCGCGTCGATCTTCTTGAGGCTCTCCTCAGCTGCGCCGACCTGATCGGTCGCGCCGGCCTTCGCCTTTTCAAGCGCCGCTTCGGCGTCGGTGCGCGCCTTCTTGAGATTGTCGAGGCCGTTCTGCAGCCATTTCGACTGAATTTTGAGGAGCGAGTCGCGGGGAACGCCGCTGACGCTCAGCGAATTTGGAATGGGGAAATATTGTCCAAGCTGCGCGGCCGTGGCGGGCGTGGCGAAAGTTGCGCCAAACCAAGTCGTTGAGGCGAGCAGGCCAAGAAGGGCCAACGTCCTGTGGACGCAGGCCGTTTTGCGACGAAAGCTCATGATTTCTCTCCCCATATGCGGCGCTTTTCAATGCGCTTTGTCTTGGCCAAACTGGGCTAACGATTGAATTCTGGCAAGTGCCGAAGCGCAGCGCCGGAAGGAGAAAGCACGCGCAACGCTTGACTGGCGCGGCGCTTTCGCGCGAGCCTAGGCGTGCCGGGGGAGCCCCGCCCGGCGGCGAGAGCGAAGGTCGCCGCCAGGGGGGCTGAGAGGCCGCTGGCGCGTCGCGAGGCGCGGGCGTGGCGACCCTTCGAACCTGATCCAGTTGAGACTGGCGGAGGGATGGTGTCGGCAACATTCGTAGATGGGGGCCGTTCATGCTCGCGCGCGTGATCGGCGCCGGCGTCGCCGGCCTTTGCGCCGCCCATGCGCTTGCGCGCAAGGGCGTTGACGTCGAAATCGTCGAACGCGAGCAGGGGCCGGGCCTGGGGTGCTCGCGCTTTGCTGGCGGCATGATCGCGCCCTGGTGCGAACTGGAAAACGCCGAACCTTTGGTTGCGACATTGGGCGAAGAAGCGCTTGACTTCTGGTCGCGCGACATCGGCGTCGCGACGGTCGCCGGCAGCCTTGTCGTGGCGCCCCGGCGCGAGCGCGCCGAACTTTTCGACTTCGCCCGCCGGACCAGCCAGTTCGAAACGCTGAACGGCGAGGGCGTCGCGGCCCTGGAGCCGGATCTCGCCGGACGTTTCGAGGCGGGGCTGTTTTTTCCCAAAGAAGCGCATCTCGACCCCCGCGCCGCCATGGCCGCGCTGACCAGGCGCCTCGCGCAAATGCCGAATGTCATTTTCCATTTTGGGCAGGACGGGGCAGGGCTGGCGACCATTCCGGATTGGACCGTCGACTGCCGCGGCCTCTCGGCGCGCGACGCGCTTCCCGGCCTTCGCGGCGTCAAAGGCGAAATGCTGATCTTGCGCAGCGAAGAGATTTCTTTCTCGCGTCCCGTGCGCATGCTGCACCCGCGCCGGCCGGTTTATGTCGTTCCGCGCGGCGCGGGCGCGTTCATGGTCGGCGCGACGATGATCGAGAATGAGGAGCGGGCGCGAGTCACCGCGCGCTCCGTCGTCGAACTCGTCAATTCGGCCTTCGCCATCCACCCGGCCTTCGCCGAGGCCGAGATCGTCGAGACGGGGTCGGACCTGCGGCCGGCGTTCGTCGACAATCTGCCGCGTCTTTTGAAACGGGATCGCACACTCTATATCAATGGGCTCTACCGCCACGGGTTCCTGCTCGCGCCGGCTTTGGCGCGTCGTGTTGGGGAGGTCGTCGTAAACGACGGGTATTTCCCAGAGGTGATGGATGCTCATTCAAATCAACGGGCGACCGCAGGACGTCCGCGCCACGACATTGCAAACGCTGCTGCAGGAACTGGGGTATGACGAAAAGACCGTCGGCACCGCCTTGAACCAGGAATTCGTGCGCGCCAAGGACCGCTCCGAGACGCCGCTTCGCGAAGGCGACGCCGTCGAGATCGTGACGCCTCGACAGGGCGGGTGACGATCGCCGCCTTCCGGGGAATCCGGCTTCGTGCTAGGAATAATCCATGAGCACAATGATTTCCGAAATCTATGACGCGCTTCGTGACGCTGGCGCGAGCGAGGAAAAAGCGCGCAAAGCGGCGGAGGCGATGGCTGGCGTCGACAACAAACATCAGGACGTGAAACATGAATTCGCGACGTTGCGCGGCGAATTCAACACAATCAAATGGATGTTGGCGACAAATCTCACGCTGACGCTTCTCGTGCTCGGAAAGCTCTTCCTGAGGTGACTTGCGGGTCACTTGCGGGTGGAGGCGACCAATGACCAGCGCCGATCCCCTCACCCTCTACGACGTCGCGCTGTCCTCGCGGCTGCTGCTCGGGACGGCGCGCTATCCCTCGCCGGCGATCCTCGCAGAGGCCATCCGCGCGTCAGGCTGCGAAATCGTCACGGTCTCGCTTCGGCGTGAGGCTGGCGGGGCTCGGGCGGGCGAAGCGTTTTGGAGTCTTGTCCGCGACATCGGCGTCCGGGTGCTTCCCAATACCGCCGGCTGCCGCACCGCCAAGGAGGCGATCGCCACCGCGCAGATGGCGCGAGAGGTCTTCGCGACCGATTGGATCAAGCTCGAAGTGATCGGCGAAGAGGACACGCTCCAGCCCGACGTCTTCGGGCTCGTCGAGGCGGCGCGGGCTCTTTCCGACGACGGCTTCAAGGTCTTCCCCTATACGACCGACGATCTCGTCGTCGCCGATAGACTGCTCGACGCCGGTTGTCGCGTGCTGATGCCTTGGGCGGCGCCGATCGGCTCCGGGCGGGGCGTCAACGATATTTTCGCGCTACGGGCGCTGCGCGCGCACTTTCCCGATACGCCGCTCATCGTCGACGCCGGGATCGGCGCGCCGTCCCACGCCGCGCAGGTCATGGAGATGGGTTACGACGCGGTGCTGCTCAACACCGCCGTTTCGCGCGCCGGCGACCCCGTGCGGATGGCGCGCGCCTTCGCCCTCGCGATCGAAGCGGGCCGGGCGGGCTTCCTTGCCGAGCCGATGACCCCGCGCGACATGGCCGAGCCGTCGACGCCCGTCATCGGCCGTCCTTTCGATAAACTGGCCTGAGGGAAAGTGGGGCAGTGGCGGCGCTGAAGCTCGATCCCTTCTATCTTATCGTCGACGACGCCGATTGGCTGACCCGCCTCTTGCCGCAGGGCGTCAAGCTCGCGCAGCTGCGGGCGAAGGATCGCGCCGAACCCGACCTGCGCGCGCAGATCGCGATGGCGCGGGACATTTGCGCGCGATACGGCGCGCAACTGATCGTCAATGACTATTGGCGGCTCGCGATCGACGCGGGCTGCGATTTTGTCCATCTCGGCCAAGGCGATCTTGACGGGGCGGATATTCCCGCGCTGCGCCGCGCCGGCGTCAGGATTGGCGTTTCGACTCATGACGAAGCCGAACTCGACCGCGCTCTGTCTCTCGCCGCCGACTATGTCGCGCTCGGGCCGATCTATCCGACGCTTCTGAAACAAATGGCCGTTGCGCCGCAGGGGCTTGGCCGCATCGGCGCCTGGAAGGCGGCGATCGGCGAGACGCCGCTGGTCGCGATCGGCGGACTGACCCCAGAGCGCGCGATCGCCGCGTTGGCCGCGGGCGCGGACGCTGCCTGCGTCGTCACCGACGTTCTGCGCAACGCCGAGCCTGAGGTCCGCGCTGGGGAATGGCTCGCCGCGACGCAGCCGTGGCGCGATGGCGAAGGCTTCTTCGCGCCGGACTACGCCGGCGCGGGAATATGCCCCTCGCCCAATCACGGCGCGCGCCTGCGGCCGATTTCGTCGGTGGTGCTCCATTACACGGGGATGCAAACCGGGGAAGCGGCGCTCGCCCTGCTGTGCAGCCCCCGCTCGCAGGTCTCGGCGCATTATGTCGTCGAGGAGGACGGCCGCGTGCTGCAGCTCGTGCCGGAGTCGCGGCGTGCCTGGCATGCCGGAATAAGCGTCTGGGCTGGCGAGACCGACATGAATTCCGCGTCGATCGGAATCGAGATCGTTCATCCCGGCTACCTCGACCCACGCCCATATACTGCGGCGCAAATCGAGGCCACGGCGGCGCTCGCCCGCGACATCTGCCAGCGCCATGCGATACCTCCAGAGCGCGTGCTGGCGCATTCCGACATCGCCCCCGGCCGCAAGCGCGATCCGGGCGAGTTCTTTCCCTGGGAGGAGCTCGCGCGCCGGGGCGTCGGGCGGATTGTCGAGAACGCCTCGTCGGAAGGCGCAACGACAGTGTCGTTCGGCGACGACGGCGCCAAGGTCGCCTCGCTCCAGCGCGACCTTGCCGCCTACGGCTATGGCGTCGATGCGACTGGCATTTATGACGCGCAGACGGTTCATGCGGTCGAGGCGTTTCAGCGCCACTTCCGCCGGTGGAAAGTCGACGGCCGCGCCGACGGCGAAACGCGCGTGGCGCTCGCTTATCTCCTCGCGGCGTTGGGAGAACGGGTTTGAAGGCCGTGGTCGTGACCGGCGCGGCGACGGGGATCGGCGCAGCCTGCGTCAAACTATTGGCGCAAAATGACTATCTAGTTTTTGCTGCAGTGCGAAAAGAATCCGATGCAGCAACAATTGCTGCGCAGCATGGCGCAGCAATCGTCCCGCTGATCTTCGACGTGACCGACCCCGGCGCCATTGCGGCGGCCGCAAAAACCGTCGAGGCCCGGTTGGGGAGCAGCGCGCTTGCCGGCCTCGTCAACAATGCCGGGATCGCCGTTCCCGGTCCGCTGCTGCATCTGCCGATCGAGGATTTCCGGCGCCAGATCGAGGTCAATCTCATCGGCCAGCTGCAAGTCATTCAGGCCTTCGCGCCGCTGCTTGGCGCGGGCGCCGCGCGAATGGGGCCGCCGGGGCGCATCGTCAAGCCGGGGCGCATCGTCAATATGAGTTCGGTCGCGGGACGCTTCGCCGCGCCGTTTCTGGGGGCTTACAACGCCTCGAAATTCGGGCTTGAGGGCATGTCGGACGCGCTGCGCCGAGAGCTGATGGTCTATGGCGTCGAATTGATCCTGATCGAACCGGGGATGATCGCGACGCCGATCTGGGACAAGGCGGAGCAGACTGATCTCGCCATGTTCGCGGGCACGGCCTACGCCGAGCCAGGGCGAAGAATGGTGAAATGGCTTGTCGAGGCGGGTCGCCGCGCCCCCGGGCCGGAGGTCGTGGCCGAAGCCGTTTTGCGGGCGCTGACGGCGCCGCGCCCGCCGGTCCGCATCCCGGTCGTAGGCAATCATTTTACCGACTACACGCTGCGTAGCCTGTTGCCGGCGCGGTTGGTCGACTGGCTTGTCGCGCGGCGGCTTGGACTTTTCCGCAAGAACAAGAAAAAGGGTTGACGGGGCGACGGGGACCATTAATACTTAACTATATGGTTAAGTATGAACCCGATCCGCTTGGTCGCGCCTTCGCCGCGCTAGCCGACTCGACACGGCGCGCCATGCTTGCGCAGCTCTACGAGAACGAAAGCGCCTCCGTCAGCGAAATCGCGAAACGCCATCCGATCTCCCTTCCGGCCGTCATGAAACATCTCGACGTGCTCGCTGGCGCGGGGCTCATTTTGCGCGCAAAGACCGGCCGAACTGTCACCTGCCGGCCCAATCCCGAGCCGATGGAAGAAGCGCGGCGCTGGCTCGACCAGTATCAGCGCTTCTGGACGCGCAGTCTCGATCGGCTCGCACAACTCATGGAGGAAGACCGGTGAATGCGCGCCCGAGCCTCACGATCAAGCGGCGACTAAAGGCGCCTCCCGCAAGGGTGTTCGCCGCCTGGACAAGCCCGGACTTGCTCATGCGCTGGTTCGGGCCAGATGGAATCGAGAATGTCAGCGCGGATTGCGACGCCCGGGTCGGGGGCGCCTTCCGTATCGCCATGCGCGCGGCGGATGGCGAAACGCACGAAGTCAGCGGCGTTTACCAGGAGGTGGCGCCACCCGAAAAGCTCGTTTTCAGCTGGGCTTGGCGGTCGACGCCGGAGCGCCAGTCGCTTGTAACCGTGTTGATCAAGGGTGACGGCGACGGCGCGCTGCTGACCCTCATTCACGAGCGGTTCGCCGATGAAGACGCGCGCGATCGCCATTCGCAAGGATGGAGCGGATCACTCGACAAACTCGAAATGCTTTTTCCCTAAGGAGGATGCGATGACAGACCAGAAAAACTGCGAAGACAAGGCGGCGACGCACGGCACGATCTGCTGGAGCGAACTCAATGCGCGCGACGCGGAGCGCGCGAAGAAATTCTACGCCGACACGCTCGGCTGGTCGTTCCAGGGGATGCCGATGGAGGGCTTCACCTATTGGGTATGCCAGACCGAAGGCGCGCGCGTCGGCATGTTCGAAATGAACGGCCCGGAATTTGAGAATGTGCCCGAATACTGGCTGACCTATATCGCCGTCGACGACGTCGACGCGCGCCTTGCGAAGGCCAAAGCCGCCGGCGCGACCATCTGCAAGGATGCTTGGGATATTCCCGGAGTCGGCCGTATGGCTGTGCTGCAGCAACCGGGCGGCGCAGTTGTCGCGTGGATGACTCCGAAGCCAATCGCTGCTTGACCTCGCGGCTGTTCCGGGCGACTCAGGAGCGTCCGAAACAGCCGTGGATCTCCCGATGAACGAAATCGCTCCCGAGACCCGACTGCCTGATCCGGTCGCCGCCGAGCCGGCGCCTCGCCGGCGCACCTGCGCGGTGGCGATCGGGACCGGACCCGGTGCCGTGATCGTCGGCGGCGGCGCGCCGGTCGTCGTCCAGTCGATGACCAACACCGATACGGCGGATATTGACCAGACCGTCGCCCAGGTGACGGCGCTGGCGCAGGCCGGCTCGGAACTCGTGCGCATCACCGTCGATCGCGACGAGGCGGCGGCCGCCGTGCCGCATATCCGCGACAGGCTGGATCAAAAAGGCGTAAGCGTCCCGCTCGTCGGCGATTTCCACTACATCGGCCACAAGCTTCTCGCCGATCATCCGGCCTGCGGCGAAGCGCTCGCCAAATACCGGATCAATCCGGGCAATGTCGGCTTCAAGGAAAAGAAGGACAGGCAATTCGCCTCGATCGTCGAACTTGCCGCCAGGCACGGCAAGGCGGTGCGCATCGGCGCGAACTGGGGCTCGCTCGACCAGGAGCTGCTGACCTATCTGATGGACCTGAACCACGCTTCGGACCGGCCGCTCGACGCCCGCGCCGTGACCCGCGAGGCGCTGGTCCGCTCGGCGCTGATGTCGGCGCGCCGCGCCGAGGAGATCGGCCTTTCCAGGGACCGCATCGTCATTTCGGCGAAGGTCTCGGCGGTGCAGGACCTCATCGCGGTCTATCGCATGCTGGCCGAGCGCAGCGACTATGCGCTGCATCTCGGCCTCACCGAGGCCGGCATGGGCTCGAAGGGCGTGGTCGCCTCCTCCGCCGCGCTCGGCGTGCTGCTGCAGGACGGCATCGGAGACACGATCCGCGTGTCGCTGACGCCGGAGCCCGGCGGCGACCGTTCGCTTGAAGTGCGCGTCGCCCAAGAAATTCTGCAGACCATGGGCTTTCGCACCTTCGTGCCGCTGGTCGCGGCCTGCCCAGGGTGCGGGCGCACCACCTCGACAGTGTTCCAGGAGCTGGCGCGCGACATCCAGTCTCATATCCGCGAACGTATGGCCGTCTGGCGCGCACAATATCCCGGCGTCGAGACGCTCAATGTCGCGGTGATGGGCTGCATCGTGAACGGACCCGGCGAGTCGAAACATGCCGACATCGGCATTTCGCTGCCCGGCACGGGCGAAACGCCCTCGGCCCCCGTTTTTATCGACGGCAAGAAGGCGATGACGCTGCGCGGCGAGGGCATCGCCGAGGACTTCACCCGCATCGTCGACGATTACGTCACCCGCCGCTTTGGCGGCGGCGAGAAGGGCGAAGCGGCGGAGTAGGCGCACGCCCGTCGTTTCTCGCGCGCGTCATGGCCGGGCGTGTCCCGGCCATCCACGCAAAGAAGCGCGATCGCGACGCGGATGCCCGCGACAAGCGCGGGCATGACGCCCGAAACGTCAAGGCTGCGCGCCTGTTGCCGCCCGTTCCAACGTCTCCGCGACCCTTCGCAGATCGCGCCAGGCGGCGGGCTTTAAGGCCGCTCCGTTCAGCATCGCCTCAAGACTGGAAAATACCAAGGCGCGCGCGACATGCGCGCCGCAGCGCGCGTCATGAATCTTGCCGCGCAGCTTGCCGGCCGGCTCCTTCGTCGCGAGCATGACCCGCGCTGGAGTTTCTCCGAAAAGCAAGAGAACTTCGGGCCGCGCCAGTTCGACTCTGCGGCGCGCGAAGGGCGCGAAAATCGCCGCTTCATGTGGCGTCAGCGCTTTGTCGCCGGGCGGTCGCCAGGGCGAGACATAGGCGAGCGAAGCGCTAGAGCGATCGAAGCCGATCGCCGTCAGCATATTGTCGAGGAGCTTCGCCGAAAGACCGCTGAAGGCTTCGCCGCTTGCTTCTTCGGTCGCGCCCGGCGCGGCGTCGAAGGCGATGAGCCGGGCGCTCGGCGCGCCGGCGCCGAACAGAAAATGCTGGGCCATGTCGCGGAAAGGCGCGTGTGGAAAATCGGCGAGACGCGCGGCGAGGTCGTCGAGATCGCGCGCATCCGCCGCTTCCTGTTCTGCGGCGCGAATGGCTTCGTCGGGCGCAACCATCGGGGCTGCCGCGGGGCGGGGGCGCTCCATCGCCGCAGGCGGCGCAACGTTCGCCCGCGCGCTGTCCGCGTAGCGGTCATGCGGCGCCTCGTCGAGCGCGAGATCGACGCCGCTTTCGACATACCAGTCGAGAAGCGCAAGGAGCGCGGCGCGCGTTTCTAGCGGGGAAGACATGAGGCAACTTACCTCACCCTCCCATTGAGGGGGAGGGTCGAACTGCAAAGCGGTCCGGGGTGGGGTGACAAGTTCAAGCGATTTGCTGTCACCCCCACCCGGCCGCTTTTCAGCGGCCGACCTCCCCCCTCAAGGGGGACGTGAGTGCGCGCTACTACGACAGGGTCAACAGCACCGAAACGCGCGTTCGCCGCCGGCGCCGAAGCGCGCATTCTCGCGGGCGCGGAAAAATTCGTCGCGCGTCATGATCGGCGCGCCGTCGTGACGGGCGCGGACATGCGCGACATAGGCGTCGTAATCGCCTTGCCCGACCATGAGCTTCGCGCCGTCGCGGAGCTTCCGCGCGAGACGATTGAGATCAAGCCCGGGCAGGCTGCAGATCGTGCAATTCATCTTCGGTCTCCCGCGTGGTGACATGTTGCGCAGCCCGCGCGGCGCGTATCGCTCTGACGGCGAAGCCGAGCATCGCCAGAACCAGCGTGACATAGATCGCGCAAAGCGTCGCGTCGACATAGTCGTTGAAGATGACGCGCTGCATTTCGGCGAGCGTCTTCGCCGGCGCCAGCAATTGATCCTTCTCGGCGGCGGCCGCGAATTTTCTGGCATGCGCCAGAAAGCCGATGCGCGGATCATCGTGAAAGATTTTCTCGAAGGCGGCCGTCAGCGTGCAGATATAGAGCCACGTCGTCGGCGCGATGGCGACAAAGGCGTAACGCTCGCGCTTCATCCGATAGAGAACGACGACGCACAGCGTCAGCGCGATCGCCGCGAGCATCTGATTGGCGATGCCG
The DNA here is from genome assembly GCA_022843405.1 of Methylocystis sp. Lineage (GTDB taxonomy): Bacteria > Pseudomonadota > Alphaproteobacteria > Rhizobiales > Beijerinckiaceae > Methylocystis. The sequence goes on along the minus strand of JALHNQ010000005.1, from coordinate 36,174 downwards.
AACAGCGGCCACAAAGTGTTGATGCCGCCGAGCGGATCGATCACCCCCTGGTAGAGGAAATAGCCCCAGCCGGTCACGGCGATCGCGGTGGCGGCGAGGTTCGGCGCCCAGGCCCTTGTGTTGCCGAAGGCGGGGAAGAAAGCGCCGAAGAGGTCCTGGATCATGAAGCGCGCGACGCGCGTGCCGGCGTCGATCGTGGTGAGGATGAAGAGCGCTTCGAAAAGAATCGCGAAATGATACCAGAAGGACTTCGCCGCCGTTCCGCCGATGGCGGAGGAGAGAATATGCGCCATGCCGACGGCGAGCGTCGGCGCGCCGCCGGTGCGCGACAATATCGTCTTCTCGCCGACCTCGGCGGCGACGCCCGAAAGCGTCTCCGGCGTCACCGCGAAGCCCCAAGAGGAGATCGCCGCCGCGGCGGAATCGGGCGTCGCGCCGATCAGCGCTGGCGCGCTGTTCATGGCGAAATAGACGCCGGGCTCCAAGACGCTCGCGGCGATCAGCGCCATCACCGCGACAAAGGATTCCATCAGCATCGCGCCATAGCCGATGAAGCGAGTCTGCGTCTCGTCGGCGATCATCTTCGGCGTCGTGCCCGACGACACGAGCGCATGAAAGCCCGACACCGCGCCGCAGGCGATGGTGATGAACAGAAACGGAAAGACGCTGCCGGCGAAGACCGGCCCCGTGCCGTCGATGAATCGGCTGATCGCCGGCATCTGGAGATCGGGCCAGACGATGAAAATGCCGATCGCGAGCGACAGTATCGTGCCGATCTTCAAGAAGGTCGAGAGATAGTCGCGCGGCGCCAGCAACAGCCACACCGGCAAGACCGAAGCCACGAAGCCGTAGCCGATCAGCATGAAGGCGAGCGTCTCGCCCTTGAAGGAGAAGAGCGGCGCGAGAACTGCGCTTTCCGACACATTGCGGCCGAAGGCGATGCTTGCGAGCAGCAGAACGAAGCCGATCGCCGACATTTCGGCGATGCGTCCCGGCCGCAGATAGCGGCCGTAGACGCCCATGAAGACGGCGATCGGCAGCGTTGCGAAAACGGTGAACGCGCCCCAGGGACTGTCGGCGAGCGCCTTGACGACGACGAGCGCCAGCACCGCGAGAAGAATGATCATGATGGTGAGAATGCCGACCATCGCGATGACGCCGGGCACGCGCCCCATCTCGGTCTTGATCAGATCGCCGAGCGAGCGCCCGTCGCGCCGCGTCGAAATGAACAGGACGAGAAAATCCTGCACGGCGCCGGCGAAGATGACGCCGGTCAACAGCCACAATGTTCCGGGCAGATAGCCCATCTGCGCCGCGAGCACGGGCCCGACGAGCGGACCGGCGCCGGCGATGGCCGCGAAATGATGGCCAAACAGCACCCATTTGTCGGTCGGCACATAATCGAGTCCGTCGTTGCGGCGGAGCGCGGGCGTGCGGCGGCGCGCGTCGAGACCCAGCACCCGCTCGGCGATGAAGCGCGAATAGAAGCGATAGCCGATGGCGTAGACGCCGATCGCCGCCGTCACCATCCACATGGCGTTGACCGGCTCGCCGCGCGAGCGCGCGAGCGTATAGAGCGAAAACAGCACGAGGGCGAAGACGAGCGCCCAGGCAATAGGCGCCATGACGTTGCGAGGAGTGCGAGCGAGAATGGTCGACACGATTGCGCGATCTTTGGCTGTCTGCCTCTCCCCGCTTGCGGGGAGAGCGAAGGGTGAGGCGGCGGGCGTATTTCCCGAATGAGACGCCCATATTGTTAGCGAGATATTTTGATGCGGGAAATATGTCTACACGAAACCTTTTGCAGCCGGAAATTACGCTCCGCGCGCTAGCGCATAGACGGGGGCCCGCTCATCATCGGGCGAACGCTCAGCGCAGTCACAATAGCGATATGGCCTCACGTCCATAGTGCCGACGAACCGTGAGGAGCGACGCAGATGGAACAGAGCGTCTCGAACTCGGGCGCTGTAAGAATAGCGCGTGAAACGACAGTCCAGGGTTATATCGACGAACGACCGCTAAGGGCCGACGGGACCGTCGCTCCCCCTTCACGGCTGACGGAGATGCAGTGGCGCATCTGGGCGCTGTCGGTCGCCGGCAAGTTTTTCGAGGGGCTGGTCGTGTTCATGACCGGCGTCGCCTTGCCTTTGATCGTCAAGGAATTCGACCTCAGCGCCGCCGAGCACGGCGCGGTTGGCGCGGCGACATTGTTCGGCATTCTGATCGGCGCAAGCGCATTGGGGGGACTATCCGATCATTTCGGCCGCAAACCGCTCTTCATCTTCGAAATGATATTGTTCGCCTTTTTTCTAGTGTCGATCGTCTTCACGCCAAACTTCCCCTGGCTGGTCGTTTGCTTGTTCGGTATGGGGCTCGCGCTCGGATGCGACTATCCGACCGCACACCTCGTTATCTCCGAAAGCACGCCGACGCACAGCCGCGGCGCCCTGGTGCTTGCGGCGTTCGGATTCCAGGCGGCGGGCGCGCTGATCGGCACCGCCGTTGGCTATCTCATCCTGTCCAATTATCCTGATCTGGAATCCTGGCGTTGGATGTACGCCACCGCCATCATCCCGGCGGCGCTGGTCATCGTCGGACGATTGTTCATCACCGAAAGCCCGCACTGGCTCGCCGTTCGCGGACGCAAACGCGAAGCCGAAACAGCGCTCAGCCGGCTGTTACAGCGCCAGCCTCGCTATCCGAACAACGTCCGGCTCTCCGCTGCCGCCGACAGAAACGAGACCAGACATTCGAGAGGCTACGCCGCTCTCTTCCACGCCAAAAATCTGCGCGCGACCGTGCTCGCATCCGTTCCCTGGTTCTTGCAGGACCTTGGAACCTACGGCATCGGCATTTTCACGCCGACCATTCTCACCGCCGCCGTTGGACACCAGCGCGAGCATGCGCAAAGCGTGGCTGATCTCGTTTCCAACGATCTGATCGCTGCAAAAGGCGCGGCGTTCATCGACATCCTGCTGCTAGTCGGCATCCTGGCGGCCGTGCTGCTGGCCGATCGTCTTGGCCGCATTCCGCTGCAGATCACGGGCTTCATTGGCTGCGCGATCGGCCTGTTCATTGCGGCCCAATCGGTCGGTTTTGACGGCGGCGCGCGGATGACGCTCATCTTCGCCGGCTTCATGCTGTTCAATTTCATGACCAATCTGGGTCCCAACGCGCAGACCTACCTGATTGCCGGCGAGGTGTTTCCGACCGCCATTCGCGGCAAGGGCGCGGGCTTCGCCGCGTCTTTCGCGAAGATCGGCGCCTGTTTGACAGCGTTCCTGTTCCCCATCCTGCTCGCCGATCTCGGCACGTCGAGGCTTCTTTACATGCTGGTCGGGACGTCGCTCCTCGGCGCCCTCGTCACCTGGCTGTTTCGCATTGAGACGGCCGGCCTCAGTCTCGAAGCGGTGGGCGTGGAAGCCGCCCAACAACCGTCCGCGCAGGAAGCCGTTCAGGCGGCGGAGTAGCCGGTCGCTGGTTCCCCGAAACTAAATTTTTGCTCGCGTGAAGGGGTCAGGCGCGCCGGCGTAATATTTCGCCAAAGCCTGCGCGAAGAGCGGCTCTTCAGGCGCGGCCGCCGCAAATAAAGTCATCGACGAGCGAAATTTCAAATCGTCCGGATGGCCGAGTATTTCGCGCGCGCTACGGCCTTCGACCTTGTTGACGAGCGTAACGCATTCCTTGAGCCGCGCGCCCAATATTGGATGCGCCAGATAGGCGGCGGCCTCTTCAAGCGAACGAATCGCGTAGCGCTGCGCCATGGCGCTGCCGCCGAGTCCCTCAAACTGCGGAAAGACGAACCACATCCAGTGGCTGCGCTTGCGGCCCAATGTGAGCTCAGCCTGCGCCTGCGCATAGACGGAGTCCTGCGCCGCGACGAAACGCGTAAGATCATAAGGGTCGCCGGAGGCGACCGTCACTCCGCCGCTTCCGCCGCCAAAGGCGCGTAGTTCAAAATCGGCGCGAGCCAGCGTTCGGCTTCGCGCACGTCCATGCCCTTGCGGCGCGCGTAATCCTCGATCTGATCGCGCTCGATCTTGGCGACGCCAAAATAATGCGCGGAAGGATGCGCGAGATAGAGACCGCTGACGGTCGCCGCGGGCGTCATGGCGAAACTCTCGGTGAGCTTCACGCCCGTGCGCCTTTCGGCGCTCAGCAGCTCGAAAAGCGTCGCCTTTTCGGTGTGATCGGGTTGCGCCGGATAGCCGGGCGCCGGGCGAATGCCGGCGTAAGGCTCGGCGTGCAGCGCCTCGGGCGCGAAATTCTCTTCATGCGCATAGCCCCAGAATTCCTTGCGCACGCGCTCATGCATGCGCTCGGCGAAAGCTTCGGCGATGCGGTCGGCGAGCGCCTTGACCATGATCGAGCCATAGTCGTCGTTGGCGCGGGCGTAGCGACTGGAGATCTTTTCTTCTTCTGCGCCGGCGGTGACGACGAAGGCGCCGACATAATCGGCCTTGCCGCTTTCCTTGGGCGCGACGAAGTCGGCGAGCGCGAGATTGGCCTTTCCGTCGCGCTTCTGCAATTGCTGGCGCAGCGTGTGAAGCGTCGCGATCCGCTCATTGCGCGACTCGCCGTTGTAGAGCGCGATGTCGTCGCCGATCGAATTTGCCGGCCAGAAGCCGATGACGGCTTTCGGCGTGAACCAGCGCTCCTCGACAATCCGCTTCAGCATGGCGCGGGCGTCTTCATAAAGCGTGCGCGCCGCTTCGCCGCGCTCAGGGTCGTCGAGCAGCGAGGGATAGCGCCCCTTGAACTCCCAGGTCTGAAAGAACGGCGTCCAGTCGATGTAGGGGACGAGTTCGCCGACGTCGTAGCTTGCAAAGGCGCGCGCGCCGGTAAAGGACGGACGAACCGGCTCATAGGCGGCCCAGTCGATTTTGTAGGCGTTGCCGCGCGCCTGGGCGAGCGGCACCCGCAGCTTGTCGGCCTGCGCCCGCGCATGCGCTTCCGCGACGCGCTCATATTCGGCGCGCGTCTGCGCCACATAATCTGGCCGCGTCTTGTCGGAGACCAGTGCCTGCGCGACGCCGACCGCACGGCTCGCGTCGGTGACATAGACCGCCTGGCCGCGCCGATAGTTCGGGCTGATCTTCACGGCGGTATGGACGCGGCTCGTCGTCGCGCCGCCAATGAGGAGCGGGGTGTCGAGACCTTCGCGCTCCAGCTCCGAGGCGACGAAGCACATTTCATCGAGCGACGGCGTGATGAGTCCCGAGAGGCCGATGAGATCGACCTTCTCCTTCTTGGCGACTTCGAGAATTTTCGCGCAGGGCGTCATGACGCCGAGATCGATCACCTCAAAATTGTTGCAGCCTAGAACAACGCCGACGATGTTCTTGCCGATGTCGTGAACGTCGCCTTTCACCGTCGCCAGCAGAATCTTGCCGGCGGTGGAGCGTTCGCTCTTATCGGCCTCCATGAAGGGCATGAGATAGGCGACGGCCTGTTTCATCACCCGCGCCGATTTGACCACCTGCGGCAGGAACATCTTGCCCGAGCCGAAGAGATCGCCGACGACATTCATGCCGGTCATCAGCGGCCCTTCGATCACGTCGAGCGGGCGCGTCGAGCGCTGACGCGCCTCTTCCACATCCGCTTCGACGTAATCGGTGACGCCGTTGACCAGCGCATATTCGAGACGCTTCTCGACGGTGTTCTCGCGCCAGGCGGCGTCCCGCTCCTGTGTCTTGCCGGCCGCGCCCTTGAATTTCTCGGCGAGTTCGACGAGTCGCTCGGTCGAATCCTTGCGGCGGTTCAGGACCACGTCTTCGCAATGTTCGCGCAGCTCAGGATCGATCTCGCCATAGACCGCGAGCTGGCCGGCGTTAACGATGCCCATATCCATGCCCGCCTGAATGGCGTGATAGAGGAACACCGAATGCATCGCCTCGCGCACGGGCTCGTTGCCGCGAAATGAGAAGGAGAGGTTCGACACGCCCCCCGACACATGCACATGCGGCAGGTCACGCCTGATGGTCCGTGCGGCCTCGATGAAATCGACGCCGTAGTTTTCATGCTCCTCGATGCCGGTCGCGACCGCGAAAATATTGGGATCAAAGATGATGTCTTGCGGCGGAAAGCCGACGATTTCGGTCAAAATCCTATAAGCCCGCGCGCAAATCTCCGTTTTGCGTTTGAGCGTGTCGGCCTGGCCTTGTTCATCGAAGGCCATGACGACGACGGCGGCGCCATAGCGGCGCACCTTGCGCGCGTCGGCGATGAATTTCTCTTCGCCTTCCTTCAGAGAAATCGAATTGACGACGCCTTTGCCCTGCAGACATTTGAGACCCGCTTCGATCACGTCGAATTTCGAACTGTCGACCATGATCGGCGCGCGCGCAATATCGGGTTCGGCGGCGACCAGATTGAGGAATTCGACCATGGCGCGTTCGGAGTCGAGCAGGCCCTCGTCCATATTGACGTCGATGACCTGCGCTCCGTTCGCGACCTGATCGCGCGCGACGTCGAGCGCGGCGGCGTAGTCGCCATTGGTGACAAGCTTGCGAAACTTCGCCGAGCCGGTGACGTTGGTGCGCTCGCCGATATTGACGAAGGGAATGTCCTTGGTGAGCGTGAAAGGCTCCAGCCCCGAAAGCCGCAGCATCGGCTCGATCGCCGGAATTGCGCGCGGGGCGACGCCTTTCACGGCGCCGGCGATTGCGGCGATATGGTCGGGCGTCGTGCCGCAGCAGCCGCCGAGAATATTGACGAGGCCGGCGGTGGCGAATTCGCCGACGAGCTCAGCCATATATTCGGGGCTTTCGTCGTAAAGCCCGAATTCGTTGGGGAGGCCGGCGTTGGGGAAGGCGCAGACGCGCGTATCGGCGACGCGGCCAATGTCGGCGATATGCTGACGCATTTCGCGGGCGCCGAGCGCGCAGTTGAAACCGATCGAGAATGGCTTGGCGTGCGCCAGCGAATTCCAGAAGGCGATCGCCGTCTGGCCGGAGAGCGTCCGGCCGGAGAGATCGGTGATCGTGCCCGAGATCATAAGCGGGAAACGGGTTCCGACTTCGTCGAACGCGTCTTCGAGCGCATAGAGAGCCGCCTTGGCGTTCAGCGTGTCGAAGACGGTTTCGACAAGCAGAATGTCGGCGCCGCCTTCGATGAGTCCGAGCGCCGCTTCCTTATAGGCGGCGCGCAGGTCGTCGAAGGTGACGGCGCGAAAGCCCGGATTCGAGACGTCGGGCGAGATCGACGCGGTGCGGTTGGTCGGGCCAAGCGAGCCGGCGACGAAACGGCGCACGCCGGTTTTCGCCGCGACCTCGTCGGCCGCCGCGCGCGCCAGTCGCGCGCCTTCGCAATTGAGTTCGAAGGCGAGATGTTCGAGCCCATAGTCGGCTTGAGCGATCGTGGTCGACGAAAAAGTGTTGGTCTCGATAATGTCGGCGCCGGCTTCAAGATAGGCGATATGGATCGCCTTGATCGCTTCGGGCTGGGTCAGCGTCAGCAGGTCATTGTTGCCGCGCAAATCCTTGGCGTGGTCCTTGAAGCGCGCGCCGCGGAAATCCGCCTCTTCGAATGTGTGGCGTTGAATCATCGTGCCCATGGCGCCATCGAGAACGAGAATCCGGCGCGCCGCCGACTCTTCCAGAGCTTTCAGAATATTGGGGCCGTGAGATGTCTCGAAGGTCATGCAAGCGCCTTTTCACGAAGGGGGCGGACGCCGAGGAGGTGGCAGATGGCGAAGACGAGGTCGGCGCGATTGTTGGTGTAGAAGTGGAATTCGTTAACGCCGGCGCGCGCCAGGCTCATCACCTGTTCGACCGCGGTCGTCGCGGCGATGAGCGCGCGGGTTTCGGGATCCTCGTCCAGTCCGTCGAAGCGCTCGGCAAGCCAGCGCGGCACGCTTGCACCCGCCTTTTGCGCAAAGCCAGCGACCTGCTTGAAATTGCGGATCGGCATAATGCCGGGCACGATCGGAATCGTAATTCCCCGCCCGCGCGCCTTGTCGAGGAATTTGAAGTAGACGTCGTTGTCGAAGAAGAACTGCGTGATGGCGCGCGTTGCGCCGGCGTCGACTTTCGCCTGCAGCGCGTCGAGGTCCTGTTCGATCGAAGCGCTTTCGGGGTGGCCTTCGGGATAGGTCGAGACGGAGATTTCAAAGTCGCCGATCCGGCGGATGCCGCTCACGAGATCGGTCGAATTGGCGTAGCCGGTCGGATGCGCCTCGAATTTTGAGCCAACGCCGGTCGGCGGATCGCCGCGCAGCGCGACGATGTGGCGAACGCCCGCCTCCCAATAGTCGCGCAGGATAGCGTCGATCTCTTCGCGCGCCGCGGAGACACAGGTGAGATGTGCGGCGGGCTTCATCTCGGTCTCGCGCACGATGCGCGCGACAATCGAATGAGTGCGCTCGCGCGTGGTGCCGCCGGCGCCATAGGTGACGGATACGAAATGCGGCTTGAGCGCCGCAAGCCGATTGATCGTCTGCCAGAGCTGAGTCTCCATCTCCGGCGTTTTCGGCGGAAAGAACTCATAGGAGATGACAAATTGATTCGGCGACGCCGTGGGATGAAGAGCGTTGAACATCAGGCGGTCTCATAAGCAGCTGCGGGAAGGGGATCGGCGACGACGCGCGGATCGCGCGCGAGCCACAGGGATACGGTGAGCTTGGCGCCTTCGTTTGCGTCCGGCGCGAGTTCGCGATGCTGAACGACTTCGAGTCCCGCCTGCGTGAGCAATCCGGTGATTTCAGCGTCGGAGAAGCCGAGCCGGCGATGTGCGTGCTTGTCGCGCAGCGTCTCTTCATCATGGGGCGCAAAGTCGACGACGAGCAAGCGGCCGCCGGGCGCGAGCACCCGCGCCGCCTCGCGCAGCGCGCGGCCGGGATCGTCGAGAAAATGCAGCACCTGATGCATCACCGCGAGGTCGATGGAGTTGCGCTCGATCGGCAGCGCATAAATGTCGCCCTGGCGCAGCTGCACATTGCTGAATCCGGTTTCTTCCAGGCGGCCGCGCGCGACCCCAAGCATGGCGGAGGAGAGATCGACGCCGACGGCGCGTTCCGCCTGGGGCGCGAAGAGCTCCAGCATGCGGCCGGCGCCTGCTCCGAGATCGAGAAGGTTGCGCACCGGCTTGTCGCCGACGACCTCGCGCATCGCCTCTTCGACGCGCTCCTCCGGGACATGCAGCGCGCGGATGCGGTCCCATTCCTCGGCATGCGCGGCGAAATAGCGGGCGGCGTTCTCGGCGCGGGCGTGACGCGCCCGCGCAAGCCTGGCGCGGTCGCCGGCGAGAAGGGAGTCGTCAGCCTCTAGCCAGCCGACGATGGCGCGCGCGAGCGCGCCTGCCGGTCCAACCGGCGACAGGCGGAAGAAGGCCCAGGCGCCTTCGCGACGACGCTCGACGAGGCCCGCTTCGACAAGTAGCTTGAGATGGCGCGAGACGCGCGGCTGAGATTGGCCCAAGATCGCCACGACCTCGCTCACCGTCAGCTCCGATTGGGCGAGCAGCGCCAGGAGCCGCAGGCGCGTTTCCTCTCCAGCGGCGTTGAGCGCCGCGAGCGTCGGTTCGAGGGATAATTTGGCCACGGCCTTCATGGTGTCTCCGTTAGATATAAAGATATCTATATACGTCGAATCCATAATGCGCAACTGTCGTGGGCGTTTTTGGCGACGGCCGCTTGACCGGATGAGAAAGCAGGTTCATCCTTACCGTTACATCGCACCTGTCGATCGGACAGCATGATCGGCAGGCTCGCTCGGGCGGGACCTCGAGGCGACAGCGATCCAGGACCGGCCTGCACGCCCCTGTTGTCAGGCCGAACCGAGCAACATCGTTGCGAGAGGAGCATGACGCCACCGGGTCAGACAGTTGACCGGCGTTTGGTTCCGGTCACTGGACGGGCAAGAACAGCTGCTTGATCCGTCCATCCCCAAAATATTCCGACATCCTGCCGGGCGGCCGTAGCGAAGGCCAAGCGTCGGGCGCCCGAACCCAGACTGGACAATCCAGACTTGCTTCCATTTGAGAAGCAAACGGCCCCGTGAGCCTTCGCGCCACGGGGCCTGATTATTTTGAGCGGACCGAAAAAGAGAGCCAGTTGGCGCTGCCGAAAAATCGGCGCGCCGCGCCGAGGCGACGCCGGCTCAAGCCGGCGTCTTTTCTTCTTCCTTGCTGACGACTTCGAGAAAGGTCTCCGCCGCCTCGCGCCGCTCGAAGACATGCGGCTGCAGACCGCGTTTGGAGAGCGCCTCCTTCATTTTCAAGCGCGCGAAGGCGCTTGTCGCATAGCGGGTCGTGGTCAGATAATAGTGCTGGCTCATAACGTCGATCATTTCGGCGTAATCGTCGTATAGCGCCTCATTGATCTTCCAGCCGTCGTGATTGACGACCGAATTGACCCTCTTGCCGACCTTCTCGGACGCCTCGATTAGCGTCTTGCGCAGATCGTCGATGTCCTTCTTGGTGCGGGCGTGCCAGCCTTCGAGATTGACGAAGAGGATGTTGCGGTCGGCGTCATAGGTGACGCGATCGGACATGTTGAGATTGATGAGGTCGCCCAGCAGTCCCATCGGCTCGTCGATGAAGATGCGCTTATCCATCAGTTCGGGATGTTCGACGATCGGCTTGAAGTCCATATGCGCGAGGATGTCCTTGTCGATATCGATCCCCGGCGCGACCTCGATCAATTCAAGGCCCTTGTCGACCAGTTTGAATACGCAGCGTTCGGTCACGTAATAGACCGGCTGCTTGCGCTTTTGCGCGAATTTGCCGGAGAAGGTGATCTGCTCGACGGCGTTGAGGAACTTCTTGTTCCGGCCTTCCTGCAGAATATTGACCTTGCCGTCGGCGATCTCCACGCGCAGTCCGCCATTGGTGAAGGTGCCGGCGTAAACGACGAGGCGCGCGTTCTGGCTGATGTTGATGAAGCCGCCGCAGCCGTTGAGGCGGCCGCCGAATTTCGAGGTGTTGACGTTGCCCTGCAGGTCGCATTCGGCCATGCCGAGGCAGGTCATGTCGAGACCGCCGCCGTCATAGAAGTCGAACTGCTGATTCTGCTGGATGATCGCGTCGGCGTTGGTCGCGGCCCCGAAGCTCGAACCGGCCGCGAGCACGCCGCCGATGGCCCCCGCTTCCGTCGTCAGCGTGATGTAGGGCGTCATCTTTTCTTCGTTGGCGACGGCGGCGATGCCTTCCGGCGCGCCGACGCCGAGATTGACGACGCCGTTCGGCGGCAGCTCGAAACTGGCGCGCCGCGCGATGACCTTGCGCTCGTCGAGCGGCATTTTGGCGAATTTCTCGACCGGCACGCGGATTTCGCCGGAAAGCGCCGGATTGTGGATCACGCCGTAATTCATCCGGTGCATTTCCGGCGGATCGGCGATGACGACGGCCGAGACCAGAATGCCCGGCACATGTACGTCCTTAGGCTTGATCGAACCCTGTTCGACGATGCGCTCGACCTGCGCGATGACGAGGCCGCCATTGTTATGGGCGGCCATGGCCTGGGCGAGATTGTCGAGAACGAGCGCCTCGCGCTCCATCGAAATATTGCCGGAAGGATCGGCCGATGTGCCGCGAATGAAGGCGACGTCGATTTTGGTGGCGATATAGAAGAGCCACTCCTCGCCCATGATGTTGTGGTATTTGACCATGTCCTCCTTGGTGCGCTCATTCACCTTGCCGCCGCCAAAGCGCGGGTCGACATAGGTATAAAGGCCGACTTTGGAGAAGAGTCCCGGCTGGCCGGCGGCGCAGGCGCGGTAGAGCTGCGAGATGACTCCCTGCGGGAGATTGTAGCCGCAGATTTTATTTTCCTGCGCCGCCTGGGCGACTTTCGGCATGCGGCCGAAATTGGCGGCGATCACCCGGCGCAGCAGACCTTCATGATGGAATCGTCCCGTGCCGAGCCCCTTGGAGTCGCCGGCGCCGGCCGTCATGATCAGCGTGAGATCGCGCGGATGCTGCGTTTCGACGAAGCGCTTTTCCAACGCGGCGTGCAGGGCTTCGGGAATGCAGCTCTGGACGAAGCCGGTGGTGGTTACGACGTCATTGTCGCGAATGAGCGCAATCGCCTCGTCGGCGGTTATGACTTTATTGTTGGCCATATCCTTAGGGTTCCCTCGCTCCCCACTCTTTTGGATGCGGACCGTTATCGTCGCCGCGTCGGTGGGCGTTTTCTTACAAAATGAGCGCTCAACCGTAGAGACCGCGCCGCCCTCGCGCAATAGCGGCGATGCGTCGCGGATCGGCCGCAAGCCTGCTGCAGCGCGGGAAAATCGCCGTCAGTCGCCGCGGTGGACGCAGCCCTCGAAACAGCTGTCGCGAAAGACGCCGACTTCGGCGAGGCCCGGCAGTTCGGGCGCAAGGTCGCGCCAGATGTAGGCGCAGAGATTTTCGAGCGTCGGCTTTCCCAGCCCTTCCAGGTCGTTGAGAAACGAGTGATCGAGACGTTCCCGAAGCTCATTGAGCCTGCGGCCAAGCTTGCCGAGGTCCATAACCCATTGCTCTTCGACGGTTCGTTCGCCGCGCAGGGCGACGCGGACGCGAAAGGAATGGCCGTGGAGATTGCGGTATTTGCCGCCCTCCGGCGCCTCGGGGTCATAAAGCGCGTGCGCCGCCTCGAAATAGAATTCGCGGTAAACCTCGAATGTCGACACTCTCGTCTTTCCTCGCCACAACAAGCTAGCGCAACTTCCGTAACCGCCACTCGTCACGGGTTATTTCCCAGAGTTCCGCAGGCATCCGGCCGCCCACGTAGTCGCGTTCGTGGTAATCGATGACTCGCATCCCAGTTTTCTCGGATATGCGCCGCGAAGGGATGTTGGCGACCGCCTTGGAAACCCTGAGAACTGGCCTTTCGAGTGTTTCGAACCAAAAGTTCGTTACGGCGTCTGCCGCCTCCGTTGCAAGACCTTTCCCGCGCCAGTCGGGATCAAGCCAGAACCCTCTGTTGTCGTCTTGATCATCGGTCAGAGAAATCACGCCAATGAGTTGGTCGGGTTCTACTTTTGGCCGGATCGACCAATGCCAGGTTTTTCCTTTTCGCATCGCCGGAAGCGCGACGTCGCGCACAAACGTCAAGGCGCCGTCCGCTGGATAAGGCCATGGAACGGCGGCGTTCAAGTACTGCACGACATCCCAACGCGCAAATTTCGCCTGAATGGCTTCAACGTCGGACAGGCCCACAGGGCGTAACAATAGTTGGGGCGTTTCGAGCATCGGGATCACAAGCGTTGGTGACGGCACGTCCCTACCTCACCCCGACCGCCTTGTGGGTTTGCACAGACAGACGCCAGCGCGGATGCGCCAGGCAGTAGCTGACCGCGGCATCCGTATTGCGCGAAACATTCGGCCCGTCCATGGGCTGAAGCAGAAAATGCTCAAAGTCGAGCCGCTCATAATCGGCGGGGTCGACCCCTTGCTGAGGGAAGACGAGCTTCAATTCCGCGCCGCTCGTCTGCGCCAGCGGGGCGCCGGCCTTGGGCGACACGCAAATCCAGTCGATCTCCGGGATGACGGGCAGCGTGCCGTTCGTCTCGATGGCGATCTCGAAACCTTGCTCGTGAAGCGCCGTAACCAAGCCCGCGTCGATCTGCAGCATCGGCTCGCCGCCGGTCAGCACGGCGAAGCGCCGCTCGCGGGCCTCGCCCCACAGCCCCGCCAGATGCTGGGCAAGCGCGGTCGCGTCCGCGAACTTGCCGCCGCCTTCGCCTTCGAAGCCGACGAAGTCGGTATCGCAAAACTGGCATTGCGCGCCGGCGCGATCCTCTTCGCGCCCGCTCCACAGATTGCAGCCGGCGAAGCGGCAGAAGACCGCGGTCCGGCCCGCGTTAACGCCCTCGCCCTGCAGGGTTTTGAAGGCTTCCTTGACGATATAGGCCATTGCCCGCTCTAGATCACGCTGCATTTGGGCGATTTCGCCCAAATGCAGTAACGTGATCGATCTCAAAGTTCTAGAGCGCGCTTTACGCGAAAAACCGGCATCCACTTTTTCGCAGCGCGCTCTAGCGCGGACGCCCGGCCGCGTAAAGCGAGACCGGATGTTATCCGTTCTTTGGAAGCTCCTTATCCTTGCCGTCGGGCTCGGCCGGCGGCTGCGGGCGCGGGTCGAGGCTGCGGATATAGGAGACGATGTCGTCGATCTCCTTGCGCGAAAGATGCATGTCGGGCATCGGCGGATGCGGGTCCATCAGGAAATGGCCGAGCTTCTTCTTGTCCGTCCGGCGCCGGGCGATATCGGAGAAGGACGGGGCGTCGGCCGAGGCGCTGGTCTGATCCGGAGCCACCACATGGCACGACGCGCACCAACGCTTCGCGATGAGCTCGCCGCGCTGGGCCTCGCCCGCCGCAAGCGCGAAGGTTGCGAATATTGCGGTCCCGCCGGCGAGAGCCGTTGCGAGCGTCAGGCGTCGAAGCTGCATGTGAGTTCCTTATGCCGTTTCCCTGGAGCGCGAGCGCTCGATTCGACTCGCATCAAAGCACAGGCGCGGCCCGGGGGATATGCCGTGTCCGGGCGTAAGCTTGCGTCAGGACGACGCGCGGGCCGAGATCCGACGCGGCATTTCTGCAACAGCTATGTGATCGGATTGCAACAGTTGAATAGATTAGCGGCTTACCCAACGCTGACGTTGGGCTAGCCCCTTTTCAGACACAAAAGCTGAGCTAAGGTGCCTGTGTCACAAGCTCATTCGAGATGCGGAGACAGACGCCGAAAGATTTCGCTTTCGGCGGCAGGTTCCTTCTTTCCCTCTCGCTGATCGCCGGTGGCGGCTGGCGTACGGCCTTGAGACGTCGAGCGTCTCTCAGGTTGAGGAAAGTCGGAGCATTATGGTCGGTGAAAATCAAAAGGGGCTGATTTCGACCTCTCGGATCAGCGCGCGCGCGACGTTGCCGACATGTCTCATGGCGGCAAGCTTCGTCGTGCTCGTGACGGCCTTTGTCGCGCCGGCCCCAGCCCTGGATTCGCCGCGCGAGACCGCGAGGGCCGATCACCAGACGCTGACGATGTTCAAGGATCCCCGCACCGCGTTGCGGGCGGGACTGGAAAGCTACCATGCGGGCGATCCGGCGACCTCCGTCGCGGCGCTGCGCTACGCCGCCGAGGGCGGTGAGCCGCTGGCGCAATGGAAGCTTGGCCGGATGTACGCCGAGGGCGACGGAGTCGCTCGCGATGACGCCAAGGCCTATGAATATTTCTCGCAGATCGTCGATCATTACGCTGACGACGAACCTGATCCGCGCGAACGGTCGATGGCGGCGAGCGCCTTTGTCGCCGTGGGCGTTTATCTGCGCGAGGGCGTTCCTGGCGCAAAGATCAAACCGGATCTCGATCGCGCCTTTGATCTTTTTCGCTATGCGGCGACCTATTTCGGCAACGCCGACGCGCAGTACAATCTGGCGCGCATGTATGTCGACGGCGCCGGCGTGAAGAAGAACCTCCGGCAGGCCGTGAACTGGTTGGAGCTGGCGGCGCGCAAGGGACATCCGAAGGCGCAGGCGATGCTTGGCCGGATGATGTTCAGCGGCGAAGCGAGCGGCGAGCCTGACCGCGCGCGCGGGTTGATGTATCTCACGCTGGCGCGCGACGCCGCCCGCGATCAATGGATCGTCGATTTGCACGCCGAAGCGCTGAATTCCGCAAGCGAAACCGACCGCCGGACGGCGGGCGCCATGCTCGAGGGCTATCTTCGCGAACGCAACTGAGTTCGTCAGCCGGCGCGCGCCGCGGCGCCTTTGAGCTTCACCGGGATGGCCAGGAAGCGTCCGCCATTCGCGTGCGGCGGCGGAAACTTGCCGGCCCGAATATTCACCTGAATGGAGGGCAGGAGCAGTCGCGGCGCGGCGAGCTCCTTGTCGCGTTTCTGTCGGCCGGCGACGAATTCCTCTTCGCTGACGCCGTCCTTGATCTGCACATTCTTGGCGCGCTCTTCGCCGACCGTCGTCTCCCAGGCGTAGGCGTCTCGGCCGGGCGCTTTGTAATCGTGACACATGAAGAGCCGCGTCTGCGGGGGAAGCGAAAGAATGCGGCGGATCGACCGGTAAAGCGCATGCGCATCGCCGCCCGGGAAATCCGCTCGCGCCGTCCCATAGTCGGGCATGAACAGCGTGTCGCCGACAAACACGGCGTCGCCGATCTTATAGGCGACGTCTGCCGGCGTGTGGCCGGGCGTATAGATCGCTTCGCATTCGATTTCGCCGATCATGAAGCGCTCGCCGTCTTTGAAGAGGCGATCGAAGCCGTCGCCGTCAGCGTTTAAATCCTGCGCGTCGAAAACCGGTTTGAAGAGCTTCTGGACCTTGTCGATATGTTCGCCGATGCCGATCTTCGCGCCCGTCGCCGCCTTGACGATCTGGGCGGCGGAAAGATGGTCGGCGTGCGCGTGCGTTTCGAGCGCCCAGTCGATCGTTAGGCCTTCGCGCGCCGCCTCGGCGAGGATCGCGTCGATCGATTGCGAATCAGCGACCCCGCTCGCCGGGTCGTAGTCGAGCACGGGATCGACGATCGCCGCCCGCTTCGTGGCGGGGTCGCTGACGATATAGGTGATCGTGCTGGTCGCCTCGTCGAAGAAGCCCTTCACGGACGGCGCCTGCGGCATCGCTCTCTCCTTCATTGCAGCGCTCCTGCGCTTCCCGGTTTTTCGGGCTTGCGCCAGATTAGATATATGCGATATAGCTAAATAAGCAATAGCTAATATTATACGAGGAACGCGCGACATGCTGACGGCTCTGCCCCTGGAGGCCGTGCTCGGTTTGATTTCTGGCGGACTCGTCGGACTTACGCTGGGCCTGGTCGGCGGCGGCGGCTCCGTGCTGGCCGTGCCGCTTCTCGTCTATTTCGTCGGCGTTCCAAATCCGCATGTCGCGATCGGCTCCAGCGCGGCGGCGGTCGCGGTCAACGCGCTGATGAGCCTCGCCAACCATGCGCGCGCGAAGACGATCAAATGGCGCTGCGCGTCGGTCTTCGCTGCTTTCGGAATCGCCGGCGCATTCGCCGGATCGACTCTCGGCAAGTTCATGAATGGCGAGAAGCTGCTCGCGCTCTTCGCGCTGCTGATGATCGTCGTATCCTATCTGATGCTTCGCCGCCGAGGCGCGCCGGGCTATCCGGGCGTCAGGCTCAATCGCGAGAATTTCCCCCGGCTCGTCGGCGCCGGCCTGACCGCTGGCGCCCTTTCCGGCTTCTTCGGCATCGGCGGCGGATTCCTGATCGTGCCGGGGCTGATGTTCGCGTCCGACATGCCGATCTTGAACGCCATCGGCTCGTCGCTCGTCGCGGTCGCCGCCTTCGCGGTGACGACGGCGGCGAACTACGCCTATTCAGACCTGGTTGAATGGGAACTCGCCGGAACGCTGGTGATCGGCGGCGCATTCGGCGGTCTTGTCGGCGCCGCGGTTGCGCGACGCCTGTCAGAAATGCGCGGCGCGCTGAACGCCGTTTTCGCGACGATCATATTGGCGGTCGCGCTCTATGTGCTCTGGCGCAGCGGCTCCGCCCTCGGCATTCTCGATTATGCGGCGAAGTCAGCATAGATCGCGACGTGATCGGAAGGCTTGTCGCCGGCGCGCATTGATTTGACGATTTCCACATTCGCCAGCCGGTCGGCGGCGCGCGGCGAGAGCAGCAGGTGATCGATGCGAAGACCCTTGTTCTTCTGCCAGGCGCCAGCCTGATAATCCCAAAATGTATAGAGCCCGCCTTCGTCGGACGTGGCGCGCAGCGCATCGGCATAGCCAAGATTGAGCAGGCGCTGATAGGCGGCGCGGGTCTGCGGCAAGAATAATGCGTCGCCGAGCCACGCCGACGCCTCATAGACGTCGCGCGCCTGCGGAATGACATTATAGTCGCCGGCGAGAACCGTCTGCTCTTCAAGCCGCAGCAGCGCCTCGGCATGGCGCGTCAGCGACTCCATGAAGGCGAGCTTATACGTATATTTCGGCGTATCCGGCGGATTGCCGTTCGGCGCATAGATCGAGGCGACGCGCATGACGCCGCCGGCGCCGTCTTCGATGACCGCTTCGATGTAGCGCGATTGCGCCTCGCCGTCGAAGCCGGGCAGGCCGAGGATCACGTCCTGCAGCGGCGATTTCGACAGCAGCGCGACGCCGTTGAATCCCTTCTGTCCGTGGACGGCGACATTATACCCGGCGTCTTCGATTTCGAGCCGAGGAAAAGCGTGATCCTCGCATTTCGTTTCCTGCAGGCAGACGACGTCTGGCGCCGTGTCGCGCAAGAAGGCGAGAAGCGGCGCAAGACGCTGTCTCACCGAATTGACGTTCCAAGTCGTGATGCGCACGGCCGGCTCCTAGATCACGCTGGATTTGGGCGAATCCGCCCAAATCCAGATGACGTGATCGTTCACATAAATTTAGAGCGCGATTTGCGCGAAAAACCGACGTCCACTTTTTTCGCGAGCGCGCTCTAGCCCCGCACGCGCGCGTTAGTCGAGGCGATAGGCGGCGTGACAGGCGTTGCAGGCTTGCACGACTTGCGACAATTCGGCAAGCGCCGGACGCATGTCGCCGCCAGGCCCGATCTTGGCCGCCTCCTGCGCGAATTTGCTCGCCTGCTGGTGCATCGTCAGGCCAAGCGCGCGCATCTCGTCGGGCATGTGCGAGGCCATCATCGCCGGCATTTCGCCGAGCTCGCCGCTCTTGGCGTTCGGCTTGCACGCGGCCGCGCCAGGAGACGCCAGGCTGAGACGCGCATCGGCGATTTTTGCGGCCGCCGCGCCGTCGCCCTTGGCGAGCGCCGAAAGAATTTCGGCGACGGCCTCGGCGTGTCCGCGCATGTGCGAGAGCATCTGCGCGCGCATCGGCGACGGCAGATCGACCTCCTGGCGCGCGTCGCTCATTTTCGGCGACATCTTCATATGGTCCATGTCCATATGCTGCATGTCCATATGCTTCATATGCTCGCGATGGTCGTCGTCGCCGGCGATTGCGGCGGCGACGAAGAGCGACAGTCCGCAGGCCGCGGCGAAACTCAATCTTCTGCGCATGTCCTCCCCCTCCATTTGACCGCGGCAAGCGTAGCGCGCGACGCGGCGCCGCGCGCGAGACGAATCGTCACGGTTGCGCGCCAGCCGGCAGATTGATGATTTGACCCGGGCGCAGCTTCTTATGATTGAGCGTCGGATTGGCGGCGGCGATGTCGCGCCAGCGCTTTTCGTCGCCGTAGAGCCGCTTTGCGATCGCGCGCAGCGTATCGCCGCGTCGCACGACATAGGTCGGCGGCGCGGCGGATGCTGGCGGCCTCGGCGCCGCATCGGTCGCGCATGGAACGCCCGAAGCGACGGGTTCGGCTTGCTGAGAGGCCGTGGCCAGCGGCGCGTCCACGACGACGAACTCGCCGCGCAACATGCCCATCCAGCAGCTCCACGGAATGACGCCTGTCTTTTCGGGCGTGAATTCGATGGTCTGGCGCCCCGGTTTGATATCGAATTCGAGTTTCAAGGATGGAACGACGATCCGATGGTTGCAACTCGTCACTTCCGTCGCGTTGATCACCCATTTGACGGGGACGCCGCGCATCAGCGTAAAACGCGTAGGCGTAAAGCCAAGTCCATTGGCTTCCATTTCGATCGTCTGCGTCTTTAGCGCGAGAGGCGCCTCCTGCGACGACGGGGCGAGTTCAACAGGCGCGGGGCGGCTCCAATTCGCGAACAGCGACGCGAGATCGGCGCCGGAGCCCGTGAGGATCAGCCCGCGATTGATCATTACCGCGCCGAGCGCGACGACAATCACGCCCGAAGCCGTCAGCAGGCGATGGGTCACGGCGCTTGAAAGCACCGTCGTCAAGGCGCCGAAGGCGAGCATCACCGGCAGCGTCCCCAGACCAAAGGCGAACAACGTCTTCGCGCCTTCGACAGGGCTGCCCGTTCCCGCCGCCATCACATACATCGCCTGCAGCGGCCCGCAGGCGATCATCAGCCCGTTGAGCAGGCCGATGACGAACGGCCGGTGACGTCCGCTCGCCTCTCGGTTCACCCAGTTCTGGAGCGGTCGCGGCAGCCCGAACCGAAAGCGGCGCAGCGGCGCGAACAGGCCGAGCATGTTGAGCCCAAAGATGATGAGGAACGCGCCTGCCGCAGCTCCCGCAAGGCCGCGCAACATCGGCGTGAACGCGATGAAGGCGCCAAGCCAGCCGAAGGCGGCCCCGATCGTCGTGTAGGACAGCGTCTTTCCCGCGCCGTAGGCGAAATGCGAGACGAAGGACGAGCGTCCGGCGCGCGCATCGGCAGTTACGTAACTGACGACGAAGCCGCCGCACATGCCGACGCAGTGAAAGCCGGTCAGCAGCCCCAAGAGGAACAGGAGGCCGAGACTCATATGCTGGGCAATGTCGGGCGCGCCCTCGGCGCTGATCCAACGCGTGTCGAAAAGAATGAGCGCGGCGAGTCCGGCGAGCGCGGCGACGAAGATCGCCAGTCTCACGAGCGGCGAGCGCCGGCGCTGCGCCTCTTCGGTCAGAACGACGCGATAGCCATTCTGTTCGACCCTTTCGCGGATCGCCGCGAAATTCGTCGCGTCTGCGTCATAGTCGACGACGACCGTCTCCGTCGGATAGCTGGCCGAGACGCTGCGCACCCCGGCGAGCTTTCTGATCGCCGCTTCGATGACATGTTCGCAGCCGTGGCAATGCATGCCGTGGGCGTGAAAGGTGATCGCCGTTTGGTTCATCTATGATTTAACGCTCGCCGCCAGCGTTGAACCGCGGCCAGCACAGCGCTGGCCGCATTTACAATTTTGCCCGCGCCGTGCCGTGGCCGGCGCGCGAATTGCGCGCCAAGCTCTTCGCCGAACTATTTGCCGAGCGTATCCATGCCGAGAAGCTTGTAGGCAGGGCAGAAGCTGATGAAGGCCGTCGCCAGCGGGATAAGACCGACGAGACCCCACAGCGTTTGAGGACCGATAAAGACGAGACTGAGCAACAAGAGGCCGGCGACGATGCGGATGATCCGATCGATCTTTCCGATATTGGCTTGCATGACTGTCTCCCTGATTGAGGCGGCCATGCGAGCCTATCGCTTTGCGTGGTCTCGCTCAGCGACTAAGTCGCTTAGCGCGCGGCGGTCTATTTTTTCCTGTCGTCGTCGTCGAGTTCGAGCCACATGGCGTTGAGGATGGCGAAGGCGCAAGCGAGTCCCAGCCCCAATATCCAGGAAAAATACCACATGCTTCGACGTCTCCCGCTCAATAATAGTAATCGTCGCCGCGACGGATCGCCGCTTCGCTGACGGTGCCGCGCAGCACATAGTAGACCCAGCTCGTGTAAGCGAGGACGATCGGCAAAAAGACGATCACCGCTACGAGCATGAGAGAGAGCGTCGCTTTGCTCGACGAAGCGTCCCACACCGTCAGGCTTTGGCTCGGGTGCGACGACGACGGCAGCAGGAAGGGGAACATGCTGAAGCCCGCCATTGTCACCATGCCCGCGACCGAAAGGCTGCTGACGAGAAGCGCGATCCTTCTCGCCGCGAAGGCGAAGGCCAGCGCCGCAACAAGCGCGCCCGCGTAAGCGGCGGCGGGAGCGGCGATCATCCAGCGATAGGCGCGGTAGTTGTCGAACCAGGCGCCGGCTTCCCGCGTCACGGTCTTCGCCAGCGGATTGGACGGCCCCGCGTGATCGATCGCGCCGGCGATCTGATAGCCTTCGACCCCGAGCAACGTCCATAGTCCCGCCGCGGAGATCAGCAGCACGAGGAGGATCGCCGCAAGCGCGCCATATCGGCGAGCGCGGACCGCGACTTCGCCCTCGCTCTTCACGCCAAGCCACGCCGCGCCCTGCATTGCGAGCATCGTCACGCTGACGAGGCCGCTGAGCAAAGCGAAGGGATTGAGCAGGCCGAGAAGGCCACCCTCGTAAGTTGCGCGAAGCGACTGATCGAAATGAAAGGGGACGCCTTGAAGCAGATTGCCGAAGGCGACGCCGAAGATCAGCGCGGGGACGACGCCCGAAACGAAGAAGAGCCAGTCCCAGGTTTTGCGCCACAGCCGCCCCTCCCTCTTACCACGGAAGACGATCGCCACCGGCCGCAGGATGAGGCCGATGAGGACGAGCAGCATCGCGAGATAAAAGCCGGAGAAGGACACTGCATAGAGCGGCGGCCAAGCGGCGAAAACCGCGCCGCCTCCAAGAATGAACCAGACCTGATTGCCCTCCCAGACCGGGCCGATCGTATTCAGCGTCACGCGCCGCTGCGAGTCGTCGCGGGCGACGAAGGGATGCAGCATGGCGACGCCGATGTCGAAACCGTCAAGGATGGCGAAACCTACAAGAAGGACGCCAAGCAGCGCCCACCAGATGAGGCGAAGCGTCATATAGTCGAACATCGCTTTCGCCTTTCTATTGGGTTTGCGCCGGCGCCGGCGCCGGCGCGGGAAGCACGGGCGCGCCGGAGGTCTGAGGCTCGGGCTCGCTCTGCGGGCCGATGCGGACATATTTGACGATGAGCCCGACATCGATGATGGCGAGCGCGCTGTAGAACAGCACGAAAGCCGCGAGACTCGCCGCGACATTCGACGCAGGAACGTTGGAGACGCCAAGAAATGTCGGCATCGTCGCGTCGATGATCCATGGCTGCCGGCCATATTCCGAGACGATCCAGCCGAGTTCGGCCGCGACCCAGGGCAGCGGCAGGCTATACATCGTCATCCGCAGGAACCAGGGTCGCCCGCAGCGCCGCCGGCTTGACAGATAGAAGGCCACGGCGAAGAGCGCGATAAAATAGAAGCCGAGCGCCACCATGATGCGGAACGACCAGAACAACACCGGCACGTCGGGAATCGTCGACAGCGCCGCTTCGTGAATCTGCGCGTCGGTCGCATTCTCGATATCCGGGCGAATGCGCTTGACGAGCAGCGAATGGCCGACGTCGCGCATCGAGGCTTCGAGCGCCGGCGGAATTACGGCGTTGGGGCGGCCGCCTTCCTTGACGAGCCATTGATAGCCCGCCATGCCGCTGCGGATGCGCGTTTCCGCACGCTCGACAAGGGCTTTGACCCCTTCGACCGGCGTATCGAGCGAACGCGTGGCGATCAATCCGAGCAGATAGGGAATTTTGATCTCATATTCCGTCGTTTCTTTCTTGAGATCGGGAAAGCCGAAGAGCGTGAAGGACGCCGGCGGCGGCTCAGTTTCCCACATCGCCTCGATCGCGGCGATCTTCATCTTCTGGCTTTCGCCCGCCGTATAGCCGCTTTCGTCGCCGAGCACGACGACCGAAAGCGCCGAAGCGAGGCCGAAGCTCGCCGCGACCGTCAGCGAGCGGCGCGCGATGTCGACATGGCGACGATTCAACATGTAGTAGGCGCCGATCGACATGACGAACATCGCGCCGGTGACATAGCCGGCGCTGACCGTGTGCACGAATTTCGACTGGGCGACGGGATTGAACAAGACCTCCGCGAAGGAGGTCAGCTCCATGCGCATCGTCTGCGGATTGAAGGCGGCGCCGACCGGGTTTTCCATCCAGGCGTTGGCGACGAGAATCCACAGCGCCGAGAAATTAGCGCCGAGCGCGACAAGCCAGGTGACGACGAGATGCTGCACCTTGCTCAAGCGCTTCCAGCCGAAGAAGAACAGCCCGACGAAGGTCGCCTCGAGGAAGAACGCCATCAGGCCTTCGATGGCGAGCGGCGCGCCGAAAATGTCGCCGACGTAGTGGGAGTAATAAGCCCAATTGGTGCCGAACTGAAACTCCATGGTGACGCCGGTGGCGACGCCCATGGCGAAGTTGATGCCAAACAGCGTGCCCCAGAACTGCGTCGCGTCTTTCCAGACTTTTCGCCCGGTCATGACATAGACGCTTTCCATGACGGCGAGCAGAAGCGCGAGGCCCAGCGTCAAAGGCACGAACAGGAAGTGATACATTGCCGTCAGCGCAAATTGGAGGCGCGAAAGCGTGACGACGTCGAGTTCGAACATTTTTTATGCTCCGGAAGTCAGCGCGGCGCGCCGGCCGAGAGCGTTTCCGCCATCTGAGCCGGCGTCAACCTTATGCGATGTGCAGGACCGAAAAATGCGAAATAGAGCGCGATGAGCGCGATCAGCTTGAAGGCGAGCGCGATGGCGATCTCGCGTCCTAACGGCCGTGTCCGCATGGCCTCTTCCTAGCAGTGCTTGGCCGCCAGCCCCTTCATGAAAGGGCGCGACGCAGCCGTTCGATGCCGAGCAGTTTCATGATGTAGCGCTCATATACAGGCTCGCTCTGCCCCTTGCGGACCTTGCGAAGGAAATATTTTTCATAGGCGACCTTCGCGAGATGAACCCAGCGTCCTTCGCTCGACCAGTTGACGTTACGCGGCGGAATTTGCGGCTTTGCGACAAAGGCGACGCCCCTGTCGCCAAAATCCGCCAAGCAAACAGCATTCCACGTGCCTTCTTCCTTCGCGTCGCGTCCGGCGATCAGCGAGACGATATTATGTGCGGTCGCCGTGACCATCGACTCGATCATATAGCCGGTCTTTGGCGTGCCGGTCGGCACCGGCGTCGCCTCGACAGGCGGGATGGCGACGCAGACGCCGACGCCAAAGACATTCGGATATTTGGGATTGCGCTGATTTTTGTCGATGATGACGAAACCGCGCGGATTAACGAGTCCTTCAACGCCCATCAGCGCATCGACGCCTTTAAAGGCCGGCATCATCATGGCGAATTTGAACGGCGCTTCGTGCTCTTTCTTGACCTGTCCATTGTCGTCGAGCTCGGCGCATTTGAGCAGGCCGGGCTCGATCGCTGTCGTTTTGGCGTTGACGATCCATTTGATGTCACGATCACGGAACGCCGATTCGAGCATCCCCTTCGTATCGCCGACGCCGCCAAGCCCGAGATGACCGATATAAGGTTCCGACGTGACATAAGTCATTGGCACTTTGTGCCGAATGCCGCGCCGGCGCAGATCGGTCGAAAGGATCATGGCGAATTCATAAGCCGGCCCGAAACAGGAGACGCCGGGCGCCGCGCCGATGATGATCGGGCCGGGATCCTTGCAGAAGTCCTCATAGGCCTTCGCGGCGGTCTCGGCATGCTGCAATGTGCAGATCGAATGGGTATGTCCGCCATGCGGTCCGAGCCCCGGCACTTCCTCGAAGGCGAGCTTCGGACCCGTCGCGATGACGAGATAATCATAGGCGACGCTCTCGCCGTTCTCCAATTCGAGCCGGTTCTCGTCGGGCAGAACCCGCTTCGCGCCGACTGGAATGAAGCCGATATTCTTTCGCTTGAACACCGGCGCGAGCGGCACCTTGAGTTCATCGGGCTTGCGCCATTGCACGGCAAGCCAGGGGTTGGACGGCGTGAATTGAAAATTCTCGAGGTTGGAGACAACTGTGACCTGATGCTGCTTTCCAAGCCCTTCGCGAACTTCGATCGCGGCGGCGACGCCGCCGATCCCTGCGCCCATGATGACGATATGCGCCATTCAATCCTCCCCCGCGCTTTGTGCGCATAAATATTCGTGCTGATGGTTTGCGCCACGCATGAGAGAGGACATGCGCGATCGCGGGACGCGTGTCCGCGACTTAGTCACGCTGCGCGTCGCACAGCGAACGCAATGCCGCGAGATTGACGATTTCGGCGCCGCCTCGCGACAATTTTATCCAGCCTGAGCGTTCGAAGGCCTTCAGCGTTCGGCCGACGACTTCGCGCGCCGTGCCGAGATCCGCGGCGAGCGCCTGCTGCGTGGCGACGATTTTATCGCCGGCGCCGCACAGGGCGAGAAGACGTTCCGCCAGCCGCACATTGATCCGCGTGCAGACGATCTCCTCGATGCGCGACATCAGCGTCGCGAGACGTTTGCTGTAGCCGTCGAACACCAGCGCGCGAAAGCCTTGGGATGCGTTCATCAGCGCGCTGAATCGATCGGCGGGGACGACATAGGCGGTCACGTCGGTCTCGGCGATTCCTTCGGCGGCGTAGGCGTCGTCCGAAAGCAGCGAGGCTGTCGTCAGAATGCAGGTCTCATTCGCGCCGACCCGATAAAGCACGATCTCGCGGCCTGATTCGGTGACCCGTTGCACCCGCACCGAACCCGAGACGATCAGCGGAAAATGCGCGCATGTATCGCCGGGCCGAAACAGCACGGCGCCGCGGGGGATTTGCTTGCGCACGGCGGCCTCGCGCAGAAGCGTCTTCGTCGCGGCGTCGAGGCTGCGCAAGGATGGCGTTTCGTCGACCCAGTCCGCTGGCGCCATCTGCCTTCGAGGTTCCGTTATGAACGCGCCGGGCTGGCCGGCGCCATTTGAGGGTCGACGAGGTCTAAAAGGCGGCGCCTGACTTGGCGCCGAGCCGCTTCAGCGCGCGCGCCAAGGGGCAAAAACCCGTAAAGGCCGCCTGCGCCAGATTGGCGCCAACGAAGGCCGCGAGCAAGAGGCACCAGGGGCTGGCGAGCTGCGACAACAGCAGACTCAATAAGATCATCGAGCCGGCAAAGGCCATGACGATTCGATCAATGCTCATGACGAATGCTCATGGCGCAGAGTCCCTCGTTTGACGCGCGCGCGCGGTTTCGCCGCCTTGCCGCAAGGCTCGGCGCAAAACATCTCATAGAGCAGGCCGATGATTCGCGAGACGTTTTCATTGGCCAGGGAGTAGTAAATCGTTTGCGACTGGCGGCGGGTTTTCACCAACCGATCTTCGCGCAGACGGGCAAGATGCTGGGAGAGCGACGACTGGCTGAGACCGATCGCCTCCTGAAGCTTGGTCACCGACAGTTCGCCGCCGTGCAACTGGCACAGCACCATCAACCGATGGCGGTTGGCGAGCGCCTTGAGAAAGCTTTCGGCCTGCGCAGCTTTCGGCGCCAGCTCAAGCAGATTTACATTCATGATCGCTAAATTAAGAATATCGAATATAATTGTCAAGCGCGGCGTCGTGCGCCAAAGAGCGATTTGTCGCATGTGCCGAGGACGCGCCCAATTATATTACGTAGATCTAATTTAATTGTAATGCAGCCCGATCAACGAGGCGAATTGGATAGGAAAGGCGAAGATGGTCGAATTTCGCAGTCTGACGCGTCGCTCATTGCTGTTGATGCTGTGCGCCGCTTCCGGAGGTTTAGGCGCCGCGACGCGTGCGCTAGCGAAGTCGAGCAAGGCGGCGGCGGCCTATCGCGGCGCGCCGAATGGTCGACAAAGCTGCGCCAATTGCGCCTACTTCAACCCGCCTTCCGGCTGTGGCGTGGTGAGCGGCCCGGTCAGCGCGCGCGGCTGGTGCAATCTTTGGGGCTGACGATCTCTTACGCCCATTCGAGGGTGGCCGCGCGCCGCCCTTTCTGTTGAAGATGGGATGCATTAAATTCGCTATTGCTAATTTACGTTTTATGCATATAACTGACCGCATGAGACCTGCGGGCCGCTTGCATATCGCGCCGACGGCGCTCCTCGCCCTCTTGGCGTTCTCTTCAAGCGCCGCGGCGGGAGAGGTCACAGCGCGCGTCGCGCCGATCGACGATCTCAAGGCGGTCGTCGCTTCGGTGGAACCGGCGCATCAATTGACGGCGCGGGCGCGCATCGGCGGCACGGTGAGCGCGCTCAAGATCAAAGAGGGCGACGACGTCGCCGGCGGCGTCGAAATCGCCTCGGTCGTCGATCAGAAGCTCTTCCTGCAGATGCAGGCGCTCGATCAGCGCATCCAATCGCAGCAGGCGCAGCGCGACAAGGCGCAGGCCGATTTCGGCCGTGCGCAGGAGTTGTTCCGGCGCGGGGTCTACACCAAGGCGCTGTTCGACCAGGCGAAGACCGCGCTCGACGTCGCCGAGCGCAATCTGGCGGCCTTGCGCTCCGATCGCGGGGTGATCGAACAACAGGCGGCGGAAGGCTCGGTGCGCGCGCCGGGGCCAGGGCGCGTCCTCACCATTCCGGCCTCCGTCGGACGCGTGGTGATGCCTGGCGAAACCATCGCGACGATCGCCGAAGACAAATACATTTTGCGTCTGCAATTGCCCGAGCGTCATGCGCGATTCATGCGCGCCGGCGACAAGGTCGAGATCGGCGCGCGCGGTCTGCATGAAGAAGCGGGCGGCGAACGCAAGCAGGGCCGCGTGCGCATCGTCTATCCCGAAATTCAAGGCGGCCGCGTCATCGCCGACGTCGATGTAGAGGGGCTCGGCGATTATTTCGTTGGCGAACGCGCGCGCGTTTACGTCACGACCGGCAAGCGCGACACGATCATCATCCCGCGCGCCGCGGTCTATCGCCGCGCCGGCGTGGACTTCGTCCGCCTTGCGTCCGGCGAGGAAATCGTCGTGCAGCTGGGCGAGCCGCGCGGCGACGGCGTCGAGATACTTTCCGGCCTTCGCGACGGCGACGTGGTTTCGACGCCATGAGCGAGGAGTTTCGTCCCGGCATTTCGGGCACGCTGACCCGCGTCTTCATCAATTCGCCATTGACGCCGCTGCTGCTGCTCGCCTCGATTCTCGTCGGACTGATCGCTCTGCGCTCGCTGCCGCGCGAGGAGGAGCCGCAGATATCCGTGCCGATGGTCGACATCATGGTGTCGGCCAATGGCTATAAGGCGGAAGACGCGATCGAACTCATCACCCGGCCGCTTGAGGACATCATCAAGGGCGTCAATGGCGTCGAGCATGTCTATTCGCAGACCCGCGACGACAAGGTCGTCGTCACCGCGCGCTTCTATGTCGGCACATCGCAAGACAATGCGGTGCTGCGCATTCACGAAAAGATTCGCGCCAATATCGGCGATCTGCCCAAGGGCATTCCCGAACCGCTGATCGTTGGCCGCGGCATCGATGACGTGGCGATCGTCGTGCTGACGCTGTCAGCGAAGCCGGAGCGCGCCGATCGCTGGACCGACAATGGCCTGTATCAGGTCGCCGAGGAATTGCAGCACGACCTCACCAAGGTCGATGACGTCGGCTTGAGCTATATCGTCGGCGG
Organism: Methylocystis sp.; assembly: GCA_022843405.1. Taxonomy (GTDB): domain Bacteria; phylum Pseudomonadota; class Alphaproteobacteria; order Rhizobiales; family Beijerinckiaceae; genus Methylocystis. The sequence continues at coordinate 7,323 of JALHNQ010000005.1, read as the reverse complement.
CAGCCCCAATCAGATCCGCGTCGAACCCGATCCCGAGCGCCTGTCGCAATATGGCGTCACGCTCAATCAGCTCATCGACAAGCTGACCAACGCCAACCGCTCCTTCCTCGTCGGCGCGTTTCGCGAGGATAATCGCGCCGTGCCCGTCGTCGCCGGCCAGACTCTTCAGGGTGCTCCCGACATCGGCCTGCTGCTGCTCACCACAAGAGACGGGCGGCCGGTTTATGTCAAAGACGTCGCCGACGTGCGCGTCGGCGCCGCCGAGCCCGACCGGCGCAGCTGGACGATGACCCGCAACGCTGCCGGCGGTCTCGACAAGCGCCCCGCCGTCAGCATCGCCATCGCTAAGCGTCGCGGCGCCAACGCCGTCATCGTCGCCGACGAGATCATGCATCGGCTCGACGCCGTCAAGGGCCGCATCGTCCCCGATGACATCGAGATCGCGGTGACGCGCGACTATGGCGAGACGGCGACCGAAAAGGCCAATGAGCTGCTCTTTCACCTCGCGCTCGCGACGGTCTCGATTGTCGCGCTGATCGTCGTCATGGTCGGTTGGCGCGAGGGCGTCGTCGTCTTCGTCATCATTCCGACGACGATTCTGCTCACGCTCTTCGCCTCGTGGTTGATGGGCTACACGATCAACCGCGTCAGTCTGTTCGCGCTCATTTTTTCAATCGGCATTCTCGTCGACGACGCCATCGTCGTCGTCGAAAACATCGTGCGCCATTGGCATATGCGCGGCGCCCGCAGCATGATCGACACGGCGGTCGAGGCGGTCGCGGAGGTCGGCAATCCGACGATCGTCGCGACGCTCACCATCATCGCCGCGCTGCTGCCGATGATGTTCGTCTCGGGGCTGATGGGCCCCTATATGAGCCCAATCCCCGCGAACGCTTCGCTCGCGATGGTGTTTTCCTTCTTCGTCGCGATGACGATTACGCCTTGGCTTCTGCTCAAGATCGCCGGCAAGCGATTCGAGCAGGAGCGCGGCAACGGCGCCGATCATGCCCATGAACGCGGCGCCATGGGCGAATTCTATGTGCGCGTGGCGACGCCATTGTTACAGGGCCGTAAGCGCTCGCAGCGGTTTCTTTTGGCCGTCGGCCTTGCGACGCTTTTCTCGATGGGGCTGTTCGTGACAAAGACCGTGCGGGTGAAGCTGCTGCCTTTCGACAACAAGTCGGAGATTGCGGTCGTCGTCGATCTGCCGCGCGGTGCGTCGCTCGAAGCAACGGATCGGGTGCTGACGGCGGCCGCCGAGCGCTTGGCGGATATTCCGGAGCTTACCTCCATTCAGTCCTATGCGGGCACGGCCGCGCCCTTTAATTTCAACGGTCTGGTGCGTCACTATTATATGCGCGCGACGCCCGAGATGGGCGATCTCGCGATCAACCTGCAGCCGAAAAGCGAGCGTAGCCGCGCGAGCCACGCGATCGCGCTCGATATTCGCAAGAAGCTCGAGGGGTTGCCGGCGCCGGAGCATACTGCGATCAAGGTCGTCGAAGTGCCGCCGGGCCCGCCGGTGCTGTCGACGCTGCTCGCCGAAATCTATGGTCCGGATGCGCAGTCGCGGCGCGATCTCGCGGCGAAAGCGCGCAAGGCTTTCGACGCGGTCGATTTCGTCGTCGATACGGACGACAGCTACGGCCAGCGCGCCGAACGCCTGCGCTTCGAAATCGATCAGGAAGCGCTCGAATATCACGGCGTCGAGGAACGCGCCGTCTATGACACGATCGGCGCCCTGGTCGGCGGCGTGAAGATCGGCTTTTCGCAAAAAGGCGGCGGCGCCAAGCCCATCGATATTTCGGTGGCGTTGCCGCGAGCGGCGATGACGCCCAGCGAACGAATCCTGTCGACGCCGCTGCCCGCCGGCGGCACGGCGCGCCAAGGCGCCAATGTCGAACTCGGCGACGTCGTCAAGGCGACGCGGGAACAGGGCTCCTATCCGATTTTCCGCCATAACGGCCGTTTCGCCGAAATGGTCAGCGCCGAGGTCGCTGGACGTTTCGAAGCGCCGATCTATGGCATGCTCGCGGTCGAAGACGCGATCGATAAGATCGACTGGGGACCGTCAGGCCCGCCGGCGATCAAATATCACGGCCAGCCGCTCGACGATTCCAAGCCGACGCTGCTCTGGGACGGCGAGTGGGAGGTGACCTACGTCACCTTCCGCGACATGGGCGCGGCCTTCATGGTTGCGCTGCTCGGCATCTATCTCCTTGTCGTCGCGCAGTTCGGCTCGTTCAAACTGCCGCTCGTCATCCTTGCCCCGGTGCCGCTGACGCTTGTCGGCATCGTCATCGGCCACATTTTGTTCAACGCCGCCTTCACCGCCACCTCCATGATCGGCTTCATTGCGCTCGCCGGCATCGTCGTGCGCAATTCGATTCTGCTCGTCGACTTCATTCGGCATTTGCGCGCGCGCGGCATGAATTTGCGCGCGGCGCTGATCGAGGCGGGCGCGGTGCGCTTCAAGCCGATCTTTCTCACCGCCGCCGCGGCGATCATCGGCGCGGCCTTCATCCTCACCGATCCGATCTTTCAGGGCCTCGCCATTTCGCTGGTCTTTGGCCTCGCCTCGTCGACGGCGCTAACTCTGCTCGTTATCCCCGCCATCTATGTCGTGCTGCGCGATGACGAAGTCCCAAGGAGGGCCTGATGATTGAAGACTGGGCGGCGCTCGCCAAGAAGCTTTCCGCCGACATAAGGGAATTGCGCGTCGGCGCGCCGGAGACGATGAAAGCCTTTTCGGCGATGGCGATGTCGGCGGGGGCGCAAGGCGCGCTCGACGCCAAGACCAAGGAACTGATCGCGCTTGCGGTCAGCGTCGCGGTGCGCTGCGACGATTGCATCGCTTTCCACGCTAAAGCCGCGTCACAACGCGGCGCGACGCGCGAGGAGGTGATGGAGACGCTCGCCATGAGCATCTACATGGGCGCCGGACCGTCGGTGATGTATGCGAGCCACGCGCTCGCCGCCTTCTCCCAGTTCGACGCCGAAAAACAAGGCTGAGAAGAAAGGAACGAAGAATGACTCTTGGCTCTCTCTTGTCAAAATTCGCAGGCGGCGGCGCGGCGCCGACGATCGAGCATGACGATTTCTGCCGCGTCGTCGCGGACAAATCCTGTTCAATCGTCGATGTGCGCGAGCCGCATGAATATGGCGCCGGCCATGTGCCCGGCGCGAAGAACATGCCGCTTTCGAGCTTCGATCCGACAAAGCTGCCGAAGGGCGACGTCATTCTCATTTGCCAGGCGGGCGGGCGTTCGGCCAAAGCCCTGGCGCAGGCTCAAGGCGTGGGCCGCAAGGACATATGCCACTATGCGCCTGGCACCGGCGGCTGGCGCGCCCGCGGCGGCGCCGTGGAGTGAATCACGGAATCCGCGTTTGAATGGCACGGCTGTCATTCCTGACGCGCGCAAGGCGCGCGATCGGGAATCCAGAGCACGGCCAGCGTTCCATGATCGGCTCTGATTCCCGGTCAGGCCTTTGCTCTTCTGCGAAAAGGCTAGAGGGAATCCTTCTGAGAACACATGAAAGCGTTCTCTGAACGCTAAGGAACGTAGCGTGCGAAGACGAATTGCGTGTCGCCGTAGCGACGTTCGTCTTCGCGCATCAACGACGACGGCAATTCGACTTGCGCCTTGGCGCGCTCCTCGATGACGACGACGGCGCCCGGCGCGAGCCAGCCGCCGTCGAGGAGCGCCGCGAGCGCTGGCGTCGCGAGATCCTTGCCGTAAGGCGGATCAAGAAAAGCGAGCGAGAACTGTTCGCCCGGCGGCGCCGCGCCGAGCTTGGCGGCGTCGCGGCGAAAGATGCGCGTGACGCCGCCAAGTCCGAGCGCTTCGATATTGGCGCTCAGCAAAGCGCGGGCCTCTGCGCCGTCGTCGACGAACAGCGCGCGCGCCGCGCCGCGCGACAACGCTTCAAGCCCGAGCGCGCCGGCGCCCGCGAAGAGATCGACGACGTTCGCGCCGGTAACCGGATCGCTGAACCGGTGCGCGAGAATGTCGAAAACGGATTCGCGCAGACGCTCGGACGTCGGTCGGATCGTAAGCGAACGCGGACCAGAAAGCGCCCGTCCGCGCAGGGCGCCGCCGACGATGCGCATGGCTTAAGCGCCGCGCGGCTTGCGCGGCCCCTTTGAGGGTCCTTTACGCGACCCCTTGAAGGCGCCTTTGGGCGGCCCCTTGCGCGGCGCGCCTCGGCCGCCGGCGGGACCTTTGCCCGGTCCGCCGCGTGGACCTTTGTGGGGGCCCTTATGCGGTCCACCGCTTCGCGCGAACCGCGCGTCTCCCTCGCCGCGGGGCTGATCAAATCCCCGCGCGCCGGGCGCGCGGCCGCCTGCCGAAAATTCGCGCGCGCCCGTGCGGGCCGGGCGCTTGTCGAATGTCCGCGGCCGCTCCTCGCGGCTTGCGCCGGCGCCGCGCGCATCTCGTCGCGCCTCGTCGCCGTCGCGACGCGGCGGACGTTTTTCGAAACGCGCGTCATCGCGCTTGGCCGTGCGATAATTTCTCTGATCGCTCGCTCGGTCGTCTGACCGCGTCTCGAATCTCTGCGTTTCGCGCGGACCATCGTCGCGTCCCTCCGACCCCCGCGCGCGCGGCGGGCGCGCTGGACGCGCGCCGCGTGGTTCGTCGAAGCGAGGCGGACGGCGTTGTTCGGGCGCGGCGCGATCGTCGCGTCGCCGCCCCTCTTCGCGCTGGAAACGCTCTGCGCGCGGTTTGCTGTCTCGCGCTGGACGCTCGGTTCGCGCTTCCGGCCGTTGGCGCGCGCCATCATCGCGCATTGATTCGAAACGCCGCGCATTGCGCGATGGCGCCGCCTCTAGCGCTTTGCGCGCAACTGGCGTGACCCGCTCGACGGCGACGGCGCGTCCCTTGCGATCGGCGACGGCGCCGCGAGTCACGCGCGCGCGGGGACCGGCGTCGCGCCGCTCGTCCTGTTCCTTACGCAGCGTGGAGACATGTTTGCGCGGACGCTTTTCGGCGCGCTCGCGAATCTCCTGCTGTTCTTCGGGCGCCTTCTCGCGCAGCGGCGCGGCAAAGTCGACGCCGGCGAGTTCGGCGAGCGATTTGCCCAATTGCTCGCGCAGCGTTTTCAGCCGCACTTCCTCAACCGCGCCTTCGGCGAGATCGCCGAGTTGAAACGGCCCAAAGGACACGCGAATGAGTCGCGTCACGTCGAGCCCGAGATGCGCCATGACCCGCTTGATCTCGCGGTTCTTGCCTTCGGTGAGGCTCATCGCGATCCAGACGTTTGCGCCCTGCTCGCGTTCGAGCCGCGCTTCGATCGGCGCATAATGGACGCCGTCGATCGTTATGCCGCCGAGCAGCGAATCGAGCCGCGCCTGATCGATCGCGCCATGCGCCCGCACGCGATAGCGACGCGTCCAGCCGGTCGCCGGCAATTCGAGCGTGCGCGCCAGGCCGCCGTCATTGGTGAGCAGCAGCAGCCCTTCCGTGTTGATGTCGAGCCTGCCGACGCTGACCAGCCGCGGCAAATCGGGATAGCGCTCCTCAAGATAAGAGAACGCCGTGGCCCGGCCTTCTTCGTCGCGCGCGGTGGTGACATAGCCGGCGGGCTTGTGGAAGAGAAACAGCCGGGTGCGCTCGCGCGCCTGCATCGGCGCGCCGTCGATCGTGATCTTGTCGCTATCGCTCACATTGAAGGCGGGACTGGTCAGCGCGCGGCCGTTGACGGCGACGCGGCCTTCGGCGATCCAGCGCTCGGCGTCGCGGCGGGAACAGACTCCGGCGCGCGCCATGACCTTGGCGATGCGATCGCCTTCGAAGGCTTTGTCATGGGGCGCCGGCTCAGGCGCGGCGACGCGTTTCTTGACGGGGCGCTGGCCGCGCCCGCTTTCGGCGCGCGGCGCGGCGGGCTTGTCGAAGCGCGGTTTGTCAAAACGCGGCTTTGTCAGCCTTGCGTCTTTGCTCGCGGCGGCATGCGGCGCGGGCGCGTCCTTGGCGCGGCGGCGCAAGGGTCGATCGCCGCTGGCGGAGCCGGCGCGGATATTGCGGTTCTTTTCGGTCATGGGTTCTGATAGCAGGCGGGGCGCAGCGGAAGGAAGAGCCTAAAATTGACTCTTGATTAACCGGCGCGCTCTAATCTATGTTCTACATATGTTCTGGCGAATTAAAATGGCAAATTCGACTTCTATCGAGTGGACCGAAGCTACTTGGAATCCCGTTACCGGCTGCACGAAGATCAGCGCGGGGTGCAACAATTGTTATGCTGAAAGGTTCTCTGAACGGTTTCGCGGAACGCCAGGCCATCCGTTCGAGCGAGGTTTCGATCTATTCTTGCGCCCGGAACGGTTGAAGCAACCTTTAAATTGGCGGCATCCCAAGCTCATTTTCGTGAACTCGATGAGTGACCTGTTCCACAAGGAAATACCTCGTCAATTCCTCGATGATGTTTTTGCAACCATGGAAGCTGCCGACTGGCACACATTTCAAATTCTAACAAAGAGAAGCTCGCTTTTGCGAGACTACATAAACAGCCGTTATCCTAACCAGCCTGCGCCCGCGCACATTTGGTTGGGAACGTCAATCGAAAATGCGACGGCGAAATCCAGAATTCGGCATGTGCAAATGGCAAATGCGTCTATTCGTTTTTTGTCTGTCGAACCGCTGATCGGGCCTCTTGGAAAAGTCGATCTTTCGGACATCGACTGGGTCATCGTTGGTGGCGAGAGCGGCCCCAAAGCACGCCGAATGCACCCAAACTGGGTTCGTGAAGTACGCGATCAATGTGCGGAGGCGAAGGTGTCTTTTTTCTTTAAGCAATGGGGCGGCATAAGGCCGAAATCTGGGGGGAGAACGCTTGATGGGCGTGAATGGAGTCAGATGCCCTCCGTTCTAGCCGATAAGCAAATTCTGTCGGTGGCGGCTGAATAAATTAGACGGCGGCGTGCGATGGGAAACGTTTACGAAGGACGAGAACAAACTCGCGCCAAACATTTTATTCTCAAGAAGTATTTAGAAACCCTGACCTTCAAATTATTGCAGGGAGGCCACTCAATCTTGACGTATGTCGACGGATTTTCAGGGCCGTGGAAGCCGAAAGCATCGGATTATTCTGATACGTCGTTCATGATCGCAATTCAAATTTTGAAGAATGCGCATCGCAAATTCTTTGACGAAGGCAATCCAAAGGAAGTTAGATGCTTTTTCGTCGAAGAGAATGCGGAAGCGTATGAGCAGAGCTGGCTCCGGTTGTTTGGACAGCTCCCCGCGGACTTTAAGTGGATTCCTGCCGGGGTTTGCTGAACGCGGGGCGTTTCGATTTTGTCGCGGCGTCGGGAGGGCGTAGCCCGAC